>CACBDG010000001.1 GCA_902537945.1 uncultured SAR116 cluster alpha proteobacterium
AAGAAAACGTTCTTCGAGGACTTCATTTTCAAAGTGGTAACAATGCTCAAAGTAAGTTAGTGACTGTTCTAAAAGGTAAAATTCTTGATGTCATGGTTGATGTTCGTATTGGATCTAAAACTTTTGGTAAATGGACAAGCTATTATTTAGATGATAAAACAAATGAAAATATTTTTATGCCAGCAGGTTTTGCACATGGTTTTCTCGCTTTACAAAATGAAACTGTAATTTCTTATAAGGTTGATCAACCGTATAATAAAGATAGTGAATGCTGTTTACTATGGAATGATAAAAATATTAATATTAATTGGCCTGTTACAGACCCATTGCTATCTTTAAAAGATCAAGAAGGACAAACTTTAGACTATCTTATGAAAGCAGATTTTTTAAAATGACTAAACATTTAAAACAAGCTTTATTAGATTCAATAAAAGTTAAGAAATTATTATTAGATAAGATTTTCTTAGATCAAATTAAAATTATGGGAGATGAAATTACTAGCTGTATAGAAAGTGGTAATAAGATCATGCTTTGTGGTAATGGGGGGTCCGCAGCAGATGCACAACATCTTGCCGCTGAAATGTTAGTAAGATTAAGACCGAATATTAACAGACAGGCTATTCCTGCAATTTCGATGACCCAAGATGTATCTACTATAACAGCTTGTGGAAATGATTTTGGTTTTGATCATTTATTTGAAAGAAATTTATTAGCTCTTGGGAAAAAAGGCGATATAATAGTCTGTATTAGTACTTCTGGAATGTCAAAAAATGTTGAACTAGCGGCTATTGCTGCAAAACAAAAAGGAATTACAAGTTTTGGTTTTTTAGGAAGTGAGGGTGGAATTTTAAAAAATATATGTGATTTATCTATCATTGTGCCAAGTAACAATACAGCTAGAATTCAAGAATGTCATATTACTATAGGACATGCATTAGTTGAATATGTTGAAGATAATTTAATATCTAAGGGGTTCATTAATTTAAATAATTAACATATTTGCTAATATATAAAAAAATAAGGATATAAAATGTCAGTTAAAATTATTTCAGAAATTGGTATTAATCATAATGGTGATATGAAAATCGTAAAAAAATTAATCGATATATCTTCAGAAGCAGGATGTGATGCTGTTAAATTTCAAAAAAGAACTATTAATGCAGTTTATTCAGAAGAGATACTTAACTCAAAAAGAGATAGTCCTTGGGGTGTCACACAAAGAGAACAAAAAGAAGGTTTAGAATTAACTTATGAAGATTATTTAGAAATAGATAGTTATTGTAAATCAAAAAATATTAATTGGTTTGCATCTGCATGGGATGTAGAAAGTCAAAAATTTCTTAAGAAATTTGATTGTAAGTATAACAAAATTGCCTCAGCAATGATTGTTGATAAAAATTTCTTAAAGCAAGTTGCTCAAGAAAAAAAATATACTTTTATATCCACTGGTATGTCTACAATGGATCAAATAAGAAAAGCAGTGGATATTTTCAGAGATGAAAGTTGTGATTTTGAACTTATGCATACTGTCTCCACGTACCCTATGCCTGACAGTGATGCAAATCTGCTTTGTATTCCGATGTTAAAAAAACAATTTGGATGTAATGTGGGATATAGTGGTCATGAGACAGGTTTATCAATTAGTTATGCTGCTGTCGCATTAGGAGCTTCGTCTATAGAACGACACATCACTATAGATCGAGCAATGTATGGTTCTGACCAAGCGGCGTCAATAGAGCCTCATGGTTTAAGGCAGCTAGTAGGAGCTATTAGAAAAATTGAAAAAGCCTTAGGCGATGGAATTAAAAAAATTACTCCAGAAGAAAAAGAAGTCGCTAAAAAATTAAGAGCGCATTTATAGAATTAATCAAATGAAAAATTTATTTGGAATTATGCAAGGTAGGTTATTACCAAAATATAAAGGTAACTATCAAGCTCATCCAGTAGGTTATTGGAGCAAAGAGTTTAGTCTTGCTAGAGAATTTGGATTTGATTGTATTGAATTTATATTAGATTACGATCAAAATCAAAAAAACCCTCTTCTTTCTGAATCAGGACTAGAAAAAATTCAATACCATTCAAATAAATCAAAAATTTTAATTAAATCTGTCTGTGCAGATTATTTTATGAAATCCCCTATATTTATTGACGAAAAATCTATTAAAAGAAAAAATTTTTTTGTTTTAAAAAAATTAATTAAAAATTGTCAAACTATAGGTGTAAAAGATATTGTCATACCTCTAGTTGATAACTCATCATTATTAAATTGTAAGAAAAAGAAACAATCTGCTAAAAAGTTTCTTAACGAAATAACTGATGAAATTAATTTAGATGTAAATATTTGTCTAGAAACTGATTTGCCACCTAGAGATTTTTATGAATTTGTTAATAGTATAAATAAACCTCAAATTAAAATAAATTATGATACAGGCAACAGTGCTTCATTGGGTTATAACTTCGTTGAAGAATTAGATTTATATGGTCATTTAGTAACAAATATACATATTAAAGACAGGAGATTTAAAGGCGGGTCGGTAAAATTAGGTTCAGGTGATTGTAATTTTGAAAATTTTTTTAAATATTTATCTACAAGAAATTTCGATGGAATTTTTATATTGCAGGCTTTTCGAGACAATGACGCGATCAAATCCTTAAAACCACAATATAACTTTATAAGAGAATGTATTAAAAAAAATTTTTTTAATTTGGAATGTTAATTATTAGTTTTTAATAAAATTTTTTTAATTACGGGTGTTATGTCGTCTTTCCAGAAAGGTAATTTTCTGCCGAGTATTTGTTCGACTTTAGTATGATCAAAAATAGAATTTTGTGGTCTTTTAACTTTTGAGTCATAATAATTGCTACTTATAGATTTTATATTCACATTCTTTGACGCACTCATTATTTTAGCTGTATGAATAGCTATGTCAAACCATGAAATTTTACCCTTAGTACTCAGATGAAATATTTCTTTAGGATTCTTAATTTTATCTTTAGCTAAAATTTCCACGACTATCTGAGTTACTAATTCAGACGAAATTGGAGATCCTATTTGATCGTTTATTACGAACAGGTCTTCACCTTCATAAATTTTATTCATAATAGTTTTTAAAAAATTTGTACCAAATTCTGACATCAGCCAGCTAATTCTAAAAATGAAAAAGTTACACTCACTTTTTAATATGTTTTTTTCTCCAAATAATTTACTTTTACCATAAATATTTAATGGATTAGGTAAATCTGTCTCTCTGTATTTACCTAATTTAAAGCCATCAAAAATATAATCAGTTGAGAAATGGATCAAAGTTGATTTATTTTTAAGTGCAGTTTTAGCAATTACAGTTAGTGCATTTCCATTGATTTTGTACGCATCATCTATATTATTTTCTGCTAAATTTACATTAGTGTAAGCTGAGACATTAAAAATAAGAGTAGGCTTAAATTCATTTATTATTGGAGGTATTGATTTTAAATTTAAAAAATCTACATCATCTTTACCTAATTGAAGAAAATTCTTGTGACTATTAAAACCAATTTTAAAAGATGTACCAAGTTGCCCCTTTTTACCAAAAATTAATATTTTATGGCCTTGTTTCAGTAACATGTTAAAGTAATTCATAGGATTTATTTCTTTATTCAGTTATAAACTCTTAAAATAATATATGTTATTTTATAAGATAAATCTTAAATAAGGGAACTTAAAGTTTGAATATTTTATTTTTTTTAAAAAAGAAGTTTCAAGGTTCTTTTATTGATAAATTTGTAAGATATACATTAAATTACTTTTCTCAATATTATTATAAATCATCTAAAAAGATCAAAAGAATAGATAGTCAAAATCTAGTTTTTGTATGTTATGGTGGACTTGGTGATTGTGTGTTAATGTTGCCCCTTATAAATGGATTATCTCTGAAGTATCCCGTTACCATATTCTTAGAAAAAAAATTCAAAGATTTGACATATCTATTAAATAAAAATGTCAAAGTGATAAATTATGAAAAACACAATATATTAAATGAACTTAAAATTTTTAGAAGTACTAACTTGGAATATGTTTTAATTCAACAAACACCAATTATGGAATTTATGTTATTTCATTTTTACTTAAAAAGACCACCAATAATTGGGTTTATATACAAACAGAACTTAGTTAGCTCAGAGGGTTTTGATTTAAAAGATTACAAAATGACATCTATTAATAAAATCACTAAATATAAAAAATTATTGGATATTCTAGTACCTAATTCGTCAAAAAAAGCTCATAACTCTAAAAAAATTTACATAAAAAATAATTTTGTTAATTTGAAGAGTAATTTTATTCCCAGAGTTAAGTATTTTTTATTAAGTCCAACTAAAAATCATAATTGGGAGATGGGATTTTTAGATTTTAAAGTTTATTCAAATTTTATCTCAAATGTTTATTTTAAATATAAATTAATCCCAGTAATTATTGGCACAAATGAAGATAATAGAATAATTAAAAAAATTATTGAAAATATTCCAAAAAAAATATTTTTTTATAATTTAGTTGGACAAACAAAAATTAAAGATATTTTTTCTCTTATTTTAAATGCTAAGTTTGTTGTTGCAAACGACAATGGTATTCACCATTTATCTAATTTTTTAAATATGCGGACATTGACATTGTATAACTTTTCTTCGAGTAAGGTGTATAATTGGTCAAACAAAAATTCACAATACATATTTAATCCTAAGTTTGATTGCATGCCATGTATTGGTCATAATAATGGTCCTTTTGATAATTACCCATTTAAATGTCCTTGGAGTGTTAGGTGTAAAAATACCATTTCAGAGGATGTTATATTAAAAAAACTTGAAAAATATCATTGGATTAATTGAAAATTTAAAAAAATATTGTTGTAGATTAAATGGCTTCTTTTTTAAAAATTTTATGGAACAATTTTTCTTTTAAAAGAAAAATTCAAGCAAGTGGTTTAGTATTATTTTCAATTATAACATCTATTTTTGAAGTGCTTACTGTTGGGTCCATATTTCATCTATTATCGTACATGACAAAAATTGAAAATAATACAAGGTTAGAATTCAATCAAAATTTTAGTCAATATTTAAATTTGGAATATCAATCAGACAATGTGTTTGTAATTTTTATATTTTTTCTAATCCTAGCTTGTGTATGCAGAATTTTTTTACTTTGGTTGATGTTAAGGTTTTCACATACGATAGGTAATGATATGGGAACTTTAATGTTTCTAAAAATTTTAAAACAACCAATGGAATATCACTTTTCTTTAACTACAAGTGAGATTATAAGTGGGTTAACTAAAAAAATACATATTTTAAGCTTAGAAATTGTTCACCCTATAATACTAGTCGGCACTAACACTGTAATTATATCAACTGTAATTTTCTATCTCATTTTTAGTACAGGTGTAGAAATAATCTTTGTTTTCGTGACCTTAATATCTTTATTTTATCTTTTTTGGATATTAACTAAATCCAAGATAATAAGAAATAGTCTCATAATATCCAAAAACTCAGATCTAGTTGTCAAGATAATCTCTGACACATTATCGGCGTATAAACTAATTTCAATGAAAGAGACCTATTCAATCTTCACAGATAAATTTGGTTCTATAAATAAAAAGCTTAAATTTGCGGAAGGAGACAATGTATTTCTATCACAGAGTGTAAGAATATGGTTAGAGTTATTCATTATAATTTTTGGAACTATTTTCTGTATAGTTTCAATCAATTCTGGTGTTTTTTTTGAAATTATACCTTTATTAGGTGGTTTTGTTTTTGCTATTTATAGAATTATACCATTAGTTTTGAAAACTTACTCTGGTGTAGCAACCATTATGGGAGCAAGAGAGTCTTTTTTAGATATATTAAATTATTTAAATCTTGAAACTAAACAAAAATATAATTCCAAAAAATATATTTCTGTAAATTTTAAAAATAAAATTGAGATTCATAATTTAACTTACAAATATCCATCAAAAACATTTCCAAGTTTGAATGACATAAATTGTACAATAAAAAAAGGGGAAATAACTGCTATTATAGGCACAACTGGTTCAGGAAAAACCACGTTATTATCATTAATAACAGGTTTAATTAGTCCTTCAAAAGGAAAAGTGTTTATTGATCAAATACATCTAAATACAAATATGATAAAAAGTTGGCAAAAAGAAATTTCTTATGTTCCACAAGAGACCATTGTTATTGACGGATCTATAATAGAAAACGTTTCTCTTATTCTAGATAAAAAAATTGACAAAAAAAAATTGATAGAAGTTCTTAAAATTACAAAATTGGAAAAATTCATTCCAAATATGGAATCAAAAGAAATAATGGGAGAAAGAGGCATTAAATTATCAGGAGGTGAAAGACAGAGAATTGGATTAGCTAGAGCTGTCTACGATGAAAAAAAAATAATTATTTTAGACGAACCATTTAGTGCTTTGGATAAAAGAACAGCAAACATTATCTTAAGAAATTTAAAAAATCTAAAAAAATTTACAATATTAATTGTTACTCATGATAAGTTTGTTATCCCATTTTGTGATAAAATTATTACGTTGAATGATGGTAGTATAAATTACCAAGAAGAAAAAAAGAGCGGTAGATAAATTGTAAGGTAAATAATGAAAAGTTTAGGTATAATTTTAGCTCGTGGTGGATCAAAAGGTATAAAAAACAAAAATTTAATAAATTTTTGTGGAAAGCCACTTCTAGAATGGACTATAAATCATTGTAGAAATTGTAAATATATTGAAGAAACATTTGTTAGTTCTGATTCTGAAGAAATTCTAGATTTTTCTGTTTCCAAAGGAGTTAGAACGATTTTAAGACCTAATAATATTTCAGAGGATAGAAGCACATCTGAAAGTGGATGGTATCATGCTTTGGATTATGTTTATGAAAAATATGGATATTCACCAAAATTGGTAATTGCACCTCAAGTTACTTCACCAATAAGGAGCTTTTTTGATTTTGACAAAGCTATAGAAAAATTTGAAAGACAAAAACTTGATAGTTTATTATCAGTTAACATCATTAAAGATTTTTTTATTTGGAAAGAAAAAGATTCAAAATTTATTTCAGAAAATTATGATTTTAATAATAGATCGAGAAGACAATTATTGGAAACAAAGTATCATGAAAATGGCTCTTTTTATATTTTCAAACCTAAAATTCTTAAAAACTATAAAAATAGATTAGGTGGAAAAATTGGATATTATATTATGGAAGATTATAAAAGTTCTCAAATTGATAATGTTGAAGATATAAAATTTTGTGAAATTATTATGCGTGGATATGGTTTAGATGCAGATAAGTAAATTATTTTCAATCGAAGGTAAAACTGTAATTATTACAGGATGTGGTTCAGGAATTGGCCTTGAAGTAGCGAAAGGTTTTATCTTAAATGGAGCAAATGTTATTGGTATTTCAAGAACAAAACCAATAGGCAATCTTCAATTTAAAAACTTTTTTGAAAGCGATCTTACTAATGAAAATGAAATTTCATTCATAGTGAATTTTTTGAAAGATAAAGGAATAATGGTAGATGTATTAATGAACATTGCAGGAATAAGTTTAAGTAGTTCTGAAAACAAAGATGAAATGATTAGGTTTGATAAAACTTTAAATATAAATCTGAAGGCAATGTACAATGTAATTAATCAATTTAGACCTCTATTAATTTCTGGCTCTTCTATTATTAATTTTTCAAGCATTGGTGGTCGTCTTGGTTTTCCTGATAATCCTTCATATTGTGCTAGTAAAGGTGGAGTTTTATCACTTTCAAAAGCTTTAGCCAATGATTTAGGCTCAAAAAATATTAGGATTAATTGTATAGTACCAGGGTATTTTCATACTAAAATGACAGCTGAGAGTTATTTTGACTCCGAAAAAAAAAGAATTAGAGAAAAAAGAACTATTTTAGGTAGGTGGGGAGAGTTAGATGAAATACTTGGTGCTTCAATATTTTTAGCCTCAAATGCATCATCTTACATGACTGGTAGTGAAATAACAATTGATGGTGGTTGGAGTTCTAAAGGCTTATAAAATGAAAATTGATTTTAAAAATAAGCTTATATTAATTACTGGTTCAACGCATGGTATTGGATTTTATATTGGTCAAACTTTACTGAATTTAGGTGCTAATGTTATTTTTAATTCAAGATCTGAAAATAAAAAGAATTTAAATGTATTAGGCAAAAATACTTACAAACATTTAATCGCAGATGTTTCGAATAAATCACAAGCAGAAAATTTACTAAAAACAATTAAAAAAGAATGTGGACTTTTAGATCATATAGTTTGCAATGTTGGTAATGGTTCCTCAAAGGGTATGAAATTTGGTTCATTTCATGAAATTGATATGATGCTTAATAGAAATCTATTTCCCTCATCAAATATTGTATCTATTAGCCCAGATTATATGGTGAAGAAGGATGGAAGTATTGTATGTATATCTTCAATTTGTGGTATTGAAAATGTTGGTGCATCACCTGGTTATCAATTATCAAAAGCTGCTCTGAACATGTATGTAAAGTCAATTGCAAAATATTTGAATAATTATAAAATAAGAATAAATGCTGTAGCTCCTGGAAACATCATGTTTGAAGGATCTGTTTGGGAAAAAAAAATTAAAAAAAACCAGAATGAAGTACTTGATATGTTGAAAAATCAAGTAATATTAAATAGATTTGGAACACCTCAAGAAATCACTAATTTTGTTGTTTTTCTTCTTTCTTCTTATTCTTCGTTTTCTACAGGTACAACGTTTGTAGTTGATGGTGGGCAAACAAAAGGTATTTAAATGTCAAATAATGATTTAAATAATAAGGTTGCTATTATTACAGGAGGTAATGGTCTTTTAGGACAAGAACATTGTGAGGCTCTTCTAGAAAAAGGTTCTGTTGTATACTCAGGTGATATTACAAAATCACAGTCACAAAGATTTAAAAATTATAAAAAATACAAACAAATTTTTTTAGATGTTACAAGTGAGGATTCGATTAAAACTACTTTTAATAAAATTTTAGAAGATGAAAAAAGAATTGATATTTTAATAAATAATGCAGCTATTGATGCGAAAGTAAAAAGTAAAGATTCATTAAAATTCAGTAGATTAGAAAATTTTTCTCTTGAACAGTGGAATAATGAAATTAATGTGGGTCTCACTGGCGCATTTTTATGTTCCAAAGTTTTTGGTAATTATTTTTCTAAAAATGGGGGAGGTGTTATACTAAATATTGCTTCAGATCTCTCAGTTATATCTCCTGATCAAAGATTATATTTAACCAATGATAAAAAATTTTCTGAAAACCAGCCAGTTAAACCAGTTACTTATTCTGTTATAAAGTCAGGTCTTATAGGATTAACAAAATATTTATCAACTTACTGGTTAGATGGCAATGTAAGGGCAAATGCTCTTTCCCCTGGAGGTGTTTACAATGATCAACCAGCCCAATTTGTAAAAAATATTAAAAAACTTATACCGATGGGACGTTTGGCGAACAAAGATGAGTATAAAGCTGCTATTCAGTTTTTATGCTCTGAAGATTCTAAATATATGACAGGGCAAAACATGATTATTGATGGAGGTAGGTCTGTATGGTAATCATAAAATATTCTGAAAAAATTTTCTAATAATGTCTTTTTCTAATAATAATAAGATCATTTATGGTTCAGCAGGGTTTGGAATGCCTGCTTATGGTTTTTCTTCTTCAAATAACCCTTCCTCTGGTAATTATTTAAACTACATCTATGATTTAGGTATAAGACACATAGATACTGCATCATCTTATGGATTAGCAGAGAAAAAAATTGGTGAATACCACAGAAAAAATAAAAAAAAGTTTAATATATGGACAAAGGTAGATGGTTTATCCAGTAATTCCCACTATACTATAGATAAAATTTTTAAAAGTTTAAAATCATCTATTGAAAAAACTAATGTTGACTTTTTTGAGTGTTTATATCTTCACCAAAATAATATTGAGATAATAGAAGATAAATTTGTTCAAAAGGGCCTTGAGGCAGTAAAAAACCATGGTTTTGCAAACAATACCGGTGTTTCAATCTATAATGATTCTGAATTAAAATCAGCCTTATCTATTGATGTCTTTAATGTTGTTCAATTGCCTGTGAGTGTTGTAAATACTCATTTATATAAAATTGCACAAACAAATGCTAAGAAAAAGATTTTAGTAGCAAGATCTATTTTTCTACAGGGTGTATTATTAAATGTTGAGAGCTTTAACAAAAAATTCAACTACTATGAAGAAATTCACTCTGTTGTTAATGTTTTAAAAGAATTAGCTTATTCTTATAACATAGATTATTTAGCAATGTTAGTAGCGTATGTAAACTCACTAGATGATTTAGATTACATTATTGTAAGCTCTAAAAACGCTCAAAATATAAAAAATATTATTCAAAAATCCACCTATAAACTATGCGAAAACGTAAAATCTATTATCAACGAAATTTCTTATAAAGAAAATAATTGGACTAATCCACGTAATTGGATAGTTTAAGTTTCATCAATATTTTATAGGAAAACTTTGCATGCCAGATTCAATAGTACTAGTAGAAAGTCATTATAGATCTAGATCATGGTTTTTAGCTTTGAAAAACATTGGACTTACACATGTAATTTCAGTAATGCCAGAGGAATTTAATTTATTTAAAAAACAAGGAGTTCACGAAAATAATATTCTTAATTTATACTATAATGGACAAGTGAATAAAAATTTCACAAAAGATATTTATTATTTTGAACAATTTTTAGGTATAAAACTCAATTCAATTGTTTTTATGGACAGAACTTTAAGAAAAAAAAAGGAAAAATATATAAAAAATTATCTTACATTTATATTAAATGAAATTGAAAGTTTTTTTAACAAAGTTAAACCAAAAATTATTTTCATAGAACCTACTTGGACTCACGAAATTTTAATTTGTAAATTTGCAAAGAAATATAATGTAGCTATAGTTGCTCCAGTTAAAGATAAGTTATTGCCAGATAGATTTTTAGCATTTAAAGATGAAAATCATCTTAAATTTTATAAAAATTGTCATAATAAAAATGCTCATGAATTATCTGCAAATGCTTATAATATGGTAGTAGAGAATAAGCCCGTTCAGTATTTTGAAAAATTTAATAGCAGAAATAAATTTGATTTAAAAAAAATCCCTAAATTATACAGGTTAGTAAAAATTTCAATTTTGAATTTTAGAAATCCAAATATACAAAATTCTCTAATAAATGATATATTTATAAAGTTAATTTCTATAATTAGGTCTAAATTACAACTTTTATTTCTAGATTTCCAAAAGCTATCAAACATTAAAAGAAAGTTTATTTTAATAACCTTACATGTCCAACCTGAAGCTTCAATTGATGTTGTTGGTTCAAAATATTCAAATCAGATTGAATTTGTGAGAAATATATCAATGACGACACCTGTTGATTACATTCTACTAATTAAAGAGCATTCTCATGCAATTGGAAATAGACCATATAAATTTTATAAACACTTACAAGAAATACCAAATGTTGTATTACTTGATCCATTTGAAAATTCGAGGGAGTCCATTAGAAAAGCTTCTTTAGTTATTTCAAATACAGGAACTAGCTCTTTAGAGGCAGGTATCTTAGGTGTCCCTGCAGTTACAGCTACATCAATGTTTTATAAAAAATTGATGCTGAAAACGAGCTTTGACCCATTCCAAGATGATGTTGAAAATCTTTTAACTTTAAATAAACAAACAAATAAAAATGAGTTAATTAATAATTTGCAAGAAATATACAATGGCAGTTTTAAAGGTAATTGTGGAGATTTTCAAACTGATAAAAATGTGTTAAAAAAAGAAAACATTAAAAATTTAAAAATATCATTTGATACAATCATAAAATCAATAATTTAATCTTTTAGGAGAATGTTCAAATTAAAAAAAATATTATTATCACTGGTTCATCAGGCCAAATTGGAAAAGCATTTGTCAAACACCTTAGTGAGTGCGAGGAAGGTTATTACATTTATGCATTAGACAAGATAAAGAATTTTAATGATCAACAAAATGTTGAAAATATACAAATAGACATAACTAAAGAAGATGAGGTAATAGATTTTTTTTCAAAAATTAATAATGTTTATGGATTAATTAATAATGCTGGAATAGGAGTTTTTACACCTTTTCTATCTCGAACAGTAAAGGATTTTAAAAATGTACTAGATGTAAATTTGGTTGGTACTTTTCTAATGTCTAGAGAAGCAATTAAGATAATGATTAAAAATAATTTGGGAAAGATTATTAACATTGGATCAATTTATGGTGTTAATAGCAGCGATTACAGAATTTATGGAAAAAGTGGGAGAAATAATTCAGAAGTTTATAGTATAACTAAAAGTGGTATCATTATGTTTTCAAAATACCTCGCAACTCATTTCGCGTCTTATAATATTCAAATCAACACTTTATCCCCTGGTGGTATAAAAAGTAATCAATCAGATGACTTTGTCAGAAATTATACAAAAAAAAACCCAACAAGAAGAATGGGGTGTACAAAAGATTTATTGCCAGCTCTAGATTTTTTGCTAAGTAAAAAAAATTTTTATACTAATGGAGAAAATATTATTGTCGATGGTGGTTTTACAAAATGGTAAGTAAAAAAAATGAGATTGTAAGGCTTAAGAATTGGCAAAAACTTATAAAAAACCAATTTTCAGAAATTTCAAAAACAGCTAAAAGCAACCAACAGATTTTTTATTCTATAAGTTCAACAAGTTCAAACACAAAGATTAGTCCATATACTACCCCAATAAGGTTTTCGGGTAATAGAATTATTGCTGGGAGCGTTGTTGGATCTCAAATTGAAGCTCTTATAGTTGCAGATTATATAGAAAATTTAGTAGATTTTCTTCTATTAGACGTTGAAAAAAAAATCCCTATTCAGAATATTCCAGACGAAGAAATTTTTTTAAAATTTAATTTAAAAAAATCTTTATATATAGAGAACTCAAAAACTGCTAGTGGAATAGAGTTTGGAAATATTTCTTCTGCAGTAAGAAAAACATTTCCTCTTCAAAAAATCATTAGTTACAAACCTAATGATTTAACAGTAGAGTCCATTTGGTTTTTTTTAAGCCACAGGTTTAAAAACTTTGAAAACTTAAAAATTGCTGTCATTGGAACTGGAAATATTGGTTTCAAACTTGCTTTAAAACTTGTAGAAAGTGGAGCATATGTAAATATTAATAGAAGAGATAAAGTGTTAGGTTTACAATTAGCTAGTACTATTAATTCTATAAAACCTAAAAATACTATTGCTAGTGCTGAATTTTATGAAGATCCGGTAAGAGCCTGCACCTTATGTGATGTGGTTATAGGTACTGGGAAGACAGATTCTCTCATAATTGACGAAAAAATGGTCTCTGTCATGATGAAGAATGGTGCTTTGATTGATTGTGGTAAAGGTAACATTACTGAATCAGCAATAAATTATGCTTATGCATTAGATTTGGAAGTTTATAGAAGTGATGTCTCATCTGGAGTAATTTCTTTTGTTGATCAAGCGACTATAATTAAAAAACTTATTAATAATAAAACTGGTAGAAAGCTTTTAACAGATGATATATACATTATATCTGGTGGTATTTATGGAAGATTAGAGGATATTGTTGTTGACAATTTTGATGCACCTCAAATTATTTATGGAATGGCGGATGGAAGAGGCCAAATTTTGGAAAAATTAACAAAGTTGCAATGTAAAAAATTAGAATTTGTATCTAATTACTTAAAAATCAACCAAAATTAATCAAATCGAATACATGAGCGTCAATAAAAAAGAAAAAATTTTCGTAATAGGAGCTGGACCTACAGGGTTGGTTGCTTCCTGGAAATTATCTGAGAACAACAGGGAAGTTCATATATTCGAAGCTTCAAATAGAGTTGGAGGTTTGTGTTCTAGTTGGGAATGGAATGATTTTACTTTAGACATAGGTCCTCATATATTTCATACACCAGACAAAAATCTTGAAAAATTTTGGAAAAAAGAATTTGGAGACTTGTTAGAGGAAGGTAAATATTATTGTGGTAATATTAAAGGAGAAAACTTCGATGAATTTCACTCTTATCCAATTTCTTGGGAACAAATTTCCTTATATCCACAAAAATTAAGAGAAACGATTGTCAAAGAAATTACTTCAATTGATAACCTTAAAAAAGCTAAAGCTTCAAATTATAAAGAATACATGGACGCACAAGTTGGTCCAACTTTAAGAAGTATGTTTTATGAAAAATATCCAATGAAAATTTGGGGTATTAATCCTAATGATATGACAGCAGATTGGGCTCCTAAAAGAATCCAATTTAGAGAAAAAATATCACCATTTTATATTAATGAATGGTCTGCAATATCTAAAAAAGGAACTGGTGCAGTTTATTCTAGAATAGCAGAAAAAATTAATACTTATGGAGGTAAAATTAAATTTAATAAAAAAGTAATTAATTTCAAAACTTCAGGAAATATCATTACAGAAATAATTTTTTCGGATAATTCTAAACAATTAGTAGAACCTAGTGATATTATTATTTCATCAATTCCAATCACAATTTTGGCTAAGTTTTTCAATTATGAATCAAAATTAAGTTTTAGGGGTGTTAGGCTAGGATATTTTTTAATCAATAAGGATAGATTACTACCAAATGGTAAAAACTGGCTTTATTATGATTCTGAAAAATTATTGTTTAATAGAATTACTGAACCAAAAACAATGAGCAAATCATTAGGTCAACAAGATAAAACAGTAATTGTAACTGAAACTTGTTATAGCAAAAATGACGAAATTGATAACTTAACTGATATTGAATTTTCAAACAGAATTATTTCAGGTTTGAAAAAAGCTTTTTTGTTATATGAAGAAGATATATTAGATACGATAACCCACAAAGAAGATTACGTCTATCCTGTTCAAACAGCAGGTTATCAAAATGAATTAGCTAAAACAAGATCAATAATAGGAAAATACGATCAATTGTATTCTCTTGGAACTGGTGGAGACTTTAATTATGCTGATAGTCAAATTCTATTTCATATGGCTTTTGATATTTCTGACGAAATATTAAATAACAATAAATTTAATTCGAACACAATTAAGCAAATTAAACCTGCATTACAAAATAGTTATGTAAAATTAGGTAATAGTTTAATTGGTAATGGTGAAGAATGTTACATAATTGCTGAAGCTGGTCTTAACCATAATGGTGATGTAAATGTTGCTAAAGAATTAATAGATCAAGCAGTATTGTCTGGTTGCTCAGCTATAAAATTTCAATCTTTCGTTAAGGGTAGTAGAGTATCTAAAACTCAAAAATTTGCAAAATATGCTGAAGAAGCTGATGGACTCCAAGAAAATATTTATGATTTATTTGAACGTTTATCTTTATCGTTTGAGGACCAGAAAATAATTTTTAATTATGCATCTACAAAAAATATTCCAATTTTTTCGACACCATTTGATATTGCAAGCGTTGATTTTTTAGAAGAATTAGGAGTTTTTGCTTATAAAATTGCATCAATGGATTTGGTTAATATTCCATTAATTGAATATGTAGCTAAAAGACAGAAACCTATTATTCTATCCACTGGAATGAGTACTTTGTCTAATATAGAAGATGCTGTAAATACTATTTTGAAATCTGGAAACCCTAATATTATATTACTCCATTGCAATTCATCTTATCCTGCACCGGAAGAAGAAATGAATTTAGCCGCTATTGAAACTTTAAAAAACACATTTAAAGTCCCAGTAGGTCTTTCGGATCATACATTTGGATTATTTGTGTCTCATACTGCAATATCACTAGGTGCGAATGTTATCGAAAGGCATTTTACACTTTCTAGATCTATGGTTGGACCTGATCATATATTATCTTCTGAGTTAGATGAAATGTCAAAATTAGTAGATATAGCAAAAAGGGTTCCTAAAATAATAGGTAATGGGATAAAACAGGTACAACCAGCAGAGTTAACTACTTTAAATATGCAACAAAAATGCATTTATGCATCTAAAAATCTTAAAAAAGGGGATAAAATTAGATTGGATGATATCATTATAAAAGGACCAGGTGGAGGCATACTTCCTAAATTTGTTGATATTATAATAGGTAGAGAAGTTAAAATAGATATTCAAAAAGATACAGCTATTAGTTGGGATGATATTTAAAAATAGGTTTTAAATGACAAATATTATAGCCCTAATACCGGCACGTTTTGGTAGTAAGGGAATAATTAAAAAAAATATTATACAATTTAGAGGGAAACCTCTACTTGCTCACAGTATAGACTATGCTAAGAAATCATCACTTATTAGGGATGTTGTAGTATCAACAGATTCTCAAGAATTTGCATTACTATCTAATAAGTTTGGTGCTAGAACACCATTTCTGAGACCGAAATCTTTAGCTGGAGATAGTACTCAAGATTACCCGGTAGTTCATCATGCTGTAAAATTTTTAGAAGAAGAAAAAAACAAAAGGATTGATTATATCGCCTTATTAAGGCCTACCTCACCATTAAGGCCTCCAAATTTAATAGAAAAGTCTTATGAATTAATTAAAAATAATAAACTAGGAACTTCGGTTAGAAGCGTTGTTCCAGTTAAACAACATAGCTATAGGCAATGGTTTTTAGATGGTGACAAAATGGTTTCTGCCCAAAGTAATATTTTTGAATCTTACAATTTACCAAGACAACAATTACCTATTTCATATTTTCAGTCAGGTGACATTGAATTTATAAGGAGAAGTACTCTCAATAACAAATCAGTGAGTGGAGATTATATTTTACCTTTGATTTTAAAAAACAAAGATTTGTTTGATATAGATACCTATGAGGATTTAAAAAGTTAAAAAATGAAATTATTACTAATTAGTATCTTTTATTTTTTTTATAATAGATGTTGAAGATTTATTTTTAATTAATGGTATAAAATACGTTTTAATTTTTAGATGTGCTAGGGTTTTATGATAAGGCAATTTATTTAAATTATAGTCATTTCCCTTTGTATAAATTTGTGGGTGTAATTTTTTTATAAGGTTTTCAGGTGTTTCTTCATTGAAAATAATGCAAAGATCCACGGGTTTTAAAGACGAAACAAGTTCAGCCCTGTCTCTCTCATCATTAATAGGTCTATTAAACTCTTTATTTAATTTTTTAGAGGACTCATTTGAATTAATTCCAACAATTAAACTTGCGCCTAGTTTTTTAGATTCTATTAAATAACTAAGATGTCCTTTATGCAAAATATCGAATACTCCATTCGTAAAAACTATTGGCTTAGTAAGTCTTTGGATGATTTTATCCATTGAAGTTTTAGAGGAATTTAGGCCACTTTTATTTAAGAAGAATTGCTCAAAATTCAAATTCATTACCCCTCATCTTTTTTTAATTTATATATATATTTAGCAATACCTTCTTTTATGCTTAGAAACTCTTTTCTATAACCTGTATTTTTAATCTTATCCATGTTAGCCAAAGTATAACTTTGGTACCTTCCTTTGAGATCATTAGGAAATTTTATGTATTCAACTGAATTATTAAATATTTGGTCATTTGATGAATTCTCATTGAAAATAATTTCTCTAGCAACATCATTAAAAGATGCAACTTTGCCTGTTCCTAAATTAAAAACGCCTGAAATTCTTTTATTGTTGTAGAACCATAAAATGGTGTCAACAACATCATCTATGTATATAAAATCTCTAGATTGTGTGCCTTTTTTAAATTTCAAATAATCACCAAATAATTTAATTTTTTTATTTATCTTATATTGATTATAGAATTGATAAATTGTTGATGCCATATTTCCTTTATTTTGTTCTCCATATCCATAAACATTAAAATATCGCAGACCAACTATTTGACTAGTTGATTTTTTAATTTTTTCTCTTACGTAATTGTCAAATGCTAACTTCGAGTAACCATAAATATTAATGGGGTTCTCATATTGTTTTTCTTCAATACATATTTCATTTACACCATAAACAGCTGCAGAAGAGGCATAAATAAATGGAATTTTTTTTTCATTAGCCCAATTAAAAAGTTTAACAGAAAAAGTATAATTATACTTAAACATCAATTTTCCATTTCTTTCCATGGTATTTGTTATGGCACCTTGGTGGAAAATACACTTAGGCTTTTCAAGTAGATTTGAGTCAAGTTTATATAAAAAATCTTCTATATCAAGAAATTCAGCGAAGTTGATCCTTCTAAGATTTGTGAATTTTTCTCCATAAGTTAGATCGTCCACTATGAGTATATCATTTATATAATTATCATTAAGCTGTTTTATAAGAGAACTGCCAATAAAACCAGCGCCTCCAGTTACCCAAATATCCATCAAAAAATTTCCTCAAATGTTATCGTACTTGTACCAAATTTTTGTACAATTATTCCGCCAGCTTTATTTGCTATAGTACATGAGTTTTTGAGAGGATAGTTAATTGATAATAGAACAGACAAAACACTTATCACAGTATCACCTGCACCAGTGACATCATAAACTTCGCTAGGCCTCCCTTCAATATTAAACTCTTCTTTATCTTTTAACTGAAATAAGGACATCCCCTCTTTTCCCTTAGTTAAAACTATGTTGTAAATTTTATTTTTTTCCATCATTTCAAATATTTTCTTTTTGAAATTTTTATTGTTATAAGTAGAGCCCATTAGAATTTTAATCTCCCTCATGTTAGGTGTTAAAATATCTGTTCCTTTAAATTTTTTTATGTCAGGTCCTTTTGGATCAACTAGACATGTTTTTTTGTGTTCATTTGCTATTTTTATAAGATTAGGCAAATTTTTTAGTATACCTTTTCCATAATCACTAAAAATAACAATATCTGAAGTTTTAATTCTGTCTTTAAAAACAGAAATAGTTTTATTTGTTATCTGGGGTGGCTCTTTCTCATCATCAATTCTTAAGATTTGTTGAGAATTAGAGATAACTCTAGTTTTTTTTATAGTTTTGTATTTATTATTTTTTTCAATGAAACAGGTTATTTGATTCTTTGACAATTTATCTATTAAAATATCTCCATTTATGTCATCCCCAGTAACACTAATTATATCCACTTTACATCCCAAAGAACTGCAATTTAGAGCTACGTTTGCAGCACCCCCCAATCGTTTATCGGTTTCTTTTACATTTAAAATAGGAACAGGTGCTTCAGGAGAAATTCTATCAACATCACCAAACAAATATTCATCTAAAATTAAATCGCCAATAATTAGGATTTTTTTATTGTTTAAATCAGATTTATCAATTTTCACTTTTAACTCTTACACTTTAAAATTAATTTTTATTTCTTTTTACTAAGTATAAATATAATATCGTATATATTGAAAAGAAAGTTATAAAAAAACCAAGGCTTTCTCTATCTTCTAAAGTATTATTAGATTTATAAATTAAAAAAATTGAAGAGGGTAATAATGCTATTACATTTATTAATAAACCTGTAAGAGCATTTTTGTTAAAACTCCTCTTTTTTTCTAAATCAATTTTTTTTATATTTGCATGTAAGATTGTATGTAAATGTAAATTATCAGGTTTTACGATGTTAGATGAAAAATATAATCTTCTAAAAACAGTAAACATTAATTCCCAAATTGGATAAATCATTATAACAAGTGCATTTAACATATTAAAATTATTTAAATTATTACTCATATAGATTAACAAAGTTGATAAAATCGCTCCAAGGAAATATGATCCACCATCACCTAAAAAGATAAAACCTTTTGGCCAATTAAAAATTAAAAAACCAAATAAAGAACTTGTCAAAATTATTAAGAAATTTATTAGAATATGGTTTTTGGCTTCTATAGAATAAATTAAAAGTATTATGCATACAAATGCTGAAAACATTGTAAGTAATCCATTGGCACCATCCATCATATTAGTAGAATTTAACGAAGCAATAATACAAATTGTAGTTAAACTTAGAGCAAATATTTCCACCTTGATTAGATCGTCAACAAAATCAATGTTTGTACTGTAAATTAAATTTTTATAATAAAACAACCAGATCAAAGTTATAATAAATAAAACTACTAACCTACTTATTGGTCTAATATCTTTTATTAAGTCCTCGGTGAAGCCGATAGCAAAAATAAAAATGCAATATATTAAAACATTATATAGACCAGAATCTTGTTTTTCTACATAAAAAAACTGAATTAATAATATTATTAATATTGAAGATATTATAGGTAAGCCACCTATCCTCTTCACATTTTTAACATGAATTTTTTGAGAACCTGTTAAAAGGTCATTAGAATACCGATTTGGAATTATTTTTTCATTTATAAAAAAATAAGTTAATAATGTACTGAGAACAAATGCGCTGAGTCCCCACAAAATTAAATCAAAATGATAATAAAACAAATGCAATCTAAGTTTCTCTTTCTTTGGTTGATAAAAGAGAATTAATTATTTTCTTTCTATTTAGTAGTTTTTTATTTGTGGGTATTAAGTTATTCATCATTCCTCTTTTAACTTTTCCTAATCTAGCCATTACAATTGTTGATATTAAGTTTAAACATATTTTTTGAGCAGTCCCTGCTTTAAGCCTTGTTGAACCTGCCACAATCTCAGCGCCTGTATTTAAAATAATTGAAATTTTTGAAATTTTTTCAAGTTTTGAGTTTAAATTATTACTTATACCGATTGTTAAAGCACCAATTTTATTTGCATATTTTATAATTTCTGTTGTAAATTTTGTTGATCCACTTGCAGCTAATCCAATCACTATATCATTTGGTTTGATTATATTTCCTACTACATTTTTCACTGATGTGTTTTGTAAATCTTCAGCTCCCTCTATTGATTTAGTTAATGCTTTTTTACCGCCAGCAATTATAAACTTTAATCTTTTAGTTGGCCAACCAAAAGTGGGAACGAGTTCAACACCATCTTGAACAGCTATTCTAGCAGATGTACCTGCGCCAACATATATAATTTTACTTTTAGGGTTTTTTTCTAACAATTTTGTAATTTTAGAAATAGATATTTCAATAGTATCTAAAGAATTCTCGACAGCATGAAAAGCGCTAATGTGGTTATCAAGCATTACTCTTAAAGCCCTTGAGTTACTTAAAGTATCAATGTGCTCATCTGTATTTGGGATTGTTTCTGTCGTTTCTTTTTTGTTCATATTAAATCTTCAGACAAGTAATTATTTTTTTTCAAAAATTAAAGACATCATATTTTCAAAAAATGGTGGGCTGACATTATTATTTATTTTACCCTGTTTTTCTGATTTGATTTTATCATTAATTAACTTTACATCTTCATATATATTTTCATAAGGTGTGCCAATGTAAGGATAGTCTGACCAAATTAGTTTCAAATCAAAATCTTGAGTAAGTAGAGAAATATTTCGTATAGAAAAATGCCACAAATGTTCTATAGGATGAAATAAATTCCAGTTTTGTTTATATAATTTTGCAGCAAATGATTCACCGTTAGGTGTGGCGCAAATATAAAAAAGCCCACCGGACTTCATTAATTGACTTACTTTTTTTATAGTTTCAACAGGATCCGGAACATGTTCTATGACACCTCTCATCGATATGACATCGAAAAAATTTTCATCAAAAGAACAATTCAAAACATCACCAAGATGAATATTTTTCTCATCAATACTTAGTGTTTCTTTTGCTATTTCAAATGCAATAGGGTCTAGCTCTGTTCCATATTTTTTAAAATTATCAGGTATATTTTTTAAAAAATAACCACCACTGCATCCAATATCTAAAATATTTCCTTTATCTACAAACTTTAATAAAGCTTTGGCATCCAACTTATATTGAATTGATCGTTGTTCCATTTTTATTTTGTTATTTAATCTAGTTTCACCAATATAGTTTTCATAGAATTCCTTAAGTCCTTCTTTATCAAGTTGTGGGTTCATAAATATTAAATTACAATTATTGCAGATATTACTTGTGAAACCATCAAAGCTAGCCCAAATGTCTAAATTTTTGCTTTTGCAACAAATACACCTAGTAAGCTTAATTTTTCCAAAATTTTTAAAGAGTTCTGAGTAATTGTTGCCTCTAAATATAAAAGAATTATTCATTATTTTTCCAATCTAATTAAGTAAAAATTTTAATTGTTTTTTTGCTAAACATTTTTGGAATATATAATTCATGTTCAAAAACTTCATTAGTTTTGACAATGTTTTTTGTTGAAATAGTTTTGTTTAACTTATTAATAATCTGATTTAACTCATTTATATCAAAATTTTTTTCATTCCTTCTAAATTCTGATTTTTCACCTTGAATTATCTTTCTTAAAAAATGGAATGTCTTAAATCCCAGAAATTCTCTAGCATATTGTTTATAATTAAACTTATAATTATTATTTTCACTATAATTTTTATAATCAGATTTTAAAACTTCACAAACAACTTTGCTAACTCTAAAAGAAGAAAGTCCATCATTTTTAAAATATCTTGATGAGATTAAATTTTTTCTTTCATCAATCATTTTTTTACTTGGAATTAATTTTTGTTGATTTGTTATTTTTTCTACATAATTGATAAGATCTTTTAAATTTTTAGCTGTGTGGCTTATATTTCCTGGAGGTCCTTGTATTTTTAAATGAGGTGTATTTATCCATTCTACTGAAATTGCTTCTTTACCCATCATGACTGCTTCAATAGCAGTTTGACAATTCAAATGAATTAGAGCTTCACAGCAATTTAACCATTCGATAGCAGTTTTAGTTTGAAATATATGGAAATTTGAATTTTTTAAAAGAATTTCATATGGTTTTTTTGACTCGAAAGGATGAGGTCTTAAAACGAAATTAAATCTCGGAAATTTTTTGGTAATCTTCAACAAAATACTTATAAATTTTTTGTTTGTTACAAAAGAATCTCTTGCATAGTTCTTTGCAAAAACTTTATCATAACCCATGTCAACCATAGCTTTTTCTTCAATTTTATAATTTAATGTAAACTTTGGGTTCCCAACTGGGAAAGTTGTATTAACTAATATAAATTTTTTATTCTTAAAGACTTGATTTAAAGTTTGATTATAGGGATACACACAAAAGTCATATCTTGGGCAACCAGTTATTTTTAATTTGTTTTCATCAAATAACTTTTTTTGTTTAAAAGCTTTATATTGATCCTCTCCCCATAAACAATATAAATCAACTAAATCTCTTTCCTTGATTTTATAAATAAAATTTGAGAATTTTGATAAATCTCTGCCTGGAGAACCTTCAGTATCTAATATACATATTTTTATATTCTCTTTTTTGTACCTTAGCAATAAGTTTACATTGTTAGGCCTTAAGTAATTTATTATTACAAGATCAGGCCTTAAGGATATTACGTCAAAAGCTTGATAATACATTGGGACAATATAGCAAAGAATATTTTGTTGAGCTAAGTGCCATGCTATTAAAGTAATACCTTCAAGGTCTCTAAGAGGATTATCTACAATCAAACAAACTTTAAATTTCATTTTTGATCAACAACGTTAGTTAAAAGTTTAATTTTATTGGGTGTTTTATTAAATATAAAAAATAACTTTTTATATGATACATGAAATATAATAGATTAGAATAGCTTCTTCTTTGTGCATCATGGATGGCAACAATATGTTTTGATTGTGCAACTTTAAAACCAAGTTCATTTGCTCTTTTACATATGTCAACATCTTCAAAATATAAGAAATAATCTGTGTCAAATCCATCAAGAGTTAAATAATCTTTACGGGAAAAAACTAGAAACATTCCTCCAATCCAATCAGTAAGTAAAATATTATCATTTTCTTTATGGAAAAACTCTTCTTTTGGACGCATAAATATTCTTGTTAATAAAAAAAGCAATCCTGGAAATTTTCGACTGTTTAGAGATCTAATTTTTTTAACATTTATTATACTAGGACCAATAATATTGACTTTCTCATTTTCTTTTAAAAAAATTAGGTCGGCTAAAACGTTTTTTTCCAATCTTATATCAGGGTTCAAAACGCAAAAGTATTTAGTTTTACAAAATTTAAATGCATTGTTATGGTTGCTCCCAAATCCTTTAACAGATTTATTATAAATCCAAAAGATTGGGAGATCTCTAATCCATTTTGGTTTCACAATTTCTTCTTTTATATTAATAGTAAGTATTATTTTTTTTAATGATTTACAATCCCTAAGATCGCTTAAAAGTGGCAATAAAATATTGAATTGTCCGTGACTTACAATTGATACAGTAATATCATTAACATCTTTCATAAAAAACTAAACCACTTCCCAAAAGACAGGAAAATCAGGCTTAAAGACTATTATTGATTGTTTTTTAACTTTTATTCTATCTATGAAAGTAATAGGGTATTTCCTTTTCAAAAGTCTGATTTTTTTACTATTTGGTTTCAGACCGTAATGATTTGAACCATTTAAACTTGTAAAACTCTCAAGATTATCTAATGAATTATTTTGATCAAATATCTCAGCTAAAATTGACATACAGTATGTTGCATTAAAGATACCAGCACAACCACATTCGCTTTCTTTGTCTCCTTTTAGGTGAGGGGCAGTATCTGTTCCTAGAAAAAACTTTGAGTTTCCACTTGTAGCCATATCTATAAGTGCTTTTCTATGTGTTTCTCTTTTGAGGATGGGGAGACAATAGTTATGAGGTCTAATGCCACCAACAAAAATAGCGTTTCTATTTAAAGATAAATGATGAGGTGTAATAGAGGCTGCTAAGTTTTTGTTACCTTCATTAATATATGTTGTTGCCTCTTTTGTTGTTATATGTTCAAGAGTAATTTTAAGTTCGGGTAATTCTTTACAAATAAAATCAAGTTTTTTTTCAATAAAAATTTTTTCTCTATCAAAAATATCAATTTGTTGATCAGTCATTTCTCCATGAATTAGAAGAGGCATTTTTATTTCTGCCATAGTTTCGAGTATAGGCATAATTTTTTTTATGTCTTTTACACCTGAGGCAGAATTAGTTGTAGCACCTGCAGGGTATAATTTAACTGCAAATACAGCACCATTTTTATGAGCATATTTTAATTCATTTTTTTTTGTTTTTTCAGTTAAATAAATCGTCATAAAAGGATTAAAATCATCATTTTTAGGAATAGCATTTTCTATTCTTTTCTTGTATTGGAGTGCATCATTTTCATTTAAAATTGGTGGAATTAGATTCGGCATTACTATTGCACGAGCAAAATGTCTTGAAGTTTCTGGCAAAACAGCTTTTAAAATGTCACTATCTCTAAAATGTACATGCCAATCATCTGGTTTTATTATATCTATTTGATCCATTGTTTTGATCTAATCTTTAAAAATAAAATATAATATGTTAATAATGTCATTTAATTACAATAATAACTTTCGGCAAATTTACCATGAAAATTTCAATTATTTCTTCAAGCCATAGAATAAATTCTGAATCAAAAAAAATATCTGATTTTATTGAAAAAAACTTATTAAATATAAATAATGATTTGGAAATTTTTTTATTAGATTTAGCTAAATCATCATTGCCACTCTGGTCACCTGATAAAAAAAATGGTGAGGGTGTGTGGGGAGAAACTTGGAATTCAATTTCAAAAAATTTAGAAAGTTCAGACGGTTTTATTGTAGTTGTTCCAGAATACGGAGGTATGGCAACTCCAGCAGCAAAAAATATTTTCTTATTATGTGGTAATGGTGAACTTTCCCATAAACCTGGTTTAATTGTATCAGTTAGTAGTGGAAATGGCGGAGCTTATCCAATAGCTGAATTAAGATCATCTTCATATAAAAACACTCATATTATGTGGATACCAGAAAACATTATTATTAGAAACGTTGAGGAATTTAATCCTGGTTCTCACGGAAAGAATATTCCTAACTGGTTAGATGACAGGATTGATTATGTTTTGAATTTACTTCTAGCTTATGCATCTAATATGAAACCACTAAGAACGATTATTAATAGAAAGGATTTTGGTAATGGAATGTAAGGATTTAATTAAAGAGTTTGAAAATATGGATGGTTGGACAAAAACAGGTGATGGTCGGGAGGCATACACCAAACTTTTTAAATTTACTGATTTTAAACAAGCATTTTCTTTTATGACTTCTATAGCAATGAAAGCCGAACAAATAAACCATCATCCTGAATGGGAAAATGTTTATAATAAAGTCACAATAACTTTAACCACCCATGACAAAGGTGGAATGACAGAATTAGATTATGATATGGCACTTTTTGCTGAAAGTTATTTTAAAAATTATATTTAATTTTTTGTAAATTTATTATGAAAAAAAAGAAAGTGTTAAATCCCGTTTTATGGTCTCCATCTGATGAAAGAATTAAGTCTTCACAGATGTATAACTTTATTAAAATTATTAATAAAAAAAATAACATAAATATTCAAAGTTTTACTGATTTACATATTTGGTCAATTGAGAACAAGGCTAACTTTTGGTCACTAATTTGGGATTTTTTTGATGTGATTGGATCTAAAGGGATGGAACCTTATATTGATCCAATAAATCAAATGCCAGAAAGTAAATTCTTTCCATATGGCAAAGTTAATTATGCTGAAAACATGCTTTCAGGCGATGTTTCAGGTCCTGCGATTATATTTAAATCTGAAGATAAAATCAGAAAAGAAGTATCTTGGAAAGAATTAAAAGATCAAGTTGCCACGTTAGCAAACTTTTTAAAAAAACAAGGCATTGCAAAAGGTGATAGGGTTGCTGCTTACATGCCTAATATGCCTGAGACTGTAATAATGATGTTAGCAACTTCATCGATAGGAGCAATTTTTTCTTCTGCGTCACCAGATTTTGGTGTAGAAGGAGTTTTAGATAGATTTGGGCAAATAGAGCCAAAAATTTTACTTACTACTGATGGTTATTGGTACAATGGTAAAGAAATAAAAATTACTAATAAAGTAATAGATGTAGTTAAAGCTTTGCCTTCTCTGCAAAAAATTATATTAGCCCCTCTTTTGGGAATTAAAGTTGAATATAATGATGATAGATTTATAAATTATAATTTTATTCAAAATCAATTCTCAACAAATAAAATTTCTTTTAAACCACTTAGTTTGAGTGATCCTTTATATATAATGTTTTCTAGTGGTACTACAGGAAAACCAAAATGTATAGTTCACTCTAATGGTGGAATCCTTTTAAAACATCTAGTTGAAATGGGTTTGCACTCTAATGCAAAAAAGGGAAGTAGAGTGTTCTATTTTACAACATGTGGATGGATGATGTGGAATTGGCTTGTTTCAGGTCTATTGTTAAAGTCTACAATCTATTTGTATGATGGTTCACCCTTTTATCCAAATTCAGAAGTTTTGTGGAATTTCGTAGATAACGAAAAAGTAAATTTCATGGGAGTGTCAGCAAAATATATTGATGCATTAAGTAAGGAAAATATTTATATCATCGACACATATAAACTTAAAAATTTAGAAACTATAGGTTCAACCGGCTCCCCATTAATACATGAGAGTTTTGATTATATTTATAATAATATTAAAAAAGATGTTTCGGTTGCAAGCTTATCCGGCGGAACAGATATAGTAGGATGTTTTATAGGTGGTAATCCATTATCCGTGGTAAGAAGAGGGGAAATTCAAGGTCCAATTTTAGGAATGGATGTACATGTTTATGATGAAAATGCAAACTCCTTAAAAAATGAGAAAGGAGAGTTAGTTTGCATTAAAAGTTTCCCCAGTATGCCATTATTTTTCTGGAATGATAAAAATAATGAAAAATATCACGATGCTTACTTTAATAAATATAAGAATGTGTGGTGTCATGGTGATTATATCTTAAAGACTGAAAATGATGGGTTTATTATTTTTGGTAGATCAGATGCTACTCTAAATCCAGGAGGAGTTCGTATTGGCACAGCTGAAATTTATAGGCAAGTTGAACAAATTGAAGAAGTTCTGGAGGGTTTGGTTATAGGTCAAATTTGGAAAGGTGACACAAGGGTTGTACTTTTTGTTAGGCTCAATGAAAATTCTAGTTTGACAGAAGAATTAATGGATAAAATCAAGACTAAAATTAGAACAGGCACTTCTCCAAGACATGTTCCAGCAAAGATAATTTCTGTTAAGGACATTCCTAGAACAAAGTCAGGTAAGATAGCAGAACTTGCAGTAAGAGATTTAATTCATAATAAACCAATTAATAATATTACTGCATTGGCTAACCCCGAATGTTTAGAAGAATATAAAAATATAAAAGAGCTAAATGCTTAGCCAGTTTGTTTAACTTCTGAATTAACTAAAAATGGTTCTTCTTTTACAGTAATTGTTAATAAGAAAGCAATTATACCAAGAGCAACACTTAGCCACCACATATTTACATAACTTCCATATAAATCAAAGAATCGTCCACCAAGCCAAGCCCCTAAGACTGCACCTAATTGATGGCAAATAAAACAAATACCAGACAATGTTGCTAAATATCTTGGTCCAATAAATGATAATATTATAGCATTTGTCATAGGCACTGTTGCCAACCATAAAATACCTATAACAGCACCAAATAAAATAGCCATAGTTGCAGATGGTGGAGATAAAACAAATATAGTTATAGTAATTGACCTCATTAAATATATTAAAGCTAATGGCATGGGTTTTTTTACTTTTGTTCCTAACCACCCAAATCCAAGAGTGCCGAGTATGTTGGTAACACCAATAATTGCAAGAGACCAGCCAGCAACTTCAGCTGAAATACCTTTAAACATCAAGTCAGTTGGTAGGTGTAATCCTATAAACGTCACATGAAATCCACATACAAAAAATCCCATTATCAATAAAATATAATTACGTTCTTTCAATGAGAAAATTAAAGTGTTTTGTAATCCATCTTTAAAGACGTCGTTTTTATTGTTTTGTTGATTTGTATTATTTAAAAAGGGTAATAATAATAAAAGTGAGATTGTTATTATAGATAAAACAATCAAACTAGTTTCCCATCCATATGTTTTATTCATCCACATCGTAGGCAAAACGACTACAAATTGACCAAAAGATGCAGCAGCTGCAATTAAGCCCATTGCAAATGACCTTTTTTCTGGAGGCGCAACCTTACCTGCAATGCTGACCATTGTGGCCATTCCAGCACCACCTAGTCCAAATCCCATTAATGAAGTGGCTGAAAATAATGTTAGTTGATTGTTGGGGTTGCTCATTAAAAAAATTCCAAATGAAAAACAAACGATTCCAAAAGCTAAAACTTTTTGTGGTCCAAATTTATCAATTAATATTCCTAAGCCAAACGTTACAACACCCCATATAATTGCTTGAAAACCTATTGCAAAAGAAAAAAATTCTTTCCCGTCTTTCATGAACTGGCTAATAGGTTCTAAAAAGAGACCTAAAGACTGGCGGACTCCCATAATCATAATAATTATCAATGAACAAACTAAAACTATTAATTGCCAGTCAACTTTTTTGGATAACATTTCATTTCCTTATAACTTTATTAATATTATCTTATCAAAGATCAAAATAATTTCTTTATCCTCTGCCTCTATAATTTGGAACATCATGATCAGGTAAAAATAGATATTCTGGTTTTTCCCCAGTTTGCCAAAAAATGTCAATTGGAATACCACCTCTTGGATACCAATAACCTGCTATTCTCAGCCATTTAGGTGATAAAAGATCAATTATATCTTGAGCAAGTGATATTGTGCAATCCTCATGAAATGCGCCGTGATTCCTGTAACCTAATAGATATAATTTAAATGATTTGCTCTCTACTATAAATTTATTTGGCACATAATCTAAAATTATATAAGCAAAATCTGGTTGAGAAGTAACAGGGCATATAGATGTAAATTCTGGACAAGTTAATCGTATTGAATAATTAACTCCAATCTTTGGATTACTTATTTTTTCAAGAATATTTTTGTTAGGATAATTTGGGATATTACTTTTATTACCCAATGCATCAAGTTGATTTGATTTTGTCATTAATTAAACTCTCTTATGTTTTTGTATTAATAAGTATATCATTAGTTTTTTCTAATTCTGTTAATATTATTTTTTGCCATTCTTCAATATTTTTTACTGAATAGGAATTTTTTGGGAATAACACACTTCTTGATGCATTTATTAATCCAAAATTTTTTAAACCAGAATAACTTTGATCTGTAATTAGTGGTGCGCAAGCTTCAGAAGCTGAAGCCCCTTGCGCCCCATATCCTGGAATTAAAAAAGGTGCACTTGGCAATCTTTTTCTTAAAGATATTGCTTGTTCCTTAAAGGTGGCACCAGAGACAATACCAATAGAAGATAATCCTGATTGACCGTTATTTTTTTCAATGATTGGTTTGAGTATATTAGATAAGTGCTCATAACATTTTAAATCTCGATTAATTAAAACCTCTTGAATATCTTGCGAACCTTTATTACTGGTATGAACTAAAATAAATAAACCTGATCCTGTATCTTGTGCTTTACTAAAAAAGGGCTCTAGACTATCAAGTCCTAGCCAAGGATTTACAGTAAGTGCATCACTAGGGAATGGAGAATTTTTACCAAGATAAGCATTTGCATACGCTTTGCTAGTACTACCTATATCACCTCTTTTTGCATCCATTATAACTAGAAAACCTTTAGAATGTGCGTATTTACATAAGGATGATAATAAGATCATACCTTCTGGTCCTAATTGTTCAAATAATGCAATCTGTGGTTTTATAGCTGGAACTTTCCCGATAACTGCCTCTAGCAAAGAGAAACAAAATGTTTCAACTATTTTAATGTTATTAATAGTTCCATTTTCATTGAATATTTTTGGAATTAAATCTAGATGAGGATCAACGCCAAGACATAAAAAAGATTTAAACTTTCTTATTTGTTCTACAAGTCTGTCACCAAAATGATTGACCATCTATTAATAAATACCTAGTGCATTTTTATAAGTTTTTAACAATGTTTCTTGTTCAAGTCTTTCGTCAATATCCATTTTAGGCAGAGTTAATATTTTTCTCATTATTGTTGTGTCATATCCACTTGATTTTGCTTCAGAAAAAACTTTTTTAATATCAAAATTTATATTATTTTTTTCCTCTGATAGCCTTTCAAGTCTCTCTATAAAACTCTTAAGTTTATCATCCCGTTTTTGAATTATTTTTTGGTTTTTTTGTGAATTTTCATCCATTTTAGTGATCTTTAGTAATAGAGTTTTTAAATTTGTTTTTTTGATCATCATCTGCATCAGTTTGATATTTTTCTTTCCAAACTGAATGTGGCATACCATATACTATTTCTCTTGCACGATCTTTGTCTACTTTTAAACCAGTTTCTTCAGCAGCTTCTAAATACCATCTTGACAAGCAATTTCTACAAAAACCACTTAAATTCATAAGATCTATATTCTGCACATCAGTTCTATTCTGAAGATGCTCTATAAGTTTTTTAAAAACAATAGATTCTACTTTAGTTTTTTGTTCATTATTCATAAAAATACCTTATTTTGAAATTCTAAATAAGTTTTTTAATCTAAATTCAACACAAAGACAAATGAATTAAAAATTTGTAAACTTTTAAAAATTATATTAGCTTAGGCTAACTTTAGGAGTTTTGTTTATGATTAATGAAATTGAAATTAATTCTGACAGGTTTGCCCAGGTTAGAAACGCTAGAAACACAGAAACAGCTGAAGATTACACTGAAATGATAGCAGATTTGATCCGAGAGACTGGAGAAGCAAGAGCTGTTGATTTAGCAAAGCACTTTGGAGTAACTGGTCCAACAGTTAATAGTATTATTAGGCGTTTGGTAAGAGAAGGTTTAGTAGAAAGCAGACCTTACAGATCTATTTTTTTAACTGAAAAAGGAAAGCTATTGGCTGATTATTGTAAAAAAAGACATGAAATAGTTTATAACTTTTTAATTAAAATTGGTGTAAATCAAGAAGTTGCTAAAAATGATGCTGAAGGCTTAGAGCATCATGTTAGTGCTGAAACTTTAAGTGTTTTTGAAAAATTCAATAAAAAATAAAAAGTTTATTTTATTTTGCCTGCGTACAAATAATAAGTCCGTTCAAAATTTTTAATTGTTTTGCTAGAGATACTTTTTAATAACTTTATATCTTCAAGTTTGTAGATGTTATTTCCAAAATTTGAAATATTCTTAACAATTAATATTTTTTCACCTTTCGTTTTATTTATAAGGTCGTAATTATAATTTGCTTCATAAAAATTTCCGGGTACTAGGTTGCTTGTTTTAAGAAAAATTTTATTTTCTAATTTTTTATTATTTCGACTTAGGTAATAATTAAATCTTGATATATCACCTCTTTTTTCAAAAACTATTTTTGATATGTTTTCTTCTATAAATGTTTTGTGGATCTTCATTGCTAGATTTTCAAAGCCTAAATTTTTTCGAAGTGGATTAGACTTTAGATTTAATGGATAAAAACTACCATTAATAGAAATATTCAAGATATAGGCAGATAGAGCTATATTTAAAAGAAGTCCTAAATAAAAAAATATCTTTAAGATATTATTTTTTTTTAACGTAACATAATGACTTATGATTAAAGTAGCGCCCACATACGCTGTGACTGCCCAATTTGCATTAGCGATTTTCAAAAAACTCTGAATTGTAATTAGAATAATTACAGGAAAAGAAATCATAGCCAAAAGAGTTACATCTCTGTCTTTAAATAAGCTATCTATAACTATTAAGAGGTATATTAAAAATAACAAAGGACCAAAAACTAAAAACTGTGATGACAAAAAATTAATAACATTATTATAGTTAAGAATTATTTTTGACAAATTTGCGTTTGAAATAGTATGGGCAATAGTTACAAAATCATTTAAATAATTCCAATACAAATTAGTGCTTGCGATCAAAACACTTGCAGAAAGTATTATAAAAATATTTTTAATACTTAAAAATTTACCTCTGTCGAAAATAGTCCACCATACAATGAAGAAAATTAAAAAATATAAAGCTGCATATTTGGATAAAAAAGCTAATCCAAGGAAGATGCCTACGAGTAAAGATGTAAAGCTCGAATTTTGTTTTAATGATATTAATAAAAAGAATAAAGATAAACTCCAGAAAAATAATAATGGAGTATCAGTTGAAATTATAAATCCACCTAAAGAAGCTGCTGGTGTAAATATCCAAATCAGAGCAGCAATCTTTCCTGAGTTAGATCCAAATGCAAATTTGGCAGTTGCCCATAAAACAAAGGATATTAATAGATGCATTATAGGTGAAAATAACCTTACAGCCCATTCCGCATTTCCAAATAAAAAAGTGGAAAATGAAATCATCCACGCTATTAATGGTGGTTTAGTAAAATAACCGAGGTCTATATTTCTTGACCAATGCCAATATTGCGCTTCGTCTACAGATAATTCTATTGGAGATATGTATAGAGACATTATCCTTAAAACTGTAATAACTATCAGGATAAAAAAAACGACAGGAGTATTTAATAAGATAAAGTTTTCTCTCTTGTTACGGAGTGATAACATGCCATTCTCCTAGTTTATGTAAATTATTCTATATTTAATTAAAATACAATATTATTGTGGTTTTACAGTTACAAAGAATATTAAGCTTACTTTCTTGATTTGTTGTGTAATTGAGTTTAATTAGTAACTTAAGTCAATGATTGAGTGTTTAAAATGGGTTTTAATAACGAAATAAATGAATTAATTGAGGATTTTTCTTTTTTTGATTCTTGGGAAGATAAGTATCAATATCTCATTGATATGGGAAGAAATGTGCCTCAAATGGATGAAGCGCTTAAAACTGAAGAAAATAAAATGAAGGGCTGCCAATCTTTAGTATATTTTTATAAATATTATAATGAAGATGGAACTATTACTTTTTTAGCAAATAGTGATGCAGCCATAGTTCAGGGGCTTATTGCTCTAATGTTAAAAGTTTTTTCAGGTAAGAAACCTCAAGAAATTTTGGACACAAATATAAATTTTCTTGAACAAATTGGATTGAATGATCATTTATCTCCCACAAGAAAAAATGGTCTTTCTTCTCTTGTTTCTTCGATTAAAAATTCAGCTAAAGAGAAATTAACATAGGAAATACAATTTGGTTAATTCTGGAAAACAATATGAAATTTCTAGTTTAACTAATAATAAAGTTAAATTAATAAATAGTTTATATCATCGTAAATATAGAAAAGATTTGAACCTTTTCGTCGCAGAAGGTGTTCGAATTTGCAAAGAAGCTCTAGAGAATAATTGGGACATTAAATATTTATTATTTAATAAAGAGAATAAAGATAACTTAGCTATACATGATTTAGTGAATGAAACAACTTCATTAGGTGCGGATACAATAGCAGTATCTTCTCAAATATTATCTAAATTGTCACATAAAGATAACCCTCAAAACGTATTAGGTGTTTTTATACAAAAATGGCATCAACTTCCTAATTCCGTTAATAATAAACGGATTGTTGCCCTTGAAAATGTTAGGGATCCTGGTAATTTAGGCACAATACTAAGGACTATGGATGGTATGGGGGCTAGTGACTGTGTTCTACTTAATGAATGCACAGACCCTTTTTCATATGAAGCAGTAAGAGCGAGTATGGGTGCTATTTTTAATATAAACATTATAGCCTCAAATCTTGAACAGTTTTTAAAATGGAAGTCTGATAAAAATATTAGTTTGATTGGAACCTCATTAAAGAAAGCTTCCAATTACACCAGAGCTAATTGGAAAATACCGTTTGTTTTAGCAATGGGAAATGAGCAAAATGGTTTGTCAGATAAATTTATCAATAATTGTGATCAATTGATAAAAATACCAATGCTAGGAAAATCAGACAGTCTTAACTTGGCGGTGTCTACAGGAATTGTTCTATATGAATCAATTAGGAAAAATCCTAATTAAATCATTTATTGTTCCCATCTAGCAAAGATGGCTGTGTTTATTTGTCTTGGATCTTCCTGATCTTCAACAATGGATAATTCGCCAGATTCAACTTTACCAGAAAATCCTGTCATTATTTCATTTAATGCAAAATGTAAAGTTAAGTGACTAGATCTAATCGCATAGCTATTTAAAATAATAAAAATAGGTTCAGGAGTTAAAATTTGAGTAATTAACTTTAACAAAACTGGAAGATCATTAAAAAAATCCCATATCTCACCATTTGGCCCTCTTCCGTATTTTGGTGGATCAAGAATTATGCCATCATATTTATTTTTTCGACGAATTTCTCGTTTTACAAATTTAATGGCGTCGTCAGTTATAAATTTAATTGGTAAGTGCTGAAATGAAGACAAGTCTCTATTTTCAAAAGCTAAGTTAATTGCTTTTTTACTTGCGTCAATATGTGTTACAGAAGCGCCATGAGATGCTGCGTGTAATGAAGCAAGACCTGAATAGCCAAAAAGGTTGAGAACTTTGGGAGAATAATTTTTACCTTGAGTTTTCATAAAACAATGTATTTTTTTGGAAGCCCAAAGCCAATGGGGAGATTGATCTGGAAAAAAACCAAGATGTCTGAAAGGAGTTGGAGTTGCAAAAAATTTTATATTGTCATATTGCATTTCCCATTTTGGTGGTAAATGTTTTTTAAGAGACCATTTACTAGTAGCATCTTCATTTAATGGATTTGAGGAAGATAGAAATGTTCCAGATGATTTTTCCCATTCATTAATTGGTAATTTAGGTGACCATAGAGCTTGTGGTTCAGGTCTGCTAAATAAATAATTTCCAAAACGTTCTAATTTTTTACCATCGCCAGAGTCAACCAATGAATAGTCTTTCCAATTTATGGGATGGAGTAGGAGTGGCTTCATTAGGAAATGTCCTTACAAATAAAATTTTGCAAAGTTAAAAACTAATGACAATATAAAGAAAAAAAAAAGAAATTAAATGAAAATAAATATTTCAATAATAATACCAGTATACAAAGCGGTAAATACACTGAAAAAAACCTTAGATTCAATAAATAATCAAAAAATTCAATCTGAGAAAAAAATTGAAATTCTTTTGATAATAGATGATGGAACAAATTATAGAAATATAGTTCCTAAAATGAATAAAAACATGTCTATTAGGTTTTTAAAAACTGATGGCATAAAAACTGGTCCAGGTAATGCTAGGAATATTGGACTTTCAAAGGCAAAAGGAGAATATATAGGTTTTTTGGATGCTGATGACGAGTGGTCAGAAAACTATCTTAAAAAAATGTATGAATTAGCAAAAAAAAATGGATTATCATTTGCACCAACAAGAGTATACAAAAACAATAAATTGATTGGAGAATTCGAAGGAAAAAACAAAAAATATTTATCTATAAATGATATAGGTGAAATTCCTTGTAGTTTTCATCCGTTTGTAAAAAGAAGCATAATTAACAAATTTGAAAATTATAGAAGTCAGGATGTATACAATACAGCGATATTACTAAATAAAAAAAACAAAGTAGAGATGATACAAAATGAATACTATAAGTTAAACATTCAAAAAGAATCAGTAACTAAGGAAAAAGGGTTTTCAATTAAAATTGACCAAGCCTATAAAAAATATCAGATAAAATCATTGAAAATGAAAAATTTAAAAATTTCAAAGATTTTTGCATTAAGACGAATTAAAAATAAGATGTACGTGAAATGGGAACAAAAAAATAAAAAAAGTTTTTACGAATATCTAAGTGAGGAAAAAAATGGATAAAATAACAACATGTGTTTTTGACGCATACGGAACATTATTCGATGTAAATGCCGCATGTCGAGAATTATCAAAAGAGGTTGGTAATAAATGGAATGAACTCTCAACTTTATGGAGACTTAGGCAAGTAGAATACACATGGTTAAGAAATTCAATGAATGAATATATTGATTTTTGGAAAATCACATCTGATGCACTAGATTATGCTATGGAAACATTAAATATTAAAAATATTCAATTAAGGGATGAATTATTATCATTATACTTAAAATTAGAAGCTTATCCTGAAGTCAAATCTGTTCTAAAAAATATCAAAAATATGGGTTTAAAAACTGCTATACTATCAAATGGAAATAATAAAATGTTAGAGAATGCAGTGATTAATGCGGATATCAAAACTTTACTTGATGAAATATTATCAGTAGAAGAATGCAAAGTGTATAAACCTGCAAGTGTTGTATATGATTTAGTGGAAAAAAAAATGGGAGTAAACAAACAAAACGTATTATTTTTCTCAAGTAACGCATGGGATATGCATGCAGCTTCAAATTATGGATTTAAAACTATATGGGTAAATAGATTTGATAGCACATTGGAGAAACTACCAGGAAAACCAGATGAAATTATAAATTCATTAGAACAGATAGAAAAAATATTAAAAAATTAAATATCGTGACCTATACCCCAATGCCAAAAATCAGTTTTATAATTATTAAAAAATCTATTAATAATCATTTGATGAACTTCTGAAGCTCCATCAACTAACTTTGCTTGACGTGCATAACGATAAATCCATTCAAGTATAATATCTTTACTATAACCTTTAGCTCCATTCAACTGGATAGCAGTATCTGAAACGTTATTTAAAGTATCGGCAACGTATATTTTAGCCATTGAAACATCTTGTCTAGATTTACTACCATGTTCAATTTTCCATGCGGCTCTCATTACAAGTAAACGGGAAATGTCGATGTCCATTGCGGATTTTCCAAGTTTAATTTGAACAGATTCTCTATCAGAAAGTTTAACACCAAAGCCTTCTCTAGTGGAAACATAATCTAAAGCTATTTCTAAACATCTTTTAGAGAGTCCTATCCATCTCATGCAATGTGTAAGACGAGCAAGGCCGAGACGTATTTGAACAATTTTAAGGCCTTTACCAACTTCACCTAACCTATTTTCATCAGGAATTTCTAGGCCATTATACTCTATCTCACAATGTCCACCGTGTTCTTCTGGGCCCATAATTGGAATACGTCTTTTAATCTTCCAACCAGGTTGATCTTTATGATAAAGGAAAGCAGTTAAGCCATCCTTAGTTTTGGCAAGTAGAATGAAATGAGATGCAGCAGCAGCTCCAGTAATATACCATTTAAGACCATTAATTATCCATTTACCATTTGAATAAACAGCTTCAGTTTTAATCATTGATGGATCAGAGCCACCGCCGGGTGCTGGTTCAGTCATGGCAAGTGAAGAGCGAACATCTCCATTGATTATTGGGTCAAGCCATTTAACTTTTTGTTCTTCAGTTCCTATTTTATTAAGAATATACATATTACCATCATCAGGAGCTGCACAATTGAAACAAACGGGACCAAAAATTGATCTATTCATTTCTTCATATAGGGCAGACATACCAATAGGACCTAACCCAAGACCAGATCTGGATGTGGGCATCTGTGGTGACCAAAGCCCTGCGTCTTTGACTTCTAAACGAATTTGATTTAGCAAATCTTCATTTATATTTTCATGTTTATCATATGATGAAATATCTGACTCTAGAGGAATAATCTTTTGATTAACAAAGTCTCTTGTTTTTAATCTTAAAGTTTCGATATGTTCAGGAAGTGTGAAATCCATAAATTGCTCCTATTGTCAAAGACCTGTACTTAGTCCGCCATCAACAGCTATTGTGGCACCTGTCATATAGGTGTTTAGTGGATTTACTAACATAGAAATAATTACATCAAGTTCTTCGACAGTAGCAAATCTTTTGAGAGGTATTTTCTTTTTTAGTAAAACGCCTGCATCACCTTCTAATTGTTTTTTATTAATGTCAGTTAGGATGTAGCCTGGTGCAAGTGCATTAACGCATATATTATATTTTGCTAATTCAATTGATTGAGATTTAGTAATTTGTATTAAAGCAGCCTTAGTGGCAGAATATGCTCCAACAAATGATAAGGGTCTATAACCAAGAGTAGAAGCAATGTTAATAATTTTCCCATTTTTGTTTTTAATCATATTTGGAATTAAAGCATTCGATACATTAATTGAACCTAATAAATTAGTGTCAATTATTTTTGTTAAATCTGAATGAGTTTCTTCATGTAATAATTTGGTATTTGCAATACCTGCATTATTTATTAAGGCGTAAATGTTTAGATCATTTAACATACTCTGCACTTGCAACTCATCTGTAATATCAAGTTCTAAATATGAATGATCTAGATCTTGGTTAGGAAGAGATGAAATAACTGACTTAAGATTTTGTAAATTACGTCCAACCCCAATAATTCTAAAGCCATCACGTGCTAACACCTTAGAAAAATTTGCACCTAACCCTCTGCTTGCACCTGTTATTAAAACAGTGTTAGATTGAATAGTCATGTATCATATACCTAAAATTTTTTTAAATGTGACATTTCAATAAGAATAAATTAGTCAAGTAAATATGTCAGTAAAAAATAAAATTAATAGTATAAATCTTTGGTTAAAAAAAAACACATCAATTGATGAACAAATTTTATCTATTAAAAAGTTTGAAACAGGCCAATCTAATCCTACATTTCTTTTAAAATCAGACAATAAAAGTTTTGTGCTTAGATCTAAGCCATTAGGAAATCTCCTTAGAGGTGCACATCGGATTGATAGAGAATATAAAGTGATGAGTGCTTTATCAAATTCAAAAATTCCTACTCCTAAAATGTATGGATATTGTAGTGATGAAGATATAATTGGAAGTGAATTTTATGTTATGGAATTTATAAATGGAGCACATGAGTTTGATCCAGATCTTACAAATTATACAAGTGAACAAAGAGACAAAATTTATAAACATAAAATTAAAATTTTGGCAGAATTAGTGAAATTAGATTTAAAAAAAATTGGTTTAGAGAATTTTGGCAAACCTTATGGTTATCTTGAAAGACAAATTAAATTATGGATAAAACAATATAGATACTCTGAAACAAAACATATAAAAAGTATGGAATACTTAATAAATACCATACCAAAATATGTTCCCACTGAAATAGATAATTTGAAACCATGTCTTTTACACGGTGATTTTCGTTTAGATAATATGATTTTAGAAAAAAATAAATCTATTCCAAGAATAATTGGTTTGTTAGATTGGGAATTATCAACACTATCACCCCCTTTTATTGATTTATCATACTGGGTATTAATGCTTAGATTCGAAAAAACATGGCCAATAGGTGGTCTAAGTAATTTTAATAATCAAAAGTCTTACTCTGGTATACCAACTGAAGAAAAAATTTTAGAAAGTTATTTAAATTTAACTAGTTTAGATAAACCAAAATATTGGAAGTTTTTACTTGCTTTTAATTGCTTTAGATTTGCAGGGATTCTTCAAGGTATAGCAAAGCGTGTTATTGATGGAAATAACTCAGGTGAAAATGCCTATGAAGTAGGAGAACAAGCAGAACCAGTTGCAGATTTAGGTTCAAAAATACTCAAAGAATATCTCTAAAGTTTCTATTAAGTAATCTTGTGGGATTAATCATTAATATAGAAGCAATAAAAAGTGATATTGAGGATATAGTTAGTGCAATACTATAAGAATTGAATAAATCTATTATAACTCCACCTAAATAAGGTCCTATCATTTGTCCAACACTAAATGATGAGGTTAAAATGGCAGTAGAAACTCTAATTGATCCATTATATCTAGACTGACCCTCTAATAATGCAAGTGCAGTTATTGGTATAAACGTTGAGCCAAGTAAAATAGATGCAGAAGTAATACCAACTTTATTTTCTAATAAAACGGGCATTAAAACTCCTAATCCCATTATAGCACAAGCAAAAAAAAGAGCTAAATCATTACCGATTTTTTTTCCAAACCAAGGCCAAAAAATAACCATAGGTATGCCTGCTAAACCTACTAACAACCAAACATACATTTCAGTAGCTTCTAAACCAGATGTTTCCCTAGCCATGGCTGAAATAAAAGTCCCCAAAATTACATATCCAAAACCGTACAAACCATATGAAATAGAAATTAAAGAAAAACTAAAATTATTTTTATAATTTGAATTTTGAGAATATGAGTGCTGCAAAATTTCGTTAGGAGTACATATAAAAATAGGAACAGCTAAAATTACTGATAACACAGCTACACCAATCCATAAGTCATCCCAATGGAAACCTAATTCTCCTAAAAATGTAACTAGAATGGAAGATATGACTATTCCAAAACCCACACCCATGAAGTGTGAAGTGCTGAGTGATTTTTTCCCAAATGCTTGTATGCTTGGTAGAATTAAAGCCGTCCCAAATATGAGAACAAAAGCACTGGATAAACCACTTATAAATCGAATAATAATAAAAAATACTACTTCATCATTTATGCTCATTAAAAATGTAGTTGATATTGAAAGAACTATAGAAATAAAAAAAACTAGCTTAACTCTTTTTTTGAAAATTGACGAAATTGATAACAGTGAACCACATAGGTACCCAAAAAAGTTCCATGAGGCAATTAAACCACCTTCAGTTTTAGTAATGTTTAACTCTTCTAACATAAAAGGTAGTATAGGAGTATAAGTAAACCTCCCAATACCTATTGCTAGAGCAAGAGCGGCTGTTCCAGTTAAAATTAAGACTAAAACTTTATAATTAAAATTTTTCATTTAATAACAACTCTTTTGTATCAAATTTAATGTGCTTTTTATTTTAAGTAAAATAAACAATAAAATAAGATTATTGATTGACCAAAATTCAAAATATCTTTCAAATGGTAAATAAACAATTTATGATCAAAAAATGGATAATTTTTTTTCTATTAAAAATGAAACTGAAAACATAGTTAGGATAGAACTAACTAACGGTAAAAAACACAATCCATTATCTTTACAATTAATAAAAGCTCTTACAAAAGCTCTAAGAGATGTTTCTGCGCAAACTAAAATAAAAGTAATAATTATTTCTTCTGAGGGGCCTGGTTTCTCAGCTGGGCATGATCTAGAAGAACTAAGACAAAATAAGAAAAATAAAGTTTTCTTTAAAAATTTATTTGATGAATGTTCAATCTTAATGCAAACCATATTAAGGTTGCCACAACCAGTTATAGCTGAAGTTTGTGGAATTGCTGCTGCTGCAGGTTGTCAACTAGTAGCAAGTTGTGATTTAGCTGTTGCTTCGGAACAATCTTCATTTATGACCCCAGGTGTAAATATAGGTCTTTTTTGCTCAACACCTATGGTTGCGGTTTCTCGAAACATTAGCAGAAAAAAAATCATGGAAATGCTTTTAACTGGAGAAAAACTTAGCGCACAAGAAGCTGTTCAGTTTGGGCTAATTAATAAATGTGTGCCATTAGAACGGCTTCATGTTGATACACTAAACTTGGCAAAATTAATTGCTTCAAAGCCAACCTCTACAGTAAAGATTGGAAAGGAGGCTTTTTATAAACAAGTAGACATGTCACTAGATGAGGCTTATCACTATACTTCTGAAGTAATGGCAATTAACATGATGGAAATAGACGCACATGAAGGTATTAGTGCCTTCTTAGACAAAAGACCTCCTTCTTGGAACGAAAAGTAGAATTAAGTGGTTTTAAAAATTATCTTCTGAAGCAGATTTAAATTTTTTTACATAGAAAATTATTTTTAGATCAAATACTATAATATCAATTTTTATTATTTGATATAATTATAAAAGGCAATCTGTATGACACAAAGCTTTGATTTTATCGTTGTTGGTGCAGGAACTGCTGGATGTCTCTTAGCGAATCGATTATCAGCAAACGATAGATATTCTGTCGCATTAATAGAAGCTGGAGGAAATGATAATTACCACTGGGTTCATATACCAGTTGGATACCTTTATTGTATGGGAAATAAAAGAACAGACTGGCTTTACAAAACCACTTCTCAAAAAGGATTAAACGGTAGATCTCTTAATTATCCAAGAGGTAAAATTATGGGAGGCTGTTCGTCTATTAATGGTATGATTTATATGAGAGGACAAGCGGGTGATTATGATCAATGGAGACAAATGGGTAATGAAGGTTGGAGTTGGGATGATGTTTTACCATATTTCAAAAATATGGAAGATAGTTATGAAGGTGAAAGTGAGTTTCATGGAGCTGGTGGCGAATGGAAAGTAAATCAACAAAGGCTTTCATGGGATATTTTAGATAGTTTTAGAGACGCAACTATTCAAGCTGGAATACCTAAAACAGATGATTTTAATGAAGGAAATAATTTTGGAGTTTCTTATTTTAAAGTAAATCAAAATTCTGGATTTAGGTGGAATACTGTTAAAGCATTTATTAAACCAATTCAAAACAGAAAGAACCTGAAAATAATAAGTAAATGTGAAGTTAATAAAATAATTTTGAACAACAAAAAGTGCAAAGGTATAAACGTATTTAGAAATGGAAAGCTTGAAGACATTTTTGCAAACAGAGAAGTTATACTTTCAGCTGGATCTATTGGGACACCTAAAATATTAGAATTATCAGGTATCGGTAATCCAAAAATACTCTCAAACTTAGGCATTAATACCTTGGTTGAGAGTAGTAATGTTGGTGAGAATTTACAAGATCATCTTCAATTGAGAGTTATTTATAGGCTAGAAAATGCTAAAACACTTAATCAAAAAGCAAACTCTTTACTTGGTAAAATAGCCATTGGTTTGGAATATGCTCTTAAGAGATCTGGACCAATGTCAATGGCGCCAAGTCAATTAGGTGTTTTTGCAATGTCTGATAAATCTTATGAAACACCCAATCTTCAATTTCATGTACAACCTCTTTCTTTAGATAAATTTGGAGACCCTTTACATAGTTTTCCAGGTTTGACAGCAAGTGTTTGTAATCTTAACCCTCAAAGCAGAGGGAAAGTTCACATTACTTCAAAAGATTACAAGATAGCTCCATCAATAGACCCCAATTACTTATCTGAAGAAAAAGATAAAATTGTAGCTGCTCAATCTATAAAGTTAGCAAGAAAAATAATTTCCCAACCTGCAATGAAAAAATATAATCCCAAAGAATTTGCGCCGGGTATACAGTTTCAATCAGAAGATGAACTCAAAAAAGTTGCTGGTGATATTGGTACAACGATTTTTCATCCAGTTGGCACGTGTGCAATGGGTTCTAATAAAACCTCAGTGACAGATAGTAACCTAAAAGTAAGAGGAGTGGATGGTCTCAGGATTGCTGACGCTTCAGTAATGCCTACTATAACTTCTGGTAATACGAATGCCCCGACATTAATGATTGCTGAAAAGGCATCAGAGATGATTTTGCAGTCACATAAAATTTAGTAAGTATGAAATGGGTAATGAAGAGGTAAAAAATGAACTTTGAATATAACGAGGATCAGTTAAATATAAAAGAAATGGCAAAAAATTTTGCTGAAACAGAACTTATGCCTCATGCATCTGAATGGGATCAAAATGAGATTTTCCCTGTCGAAACTCTAAAAAAAGCAGCTGAACTTGGTTTGGCTGCTATTTATGTGAATGAGACTTATGGAGGTTCAGGTCTTAGTCGGTTGGATGCTGCTATTTGTTTCGAAGAACTTTCTAGGGGATGTGTGTCTACTGCAGCTTATATATCTATCCATAATATGGTTACTTGGATGATAGATGCTCATGGATCAGATCATATAAAAGAAAGGTTTATTAAAAAGTTATCAACTATGCAAATGATGTCTAGTTACTGTCTTACAGAACCAGGTTCTGGATCAGATGCTGTGGCATTGAAAACTAAAGCTACAAAAAAAGGAAATAGTCATTACGTTTTAAATGGTTCAAAAAGTTTTATATCTGGAGGACCTACAAGTGATATTTTTGCAGTAATGTGCAGAACAGGTGAAGAAGGTGCTAGTGGTGTTTCATGTATATTAGTAGAAAAAGGGACAAAGGGTTTATCATTTGGAAAACAAGAAAAGAAAATGGGTTGGAATAGTCAACACACATCTATGGTAAATTTTGATAACTGTGAAATACCAATAGATAATCTTGTTGGAAATGAAGGCGATGGATTTAAAATTGCAATGAAAGGTCTAGATGGTGGAAGAGTAAATATTGCCGCATGTTCTTTGGGTGGAGCAAGAGCAGCTTTAGAAGCATCTATCAGTTATTCTGCAGAAAGAAAACAATTTGGCAAATCACTAGACAAATTCCAAGTCACACAATTTAAGTTAGCCGATATGGCAACTGAATTGGAGGCTTCTCGCCTTATGGTTTTAAGAGCTGCTTGTGCATTAGATACCGCAGATAAACAAGCTACAAAACTATGTGCAATGGCTAAAAGATATGCAACGGATGTATGCTCTGAGATATGTAATATGGCTCTTCAAATTCATGGTGGTTATGGATATTTGAAAGACTTTCCGCTAGAAAGACTTGTAAGGGATTTAAGGGTTCATCAAATCTTAGAGGGGACTAATGAAATAATGAGAGTTATTATTTCAAGACATTTAAAAGCTAATTAAATTTAAAGAGGATAATTTTTACAATGCAAGATGAAGTTATATTCACTGAAGATAATGGCGTAGGAGTAATTACCCTCAATAGGCCAGATAGGTTAAATGCTCTTACTTATTCAATGGTTCAAAAAATAAATAAAAATCTCAATTCTTGGGAAATTAACGATAATATAAACTGCATTATAATTGAGGGTGCTGGAGACCGTTCTTTCTGTGCTGGAGGAGATGTTGTTAAGTTAAGAAAAGAAGTTTTAGCAGACGGTGGACCACCAACCAATTTATCTAAATCTTTTTTTTATGATGAATATACTCTTAACTATAAAATTAGTAATTATAAAAAACCCTTCATTTCCTTAATTAATGGATTTACCATGGGTGGAGGTGTCGGTGTGTCAATGCATGGTAGTCACGTGGTTGCCTCGGAAAAAACAATGTTTGCAATGCCGGAAACAGCAATTGGATTATTTCCAGACGTTGGAGGAGGGTGGTTGCTTGGTCAGTTAGATAAAGGAATTGGGGCTTGGTTGTCTCTAGTTGGTGCAAGAATTAAAGCTTATGACTTATTGAAGCTTAAACTAATTACTCATTATGTTTCCTCTGAAAAAGTTGAGATTTTAAAGAATTCAATCATTTCTTCTTCACCAAATTCTGATCAAAATGTTAATAATATTATTGATCAATTTTCATCAAAACCAGAAACTGAAGATAGTGTGTTGATGAATAATGAGGAATTGATTAAAAAAGTTTTCTCTTATGATACAATCGAACAAATATTTGATGAATGTGAAAAACTTGTTGAAAATGAAAATGAATTTTTAAAGGTCCAATTCGAAGAGTTAAAACATAAATCTCCAACTTCCTTAAAAATCTCTTTAAAGCAAATTAGAAATGCTAGTCACATGAGTTTAAAAGATGAACTTATAATGGAGTACAGAATGGTTCAACGTTGTGTGGAAATTGGAGATTTTTTTGAAGGCGTTAGAGCAATGCTTGTAGATAAAGATAGAAAACCTAATTGGAAACCCAAAAAGATTCAGGATGTTGATGAAACTCGAGTTAATCTTTTTTTTGAAGATTTAGGAGACTTAGACTTAATTTTAACAAATTAGAACAAAAGTTATTTTCTGGAGGAAAACTAAAATGAACAATGTTTACATTATGTCAGCAAACAGATCTGCAATTGGAGGATTTGGAGGTACTCTTAAAAACCATTGTCCTGTTGATCTTGGAACTTTAGTGGCAAAAGAAGCTATTAAAAGATCAGGATTTGAGGCTAATGAAGTTGAGCATGCTGTTTTTGGTAATGTTATACATACAGAACCCAGGGATATGTATGTGAGTAGAGTAATTGCGCTTCAGGCTGGAATGGACAAAACATCTGCTGCGTTGACTGTAAATAGACTTTGTGGCTCTGGGCTTCAGGCAATTGTAAGTGCTTCTCAAATTCTCATGCTTGGAGATGCTTCAGTTGCAATAGCAGGAGGTGTAGAAGTTATGTCAAATGGTGCACATATTGTTCAAGGGTTTCGATGGGGTTCAAGAATGGGTGATGGACAAGTTCATGATATGATGCTAGGTGCACTTCATGATCCTTTTGGTCATGGACATATGGGTATAACCGCAGAAAATATTTCTAGTAGATATCAAATTAGTAGAGAAATGCAGGATGAATTTGCATTAACTAGTCAAAAAAGGGCTCATGAGGCCATTGAAAATGGTAATTTTAAAGATCAAATCCTGCCTATTGAAATAAAAACAAGAAAGGGAATTGAGATTTTTGAAATAGACGAGCATCCAAAACCAGAAACTAGTATGGAAACATTAACAGGTCTCAGAACTGCTTTTAAAAAAGATGGTGTAGTAACAGCGGGGAATGCTTCAGGAATTAATGACGGAGCCTCTGCTTTAATACTCGCTAATGAAGAAAAGGCAAAAAAAGGTAACCCATTAGCAAGAATAGTTTCATACGGATTTGGAGGTGTTGATCCTGACGAAATGGGTATGGGACCAGTACCTGCATCAAAAATGGCATTAAATAAAGCTCAATTAACTGTTGCAGATCTAGATTTAATTGAATCTAATGAAGCTTTTGCTGCTCAAGCATGTGCCGTTAATAAACAATTAGGTCTTAATCCTGAGATAGTTAATGTTAATGGAGGAGCTATTGCATTAGGTCATCCTGTGGGGGCGACTGGTGCAATTATTCTGACAAAACTTGTATATGAATTAAGGAAACGTAAAGGAAAATATGGTCTTGCTACTATGTGTATTGGTGGAGGACAAGGAATAGCAGTTATTATCGAAGCTCTATAAAACAAAATGTCTTACAATCGTATTTCAATTAAAGATGCAAAAGATCTTTTATCAAAAGATGATCTAATCTTAATAGATATAAGAGATTACAATTCGTTCAAGAATGGGCATATTGATAATGCCATTCATGTTGAAGATTTAAATATTCAAAACTTTCTTAAAGAAAAAGATAAGAATGATACAATTTTAATTTACTGTTATCATGGCAACTCAAGCCAATCAGCTGCCAATTTTTTCAGTCATCATGGTTTCAAAAATGTATTTAGCATGGATGAGGGATATGAAGGCTGGATAAATATTAATCAAATATAAAATTTATTTTGAATTAAGGCTTCATAGCTTGTTTCAACAAAAATGATTTATATATATATCAAGTCATAATAATCAAATGAGGTAAATTTTGGAAACGCGCAAAGGTGGTCGTCTTATAGATAGGCCAGAATTTAAATCTAAACCACAACCTATTACATTCTTAGGAAAAGATAAAGTGTCTGATGCGATCAACGTCATGGCTGATAAAAATTATGGATCAGTTGTCATTGTGGATAATAAACAAAAAGTTGTTGGTATTGTTACAGAAAGAGACATCTTAAAAAAGTTAGTGAAAAACAACAAATCACCTAAAACTACCAAGCTAGAAGAAATAATGACCCCTAACCCAAGAGTAGCTAATGAAAATGATGATGTTCTTGATTGGTTAAGAATAATGTCAAATGACAGATTCAGAAGATTACCAGTTGTAGATGCTAACGGTAAAATTAAAGTGATTTTTACACAAGGTGATTTTGTATCTTACACATGGCCAGACTTAATTTTTCAAGCCTCTCAATTAGCTAAAGCTTCATTCATGAAAGGATTTTCAATTAATACATTGCTATTATTTATGATTGTTTATGGGGTTGCGTTAGTGGCTGCAATGAAAGCTTTTTTATAAAATTAAGACTTTGTCTTAAGCATTTGGTTAGATATCCATGTCATAACAATTTCATTATTTTGATTTGTTACAATATGCTTTAACCTTGCAGTACCTCTTCTAGGGTTTTTTGCCGATTTTTTTGCTTCTAGAACTTCTATTTTTGTTTTTAATAAATCGCCTGGATACACAGGTTTAGTCCACCTTAGTTCGTCAATTCCCCAAGCACCCATGCTTGTTCCATCATAAACACCAGTTTTAAAAATTTGTGTAAATGATTTACCTAGTGTCATAAATCCACTTGATGTTAATTGACCAAATGGTCCATTGTTAGCAGCTTCTTCATCTAAGTGGAATGATTGTGGGTCGTATTTTGAAGCAAAGTCAATTATCTCTTCTTTTGTTACTAAGGTTGGTTCAGATTCAAAATTTAAACCTACCTCAAAATCTTCAAAATATTTTGGCTTAAGTTTCATAAATAAAATACACTATGTATATTATCTAGGAGCTAAACGAACTGAACCATCAAGTCTAATAGTTTCACCATTAAGTAATACGTTAGTCACAATGCTCTCTACTAACATTGCATACTCCAAAGGTGTCCCTAAGCGTTTGGGAAAGACAGTAGTAGCAATTAAGCTTTTTTGAACTTCGTCACTCATTCCTGCAAGCATTGCAGTGGCAAACAACCCTGGTGCAATAGTATTTACCCTGATACCATTTGATGCAAGTTCACGAGCAATAGGTAAAGTCATACCAACAATACCCCCTTTTGAAGCAGAATAAGCTGCTTGTCCTACCTGACCGTCATAGGCTGCCACTGAAGCAGTATTAATGACAACCCCTTTTTCACCTTCTTTGTCAGGTTCATTGGCTTGCATTTTGTCAGCGCACAATCTGAGCATATTAAAGCTACCAATCAAGTTTACTTTGAGAACCTTTTCAAATAATCCTAAATCATGCATACCTCTACTCGATACAACTTTAGCCCCAACTGCAATACCTGCACAATTTACTAAGCAATTTATCTCATCAAAATCATTAATGGCATTTTTCATCTCTTCTTCGTTAGAAACGTCTCCAACAACGTATTTACAATTTATGTCATCAGCAACCTTCTTTAGTCCATCAGCATTTAAATCAATAAGCAGTAATTCTGCTCCTTTATTTTTTAGGTATCTAGCAGTTCCTTCACCAAGACCACTTCCCGCACCTGTAATTACAGCTTTAACATTTTCTATTTTCATTTTTTAATCTCCAAAATCACGTATATCATCTATCACTTTACCATCATTTGGTAAACTTTTTATGGGTACTATTTTAGCAGTGCCTCTTAAATTTATAATATTTTTAATTTCATCAGATATTTTTTGTTCTAAAGATTCTATCTGATTTGTTTCTGTAACTTCAGCCTCAACTTTCAAAAGTAATTCATCTTTATCATTTGATCTACTAACAATCATTCTGGCAGAGCCGTTTATCTTTAGAGTTTCTAAAATTTTATTAACTTGTGATGGTTGAACAAACATACCTCTAACTTTTGTTGTTTGGTCTGCTCTACCCATCCAACCTTTTATTCTTTTATTAGTTCTACCAGTTGAACTATTTCCTTCCAATATTGCTGAAAGATCACCTGTAGCAAACCTGATTATAGGTAACTCATAATTATTTAAAACAGTTACGACAACTTCTCCTACTTCACCGTCATTTAAGGGTTTCCCAGTGCCCGGTTTAACGATCTCTAAAATTACGTTTTCATCTATAACCATTCCGTCATTTTCTGCTGCTTCATAAGCAACAAGTCCTAAATCTGCTGTTCCATAGCATTGTCTTACATGAATATTTCTTTCTCTAAAATTTTGAGCAACGGCAGGAAATAAAGGTCCTCCGGTTACCATTGCTTTTGTTAATTTTGACAATGATATATTTTTTTCGTCAGCTTTTTCTAGGATGATTTTTAAAAAATCCGGAACACCTACATAAGCAGTTGTACCAATATCTCTCATTACCTCTAGTTGTAAGTCAGTATTTTCTCCACCTGCTGGGAAAACTGTACATTTTAAGATTTTTGCTGCTTCTTCAAACATGGCGCCAGCAGGAGTAAAATGATAAGAAAAACAGTTTTGTACAATATCTCCATAACAAAAACCAGCAGCATGCAATGCTCTCGAAAATCTCCACCAATCTTTTGCGTGACCATCTAAGTCATATATTGGTCCTGGTGACCTATATATATGTGCAAAATCCCTGATTTCAGAAACATTTAATTGTGCAAATGGTGGAAAATTAGATTGTTTTTGAATTAATTCTGATTTTCTTAACAAAGGTATCGAACTTAAATCTTCTAAATTCTCAAGAGGTTTATCAAGTCTTACAGATTGATTATTATTATCTTTAGCTATTTTGATTAGGTTCTTTAATTTTTTTAGGTGATCACTATTTCTTTCATCAATTGAACGCGTTTCAAGATCATCAAAAAATTCATTTTCTGTCATATAAATATTACAACCATCTTTTGCGTCTGCGATATTGTTTTACATCCTTAAAAGATTGTCTTCCTTCACTTGAAATTCCAAGATAAAATTCTTTTACATCCTCATTATCTCTCATTGACTCAGCTGTACCTTCCATAACTACACGGCCATTCTCAAGGATATACGCATATTCTGCATACTGAAGAGCCATGTTTGTATTTTGTTCAGCTAGTAATATTGTTACGCCCTCTTTTCTGTTTATCTCAGCAACAATTTCAAATATTTGTTTAACTAACTGAGGTGCAAGGCCCATTGAAGGTTCATCAAGTAAAATCATAGTAGGATGAGCCATAAGAGCTCTTCCAATTGCAATCATTTGTTGTTCACCGCCCGAAGTATAGCCGGCTAAAGACGTCCTTCTGTCGCGCAGTCTAGGAAAATATCCGTAAACTCTTTCTAGGTCATCTTTCACTTCTTTATTATTAGATCTAGTGTAGGCCCCTGTCAGTAAATTTTCCTCAACAGTTAAATGCTCAAAGCAGTGTCTACCTTCCATTACTTGAATTACACCTTTTTTTACTAATTGTGAGGGGTCAAGGTTGTGTATCTGCTCACTACCAAACGTAACGGATCCTTTTGTAACTTCACCTCTTTCTGATGCGAGTAAATTACTTATTGATTTTAAAGTAGTACTCTTTCCAGCTCCATTACCTCCAAGTAAAGCTGTAATGCCACCTTTTTTAACATTCAGACTTACCCCTTTTAAGACTAGGATAACATGGCTATAAACAACTTCTATGTTATTTACAATTAAAACATCTTCAGATGTATTACTTTTCTTATTTTTTGTTACCTTTATGTCATCCATTTTATAATTCCTATGTGTAAAGAGAGCCTAAATTAATAGGCTCTCAATATTTTAGTTACAACGCTCAGCAATTTTTTGCTCAGCAGCATACTTTGATGAATCTTCTGCGATTAACTTTTGAACCACATCTGAGTCTCCATACATATACTCAGTAATCATGTTCCACTTTTTGGCTTTTGCGTCCCACTGTTGAACAGCAGCTAATCCACTACCACCATGATTTTCACATGTTATCTTGAAAGGAGGAGCAAAGTCCTTAAATCCTAGCTCTTCTAACCTTTTTGCAGTCAAGTTAACATTTTCAAAACCATCTCTGTACATAGCAGGAGTGATTTTTGAAGTGCCGTGTATTTTCTGTGCAACTGTAGCAGCTTCGACCTGAACCATTGCTTGGAACAAACCTCTGTTATAAAGAACTGTTCCAAAGTGAGATCCGTCACCAGAAGCTTCACCTTTATCGTGTACATATTTCTTAATATCTTTATGTACTTGATAGTCAGTACCAGGAGCATTAAAAGTCAAAGACTTATAACCATGTGCTCCTTGGCCAGCTGGTAAAACGTCGTTTTCAGAACCCGACCACCAAATCCCGATGAAATTTTCCATTGGAAATTTAATAGATGCTGCAGATTTGATTGCAACTTGGTTCATTACACCCCAACCCCACATAAGAACGTAATTAGGTCGTGCCTTACGAATTTTTAACCAAGTAGCCTTCTGCTCTTGTCCTGGATGATCGACAGGTAATAACATTAATTTATAACCATGCTTTTTTGCAAGTGTTTCTAATGTTCTAATTGGCTCTTTTCCGTAAGCTGAGTTATGGTACACAAGTGCAATCTTTTTACCTTTAATGTTACCTAAGTTTTGCTTTAAGATATGTCTTACGGCAATAGATGCACCGTCCCAGTAAGTAACTGGAGCGTTAAAAACCCATTTAAAAACTTTTCCATTAGCAGCAGAAGTTCTTCCATAACCTGTTGAGTATATTGACACACCGTCAGCAGTGGCCTTTGGAATTAATTGATAAGTAATACCTGTAGACATTGGCTGGAAAACCATGGCGTCTTTTTTGTTTTTTTCATAACACTCAACACCAACTTGTGTTTTATATCCTGTCTCACACTCAGGATGAAATATTTTCTCACCACCAATTCCACCATCTCTGGCATTGATCATTTTGTAATAATCTACAAAACCATCAGCATTTGGAATACCATTAGGTGCATAAGCCCCTGTTCGGTAAACCAACATAGGAAATTTCAAATCTGCAACAGCCATTTCTATATAACTAGAAACAGCAATAACAGACGCTGTCATTCCTATTAAAAGTTGTTTTATTCTCATTAGATCCTCCTCTAGAGAAAATTTACGTTATCTACTAAATTAAATTTAGTAGGGGAAAGGCCATCGTCTTAACTTTTCTTTTGCGATGGACCAAAGTCTTGCAAGGCCATGTGGCTCTACAATTAAAAAAACTATCATTAACAATCCCCAGATTGTTATCTCAAAATGTTTTGCAGTCACTGCTGATAGACCAACCATATCAACCATAAGAAATTTTAGGCCTATTGGTAAAGTAACAACGAATGCAGCTCCAAGAAAAGAGCCTAACATTGAACCTAGTCCTCCAATAATAATCATAAATAAAACTGGAAATGAAATTGTCATAATATCAAATGATTCTGTAACTTCAATCGCACCTAAAAAGACAGCAAAGTACAATGCCCCAGCCACACCTATATAGAATGAGCTTATTGCAAATGCTGATAATTTTGTCTTAAGAGGTGGCACACCAATAATTTCTGCGGCAATATCCATATCTCTAATAGCCATCCAAGAGCGACCCATTTTGCTTCTTATTAAATTTTTGGCTGCAAAACTTAATACTACAACTAAAACTAAACAGAACAAATAAGTTGCATATGAAGGGGCCTCCGCTCCTGTAACGGGAATACCAAACATCGTCCTTTCTGAAACAGTAATTTGACCTGTATCAGAGTAATTATAAAACCATGGAACTTTGTTAAATAGCCAAACTAAAAAAAACTGAGAAGCAAGTGTGGCAACAGCTAAATAAAAACCTTTTATCCTAAGAGATGGAAGACCAAAAATAATACCAACAGCAGCAGTAATCAGTCCTGAAATAAGTATAATAATCATTATATTCATATCAGGAAAATACGTCATAATTTTATAAGTAGAAAAGGCTCCCACTGCCATAAATCCACCAGTTCCCAATGATACTTGACCACAATATCCGGTTAAAATATTTAATCCTATTGCAGCTAATGAAAATATCAAAAATGGAACTAAGATAGCTTTTTCCCAGTAACTATTAATTACAAAAGGTATTATTAAAAAAGCTATAAACATAAGTGTGCTAAATGCAATTTTATCTTGTAACAAAGGAAAAATTGCGTGGTCTGACTTATATGAAGATTTGTACTGACCAGTTTCTTTGTAAATCATTAAATTTAAACCCTCTCAATAATTTTATCGCCAAACAAACCTTGTGGACGAAATAATAAAAAGACCAAAGCCATGACATAAGCAAACCAATTTTCTAGTGCACCTGTTTCAAAATAACCACCTATATAAATCTCAGCCAACTTTTCACCTACACCTATTAGAAGTCCTCCAATAATAGCTCCTGGAATAGAAGTAAACCCTCCCAGTATAAGAACAGGCAATGCCTTTAATGCTATTAATGATAAAGAAAACTGTACCCCTGATTCAGTTCCCCACATTATTCCAGCTACCATTGCAATAAAACCAGAAATAGCCCAAACGAGTATCCAAATACTTCTTAGTGAAATACCAACGGAAAGTGCTGCTTGATGGTCGTCAGCGACAGCCCTCAAAGCTCTGCCTGTTTTTGTATATTGTGAGAAAAGAGCTAGGGTAACAACTAAAATTACTGCAATTACTGTTGCCCAAATATTTAGAACATCTACATACATTCCGTAATAATCACTTCCCTCAGCGGCGAGTCCAATTGTAGCTTCTTCCAACCAAATTGATCCTCCACTTGGGATACCAACGTCTAAAACCTTAACATCTGATCCCCACATTAAATCACCCACGCCTTCGAGTGCAAAGGCTAAACCAATAGTTGCCATAAATAAGATTATTGGATCTTGATTAACAAGATGTTTTAAAACCAGTCGTTCTATTATCCATGCAAGAGCAATCATAGTTACCATCGTCAATAGGATAGCTAGAAAATTTGGCATCGAAGCGTACCAATTATGGTAATTCGTTCCAAAAAGTTCGTTGATTAAATGTGCAAATGGAACCTGGCCAGTTTGATAACCGACTAGTGTCAGTGCCGCAAAGAGTGCAAAAACTCCTTGAGCAAAGTTAAATACTCCAGATGCCTTAAAAATCAAAACAAAGCCAAGAGCAACAAGTGAATACATCACTCCTGACATTAGTCCATTTAATACGGTTTCAATAAAATTAAGTAGTTCTACACTCATAAAATAAATTCCTTACTAATCATCAGATACTCCAAGATATGCATCTATAACAGCTTTGTTGTTTCTAATTTCTTTAGGCAATCCAGATCCAATTTTTTTGCCATAGTCTAATACAACTATTCTATCTGAGATATCCATCACGACACCCATGTCGTGTTCTATTAAAACTATTGTGGTCTTTAATTCATTATTAACTGTAAGAACAAATCTACTCATGTCTTGTTTTTCTTCTACATTCATACCTGCCATAGGTTCATCTAGTAGAAGTATTTCTGGTTCCATTGCTAATGCACGACCAAGTTCCACTCTTTTCTGTAAACCATATGGGAGTGATCCAACAGGTGTACGTCTTATTGATTGAAGGTCTAAAAAATCTATAACTCTTTCAACTCTTTCGCGATGTTCTTCTTCTTCTTTTGCTACTGGACCAAAATAAAATGCCTGCATTAAAAAGTTTTGCTTTTGTTTTAATAATCTTCCGGTCATAAGATTGTCTAATGTACTCATTCCCTTAAATAATGCTATATTTTGAAATGTCCTAGCAATACCACTTTTAGCAGCTAATTCAGGTTCCATTTCACTCCTATCTGTTCCAGCAAAATTAATTGTTCCGCTTGTGGGCTTATAAAATCCATTTATGACATTTAGCATTGAAGATTTACCTGCTCCATTGGGGCCTATAATTGCAAAAACTTCACCTTTTTTTACTTCAAAGGATACGTCTGTTAGCGCTTTAACACCACCAAAAGCTAAGCTAATGTTTTTAAGCTCAATTGCAGTTTTTCCATAAGGTATTTTTTTTAAATCTTCTAAACTCATTTATTTTTTACCTTTACTCGATTTCTTAACTTTGGAATTAGATTTCACTACTTTTTTGTTAGACGTTTTTATTAAATGTCTAATTTCCATAGTTGCGCTAATTTTACTTTTTCTTCCATCTTCTAGCGTAAATTCTGTATTAATTGTGGCAGTATCCTTATCAAGATATAAGTCTTTAATTATATCTTTATACCTACTATTAATTACATTTCTTCTTACTTTTCTAGTTCTGGTTAATTCACCATCATCTGCTTCTAACTCTTTAAATAACAATAAAAACTTTGCAATTTTAGTATTATCAGGAAGTTGTTCATTAACTTTTTTGATTTCATCTTCAATAAGTTGATAAATTTCTTTCTGTGCTGCCAGTCCAGTATATGAGGTAAATGGCAATTGTAATTTTTCAGCAAGTTTAGAGACAATAGAAAATCTTATACAAATGATTGCAGTTAAATAAGGTTTTTCAGAACCAATGACAACAGCCTCACCCACATAAGGAGAAAATTTTAGTTTGTTTTCTATATTTTGAGGAGAAAACTTTACATTATCTGATTTAACGGCAATGTCGTTAACTCGATCAAGAACATTTAGTCTTCCTTTTTCATCAAAAAAGCCAGCATCACCTGTATACATCCATCCTTTTTTGATGGTTTCTTTATAAGCTTTCTGATTATTATAGTAACCAGAAAACATGCTTGGGTGTTTTGTTATTATTTCGCCAAGACCATTTTGATCGGGGTCTACAATTTTTACTTCACAATCTGGAAAAGGAACACCTACCGTCTCACAATCCATTGTGCCTTCCGGGACATCCTGAAGTGTATAAGCGCCCATAAGTTCAGTTTGTCCATAAAGTTGTCTCAGAGGAATGCCCATGGCAAGAAAGAATTTGAATGTTTCAGGGCCAATAGCCGATCCACCAGTAGCAGCAGATTTAACCTTACTAAAACCTAGTCTATCTTTCAATGAAGAAAACAAAAGTTTATCTGCAAGAAAATCTCTTTTCCCCTGATCAACAGCTTTTAATCCTCTTTCTACCATAGTGTTAAACAACCACTGAGTTATTTTGGGTGCGTCTAAAATTCTTGATCGCATATCAGCAGCAATTTGTTCCCATAATCTAGGAGCTCCAAGCATAAAAGTTGGCCCAACTTCCCGCATATCTTCCATTGCGGTTTCAGGTCTTTCAGGAAAATTTACTTTCATTCCTCCTACAATATTAAAACCTACACCATAAGTTTGTTCCATTATCCATGGAAAAGGAAGTACTGAAACATACTCATCTTCCACAGACTTTGGATCAACTTTTAGATATCTTATTACATGTTCAATAAACTTAGCCCCTGGAAGCATCGCTAATTTTGGATTGGAGGTGGTTCCAGAGGTTGTACATAAAATGGCATTTTCCTTACCCGAGACTTTTTCTATCATCTTGCTATATTTATTAGGGTCATTTGAGGCTATTTCTTTACCTTCTTCTATTAAAACAAGCATATCAGTTATTTTTGGATCGTTTAATTCCTTAAGACCACGACTATCCTCATAGAATATATTTATCTGGTTATTCTTTGGTCTATTAATAGTTAAGATCTTATCAACTTGCTCTTGATCTTCTGCATACACAAAGTTAACTTTTGCAGAATTTATTAGATAACCAACTTCTTCGTCTAATGTATCCCTATATATCCCCAAGCTCATTCCACCTATAGCTTGAGCGGCAAGTTCAAAAAATAACCAAGAAGGTTTATTATCACCTATCAAACCAATGACATCACCTGACTTAAAGCCTCTTTTAGCTAAACTTAGTGCTAAGAATGAAACGGTGTCATTGTACTCTTTCCATGTAATTTCGTTCCAAATCCCTAAATCTTTATCTCTTAAAGCAACTGTATTTGGAATAGTGTCAGCTCTGTGTTTAAGAATTTTTGGAAGTGTATCGTGAATATTTGTATTTGGATAATTAGACATGTTTACCTTTAAATTTAACCTCAAAATATTAAAGAAATTTACTAACCTAGTAAATTACTTGCAGTAAAAATAGTTGATGAGATCAAACTTAGAATTAAGTAGCCCCCCCATATAATTTATAGGCTATCCAAAAAAACATTAAAATCAACATAAACTTAAATAAAATTTCAAAAAAATAATTCTATTTATTTTCAATGACTTATTTAGCAAAAAACCACGTTATGTAATCAAAAAATAAATTAATTTACTTGTTAAATAAAAGAATCATTAGTTGATTGGACAATACTTGCCCCTTTTGTAACAATTTTAAGATGAGATTCCACTCTTGGTAGTATATGAAAATCATAAAACTCAGCTGAGATAATTTTACTTTTTAGAAAATTTTCTTTTTGAGGTTTTTCCGACAATTTTAATTTAGCTTTTACTTTTCCTTTATGCATAAGCCATCCACCGACTAAATACCCAAACCCCATCATATAATCAAAACTAATACACGATAGCATTTCCGGATCGTCTCTATTTTCTAAAACAAAATCTAAGGTGTTTGATGCTAACAAAATCATATTTGACATTTCTTGATTTTGTTCGCAATCGACTTTTATTTCTTTTAAAAATTCTTTTGCAGTTTTTCCGTTATCTCTTAAAGTTTTCCTAAACATAAAGTCATTGGCTTGAATAGCATTAGTACCCTCGTATATAGGCAATATTCTTGCATCTCTCATAAACTGAGCGGCCCCAGTTTCTTCAATAAAACCCATACCCCCATGAATTTGCAATCCATTGCTAGTAACTTCTTGAGCTAATTCAGTTGACCAACCTTTGATTATGGGAATCAAAAAGCCCTCTTTTAATTTACATTTTTCATCACCCTTATGGGCTCTTTCCATAATTTCTGATGAAACTAAAATTAGAGCACGCATTGCCTCTGTTAGACTGCGCATCGATAAAAGAAGTCTTTTTACATCACCATGGCCTATTATAGGTGTGCCTTTTTCTCTGTTAATTGGAGTTCCTTGAATTCTCGTGTTTGCATATTCTAGTGCTTTTTGTCTGGAAGCCTCAGAAATTGCCATTCCTTGAAGACCAACATCAAACCTTGCTCTATTCATCATAATAAACATATATTCAATACCTCTACCTTCTTCACCCAACATATAACCAATAGCGCCTTCATTTTCTCCATAAGACATTACTGCTGTTGGGCTTGCTTTAATGCCCATTTTATGTTCAATTGATATGCATTTAAGATCATTTCTAATTGTGTAGTTTCCACTATCATCTTTTAAATATTTTGGAATGATAAAAGTAGAAATACCTTTTATACCTTGAGGAGCACCCTCAGGTCTTGCAAGGACTAGATGAATTATATTTTCTGACATATTATGTTCACCATAAGTGATATATATTTTTTGGCCCTTTATTCTCCAATTCTCACCATCATGTTCAGCTTTAGTTTTTATAGTAGCTAGATCAGTTCCAGACTGAGGTTCTGTTAAATTCATGGTGCCTGTCCATGCTCCAGAATTAAACTTAGGTAAATATGTTCTTTTTTCTTCTTCTGATCCGACAAGAGTAAATGCGTCAATTAAGCCTTGGGTAAGCAAGCTACATAATGCAAAAGACATATTCGCACCATGCCAATACTCATTTATGGCAGCACTCATTCTTGCTGGCAGCCCCATACCATCATAATTAGAATCACTTGCTACTCCTATCCAGCCTCCTCTAGCAATTTCTGAAAAAGCTTCACTAAATCCTTCAGGTGTCTCAACTTCATGATCTTGCCTAAGAATAGGATTATTTTTATCACCAAAATGATTTAAAGGTGCTAAGTAATTATCGGCTAGCTTTCCAGCCTCTGAGAGGACTGCGTCGATAGTACTATCATCAAGATCATCATGAGCAGGCAAAAGATTTTCTAAAACAAACTTTGTATCCTCTAAAGGAGACGTATAACCCATTTAAAAACTCCAATATATTTTCATAGTTGATAAAATCTAACCTTACTATTATGAATATTATTAGGAGGAAATCAACTATGTCTGAAATAGAAAATGGTTTAAGTAAAAACAAAGCAAATTATGCTGCATTAAGCCCTTTATCATTTCTAGAAAGAACACGAAAAACATTCCCAAATCAAACTGCTATTGAATATAAAGACTACAAATTAACTTATCAGCAAGTTGGTGAAAGATGTGATGCATTAGCAAAGCTGGTTAAAAGTCAAAATTATGCTGATGGGAGTACAATAGCTGTAATGCTACCAAATATTCCAGTTATGTGGGAGTGTCATTATGGAGTGCCAATGACAACTGGAGTTTTAAATGCAATTAATACAAGACTTGATAGTTTAACTGTTCGTTTCATTCTTGAACATGGAGAATCTAAAATGTTTATATATGATTCTGAATATAGTCAAATTGTTGAAAATGCTATAGAGCATTTTAATAATCCTCCATTATTAATTGAATATGTTGATAAAATTGCGGGTAATCAAAGGTCAAGTTTTGCTGATAAATTTAATTGCCTAGATTATGAAACCGAATTAGACAAATTTATTGGTTCAAAATTTGATCACATATTGCCAACTGATGAGTGGAATTCAATCGCTTTGAATTACACCTCTGGAACTACAGGAAACCCAAAGGGAGTTGTTTATCACCATCGTGGAGCATATTTGAATGCCATTGGTAACACTCTTACTTGGGACTTACCTATGCACCCTAAGTATTTATGGACACTTCCTATGTTTCATTGCAATGGATGGTGTTTTCCTTGGACTATTACTGAAAGAGCAGGCACACATGTTTGCTTGAGACAACCAGCGGGAGAATTAATTGTGGAGGCTTTTCAAAAACACAATATAACTCATTTGTGTGGAGCTCCAATTGTAATGCAAATGGTAGCGGATTATTTATTGCAAAATAAAATATCTCTTAAATCAAAAATTAAAATGATGACTGCTGGCGCTCCTCCTCCTGAGGCTGTTCTGAGTAAAATGGAGACCTGTGGTATTGAGGTCATTCATGTTTATGGCCTTACAGAAATTTATGGGCCTGCAGTTGTCTGTGCATGGCATCCCGAGTGGAGCCAATATGATTCTTCAGAACAAGCCAGATTAAAGGCAAGGCAAGGTGTTGTTTACTCTGTACAAGAAAATATGAAAATTATAGATCCTAAAACTAAAAAAGAAGTTCTAAAAGATGGAATATCATTAGGTGAAGTCTTTATAAGGGGTAATATAACAATGAAAGGTTACCTTAAAAACAAAAAAGCGACTGAAGAAGCTTTTGAAGATGGTTGGTTTCACACAGGTGACTTAGGTGTTTGGTATGAGGATGGATATATACAACTTAAGGATAGATCAAAGGATATAATTATATCTGGAGGTGAAAATATTTCCTCCATTGAAGTAGAAGACGCTATATATAAACACCCGGATGTTATTGCAGTAGCAGTTGTCGCAAAAGAAGACGAAAAATGGGGCGAGACGCCTTGTGCATTTGTAGAATTAAGTGAAGGGTCTTCAATTGGAGAAAATGAGTTAAGAGATCATTGTAAATCTTTATTAGCAGGATTTAAGGTGCCAAGATATTTTAATTTTGTGGAGCTTCCAAAAACAAGCACAGGAAAAATTCAAAAATTTAAGTTGAGAGAACAAGCAAAACTTGTTTGATTTAACTTACTTTTTTTAAATTCTGGTTACTTAGAATTTTATCAAAAGATTTGTCCCATTTTTCTTCAGCAATTTTTATATTTTTTTCTTTAACGTGACCATACCCTTTTATGGATAAAGGTATATCAAGAAATTCGATAATTTTTTTATAATTATTATCATTTAAAATTTCAGATATCTTCTTAATAGTAGTGATAGTTTTTTGAGCCAAAGCGCGTTCTTTTTTTCTTTCTAAGGTATATCCAAATATATCTAATTTTGTTCCTCTTAAAAATTTAAAATAAGATAATATTTTGAAAATTTTATATACCGAATGACCAAACCTTCTCTTAAGTAGATGACCTGTATCAGGATCTTTTTTAGAGAATAAAGGTGGTGCTAAATAGTATTCTAATTTTGCGTTTTTATTTTCATTTAAAAAGGTTTGGGCAAAATCTCCACTAGTATGTAACCTAGCAACTTCGTATTCATCTTTGTATCTCATAGCCCTAAATAAAGTAAGAGCAACTTTTCTGGATAGAGGCAATTCTTTTTCTGAATTCTTGATTTGGTTTTCTTTTTCAATTACTTTTTTTACATTAGAAAGAAAAATTTTTGAGTACTCTCTGTTTTGATATTTTTCAAGGATGCCAGAAAAATTATCTACATATTTATCTATTGATATTTTTTCGGACTTTTTTGAGTTTAAGCCCGCTGCAGTAAATACTGATTGAGGTTGTTCGCACAATAATCGTCCCCAATTGAAAGCCCTTAAGTTTTGTTCAATAGCCACTCCATTCAGCTCTATGGCTTTTTGCAGAGAATCAACTTCTATTGGAAGAAGACCTTTTTGAGCAGCTATTCCCAACATCATTATATTTGCAGAAACTGTGTCGCCAACTAGAGCTTCAGCTAAGTTTGATATATCAATAAAGTCTATATTTTCAGTTTGAAGATGATTTTCTAAATGTTTTTTTAATAAGCTATCATCGACAACTGTACCAATATGTACTCCAGCAACTCCAACTGGCTCTACTCTTCCATTGATGATAGCATTTGTTTTTAATGGGTTTAGTGTTCTAGTAATAGAAGGAGAAACTGACACAACAGCGTCACATCCTAGAAGCAAGTCGGCCGTTTCATTTGGAAGTCTTGCAGATCTATAATAAAGTGATTTTTCTTTTCCAATTCTGATTTGACTTGTTACAGCTCCATTTTTTTGGGCTAATCCAGTAAAATTCATTGATTGTGCAAACAGCTTATCAATTCGAGCAGCCATAACTATAATAGCAGCAACAGTTGAAACTCCAGTGCCACCAATACCTGCCATTATTATATTTTGAATATTATTTAGGCTTTTCTTAGGTTTTTTTAAGTCATTAGTTATATCTGGAATTTTTGGGAAAGTCTTTTTTTCTTTAGTTGAAGTAGTAACAGCTTGTACACCTATGAAACTTGGACAAAATCCTTTTTTACAAGAATAATCCTTATTACAAACACTTTGATCAATTTGTCTTTTAATTCCATCGAAATGCTCAAGTGGTTTCACAGCTACACAATTTGATTTTTCAGCACAGTCTCCACATCCTTCACAAACATCAGGATTAATAAACATTTTAATTTCTCTATCTTTAACGTATCCTCTTTTTCTTCTTCTTCGAAGTTCTGTTGCACAAGTTTGAACATAAATTATTGCTGTAACTCCAGAAATTTTTCTTACTTCTTTTTGGATATTTATAAGTTCGTCTCTATGAAATATTCCAACTTTGTCTGCAAATAATTTTAACTCTTTGAACTGCTCTGGTTCATCCGATACAACATAAATTTTTTTAACACCCTCTGCTTCAAGTTGTTTAGATATTGCCCACGGAGTTGAGCCACCAATTGCCTTTTGCCCACCTGTCATTGCCACTGCATCATTGTAAAGAATTTTAAATGTAATATTAACATTCGCAGAAACTGCGGCTCTTATTGCTAAAGAACCAGAGTGAGCATATGTACCGTCACCAATATTTTGAAATGTATGTTTATGATTTGAGAATGGTGCTCTTCCTATCCAATGTCCACCTTCACCGCCCATTTGGCTAAAATTTGTTAATTTTTCAGGGTGAAGAAAATATCCAATAGAGTGGCAGCCAATACCAATGCCAACAACCTCCTCATCTGGTGTTTTGGTTCCAGAGTTGTGAGGGCATCCTGCGCAATACCAAGGGGTCCTTGATACAACTGGTGGTAAGTTACTCCCAATAGCTTCTGCTTTTGTTTTTGGAATATCAACGTTTATTGAAGAGTGGATTACTTTTTTAAGTAAACAATCTGCTATAATATCACTAGATAATTCCGATATCTTAGGGATAAGTTCTTCTTTAGAAAATGCATCTAACTTTCCAGATAATTGAGGTCTTGATTTGGAGTTAAAAAGAATATGAGCCACTTGTTCTTCAACAATACTAGCTTTTTCTTCAATAACTAGAATTTCTCTAAATTTTTCACAAAAACTAATTATTTCTTGATCTATTAATGGCCAAGGAATTTTGCACGCAAAAAGACCAATACCACTTTTTTCAGGATCTTTTATGCCAATTTTATCCAAAGCATCAATAGTTTCAGTAGTAGCTTTTCCTACTGTAATTATACCTAAGGTTTTTTTTGCTGGGTCAAATATCAAATTATTGATTTTATTTTCTTTTATAAAAACTTTTGACGCAGGTACTCTTCTTTTAATCAGGGCTGCTTCTCTGTCTAAAGCCGGGTCATGTCTATTAACGTGAACATTTACTGGACTTTCCAAATTATATAAATTAGGTCTTAATTTTCCGAGATCTATTACAGAATTTGAATCTGCTGTATCACTAGTAATTTTAAGAGCAACACAAATGCCTGCATAACGTGACAAGGCAAAAGCTTGCAATCCCATTGGTATAACTTCATTTACATTTGCAGGATAAAAAACTGGAATACCCGCAGAAATTAGGGATTGTTCTGATTGGTATGCAATTGTAGAACTTTTTCCAATTGGATCATCTGCAACTGCTAATAACATACCACCTTTTTTGGAAACACCACCCATATTCGCGTGTCTTAAAGCATCCATAGATCTATCTAAACCTGGTCCTTTCCCATACCACATGGAAAAAACACCGTCTATTTCGGGTTTGTCATAAAGACCAAGCATTTGAGTGCCCCAAGCTGCAGTAGCAGCTAATTCCTCATTCACCGCTGGTTGAAAAATTATATTATGTTTTTCTAGATGTTTTTTTGATCTTCCTAGTTCTAGATCAAGTGTTCCAAGCGGTGAACCTGGGTAACCACTTACATAACCATGGGTTTGTAATCCATTATCTTTGTCAAGTTTTGCTTGCTCAATAAGAAGTCGGACTAATGCTTGAACACCATTCATAAGCGCTAAATTATTGTCTCTAGTAAAACAATCGTCTAATCTAATATTATTAATGTAGTTCATTTTAACTCGATGAAATTTTGTTTATACGTATAATTTAAATAATTAAAAAGATTTTAACAAGTAGTAAGAATAATTAAAAAGAAAGGTGATTATTTTTTATGCTTAAAAAATTGAATAATTTTGAAGAGTTATGTTTAACATTTAAATGGAATATTCCAGAGTTTTATAATATAGCATCCGATACTGTTGATCAGGATAATTATCAAAATAGGATAGCATTAATTAATTTTTTGCAAGATGGCAAAATAGAGGAGTGGTCTTTTCTTGATGTAAAAAGATCTGCAAACAAACTTGCCAATGTTTTTGATCATTTTCATCTTGAGGCCAACGCAAGAGTTGGTATTATTTTAGGTCAATGTCCTGAAACTGCAGTTGCACATATGGCTTGTTTTAAGTCTGGAAAAATTTCAATACCTTTATTTAATTTATTTGGAACAGACGCATTACATTATCGTTTGTTGAATTCAAAAGCATCATTGGTGATATGCGATAATATTGGCTTAAATAAAATTTTCGAAATTAAAGATAGATTACCGGATTTAAAAAAAATAATTTGTATTGATAGTAATGACGAAAAAAGTAATGTTTTTAATTTTAAAAAGTTATTAGAACAGGCTTCAGACAGCTATATTACAAAAAAAACAAAAGCATCTGATCCCGCTTTAATTATTTATACATCTGGAACAACAGGTGGGCCTAAAGGTGCTTTGCTCCCTCATAGATCGTTGTTAGGACATATACCAGGAGTAGAAATCCCTCATGAGTTTTTATCTTCATCTGAGCCAGTTACAGATTTATTTTGGACACCAGCTGATTGGGCATGGATAGGTGGGTTGTTTGATGTCCTTCTTCCAGCATGGCACTTTGGAATTCCTGTAGTAAGTTACAGATCTCAAAAATTCGATCCTGAAGTTACCTTTGATTTAATATCTAAGCTAGAAATAAAAAATACTTTCTTGCCACCTACTGCATTAAAAATGATGAAATCATTTAATCCCAATAAAACAATAAAAAACTTGAAATTAAGAACTGTTGGTTCAGGTGGTGAAGCTCTTGGAGAAGATTTGCTAGAGTGGGGTAAACAAATTTTAGGGGTTGGTATTAATGAGTTTTATGGTCAAACAGAATGTAATTTAACAGTCTCGAATTGTGGAGCGATTATGCCAACTAAACAAGGTTCTATTGGCAAACCTGTTCCTGGTCATGAAGTTAGAATAATTGATGAAAATGGAGAGCTTATCAAAGAACCTGGATTGGACGGAGAAATAATAGTCAAATCTGATACCCCTGTATCTTTTTTAAAATACTGGGAAAATGATAAAGCAACAAAACAAAAAGTTAAAGATGGCTGGCTCTACACAGGTGATTTTGCTTATAAGGATGAGGAAGGTTATTTTTATTTTAAAGGTAGAGAAGATGACATTATTAATACCTCAGGTTATAGGGTTGGACCAAGTGAGGTAGAAGATGCTGTACTTTCACACCCTAAAGTTAGCATGGTTGCGGTGATTGGCATTCCAGATAAATTAAGAGGTCAACTCATCAAAGCTTTTGTTGTTACTATGGATCATAATAATGTTTTAACTCAAAATGAAATATTAATAAAATCCATCCAAAATCATGTAAAATTAAAGTTAGCTGCTCATGAATATCCAAGACTTATAGAGTTTGTTTATGAATTACCATTGACAACTACAGGAAAAATTATCCGTAAAGATTTAAGAGAAAATAATTAATAAATTATAAATTTGTTTTGGCTGATTGTGCAAATGTATAATTTTTTATACTTTAAATTAGGTAAATTTATATTTTTAGGTTTACGAAATAAGATATAATAATTAAAATTATTTTAAGGAATTTCAATGAGTGAAAATTACAAATTTGACACCCTCTCTTTACATGCTGGACATATTCCTGATAAGGAAACTGGTTCACGTGCTGTACCAATCTATCAGACAACATCTTACGTTTTCAATAGCACAGAAGAAGCTGCGTCTTTGTATAATATGGAAGTTGGTGGACATTTATATACTAGAATATCAAATCCAACAGTTGCAGCACTAGAACAAAGGTTAGCAGCTCTCGAGGGTGGAGCAAGTGCACTTGCATGTTCAAGTGGAATGGCTGCAATGCACCTAGTGATTTCTGCAATTTGTAGTAGTGGGGATCATATTGTTGCATCAAGTAAAATGTATGGAGCAAATATTAATTTACTTCAGCATACTATGCCTCGTTTTGGAGTTAATACAGATTTTGTTAATCCCAATGATCCAGAAGCAATTAAGAAGGCAATAAAACCAAATACTAAATTAGTATTTGGAGAAGTTATTGGTAACCCAGGATTAGATATTATGGATGTTCCAGAAATTGCTAAAATATGTAATTCAAAAAATATCCCTCTAATACTAGACGCTACCTTTAATACACCATATTTAATGCAGCCATTTAAACATGGAGCAAATATTATTGTTCATTCACTTACCAAGTGGTTAGGTGGTCATGGTATTGCAATAGGTGGCGCCATTGTAAATGGTGGTAACTTTGATTGGGGAGATAAAGATAAGTTTCCTACAATTTCAGGACCACATTTTGCTCTAGGTGGTATAAGTTTTTGGGAAGAATTTGGTCCATCTGCTTTAATAGCAAAAATAAGAGCAGAAGGTATGTATAATTTTGGACCTTCTTTATCCCCAACTAATGCATTTCATTTAATGCAAGGAATTGAAACTCTACCTTTGAGGATGAAAAAACATATTGAAAATACTCACTCTATATTAGATTTTTTAGTAAGTCATGAAATGGTAGAATGGGTAAAACATCCAGACTTAGAAACACATCCTGACCATGAAGTAGCAAAAAGAATATTACCAAAAGGATCTGGTTCAATCGTTGCTTTTGGTATTAAAGGTGGACGTGAAGCAGGGAAGGCATTTATTGAATCTGTACAATTAGCCTCACATTTAGCAAATGTTGGTGATGCTAAGACACTACTTATTCATCCAGGGAGTACAACTCACTCTCATTTGAGTTCAGAGGCTATGAAAGAGGGTGGATTGACGGATGACATGATAAGATTGTCAGTTGGATTAGAAGATTTTAATGACATAAAAAAAGACTTTGAAAGAGGTTTCAAGGCTGTAAAAAAGCTTAACAAATAGGAATATCATGATCATTAATTTCAAAGGTGCTAAGACCTATATAGGTACAGGTGGTAAAAGTTTAGATAATACTAAAAAGACATTGTGTTTTTTACACGGGTCTGGTCAAAATCATTTCAGTTTCATTCAGCAGGCTCGTTTTTTTGCTTATAAAGGGTATTCTGTAATCGCACCCGATATGCCAGCCCATGGATTTTCTGATGGCAATCCCTGCAAATCAATAAAAGAAAATGCAGATTGGATAAGTGATCTATTAGTTGATCTAAAACTTAAAAATGTGGTTGTTATCGGACATTCTCAAGGATGTTTGGTTGCTTTAGAATTAAATAGGATTTTGAAAAGTACTTTAGAAGCATTAATATTTGTTGCGGGATCAAATGAAATTCCAGTTAATCAGTTCTTATTAGATCTTTCAAAAGAAAATCCACAAAAAGCTTCTCAAATGATGGTTACTTGGGGACATGGAATTGATGGTGACATGTCAATTAATAAATGGCCAGGACATTCCCATTATGGAGAAGGTAATAATATAATGTGTATGAACAAATCAACAGCTTTAAAGTATGATTTACACTCTTGTAATGATTACTCAGACGGAATAGATGCTGCAAAAAATGTCAAAGTTCCTGCATTGGCTGTTTTAGCAAAATATGATCAAATGACACCATTAAAATCAGGCTTAAAATTTGTTGAACTTATAAAAAATTGTGAAACTCACATACTTGATTGCGGTCATTTTCTTCCATCTGAAAGGCCTGTAGAATTAAACTCAATAATAAATTCTTTTCTTTCAAAATTAAAATAATTTTCAAATAGGGATTTTGTAAATTAAATGAACGAAAAAAATTACGTCTTATTTAATAATGCTGAAAATCCAGATCATTGGAAAATTTCTGAAATTATCCTAGATCAATGTAAGAAATATCCAAAAAGAGAAATTATCGAATTTATAAATGGTCCAAAATGGACCTTCCATGACCTAAAAATTAAATCTTTAGAAAAAGCTCAAATTTTAAAAGAATTGAGTTTAAATGAAGGTGATAATTTAACAGTTTTAATAGAAGACCCAAAAGAATTCATACTATATTGGATAGCATGCAGTTTTATGGGAGTTATGTTTGTAGCTATCAATACTGCCATAAAAGGCAATGTATTATTATACCAAATAAAGACATCTAAATCAAAAAATGTTCTTGTTGAAGATAAATTTTATCATGAAGTAAAAAGCTTAGTTAATCTTAATAAATTAGAAGTTGAAATATTAAATTGTAAAGTTTTAAAAAACAAAGAACTTTTTAATGAAGACGAGATTATTTTAGGAAAAATAAGTGACAACGTTTGTACTATGTTTACAAGTGGAACATCAGGTCCCTCCAAAGGAGTTATGATGCCCAATGCGCATTGCGTTCTGTTTGCTATTGGAACAATTGAAAATTACAACTTAAAAGATTATCACACATTTTACATCTCATTACCTTTATTCCATGCAAATGGATTATTTATGCAGCTTTTAGCTTGTATTATGACTGGTGCAAAAGCAGTTATAAGAAGTAGATTTTCAGCCTCAAATTGGCTTAATGATATTAGAAATTATAACATAACTCATACTAATATGTTAGGTGCTATAGCTGCGTTTATTGTTGCACAACCGCCTACTAAATATGACAAAGATCATAATTTAGAAGTAATTGGTTCAGCTCCATTGCCAAGTGAACCTGAAAAAATTTTTAGAAATAGATTTGGTGTAAAATATGTATTACCACTATATGGCATGACAGAAGTTAATATTCCAATATATGGTTTAAAAAATGAAATGGGTAATGGTAGGTGCGGCAAACTATATGAAAAATATTTTGAGGTTGAAATAAGGGACCCTGAAAAAGACACACCTGTTGATGACGGCTTGGTTGGTGAAATAGTTGTGAGACCAAAACAACCATATGGTTTTATGTCTGGTTATTTAGGAATGCCAGAGAAAACTTTAGAAAGTTGGAGAAATTTCTGGTTTCATACTGGTGACGCAGGGATTAGAGAAAAGTCTGGGCATTTTGTATTTGTAGATAGAATTAAGGATTGCATTAGGAGAAGAGGTGAAAATATTTCGTCATACGAAGTTGAACAAGCTTTTTTAGAAATTCCATTTATTACAGAAGCAGCTGCATATGCAATTTCAGCTGATGGAGGTGAGGGAATGGAAGATGAAGTAATGGTAGCCTTGATGACTGATAATAAAACCAATATAGATTTTGATAAATTACTTGAAAAAACAAAAATAAACTTAGCTAAGTTTGCCATACCTAAATATATAAGAGTAATGAGAGAGTTTCCAAAAACACAAACAGGTAAGATCCAAAAAAACAAGCTAAGAGCAGAAGGAGTTACTATAGATACTTGGCAAAATAAAAATATTTAATTATCATAAACTAAATTTAAATATGAAGGGGTCAAAATGGCAAATAATAAATTTCAAGGTTGCTGGCCTGTGGCTCCAACACCTTTTAAAGACAATGGTGAACTCGACATAGAAGGCATGAAAAGAGTTCTAGATTGCATGGTGGATCAAAATGTTGATGGCATTTGTATATTAGCGAATTACTCCGAGCAGTTTTTGTTATCAGATGATGAAAGAGAGATTTTAACTAGACTATGTATTGAACACGTATCTGGAAGAGTTCCAGTAATTACAACAGTTAGTCATTTTTCAACAGACATTGTACTTTCACGAGCAAAATTAGTGAAAGAACTTGGTGGTCAAATGCTTATGATGATGCCCCCATATCATGGTGCTTTAATGAGAGGAACATCTCAACAAACATTTGAACAATTTGCAAAAGTTGGTGATGTAGGAGTAACTATTATGGTTCAGGATGCACCATTATCGGGAGTTGATTTGCCTGTAACTCTTTTAATAAAAATGGCAAAAGAAATAGAAACAGTAAAATGTTTTAAAATTGAGTGTGCTCAGGCGGCATCTAAATTACGAAAACTTGTTGTTGAAGGTGGTGAGGCTATTGAAGGACCGTTTGACGGTGAAGAAGGAATAACATTGTTTGCTGATTTAGAAGCTGGTGCAACTGGTAATATGAGTTCTGCAATGATACCAGACTTAATTAAACCAGTTGTTTTAGATTATTTGGCTGGAGAATTTGATAAATCTGAAGATAAATATAATAATATTTTACCTGTAATTAATTATGAAAATAGGCAATGTGGGTTTAGAGCAACTAAAGTAATTATGAAGGAAGGTGGGGTTATTAATTCAGATTTTTGTAGACATCCAATTCCCCCTTTAGAAGAACAAATAAAAGCAGGATTGATAAAATTAATTAAGAAATATGACCCAATAGCCTTAAGCTGGGGAAAATAAAATTTAAAATACTTATAAAATAATATTGGAGGAACTATTGCCATACACTTTAGATGATTTAGTCCAAGATATTAGAGAAATAATTAATGCTGAAAAAATGCCAGATGGCTCAGATAAAATTTGTTATTTTGTTTCAAAAGCCCTAATGGATCAAAATTTTATAACTGACAATCTTCCTGATAGAGTAAATGGTGAATTACCTAGGCAAATACTTTATGAAGATAAAGACACAGGTTTTTGTGTTTGTGGTCATGTCCATGATAATGAAGCGATAGGAAGCCCTCATGACCATGGAACAAGCTGGGCTATTTATGGACAAGCCTCTGGCGAAACAGAAATGACTGATTGGGAAATTGTTGAAAAAAATAATTCAGATGATGTTGTAAATGTTAAACTAAAAAAAACATATATAATGAAAGCTGGTGATGTGCATTTTTATGATGTAGGGCATGTCCATTCACCAGTTAGAAAGCATCCTGTTAGATTATTAAGGATTGAAGGGACTAACTTGGATAATATAAAAAGATCTAATATTAGAGTAATTACCTAAAATATCCCCTTTCTTCTTCATCCATTTTTTTTATTAAATCCGTTTCCCATTTTAAGTAATTTTTGGCGTGTTCTTTGTTTCCTTGATGACGAAGGTATGTATGAAAATTGAAATCAATAAATTTTTCATCCAACACAACTTCTGTTGTATCAATATAACCTAAATAATATTCAACGTCTGTTTCATTCCAACTATATACTTGAACCACATAGTTTGGATCTTTTTCTTGAAGATCACTTATAATTAGACTCGCTTTAGGTAAATCATTACTTACTAGAATGATAGATTTGACATCGTGCGGCATCTCTTTTGTTATTATTAATCTATTAGTCCAAACTGACTTCTTTATTCTTTTTTTGCAATAATCAACGCTGTTTCGAATATCAAATATAGGAATATTTTTTAAAGTTTTTAAATTCTCTAATTTAATTAAATTTATAGGGTTAGTTTTAAAGTTTATATTATGTATGAGATTTAAATTTTTAATTCTTTTAGGGCTTTCATTTATAACATAACAATGATAGTTCATTTTTTTTAACCATAATGCTGTCATACCTGCTCTTACTAGATCACCATCATCAAACAAAATTACATGTGATTTTAATACGCCTATATATTTATCGGTAGCTTGTACTAATTGACCACCAGGTACGTTTCTTAATTTAGATAATTTATTTTTTTGATTTGAGTTTGTTCTTACATCAAAAACATATGTAGTTATGTTCTTATCATTAATGAGTTTTTGGGCTTGATTAAAATCAATGATTTCAACTTTATTTTCTAATAACTTTACTATCTTTTCTCTAAGATCATAAATTTTTGCATTTTTTGGTGTTTTCTCCAAAAATTTTATTTTTCTATGATCTAATTTTAAATTAGCTAAAAACCATCCTTGTGTACCATTTTCTAATGCAAAAACTTTATTTTTGATACCAAAATTTATTAGTGTCTGAGCGCCGATTATTGATCTTGTTCTTCCCGCGCAATTAATTATTATTTCAGTATTTGAACTTTTTATTATTTCAGAAATTCTAAAGGGTATTTCAGCATTTGGGCAACAAACACTTCCAGGTATACTCATCTTATTATATTCATCAAACGGTCTACCATCTAATATGATAATATCTTTCTTTTCTTTTTGTTTTTTTGATAATTGTAATGCAGTTATAGATGGTGTCTTAAATCTCTTTTCGACTAATTCACCAAAACTTTTACTAGGCACATTAATTCCATCAAATAAATGAAACTTCGACTTTATCCAGCCGTCAACACCATTTCTTAAAATAAAAATATTTGTATATTTTAAATTTTTTGCAAGCCTGTAAGTTATCTCTGAGATTCCATTGTTGTTATCAAACAACACAATTCTTACTTTTTTGTTAGGTAATAGCTTTTCAACCTTAATTTCAAATTCACTAAATGGAATAGAAATTGAAAATAATGGATGGCCTGCAGTGTGTTGAGCCAACTCCCTTACGTCAATAAATGCAATTTCCTTATTATCAGAAATCCAATTCTTGACTGTTTTTGCTTCTACAAAATTTTTCATCTTAAAGTACAATCATTGATTTGAATTTTATAATTTTAAAATTTAATATATGTTTTCTAATAAAGTTAGTCAAAATGGGGGGTTTAAATGAAAGACTACAATGTAGGAGATCTGGTTTCGGAGTTTTTGCATCAAATAGATGTGAAGAATGTTTTTGGAGTAGTATCTGTACATAACATACCCATGCTAGATGCAATTGGCAGAAGAAACCATATTAGAATGATCCCTGCAAGAGGTGAAATGGGCGCTGGCCATATGGCTGACGGTTATGCTAGAGCGCATAATGGACTTGGTATTGTATTTACAAGTACAGGACCTGGTGCAGCTAATGTTGCTGGTGCAATTGTAGAGTCTCGTTTTGCAGGGTCATCTGTTTTGCATTTTACAGGCCAAACAGCAACAGAAAATTTAGATAAAAATCAAGGTACAGTCCATGATGTTCCTAATCAATTAGACATGCTTAATTCAATCTCCAAAAAGGCTATTAGAATTGATGATGAAAATGAGGCTTTAGAGAAATTAATCTATGCATGCAAGATTGCTCTTACACCTCCAAAAGGACCAGTTTCAATTGAGATACCAATAGACATTCAAAGAAAAAAAATTGAAAGACCTTTTTTATTGGATTCTATTAATCTACCTAATATAAGTGGTGAATTAGGTGATACAAAATCTATTGATAAAATAGAAAATTATATAAAATCTTCAAAGAGAAAAATTATATGGGTAGGAAATGGAGCCAAGTTTGCAACTGAAGAAATTAATCTTTTCATTAAAATGGGTTTTGCAGTAGTAACAAGCACTCAAGGTAGAGGAGTAGTTCCAGAAACCAATAAAATGTGTTTGGGAGCCTTCAATGCTGTCTCCTTAATAGAGGAATTTTATAAAACATTAGATTTAATGCTTGTAGTAGGTAGTAGATTAAGAGGTCATGAGACGAGAGATATGTCGCTGGAGTTACCAAAGAATTTAGTTCAAATTGATATAGATCCAAATGCCAAAAATAGAACATACATTACAAATCTATTTCATTGTGGAGATGCTAAAAAAGTTCTGGCCGAATTAGGTAAAAGATTAGACGGTAAAATTTTTGTAGAGAATGAGTGGATAAATGAGGTTAGTGATTTAAAAAAACAAATTTATTTGGATTATAAAAATATGTTAGGCGCGTATAAAGAATTTCCAGAAATAATAAGAAAAGTTCTCCCAAAAGATGGCAAGTGGGTTAGAGACGTTACTATTTCAAATAGTATGTGGGGTAACCGTATGATGTATATAAATGATCCTACTGAAAACATTTATCCCGTTGGCGCTGCAATTGGGCCTGGAATGGCTTTGGCTATTGGAGCTTCAATTGCTAGTGAAGGAAAAAAAACAATAGCAATGTGTGGGGATGGGGGTTTTATGCTTAATCTTCCTGATTTGTGGACTGCTTCTGAAACAAATTGTGATGTTGTGTTTTTAGTAATGAATGATAACGGTTATGGTGTCATAAAGCACATACAAGATAGCATGTATGGTGGAAGAAAATTTTTTGCCGATTTAATGGGGCCAAATTTTGAATATTTAGCAAAGGTAGCCAAAATGAAATACAAGAGAATAGAATTTGCAAAAGATTTAGAAAAGGTACTTATGGAATCAGTAAATTTTGACGGCCCAGTACTAGTAGAGGTAAATGTAACATCAGTTGGAGAAATGCCACGTTACTTTGCCCCACCTCCTCACGCTCTTAAAAAATAAAATGTTAGAGTTTCATGAATCAATTTCAAACATAACGGCATATTTCTTAATTTTTGCCAGCTTGTCTACTTCATTTATTACTTCAGCTTTTGGGATTGGAGGAGGAGCAATTTTATTGGCATTACTAGCAGTCAAACTACCACCTGTTGCATTACTACCAATACATGGCATTGTTCAAATAGGTTCTAATCTTGGAAGAACAATAATTTTTTTCAAGGACATTAAAAAGAATACTTTAATTCCATTTACTGTTGGCACAATTATTGGTTCTATAATTGGAGGTTCCATTTTTATTCAAATAGATGCTTGGTTGCTTCAGTTATCAATATCATTGTTTATATTATGGTCGGTATATGGCAAAATTCCAATTATTGGATTAAAGCAAATAACAATTGGTGGTACATTTTCAGGTTTTATGACAATGTTTTTTGGAGCATCAGGTACCTTAGTAGCAGGAATGGTGAAAACACTAAATCTTGAACCAGTAAGACATATAGCAACACATTCAGCATTAATGTCTATACAACATTTGATCAAAGTGGTGGTATTTGGTTTCATAGGTTTTACTTACTCTGAATATTTTTTACTTATTTTTTTAATGATAATTAGTGGATTTGTAGGCACTATTTTAGGAAAAAAAATTTTAGTGAAATATGGAAGTAAATATTTTAAGTTAATTTTGAATGGAACTCTCACAGTCATTGCTTTGTATCTCATTTGGAATGCAATTATTATGAGTAAGGTTTTAGATAATCTTAATCTTTTTGCTTAGTTATCCAAGAAAAAATCACAGGTCCACATAAACCTAAAAAGGCAAATACTAAAAACATAAGCGCTAGAGGTTGAGTAAGTATCATCCACCAAGCTCCATCAAACATTTTAAGTGAATGTTGTAAATTAGTTTCTACCATTTCTCCTAAAATAAGACCTACAGCGATTGGAGCAACAGAAAATCCATGTCTTCTTGCAAAAAAGCCAATAACTCCAAAAATTAATGCTAACCAAACATCTAAAAGTTGACCTTGGAAAGCATATGCACCAATTACTGATAAAGCAAAAACTATAGGCCATAAAATTTGCGTTGGAACTAACGACACTCTAGCAAACAACTTAGCAGCATAGAGACCCATCAACATAAACATCACATTTGCAACAAACATTGAGCCAAAAATTTGATAAACTTTTTCTACTTGCTCAGTAAACAAATAAACACCAGGTCTAAGGCCATGTACCATAAGTCCAACAAGAATAATTGCAGTTGTTCCACTTCCAGGTATTCCCAGAACCATTGTAGGTACCATAGCTCCACCAGTTGCTGCATTGTTTGCAGCCTCTGCACCAGCAATACCTTCAATAGAACCTTTCCCAAATTCTTTCTTATTTTTTGACCATCTTCTTGCTTCTGAATAACCTATCATTGATGCAACAGTTGCACCCTCAGCTGGTAAGACACCTATAAATGTTCCAATACCACACGATCTAAGTATTGTTTTCCAAATCTTTTTATAATCTTCTAAAGTTGGAAGTTTTACAGCTTTCATGCTGACAGTTTTAATGATCTTATCAACAGTTTTAGATTGAACTAATAGTTCAGATATAGCAAAAAGGCCAATAAATATTGGTACAAAGTGCAACCCCTCATACAATTCATAATTACCAAACATAAATCTTTCAATGCCTGTAACTCTTTCTGCGCCTATAGTTGAAAGCCAAACACCAAATATTCCTCCAATAAGATTTTTTACAGCTCCACCTGCACTAATACTAGCCAGCATCGACAATCCAAAAACTGTTAAGGCAAAATACTCTGGTGATCTAAACTCGTAAGCAACCCTAGCTAATAATGGTGCAGCAAAACATAAAATTAGAACTGAAAATATACCCCCAACTGTACTTGAAATAACTGCAATACCAAGAGCCCTACCGGCTTCGCCTTTTTGTGCTAGTGGATATCCATCAAAAGTAGTAGCCGCTGCTGCAGATGTGCCAGGAGTATTAATCAAAATTGCCGTAATTGATCCTGCAAAAGTAGCAGACACATAAATAGTAGCAAGAACAGCAATAGCATGAACAGGATCCATAGTTAATGTAAATGGTAGAAGCAATGCTGCGCCAGTCGTTGCACCTAATCCTGGTAGCACTCCAATTATCACTCCTAATATTGTAGTAGCAAAGATCAATCCTAAGAGATATGGATCTACAACAACAGATGCCATTGCAGATATTGCTTGCTCAAACATAAATTTTTTTCCTATCCATAATATAAATTCATTAATATACCCCTTGGAAATCTGATTTTTAAAACATAGTCAAACAACAAAAAAACCAACCCAGGAGTTATTGTGGCGGTTAAAAAAGCAACCCAAATTCTTTTTTCACCCCATAAAATACTCATTAAAAAAATTACAACAAAAATTCCGATAAACATATCCGTATAGACCGTTAACAGATAAAATAGTAGAAATAAAAACATACTTCCCCAAGTATGATACTTCTCTAATACTACAGGTTTTGGATTATTTTTATAAAATTGAAAAGTCAAAATTCCAATTAAAATCAATTTCAAAATCATTAAAAAAATTGGGAAAGATCTAGCCTGCATACTATCACCTACAATCATTTCTGGTGACGTATCAAGCTGCAAGGCAATTGCAATTACCGCTAGTGAAAAAATGGATAATATTAATGGAACCAGATAGATATTTTTCATACTTTTTTAATAAAGACCCCTCAAATTTGAGAGGTCTTTATCTTCTTTTCTATTTTTATTTTAATAAGCCCATTTCTTTTAAGGCAGGCCCAAACTCACCCACCATAAATGCAATTTGCTTACCCCATGGTCCTGATGGCTGTGGGGATGTACTATCTAATCCTGAGTTAGCTAGATAAGCTTGATACATTGAATGTTTCATAGCTTTTTGAATACCTTTTTCCATTTCAGCAACTCTAGCCTTATCTACACCAGCATGTGTTACAAATCCTCTAGTTGTTGATAAAACAAGATCAATACCTAATTCTTTAGCTGTTTTAGCTTTTGGAATTGGAGCCATTCCGTTTTCTGCTAGAATAACTAGCGGGCAAATATCTCCAGCTTCAACAGGGGCAGCAGCTTCAGATAGGTTTAATGTTCCAACGTCAACTTCACCAGCGACTAGTCTTGTGGCTAACTCTCCTCCACCTTTATAAGGAATGTATTTTGGCATTTTTTGGCCAAGTCTTTTAGCCCATAAAAAAACAGTTATATGGTCAATGGTACCAGTGTGTGTACCACCAAAAGTAATCTTATCGCCTTTTTTCATTCCAGCAACAAAATCTTCAGGTGTCTTATAAGGGCTTTTCTTACAATTAACCATTAAAATTTGTGGATCATTAGTACCTCTTGAAATTGGTGCCATGTCCTCAACTTTTAATTTTGTTTTTCCCATTGCCATTGTTATTGCGTGGCCAACAGTGAATGTTAAAATTGTATTACCATCGGCAGGTCTTGTCATGAAATAATTCATTGCAGCGGCACCACCACCACCTCTTTTATTAACAACAACCATGTCTTGCTTAAGAGTTCTTCTTGAACGAAGCATCATCATCCTTGAGTTGACGTCGGTTCCTCCGCCAGCTCCTGCATGAGTAACAACTTCAATCGCAGGCTTTTTTGAAGCCAGAGTAGGGCTAGTAGTGAAAGCAATAGCTGACACAATAGCGGCCAGACTAGTTCCAACTTTGAAAAGTGTTTTAGATTTAATCATTTATTTTCCTCCGTAATGATTACCCAGCTGTTGCTGGTTAAAATACTATTTACAATAGCATTATTTTGAGTGCTTATACACTCACCCCATTTAACAATATAGAAACTTTGAAAATTTCAAATTACTTACCAAATGAATAATTTGATTATTACGAATTAAAATTATGAGTCAAGCACAACAACAACTTTAATAATTAATTTGTTAATAGTTAAATTATGAATTTAATCGTTTCGTTTTTCTTGAAAATTTGATTTCATATTTGATCTATAAAACTCAATGATTTCTGTTCTTGTAAGATTAGAATTTTTTTCTTTTATAAGAACTTTGTTAATTTCTGGCGATACTGTAGTTAGTTGAAAAATTACAGATAATATTGATAACGGTTCCAAATTTAACTCCTTAGAATTAGATAAAAACCTGCAATTGATATGCCATTCAAATTTCTAGGAAATAAAAAGATTAAAATAAAGTTTGTTATGCATTGAAAATTTCACAATTAATTTTAAATTATAATATATATAATTCAAAAATTGCTAACCATGACTGACCATAACATCATAAATAAGTATAACGCTACTAATATCATTGTCCCTAATTCCATGCTAGATTGGATGAGATCAAATCATGCTGGAGAAACAGGTGCAGTTTGGATTTATATGGGTGCCAAATGTATATTTTGGAATAAAAATATTCAGAATATGACCAAAGAACATTATAAAACTGAAAAGAATCACCTAATTGTCATGAGCCATATCTTACCAAAAATTTACCATAGTAAACTTTTAATTTTATGGAGGATATTAGGATTTGGTTTAGGATTTTTTTCTGCATTATTTGGGTATAGATTTTTTTGCGTAACAATTCAATCAGTTGAAACTTTTGTTGAGGAACATTATCAAGAACAAATTGATTTTTTATATAAAAACTCTACATCTTTTGAACTTCTTAAAGTGTTAGAAAAGTGTTGTGATGAAGAAGTAGAACATCAAATTGATGCAAAATTGCACAAGGGAAATGATAAGAATAATAGTTTTGAAAGATTTTGGTCCAATTTAATTGGATCTGGATCTAGTTTTGCAGTAAATATCTCAAAACAATATTAGGGGATATATATTTATGAAATTAACTAAAGTTTTTTATGATGGGAAATGTGGGCTATGTAGTAAAGAAATTAATTATTATAAAACAATAGCTCCCAAAAATATTTTTGAATGGCACGATATAGCCTCAAACCCCAAAATACTAAGAGAGATTAACGTTTCTCAGTATGACGCATTAATGTATTTACACGCGACTAATCAAAAATCTAATTTAAAAATTGGTGTAGACGCCTTCATTCTAATATGGGAACAACTTAAGTACTGGAAAATTTTATCTATTTTGGTAAAAATTCCTATTGTTTACTCAATTGCTAAAATCACGTATAAATTATTTGCAAATTACAGATTTCAAAAACTTAAACATTGTCAAATGGCGAGCCGGAAGGTTAAATAGAAAAATGCTTAAATGGTTCAAAAATTTCAAATCTAAAAAAAATAATGTTTCTGTAAAAAAAGAGACTCGATTAGAGCAGATGAAAAAAAATCCCTATAAAAGAGTTGATAGTGAAAATATGACAGATATTGAAAAAATGGACCAAGGGTTTAACGGAAAAACTTTTACTATTAATGGTATTGAAGTAGATTTTTAACCCTATCACCAAAAAATTTTATACTTTGCCTTTACGTAAATTGTTATATACTTCTGATTCTAATTAAAGGATTATTAGGGGATTAGATATGAAAAAGTTTACTACAACATTAGCGGCTCTGGTGATATTGGGGTCCTCATCATTATTTGCAGATGGTCATAAGGTAAAAGTTGGTATGATAACCACATTATCAGGTGGTGGTTCGGGTTTAGGCATTGATGTTAGAGACGGATTTATGCTTGCTGTAAAAGGTAATAAAAATATTTCCGTAATTACAAAAGATGATCAGCGCAAACCTGACATTGCAGTTCAATTAGCTGATAAAATGATACAATCTGACAAAGTAGATGTGTTAACGGGAATAATCTGGTCAAATTTAGCAATGGCTGTTGTACCTGCTACTGTGAACCAAGGTAAATTTTATTTGTCACCAAATGCTGGCCCATCAAAATTAGCTGGTAAAGGATGTCATAAGAATTATTTTAACGTTGCCTGGCAGAATGATAATTTACATGAAGCAGCAGGAGGTTACGCTAATTCTGCTGGATTTAAAAATTCTTTTATACTTGCTCCAAATTATCCTGCTGGTAAGGATGCATTAACTGGCTACAAAAGATATTTTAAAGGAAGTCTAGCTGGTGAAATTTATACAAAATTAGGTCAAAAAGATTATGCAGCAGAAATTGCACAAATAAGAGCATCAGGTGCTGATAGTGTATTCTTTTTTCTACCAGGTGGAATGGGCATTGGATTTATGAAACAATTCTCACAATCTGGGATAAAACTTCCAGTTGTTGGCCCAGCTTTTTCATTTGATCAAGGTATTCTTAAAGCTGTAGGTAATGCAGCACTTGGTGTTAAAAACACTTCTCAGTGGTCAAAAGATATTGACAATGATGCAAACAAAAAGTTTGTGAAAGATTTCCAATCTGAATATGGAAGGCTACCTTCTTTATATGCATCTCAAGGTTATGATACTGGTAAGCTCTTAATTTCAGCAATGTCAAAAGCTAAAGTTAAAGATAAGGATAAATTTAGAGATGCTCTAAGAAAAGCTAATTTTTCATCAACAAGAGGTAAATTTAGTTTCGATAAAAATCATCATCCTATTCAGGATATTTATGTTCGTGAAGTAATTAAGGAAGGTAAAATCCTTACTAATAAGATTGTTTCAGTAGGATTAAAGGATCATTCAAACGCTTATGTTTCTGAATGTAAGATGTAAAAATTTTATTAGGTGATTTCTTAGAAATCACCTAACTCTAAATTATTTTAAATGATATCTATACTATTTTTTGAACAATTATTAAATGGCATACAATTCGGAACTATGTTGTTTTTAATGTCCGCTGGTTTAACTCTTATTTTTGGGGTTATGGGTCTAATTAATTTGGCTCATGGATCTTTTTATATGATCGGAGCTTTTAGTGCTGCTCTGATAGCAAGCCTTACCGGATCCTTTTGGCTTGCATTATTGGCAAGTTTGTCAGGTGCAGCAATTGCAGGAGTGTTGATTGAAATTATAATCATTAGACGTTTGTATAGAAGAGATCACTTAGATCAAGTTTTAGCAACATTTGCATTAATATTGTTGTTATCTGAAGCTGTTAGATGGTGTTTTGGAGCTTTCCCTTTATATCTAGACATCCCAAAAAATCTTAATGGCACCTTACCAATTCTAGACGATATAATTTACTCTAAGTATCGATTATTTATAATATTTATGGGTCTTTTGATAGCTACCGGACTATATATTCTCATAACAAAAACACGCTTAGGTATTCGTATACGAGCAGGTCAAAATGATCGTCAAATGATATCGGCACTTGGTGTTGATATTTCAAAACTCTACACCATAGTATTTGCCTTAGGAGCTTCCCTAGCTGGTCTGGCTGGAGCGATGATAGGAGCCATTCAATCTGTTGAAGTTGGAATGGGTGAACCTATTTTAATTTTAGCTTTTGTAGTAATAGTAATTGGCGGAATTGGTTCAATTAAAGGGGCATTTATTGGATCTATTTTAGTAGGGGTAACTGACACAATTGGCAGAATTTTTTTACCAGAACTTCTAAAGGTTTTTATGGAGCCAGCAAGTGCAACCTCTGTTGGTTCTTCAATCGGTTCAATGTTAATTTATATATTAATGGCTTTAATACTTATCATAAAGCCATCTGGATTATTTGGAAAAACTTAAAATGATTTTTGAAAAATTCTTAAATAAGTGGATTTTGTTTTTTCTTTTTTTAATTCCAGTTTTAGGATTTATTTTTGAAGAGCCTTATTACATAACTCTTACAACAAAAGTTGTCATTTTAGGTATTGCAGGTATTGGACTAAATTTAGCGCTAGGTTATTGTGGCTTAATCTCTTTTGGTCATGCAGCTTTTTTTGGCTTAGGTGGTTATGTTACAGGAATACTTTCTTTTCATGCTTTGAACTCAGAATTAATATTCAGTTGGCCTTTTATCGCATCTGGCAGTTCTAATATGTTAGTAATTTGGCCAATAGCAATATTGTCAAGTGCATTTTTAGCTTTAGTTATCGGGTTGTTATCCCTAAGAACCACTGGTGTTTACTTCATCATGATTACTTTGGCATTCGCGCAAATGTTGTATTTTTTTGCAATTAGCTGGCCCAACTATGGAGGTGAAGATGGATTATCTATATATATGAGAAATTCGTTACCAATCGTTAACACTATGGATCCATTTACATTCTACGTTATATGCCTTTTTTGGTTATTATTGGTAATTTTTATTTCAGTTAAACTTATAAATTCTTCTTTTGGCATGGCATTTCAAGCTATTAAGCAAAACGAAGAGAGAGTAAAATCAGTTGGTATTGAAACTTTTAAAGTAAAATTGCTGGTTTTTGTTATTTCAGGAACAATTACCGGTTTAGCTGGTTCCTTGTATACAGATTTAAACAGGTTTATAAGCCCGTCCGTTCTTAATTGGCAAATGTCTGGAGAAATAATGGTATTTGTAATTCTTGGAGGAATTGCAAGACTTTATGGACCTATTGTTGGCGCAGCTTTCTTTATTGTTTTAGAGCAAACCCTAGGAAGTTATACAGAAAATTGGCAGTTTTGGTTGGGATTAATTCTTATTTTAGAAATATTGTATGTACGCTCGGGTATTTTAAGCTTGTTTGAAAAGAAATTAAAATATGAAAAATAAAATCCTAAATATTAAAAACTTATCTAAATCATATGGTGCATTTAAAGTTACTGATGAGATTACAATAGACCTTTATTTTGACGAAATACATGCTTTAATAGGACCTAATGGAGCAGGAAAATCAACATTAATTAAGCAAATAGTTGGAAGCGTAAAACATGATATAGGTTCGATTATCTTGGATCAAGAAGACATAACTGATTTAACTGATGTTGAACGAGCTAAAATTGGAATATCAAGAACATTCCAGGTTTCTTCTATCATTCCTCAATTTAGCGCAATAGATAATATAGTTTTATCCCTATTAGATAAATCAAGTAAAACATTTCAATTGTTCAAAAGTGTAAGAAATAATAAAGAATTGTATTCAAATGCAAAAAAAATTCTCAAGGAAATTGAACTATTAGAAAAAAGTGATATTTCAGCATCTGACTTAAGCCATGGTGATAGAAGAAAACTTGAAGTTGGTTTAGCTTTAGCTATGGATCCAAAAGTTTTTTTGTTTGACGAGCCAATGGCTGGTTTGGATGAAAATGGTACAAACATGATGATCAATTTATTCAAAAAAATAAAATCTAACTCACCAATTTTACTAATCGAACATGATATGGATGCAGTTTTCGCATTAGCTGATAGAGTTTCGGTAATAAATTATGGGAAGATAGTAGCTACAGGTACTGTTGATGAGATAAGACGGAATGAATTAGTTAGAGATGTTTATTTAGGCTATGAGATCTAATGGAAAAACTTCTTGAAATTAATCAATTACGGTCATGGTACGGTCTTAGTCAAGCTCTATTTGATGTGAATTTAGATATTAATCAAGGTGAAGTTGTTGCACTTCTAGGTAGAAATGGCATGGGCAAATCAACAACTATTAGGTCGATTTGCGGTTTGATAAGTAATTGTAAGGGTGAAATAAAATTTAAAAATATTTCAATTATTAATCAGCCAAGTTATAAAATTGCTCAGCTGGGAATTGGTCTTGTACCAGAAGGTAGAAGGGCATTTACAAATTTAACTGTTTTAGAGAATCTTATAGCAACTGCAGTCGAAGGAGAGTGGACCTTAGAGATGGTTTTTAGTTTATTTCCAAAATTAGCAGAAAGAAAACATCAAAGCGCGTCTACTTTGTCAGGTGGCGAACAACAAATGCTTGTAATTGGAAGGGCTTTAATGACAAACCCAAATTTACTCATTTTAGATGAAGCCACTGAAGGGTTATCTCCAACTATAAGGTCAGAAATATGGAAAGTTATAACAATTTTAAAAAGTAAAGGTGTTTCAATTTTAATAATTGATAAATCACTTAAACAACTCCAAGATTTAGCTGATAAATTTTTTATTTTAGAAAAAGGAAAAACAGTATGGGATGGTTTTTCAAACGACTTAACAAGTGAGATTGCTCAGAGATATTTAGGTGTTTAGTTAGATGTGATTCTTGAAATCATCTAACATATTAATATCAGCTTCACCCCCAACACCAGAAACAATCGCCCCCATTTCGTTAAATTCTTGACTTACTTTTATCCAATTTTTTCTCCCTTTTTCAAAGTGAGACTTTGAGATCCAATATTTCACAGCAAGAAAATTTGTATCAGAAATATCAACAGTTGTTTGTTTTACAAGGCCAACTTTCATTTGTTCATTTGCTACTTGTTTGTTAAGCATTTTGAGTGCTTTTTTTGCTGTTTGATTGGGACATTTAATTGTGATTATTCTTAAATACATAAAACTATCAAATCAAAATTTGCAAACGGAATCAATAGTGGTTTTTAGTTTTTCAGAAATTTCATTAATTTCAGCTTGATTTATTATAAATGGAGGTGCAATGAGAATATGATCGCCACTTTCACCGTCTATTGTTCCCTGCATTGGATAACAAATTAACCCTTCGTCTAAAGCCTTTTTCTTAATTTTTGCTGCTACATTTAAATTTTTATGAAAAGGCTCCTTAGTTGATCTGTCAGCTACAAGCTCTATAGCTCTGAATAAACCTCTGCCTCTAATATCTCCAATATATTGATTTTGGCCCAATGATTTTGTTAAGCTTTCTTGAAGTGTGTTACCTTTTTCTCTTACTTTAGACGGATAATTATCATTTATTAATTTACTTAAAACTGCAAATGAAGCTGCACATGCTACAGGATGACCAAGATATGTGTGTCCATGTTGAAAAAATCCAGATCCACTTTCTATCGCTTCATATATATGATTTTGACATATCATAGCTCCAATTGGTTGATATCCTGCTCCCAAACCTTTTGCGATAGTAATAATATCAGGAATAACTGGCTCATCATCGCAAGCAAATAAAGATCCCGTTCTTCCCATACCACACATAACTTCATCTAAAATTAATAAAACATCGTATTTATTACAAATTTCTCTTATAAGCTTGAAATATCCTGGCACAGCTGTAAGAGCACCTGCAGTTGCTCCAACAACTGTTTCTGCTATGAAAGCCATAACATTATCTGGACCTAAATTTAAAATTTCATCTTCTAATTCTTTTGCAACTCTTTGTCCATAATCCCATTCTGTTTCGTCTGATCTTTTATTTCTATATATGTAACAAGGTGAAATTAAGCTGGTTTCAATTAGTAAATCTTCAAAAAAATTTCTTCTCCAAATATTACCTCCAGATGCCAAAGCTCCAAGAGTGTTTCCATGATAACTTTGTTGTCTAGATATAACCTTATGTTTTTGTGGTTTACCTACTTCGATAAAATATTGTTTTGCTAGTTTTATAGAAGCCTCAACTGCTTCAGAACCACTTGAAACAAGGTATACTTTATCCAGTCCAGATGGAGAAATTTTAGATAATAAATTTGCTAGTTTTTCGGCAGGTTCGTTAGTAAAAAAAGATGTATGGGCATAAGCTAATTTTTCTGTTTGATTAATAATTGCGTCTTTTATGGTATTGTCAGAATGACCTAAGCAAGACACAGCGGCACCACCTGACCCGTCAATATATTTTTTCCCATTATCGTCTACAATATAACATCCTTCACCTTTAATAGCTGTGGGTAGATCATAATTTGAATGTCTTGGAAAAATATTACTACGTTTCATATTGTTTTCTAAAAAGTTGTTTCACCAAAATCTTGAGTAACTCCACCAACAAAGTGGATTGTTTTAGGTGATAAAGTTTTGACATATTTAGCTATATTTTCGTCAATTAACTTATCAATTTTTTTCATTGATTCAGCATTAGGAAACTCCCATAAGACTACACTTACATTGGGTGTTTGCGGATTTTTCATAGCTCTAAACCTAACTCCTTTTACTTGTCGAAGTAAATTAGGCCATCTAGTTTCAAGTATTGATTCGAATAATTCACAATCTTCAGTAGATGAGAAGGTTCTTACAAAAATTTTTATTAACATTGTTTCTCCAGACTAAAAAACATTTTAAATTTATTACAATTTGAAGTTTTGTATATTATGTTGTTTTTTGCAAATATTATAAATTTTTGGTGGGGAATTGATGTTTCATATAGCATTTAGAAAAGATGTTTTTATTAGAGCTTTTAAAATGGCTTTGATAGTAGGAATCATTTTAGCAATAATTAATCATGGGGATCATATTTTTTTAGGAACTATGACAGTAACAAATTGGACTAAAATCTTAATTACTTTTTGTGTGCCCTTTTGTGTTTCAACTGTTTCTTCTGTACTTGCAATTAAAAAAGAACAGTTAACAGTTAGATGAAAATAATTTGATAATGAATAAATTTTTAAATGTTCTAATTTTTTTAATAATCTTTTCCTTTTTTAATTTTTCAGCAAGTTCCAAACAAGAAAATTATTATTATGAGGTTCAGTTTGGAAATTTAATTGTTGGTAAAGCAGAAGTTTTGTTTAGATCAACATCTCAAAATTTAAATATAGATATTAAATCACAAACTGCAGGTATTTTAGACGTATTATATGAGTACAATGGCGTATTAAAATCGTCATCAATAAAAAACAAAGGTACATGGTTACCAAATAAATTTTCAGCTGGTGGAGTATTTAATAAAAAAAAGCGGACTACGGATATTACATGGGTCAATGATTATAAAACTGTAAGTTATGTAAATGTTCCTACTATAGATCTTAAAAAATACCATGAAGTCCAAAAGTCAAGTTTGGTTAATGTAATTGATCCAATAACAGCCTTTATGAGAGTTATTGAAAAAATTAATGATGAAAATACTTGTGATCAAAACTTCAAAGTTTTCGATGGCAGAAGGCGATATGATTTGGAAATTAAAACGATTGGAAATAGCACAATTAATAATGACAGACCTAAATCATATAAAGGTAATGTGCTGATATGTGGATTGAGAGTTTTCCCAATAGGTGGTCATAGACTTGAAACAAAATGGAAACCAAGTGAAGATAAGATTTCTGATATCAAAGTATTTTTTGGTAAAAATCAGAATAAAGATTATGTGCCCGTTAGAGTTCAGATAGAGAGATGGTTTGGAACAGTTGTTATACGTCTTATCCGAAAGACCCTTTAGATTATGAAAATTGGATTAATAGGTAACAATATTTCAACCTCAAATGCTCCCGATATTCATATCCGTCTTGCAAAAATATTTCAAATCCCCTTAGAATATTTATTGTTTGATTTGAAAGATAAAGAAGAAAATTATTTTGTAGTTTTGTTAGAAGAATTAAGAGTTGCAGGTTTCAAAGGAGTGAATATTACATTTCCTTTTAAAGAAAAAGTAATCAAGCATGTAGATAATATATCTAAGAACTCAAGAAATGTTGGATCAGCAAATACACTTATATTCAAAAAAAAAATTACAGCTCATAATACTGATTATACAGGTTTTTTGAAAACTTATAATTTTCATTTTGGTAAAAATACTCCAGGAACAATTCTAGTCTTAGGTGCTGGTGGAGTAAGTAGGGCAATTTCTTTTGGTCTAGCTTCTCTAGGAGCAGAAAAGATTTTTTTAATTGATAAAGATGAAATTAAAGCGAACAGCGTATCTAAAGATTTAAGCATTTTAAATATAAATTGTGTTGTAACAAAACCTAATCAAATAGAAAAAAATTTATCTAGTTTTGATGGTATAATTAACTGCACACCAGTTGGTCATTATGATTTTCCAGGAGATCCATTAGGTAATCTAATGCCAAACAAGAAACAATGGATTTTTGATGCAGTTTACACTCCAGCTAAAACCAATTTTATTAAGAAAGGTGAACAAGTTGGAGCAAAAATTATTTCAGGTATTGATCTTTTTATTTTTCAAGCAATAGACGCTTTTTTATATTTTACTGAAAACAAAGAAAATAATCACGATCTTACAGATCATATACATAAGTTAAGAAAACATTATTTCGATAAGCTATATATTTGAATTAAGACTCGTTTTCAAAAATAATTTCATTTTCAAAAAGTCTATTAATTCCATCTTCTGTATAACCATTTTCTCTTAAGACTTCTCTTGTATGTTCCCCAATAAAAGGTGGTTTATGTTTAACGCCAACTGCTTTAGATCTACTAAACTTAATTGGTGAAGAAACACCTTTGTAATCATCTTTTGAGATAGTCATCTCTCTTTCTTTTGTTTGAGGATGATTTAAAGCTTCCTCAATATTCCTTACGGGTCCCGCAGGAACGCCTGCTGACAATAGTTTTTCGGAAAATTCAACTCCATCTACTTTACTAAGAGCATCTTCTAAATATTTGGTTAGTTCTATTCTGTTTTTTACTCTATCACCATTAGTTAAAAATCTTTCATCTTTTGCAAGATGATCTAAATCTAAAGCTTTACAGAGTCTTATAAAACCAGCATCGTTTCCAATTCCCATAAAAATCTCATTAGTTGCTGTTTTGAATTTATCATATGGGGAAATATTTGGGTGTGCATTTCCAGTAGCTTTACCTGGTATTTTTGATAAAAAATAATTGCCAGTATGTGGGTGCATTAATGCAAGTGCTGAATCATAAAGAGACATATCCAAAAACTGACCTAAGCCAGATTTTTCTCTTTCTTGCAGTGCCATTAAAATTCCTATCGTTGAATAAAGTCCAGTTCCCATATCAACTACAGGAGCCCCAATTCTTACATCGCCTCCGTCAGAATGACCATTTACTGACATCATACCAGTCATAGCTTGAACTATTGCATCATAGCCTGGTGCGCCACCCAGTGGACCTTTAGCTCCAAATCCAGAAATTCTACAGTGAATTAATTTAGGAAATTTTTCTCTTAAAACTTCCTCATATCCCAAGCCCCATTTTTCCATTGTACCAGTTTTGAAGTTTTCAATAACTATATCTGAGTTTTTTAGAAGTTCTAAAATTATTTCCTTACCTTCTTGTTTGGTAAGATCGATTGCTATAGATTTCTTATTCCTATTAACGTTTATAAAATATGAAGCCATATCGTTTATAAAAGGTGGTCCCCAAGCCCTAACTTCATCACCAATCCTCGACTCTATCTTGATCACCTCAGCTCCATGATCTGCAAGTATTTGCGTAGCGTAAGGTCCTCCAAGAACTCTTGTAAGGTCTAAAATCTTAATCCCATTTAATGCATGGTAATTTTTATTTTTTTTTATCATCATATTGCTTTCTAATAACTAATAAGATTTTGGTAGTCCAAGAACACGTTCAGAGATATAATTTAAGATCATTTGAGCGCTAACAGGAGCCAATTTGGGGATCAAAGATTCTCTCAATAACCTTTCAACATGATATTCTTTAGCATATCCCATCCCACCTAAAGTTACGACTGCTTGCGTGGCTGCTTTAAAGCCAGCTTCAGCTGCAAAATATTTAGCTGCATTAGCCATTCCTCCTGCGTTTTCACCTTTATCGTATTGATAAGCTGCTTTTGCAATTAGTAGTTCCGCAGCTTCTAATTCAATCCAATTTTCTGCTAATGGATGTTGAATACTTTGATTTTTCCCAATAGGTCTATTAAAAACTACTCTGTCATTTGCGTACTTAACTGCCCTTGACAATGCATTTTTACCTATTCCTAGAGCTTCTGCGGCAATAAGAATTCTCTCAGGGTTAAGGCTGTCTAGAATATATTTAAATCCTTTACCTTCTTCACCAATTCTGTCACATTCAGGTACTTCAAGATTATCTATAAATATTTGGTTGCTATCAACTGCTGCTCTGCCCATTTTGGAGATTTCTTTTACTTCTATTTTTTTCCTATCTAAATTTGTATAAAACAAAGTTAAACCGTCTGTATTTTTTTTACATTCTTCAACGGGACTTGTTCGGGCTAATAAAAGTATTCTGTCAGCTATTTTAGCAGTAGATGTCCAAATTTTCTGACCATTAACTAAATATCCATTGTTTATTTTTTTTGCAAATGTTTTTAATCTGCCAGTATCTAAGCCTGCATCTGGTTCAGTAACCCCAAAGCAAGTTTTTTCTTTTCCTAAAATCAATGGTGGTAACCACTTATTTTTTTGCTCTTTAGTTCCATATACTACAATTGGGTGTGGTCCAAAAATATTAATATGTATTGAAGATGCGGCAGCCATGCCGCCACCTGTTTCTGAAATTTTTTGCATAAAAATTGATGCTTCACTTACACCTAAATCACTTCCTCCAAACTCTTTAGGCATACAAATGCCTAACCAACCTCCATTTGCTACCTCTTCGTAGAACTTTTGGGGGAATTGACTTTTTTTATCACATTGAAGCCAATACTCATCATTGTAGTTTTTCATAATATTTTTCACGGAATCAATAATAGATAACTGAGTTTGATTTAGATTGAATTCCATAAACTTATCTTGCTAAATTATGATAATTATTATTTGGTTCCATTTCCGTTGCCGAAGCTAATCTGTTGGTCATGTTAAACAAACCAACAATCGCACTAATGTCCCAAATATCTCTATCTGTATATCCAACATCCCTTAATTTTTTCCTATCATTTTCATCAATTTCAGATGGGTCATTTGTTAATTTTTTTGTAAAATTAAGTAATTCCTCTTGTTTTTTTGGTAATTCTGCAGATCTGAAGTTTGCGGCTATTCGTTCTCCTAATTGAGGGTCATTTGATAATTCTCTAACTGCAGATCCATGAGCTACTAAACAATAAAAGCAATGATTTTCTGAAGAAACCGTAACGGCAATCATTTCTCTTTCCAATTTTGTTAAACCAGACTCACCTAACATCAAAGCATTATACAATTTAGTAAAACCTTCAAATTGTTTTGGAAATTTTGCAAAAGCAGCAAGAACATTTGGAATAAATCCTAGTTTTTGTTGAACAATTTCTAAATAGTTCTTTACTTGATCTTCTCCATCTTTAGTGCCTTCATAATCTAGATCTAATTTAGTTAAATTACCCTTTTGGCCTTGTTTTGTAATCGTTACCATTTACTTCTCCATTAACCAATTTGGTTTTCTCTTCTCAAAAAAAGAATTAATTCCTTCTATTGCCTCAGGATTTTCCCATACATCTGCAAGAGCTTCAACAGTAAATCGAATTGTATTTTCATCTATTTTTACAGATAGATTTCTTACTAGTTTTTTTGAAGCAGATAACGCAGCAGGCGCATTTTTTAAAAAAGGTAAAATTTCATTTGTTATTGTGTCATCTATTTTTTCACTCGTAGTAAACGACTTTATCAAACCAATTTTTTGTCCTTCTTGAGGATAAAATGTGCGGGCACTGGTAAACATATTTATGGCATTGCTCGATCCAACTTTCAAAATCACATATGGACTGATTGTTGCTGGAATTAAGCCAAGCTTTGCTTCTGTAAGTGCTAATTTTATATTATCTAAAGATACTGCTATATCACATACAGATATAATTCCAATGCCGCCCCCAAAAGCATTTCCTTCAACTTTTGCAATTAAAGGTTTTGGAAAATTATACATTTTAAAAAGAAGCATTGCTAATTTTTTAGCTTCTTTAATCCTAGTTGATCTATCAGAAAAAATTTGTTTTTTCATCCAATCTAAATCTCCTCCAGCACAAAAAGATTTTCCATTGGCTGACAAAATTAACACTCGAGTATTTTCATCTTTTGATAGATTTTCAAAAGCATCACTTAATTCTTCAATCATTATTGGAGATAAAGCATTATGTTTATTAGGTTGATTGAAAATAATGTGAGATACTCCGTCCTTATTCCGTAATATTATAGATTTTTTTTTAATTTCAGTCATGGTTTCAGTTTAAGATTAATTTCTGAGCAATTACACTACATTCTTTTAATTTATCTCTATCAAGGTTCGTTTCGTAACCTTTAGATAATAGTAAATTGTTAACTTTTTCGGTTGCTACATTTCCTTTTGCTCCCGGTGAATATGGACACCCACCTAATCCCCCTACGGATGCGTCAAACGTCTTTATACCATTTTCTAAACAGACATTGATGTTATCAAGCGCATTTTGATAAGTATCATGAAAATGGCCAGCTAATTTATCTGCTGATAAATATTTTAAGCATTCTCTTACTACCTCTAGTGTTTGCGTTGGTGTTCCTTTGCCGGTCGTATCTCCAAGTGAAATTTCGTAGCACCCCATTTTAAACAGATCTTTTGCAATTTGACCTACTATTTTAGGATTGACAAAATTCTCATAAGGGCAGTGACATACACAACTAATATAACCTCTTACAGGTATATTCAACTTTGAAGCTTTTTCAGTTATTGCAGTACATCGTCTTAGGCTAGTTTCAATATCACAGTTGGTGTTTTTTTTACTAAATGTTTCAGATGCTGCAGTGAAAATTGCCACTTCGTCGACTTTAGCATTTAAGGCGTCATTAAACCCTCTTTCATTGGGTGTTAATGCAGTATATTTGATATTTTTATTTCTATCAATTTTACTAAATACTTCTGAAGCATCGGCCAGTTGAGGAACCCATTTGTGACTTACAAAACTAGAAGTCTCTATTTTGTTAAAACCACATTGAGATAGTTGGTCAATTAAAAAAACTTTTTCATCAGTTGAAATAAATTTTTTTTCATTTTGAAGACCGTCTCTTGGACTCATTTCAAAAATATTTATCAAGTTTCTCAATTAAGCACCTATTATTTTATTTTTTCAAGATTCAAGAGTTTAGAATTTTCAGCGACTTGTTCACCATTTTTACAAAAAATCTCATTTATTATTCCATCTCGTGGTGCAATTAATGAATATTCCATTTTCATAGCTTCTAATTTTAATAATACATCACCTTTTTTAACTCTATCTTTTACTTTTAAATTATTTATTTTTATTATTCCATGCATAGGAGCAAAAATATTATCTTCAAATTTACTCTTTTCAATTGGATCTTGAGTTAAAGAATTTTTTAAGACAGCATCAAATGTATTTTCATCACTAAAAATGGTAAAATTTTTATTACCCGTTGATTTATCTTTAAAAACATAAAACTTTACTACAAAGTTTTTGTCATTTGTCTTCGCTTTTAAAGTTGAATCGTGAAACGAAACAGAAGAGAAATAAAAATATTGATTATTAAATGCAACTTCAAAATTCTTATTACTTGTTTTAGTAATGAAAAAAGATGTTACTTTCTTACCTATAGTCATATCAATTGGATAAGTAGTTGGTTTCCAATTATACCAATAACTTTGTTGTGAAGATGTTAGACTATTAAAAATTATTAATGATGCTAAAGCTTTAAGTTGAGGTTCAATATCTTTATCCATAAATTGTTCAATGTTGTTTTCTACAAACTTTGTGTAAATATCTCCTTCCCTAAAGTGATTGTTTTTTAATAATTTTTTTAATAAGTTTAAATTAGTATTTATACCTGCAACTTCTATATCAAATAAACAATTTCTGAGATGATTTATTGCTTCCTTTCTGTTTTTGCCATGTGAAATTATTTTTGCAATCATTGGATCATAATAAGGGCTTATAAAATCGCCTTTTTTATTACCCGTATCTATAATGCAATTGGGATGATCAGAATTTTTTGGAAATTTTAAATGATGCAGACAACCACTTTGTGGAAGAAAGTTTTTATTTATGTCTTCAGCGTAAAGTCTAGCTTCTAAAGACCAGCCATTTAAATATATTTCATTTTGTGACTTTGGAAGTGTTAGGCCATTAGCTATATGTAACTGCCATTCAACAAGATTGGTTGATGTAATTTTCTCTGTAACTGGATGTTCAACTTGAATTCTCGTATTCATTTCCATAAAGTAAATTTTATTCTTATTTAGGCCATTAGTAATGTCTGCAATAAATTCTATTGTTCCAGCGCCTTGATAGTCTAACGACTTCAACGCGTTTACAGCTAAGTTACCTAAGAAGTGGCGAATATCCTCACTAAGTTTTGGTGAAGGTGCTTCTTCAATAATTTTTTGTTGCCTTCTTTGTAATGTACAATCTCTATCAAAAAAATGTACTACATTTCCGTGCTGATCAGAAAAAATTTGCACTTCAATATGACGAGCTTTAGTTATATATTTTTCAATCAAAATATTTTTATCATTAAAATTTGTTGAAGCTTCACTTGAGGCCTCTTCTAAAGCGGAAAAAAAATTATCTTTATTTTGTACAACTCTCATGCCTCTTCCGCCCCCACCAGATCTTGCTTTTAAAAGAACTGGGTAACCAATTTCATCGGCTTTTTTTCTGAGGAAATCCTTATCTTGATTGTCACCATGATACCCTGGAATAACTGGGACACCTACTTCCTCCATTATAAGCTTTGCTCTATCTTTTTCTCCCATGTTTTTAATAATTTTGCTTTTAGGACCTACAAAAATTAGCTTATTTTTTTCAACGCTTTTTACAAATTTTGCATTTTCAGATAACAATCCATATCCTGGGTGAATTGCGTTAGCTTTATATTTTTTACATATACTAATTATCGCAGGCCCATTCATATATGTTTCTGAGACTAAAGAACCAGGAATGTTTACAGCTTCGTCAGCAAGTTGGATATGTAAACTATCAGCGTCTTCATTTGAATATATAGCAACTGTTGGTATATCAAGATTTTTTGCACATCTAATTATTTTACATGCTATTTCACCACGGTTTGCAACTAATAATTTTTTTATCTTTTTTTTAATCATAATTGTATTAGTCACATCCTAAAAATACCAAATTTAGTATCTTCAATTTCTTTGTTTAACGAAATTTTAAGACTAGCAGATAATATATCTCTTGATTTTTTTGGATCTATTATTCCATCATCCCATAATCTAGCAGAGGCATATAGAGGATGAGATTGATTTTGAAATTGTTTTAGAATAGGTTTTTTAAATTCACTTTCAATACTTTTGTTCCATTTAGCTTTTTTGTTAAGAGTGTTTCTTTTTTTTAGAGAGGCTAAAACACTTGCTGCTTGTTCACCTCCCATTACCGAAATTCTTGAGCAGGGCCAAGTCCATAGAAATCTTGGACCAAAGGCCCTTCCACACATTCCATAGTTACCAGCGCCAAAACTACCACCAATTAACAATGTTATTTTTGGCACTTTTGTTGTTGCCACGGCGTTTACAAGTTTGGCACCATTTTTTGCTATTCCACCATGTTCAGCTTTTTCGCCTACCATAAAACCAGTTATATTTTGTAAAAAAATTAAAGGTATTTTTCTTTGACTGCATAGTTCTATAAAGTGAGTGCCTTTCAATGAGCTATCTGAAAATAGAACTCCGTTATTTGCAACAATTCCACATAAGTCACCTTTTAATTTTGCAAATCCAGTAACTAAAGTTGTACCAAAGTTTTTCTTGAATTCATCAAACTCAGATGCATCCACTATCCTCATAATAATTTCTCTGACGTCAAATATTTCTTTTGGATCTGCTGGAACTATGCCAGTTAGCTCGTTCTGGTCATATAATGGTTCTTCAAAAGATAAAATATTGCCAGAGGTTTTATTATTTACATTTAAATTTTTAATACACTGTCTAGCTAAAGTTAGGGCATGCTCATCATTTTCAGCAAGATAGTCAGCAACTCCGGATATCTTTGTGTGGACTTCTCCTCCACCAAGACTTTCAGAGTCTGTAATTTCTCCAGTTGCGGCTTTTACTAAAGGTGGTCCAGCTAAAAAAATTGTACCTTGATTTTTTACAATTATTGTTTCATCAGACATAGCAGGAACATACGCACCGCCTGCAGTGCAACTTCCTAGAACAACCGCTATTTGAGGTATCTTTTTAGATGACATGTTTGCTTGATTGAAAAAAATTCTTCCAAAATGTTCTTTGTCAGCGAAAACTTCATCTTGATTTGGTAAATTTGCCCCACCAGAATCTACCAAATAAATACAAGGTAAATTGTTTTCAAGAGCAATTTCTTGAGCTCGTAAATGTTTTTTCACAGTTATTGGATAATATGTACCTCCTTTAACAGTCGAATCATTACAAATCACCATAACGTCACGGTTATGAACTTTCCCAACTCCTATTATTATTCCACCTGAAGGACACTCATTATTATACATGTTATAACCTGCTGTTAATCCTACCTCTAAAAAAGCACTTCCAGGATCTAATAGTTTAGATACTCTATGCCTTGGAAGCATTTTGCCACGTTTTTGATGACGGTCATTTAATTCTTTCCCACCACCATTCATGGCAATTTTAACTGCTTCATGTGTAAGTTTGTAATCAACAGAAAGTTGTTTTTGGTTTTTAATAAACTTTATATCTTTAGAATTAACTTTTGATTTTAATACCGTCATTGTGATGTTTCCAAGAACAGTTCTCTCCCAATTAACATTCTTCTTATTTCAGAAGTTCCAGCTCCAATTTCATATAACTTTGCATCTCTAAGAAGTCTGGCTACAGGAAAATCATTAGTGTATCCATTACCTCCTAATGCTTGTATTGCTTCTAAAGATAATTGAGTTGCTTTTTCTGCTGCATATAAAATACAACCAGCAGCATCTTTCCTGGTTGTTTCCCCTCTGTCACAAGCTTTTGCTACTTCGTATACATAAGACCTACATGCATTCATAGTTGTATACATATCGGCTATTTTACCTTGCATGATTTGAAATTCACCAATTGATTTTCCAAATTGTTTTCTTTCATGAATATAGGGAACTACTGTATCCATTGCAGATGCCATTATACCTAAAGGACCAGCTGCAAGAACAACCCTCTCATAGTCTAGTCCACTCATTAAAATAGAAGCACCTTTTCCCTCCTCGCCTAAAATATTTTCTTCTGGAACAGGACAATTTTCAAAAATAAGCTCCGCCGTATTTGATCCCCTCATCCCTAATTTATCTATTTTTTTGCCAGTAGAAAATCCTGTCATTGTTTTTTCAATTATGAATGCTGTAATGCCCTTTGATCCTCCCTTAGGATCAGTTTTAGCATATACAATTAATGTATCAGCGTCGGGACCATTCGTTATCCACATTTTTGAGCCATTTAATAAATAAGTATTATTTCCTTGTTTTTCAGCATGGAGTTTCATAGATACAACATCTGACCCAGATCCTGTTTCACTCATTGCAAGGGCACCAACTTTTTCGCCCTTACACAAGCTTGGCAAATATTTTTCTTTTTGTTCTTCGCTGCCATTCCTATTTATTTGGTTGACACATAAATTAGAAAAGGCTCCATAAGACAGTCCAACTGAAGCGCTTGCTCTACTTATTTCTTCCATAGCAATACAGTGAGCCAAGTAACTCATTTCACTACCACCATATTTTGTATCAGCTGTGATCCCTAGAAGTCCAAATTCACCAAGTTTTTTCCATAATTGACTCGGAAAGGAGTTTTCTTTATCTATTTTATCAGCAAGAGGCGCTATTTCTTTTTGTGCAAATTTAAAAACTGTTTCTCTTAAAGCTTCATTATCTTCGCCGATCGAAAAATTCATTGAATGAAAAAACATATAATTTTATACCTTTTAATTTATTAAGCTTGATTTAAAGCTCTTTGTTTTGCTAAAGCACTCTCTTCCCCAGACACATAAAGTAATCCATTCATTCTTCTCATTAAATTAGCTTCAAAGTCGTCAACTATACCATCCGAAAGAATTACTCCCCACATCATTTCAATAACATCAATTCTTTCTTCGTGATTCATTTCATTTAAAATAATTTTTATTTGAGAGAAAATTTCTATTCTTTCATCACTTTTTTCTAGAGCTTCAAGTAAGTTTTTTTCAGCTTGGTAGGGAGTAAAATTAAATTTATTAATTAATAATTTCTTTATATATTCAAGCTCTATTTTACCAGTATCTCCGTCAATTTGGCAGGCTTCTAATAACAATATTATGACTGCTTGTGTATCCTCTCCTTTGTATTCATCTTCATTTTTATCTTTTGATGTAATATTTTGAAAGGCAGTTTTAAGATTCGAGAACATTTTTGACCTATTAAATTGAAGTAATGTTTTATTTATTTCTTTATTTCTAAGATGAATAAAATATAATTTTTTTCAAGTTTAAAATAGACATTATATAGTCCTTTCCTCTTTTTGGTTTTTATGCAAGTGTAATTTATTAAAAATTGTTAATAGGATGAAATTCTATCGGGGGCAATCCTTTAAGGATTGAAAGAATCATGGCTAGTGACGCATTTCTAAATTCTATTGAAATTAATTTTAAAAAAGCAACTCAATATATTCAAAAAATTTATGGAAGTGAAACGCTCCCAGAAGATTTATCAAATCAAATTATGATGGCAAATGCTACATACGTAGTTCGATTTGGGGTTAGACTTAGAGGCTCAGTATTTACATTTGTTGGCTATCGTTCGGTTCACTCTGATCATTTTGAACCAGTTAAAGGTGGCATAAGATATGATTTAGCCGTGAATCAGGAAGAAGTTGAAGCTTTAGCAGCGTTAATGACGTACAAATGTGCTTTAGTAGAGGTTCCCTTTGGTGGATCAAAAGGAGGACTTTTAATTGATATTAAAGAGTGGAAAACAGAAGAATTAGAGAGAATTACAAGACGTTTTACTCAAGAATTAGCTAAAAGAGATTTAATACATCCCTCTCAAAATGTTCCAGCTCCAGATGTTGGAACCGGAGAACGTGAAATGGCATGGATGGCTGATGAATATCGTCGACTAAATCCAACAGACTTAAATGCTTGGGCTTGTGTTACTGGAAAACCCGTAAGTAAAGGAGGAATTTCTGGAAGAACCGAAGCTACTGGAAGAGGTGTTAAACTAGCGCTTAAAGCATTTTTCCAAAATGAAATTGATGTGAAAAAAACTGGTTTAAGTCCAGGATTACAAGGAAAAAAAATAATAGTTCAAGGTTTGGGAAATGTGGGCTATTTTGCTGCTTATTTTTTATCCATAGAAGATGGAGCAATAATTACTCATGTTATAGAACGTGATGGTTCAGTTATAGACAAGGAAGGTATTGATATATCATCACTAAAAAAACATATAATTGATAAAGGTACTATTAAAGGTTTTAAAGGTTTTGTTGAGTCTGGGCCAGAAATTTTGGAAGAAGAAGCAGATATTTTAATTCCTGCAGCAATGGAACTGGTTATAGATGAAAAAAATGCTGATCGAATTAAAGCTAAACTTATTGTTGAAGCAGCCAATGGTCCTGTTTCAGCAGGTGCTGACGAAATAATAAACAAAAAAGGTATTGTAATTATACCAGATCTATACGCAAATGCTGGTGGAGTTACAGTAAGTTATTTTGAATGGATTAAAAATTTAAGTAGAATAAGACTAGGAAGATTACAAAAAAGAGCCCAAGAAAATCAAGTTTCTAACTTAATACAAGGTATTGAAAACATGACAGGCAAAACTTTTCCTGCTGATTTTAAGTTAAAGTCTATTGAAGGATCATCAGAAATAGACTTGGTTCGTTCTGGTTTAGAAGATACCATGTTGGAAACATATAAAGTTATTAGTGAAGTTTGGAACAAACATAGTGAGATTCCAGATTTAAGAACAGCTGCTATGATTGTAGCAGTTAGAAGAATAGCTCAAAGTTATAATTCTCTTGGAATATAAAAAAAGGGAGCGCAAAGCTCCCTTTCATGATTTAATTTTTTTATTAAGTTTACTTTTTGAAATCTGGATAAGCTTCCATTCCGATCTCGGCTAAGTCAACACCTTCAAGTTCTTCTTCGGCAGTAACTCTAATACCTATTGTAAACTTAATTATATACCAGACGACTCCTGATGCAATAATTGTAAATGCACCGATGGCAAATATCCCATAAAGCTGAGCACCTATCGTAGCGTCTGAATTTGAGAAAATAACTGCTATTGTACCCCAAATTCCAGCAAATAGATGTACAGGTATAGCACCTACGACATCATCAATTTTAAATTTATCAAGCATTGGTATAGTTAACACAACAATTAATCCACCCACGGCTCCTATAAAGATTGCAAGCATTGGAGATGGAGCAAGTGGTTCAGCTGTAATAGCAACTAGTCCACCAAGTGCACCATTTAAAGCCATTGTCAAATCAGTTTTTTTGTAAAACATCATTGTTAATATAAGTGCAACTACTACACCACCAGCTGCGGCAAGATTTGTGTTGATATAAATATTTGATATAGCAGCTACATCTGCTCCAGATCCCATAGCTAATTGTGAACCTCCATTAAAACCAAACCAACCAAACCACAAGATAAATGTCCCTAAAGTTGCTAATGGTAAATTTGAACCTGGCATTGGGTTTACGCTTCCATCGTCAGAATATTTACCTTTTCTTGCACCTAGAATAATAGCACCAGTAAGGGCTGCCCATCCACCAACACCATGAACAATTGATGAACCAGCAAAGTCAAGGAAACCAGCTTCACTTAAGTAACCGCCGCCCCATGACCATGATCCTTGTATTGGGTAAATGAAACCACATAATAAGACAACAAAAACAAAAAAGGCTTTTAGTTTAATTCTTTCTGCAACCGCACCACTAACAATTGATGCAGCCGTAGCACAGAAAACCATTTGAAACCACCAATCAGAACCAGAAGAATAAGTAGCATCATTTTCTCCACCAAAAGTTTCTCCATCGGATGGACTCCAAATTGAAAATGAACCTATATATCCGGAAACATCCATGTACATAAGATTATAACCAACTACTGCAAACATGATGCCTGCAATTGAATAAAGACCGATGTTCTTGGCGCATTGAACAACAGCGTTTTTAGCTCTCACTAAACCTGTTTCCAACATACAAAATCCTGCAGCCATTAGCATAACTAGAAAACCATGTACCAGAAAAGAGAAGGAATTAAATATGTATGCTGTTTCTGCATCTGGTGCAGCATGAGCTGTTCCAGTAATAAACAATATAATTGCAGGTATAAATAAAAATAACCTGGTTAATTTAGACATAATAAATCTCCGTTTAAGTTTATACGTCTTGAAGATCTTACTAAAATTAATTGATTTAAAGAGAGTAAAAATGTGTGTGGCAGAGTTAGTTAAATTTGATTAAATATTAAACAATATATATCAATAAAATAATATATGATTAAAATTTATGCATAAAATTCAATCATAGAATTTTGATTTTTATTGTTTTAACATTTTTTTTTCGGATTCTAATATTAAACTTAAGATGTTGAAAATATCAATTTTCCCCTGATTAATCTGTGCCTTCAATGTTCCAAAATCTTTTTCGTTAGTTTCATTAATTAATAAAGATATTGCAGCATTTGGTAGATTACTCTGCTTTTTCTCTTTAAAACATATATTTACAATTTGATCTAATTTAAAAAATAAGTTTTCTATTCGTTTAAATAACAAAAGTTTTTTTTCTTTTTCGTGTTGATCAATTAGATTTGAATCTTTCTCATAAAAAAATTTTAAAAATTCAATATCTCTTTGTCCACCTGCTACATATTTAGTTTCAAACCATTTTGGTAGAATTTTTTTTTCTAAATTTTTGGTGTTTTTTTTATTTTTATTTATATTCACTCTCATCTTTAAAACTTCATTTGCCACTTCCCTGTCAGATATTGGATAAGTATTTAATTTATTTAAGAGATTAGAGATTTTTCTGCTAAATTTACTATCTGTAATAACGCGAGTTTTTCTAAGAGCTAGCTTTTCCCAAGAAAAAGATTTATGTGTGTGATAATATTCAAAATTTTCGAAAGTGCATGCAACTGGACCTCGATTTCTTAAGGGTCTTAACTTTGTATCAACTTCATATAAAATACCTTCAGATGTTTTTGTAGATAAGATATTTATAAGTTGTCGAAATATTTCTAAATACATCTTTTTGTCACGTTCTCCCTCATAAATAAAAACTAAGTCTAAATCTGAATTAGCTGTCATTGTAAAAGTACCAAATCTTCCATATGCTACTATGCTAAAATTTTCACATTTAATTTTTTTTGAATTATAAATTTTGCTTTTAATTATTTGTAAAACTATTTCAACAGTAGCTTGTGCTAAATAAGAAAATTCAGTAGAGGCTCTTTCAATGTTAATGTCATTATTTATTAAAGAATATAAAATTTGAAATTTTAGTAATCTATGTTGTTTTCTTAAAATATTTAACATACTTTCAGTATCTAAGTTACCAAAATTAATTTTTTCAAAAATATTCTTATAAAACGAGATATTTCCATTTAACCTTACTGCATACTCTGGTTGGATAACCTCGAGTAACTTTATATCTTTAGAAATAATATCTGTAATTAATCCTGAAAATGACAAGATTTTCGATAAATTTTCATAAACAAAAGTATTATTTTTTATCATTTCTACGTAATCGAGATTTGAGTTTATAGCATTTACATATCTTAGAAGTTGATAAAGACCTTCTTCTTTATGTTTATTTCGAAAAATAATAGGAACTATTTCTTTAAAAATCTTAGACAATTTTTCTCTTATTGCATAAGATAAACTGTTTTCAAAAAAACTTTCAAATAGTCTTATGGTTGCATCTATGTTTATATTACTTACATTTCGTAATTCAATAATGATATTATTTTCAACTTCATTTACTTCTATTTCTTCGTCGTTTGCTAATGGCAAATTAATTGGTAAATTTAGTTTTTTATAAAGCATTCACAAACCAAAAAAAATTTATTATCTTATACAAACTTACATACGTTTTAATTTCGTTTCAATATTGTATTAGTAGAATTAAAAATGGATCTAGATAATTATTTATTAAAAAATTCTAAAGAAGATGAGATTTCTTCTATTATCAAATCATTAGCAGATGCTGCAATTAAAATATCTTATACTATAAGAAATATTAAACCACAGGAAAGTATCTCAAATAATTATAGAAAATTAAATTCAGATGGTGATATTCAAAAACCTTTAGATATAATTTCAGATGAAATTTTGATTAGTTTTTTAGAAAAGTCACCTGCCGCAGGTTATGCCTCTGAAGAGCAAGAGGGGTGTATTGATTTTAAAAATAATAATAATTTTATTGTTTTCGCTGATCCACTTGATGGGTCAAGTAATATTGACGTAAATGTTTCAATAGGCACTATTTTTTCGATAATGTCTAAAAATAATTTACCCTTAGAAAAAGCATTTATTCAAAATGGAAGTCATCAAAAATCGTCAGGTTTTTTTGTTTATGGACCACAAACAACCTTATTTATCACAGTTGGGGTTGGAACATCTTTGTTTGCACTAGATGAAATAAATGGTAAATTTATTTTAGTGAAAGATAATATCACCATACCAGAAAAAACTACTGAATTTGCAATAAACGCGGCATACAGAAGATTTTGGGATAGAGCCACATTACAATATATAAATGGTTGTCAGAATGGAGAAAGTGGACCAAGAAAGAAAAATTTTGGAATGAGGTGGGTCGGTTCATTAGTAGCAGATGCTAGTAGAATTTTTAATCGTGGAGGTATTTTTTTATACCCTTCTGATATGAGAGAAAAATATAAGAATGGGCGGTTACGTTTAACTTATGAAGCAAATCCAATTGCTTTTTTGGTAGAACAAGCTAATGGAGAAGCTACTGATGGACATAAAAATATATTAAATCTAGAAGTCAACGATTTGCACCAAAGATCACCATTAATTTTTGGTTCTAAAGAGGAAGTTTTAGAATATAAAAAAACATACTCGAATTTGTAATTTTTTTGAAAACTCTTATGTAATTTTTTTTACATAAATGTTATTGATATATAAAATTTCTTTATATTAATTCTCAGGAGTGTTTTAATGCAAGGACACATAAGATCAAATGATAATATGTCCTCTAAAATGGCTGATGCAATAAGATTTTTATCTATGGATGCAGTGCAGGTTGCCAATTCTGGTCATCCAGGAATGCCCATGGGTATGGCAGATGTTGCTACTGTTCTTTTTAAAGATTTTATTAACATTTGCCCAGATAAACCAGATTGGCCAGATAGAGATAGATTTGTTTTATCTGCTGGTCATGGATCAATGTTATTATATTCACTTCATTATCTTTTAGGCTATAAAGATATGCCAATTGAAAACATAAAAAATTTCAGACAGTTAAATTATAATACTGCTGGGCACCCAGAATTTGGTCATGCTGATGGTATAGAGACTACAACTGGTCCATTAGGACAGGGCCTTGCAACCGCAGTTGGAATGGCTTTAAGTGAAAAGTTAATGGTATCTAGATTTGGTAATAATTTAGTTGATCATTTCACTTATGTTATTGCTGGAGATGGTTGTTTACAAGAAGGTATTAGTCATGAAGCAATTGAGTTTTCTGGACATCTTAAGTTATCAAAACTAATTGTTTTTTGGGACGATAATAGAATTTCAATTGATGGATCAATTGACTTATCTAATTCGTCAAATCAAATCAATAGATTTAAAGCAGCAGGTTGGCATACCCAAATTATAGATGGTCATAATCATGCTGAAATTAGTAAAGCTATTATGAATGCAAAAAAATCAAGAAAACCATCATTGATTGCATGTAGAACTAAGATTGGATACGGTGCACCTAATTTAGCTGGCACAGCAAAAACTCATGGTGCCCCTCTGGGTGCTGATGAAATAGCTTCAACAAGAAAGGCATTGGGATGGTCAAATAATCCATTTGAGATACCCTCAGAAATACTTACAGAGTGGAAAAAAACTACAAAAAGATCAAAAGAACTTTTTAATGTGTGGGAAAAAAAATTAGAAAAAAGCCCTAGACGTAAAAGATTCCAGATGTTTATTGAAGGAAATATTCCTGATTCTTATCAAAGAAAAATGAATTCATTTATTAAACAAATGAAAAAAGAACTACCAAAACTTGCTACAAGGCAAGCAAGTCAAAAAGCTTTAGAAGTAATAAATAAAACTATTGTAAATACATTAGGTGGATCTGCAGATTTGACTGGATCAAATTTGACTAAGACTAGTGAGATGAAAACTGTTACCTCAAGTAAATTTTCAGGAAATTACATCCATTATGGAATAAGAGAGCATGCTATGGGCTCTATTATGAATGGTGTTGCGCTTCATAAAGGCTTTATACCTTATGGAGGAACATTTTTAGTTTTTAGTGATTACATGAGAGCATCTATAAGACTATCTGCATTAATGTCTTTAAGAGTGATTTATGTATTAACTCATGATTCGATTGGTCTTGGTGAAGATGGACCGACACATCAACCAATTGAACATTTAGCAATTTTAAGAGCGACTCCTAATTTAAATTTGATAAGGCCAGCAGATATAGTTGAAACTGCTGAGGCTTGGGATGTAGCACTCAAAACTAATGGACCAACTGTTTTGGCTTTGTCAAGACAAGGTTTGAAAGCTTATAGATCTGAAAAAACTAATAAAAACTTAGTGTCATATGGTGGATATATTCTAAATAATATATCAAAAGACAGAGATATTACTCTGATAGCTACAGGATCTGAAATAGAAATAGCTATGGAAGCTTCTGAAATATTGTATAAAGAAGGTATAAAAGCTACTGTTGTCTCATTTCCTTGCTGGGAATTATTTGATAAACAAGATGAAGAATATAAAAATCAAGTTTTAGGAAATTCCCCACGCATAGCTATTGAAGCTGGTTCTGAAATGGGATGGAGTAAGTATATAGGTGAAAATGGCATCTTCATTGGTATGAAAACTTTTGGAGCATCTGGGCCGGCTTCTGACTTATACAATCATTTTAATATCACTAGTAAATCTATAATTGATTCTGCAAAATTATTATTAAAATAAGTATAATTACAGTGAGTAAATTTTTTTAAATGTCTAGTAACATTAAAAGCATAGTTAATGTAGATGTAAATAATAAGGTTGTTATCTTAAGAGCTGACTTAAATATTCCTATTGTAAATGGTGTTGTCCAAGACCATACCAGACTTAATAGGTTAATACCTACAATCAATTATTTGTTAGAAAATCAATCGAAACTAGTTATTTGTAGTCATTTAGGTAGACCAGAGGGAAAATTTGATGAAAAATTTTCTCTTAAACCTTTAGTAAATGTTTTGTCTGAAATTACAAAAACAAAAGTTCAATTTAATTCATCTTGTATTGGTGATGAAGCTTTGATGAAAAAGAAGTCACTAGAACAAGGAGAAATTTTATTATTAGAAAACTTAAGATTTCATGAGAGTGAAATTAAAAACGATAATGACTTCGCAAATGAATTATCTAAGGGGTGTGACTTATTTGTGAATGACGCCTTTTCTTGTTCACATAGAGCTCATGCAAGTTTACACGCAATAACAAAATTTCTTCCATCTTTTTCTGGTTTATTACTTGATGAGGAAGTTAAAGCACTTACTTCTGTTTTAAACTCTCCAGTCAAGCCAGTTGCAGCACTAGTCGGTGGTGCTAAAATATCATCAAAAATTAATATAATAGAATATTTGTTAACTAAAATGGATTATTTGGTTATAGGTGGAGCAATGGCAAATACTTTTCTTGTTGCTCAGGGTTTTAATATGAGAAAAAGCCTTTACGAAAAAGATTGTATTGATATTGCAAAATCAATATTAAAAATAAGTGAGACAAATAACTGTAAAATAATTTTACCTTTAGACCTAGTTGTTTCTAAGAAATTTGAAACTAATGCAAAATTTGAAATAGTGTCTTCAGATGCAGTCCCATCAGAAATGATGGCTTTAGATATTGGTCCTAAAACGATAAACAAAATAAGTTCTGTGTTTCAAAAAGTTAATACTTTACTCTGGAATGGTCCAGTCGGTGCCTTTGAAACGCCACCATTTGGAGAGGGAACTTTCAAGCTTGCTAGGGAGGCTGCTAAATTAACTGTAAATAAAAATTTAATTACTGTTGCTGGTGGAGGTGATACGACTTCTGCTTTAAACAATGCTAATGTTGTTGATGATTTTACATATGTATCGTCAGCAGGTGGAGCTTTTCTAGAATGGCTAGAGGGTATAGAATTACCAGGAATATTAGTATTAAGTAAATAATTAAGTAATGTATAAATTTAGAAAGGAAAAAAATAATGTCAGTTAGAGTTGCTATTAATGGATTTGGAAGAATAGGAAGAAATATTTTAAGAGCTATTGTTGAATCAGCTCGAGATGACATAATTGTTGTTGGTATAAATGATTTAGGTCCAGTAGAAACTAATGCTCATTTATTAAGATATGATAGCGTTCACGGAAAGTTTCCAGCAGATGTTAAAGTTAGTGGCAATGATTTGGATGTTGGACAAGGCCCTATCAAAGTAACTTCTATTAGAGATCCAAAAGATTTGCCTTGGAAAGAGCTTGATGTAGATATAGCTATGGAGTGCACTGGAATATTTACTAGCCGAGAAAAAGCTTCAATGCATTTAGACGCAGGTGCGAAGAGGGTGCTTGTTTCTGCTCCTGCTAGTGGTGTGGATCTTACTGTTGTTTATGGAGTAAATCATAAAAAAATATCTAAAGATCACCTTGTTATCTCAAATGCCTCTTGTACTACGAACTGTCTAGCACCTGTAGCTATGGCGTTAAATAATGGGGTAGGTATAAATCAAGGTTTTATGACTACAATTCATTCTTATACAGGTGATCAACCAACATTGGATACAATGCATTCTGATCTTTATAGGTCGAGAGCTGCTGCTGGCAATATGATACCAACCTCTACTGGCGCAGCTAAGGCAGTTGGATTGGTTTTACCAGAATTAAATGGAAAATTAGATGGTGTTTCGGTAAGAGTACCTACTCAAAATGTATCAGTTGTTGATTTTAAATTTAATTCTTCAAGATCGACTTCAGTTGACGAAATTAACAACATTATTAAAGAATCTGCCAATGGAGAGTTAAACAATATTCTTGGCTTTACAGACGAACCTCTTGTATCAAGTGATTTTAATCATGATTCACGTTCTTCTATTTTTCACATGGATCAAACAAAAGTGATGGACAATACATTCGTTAGAGTATTAAGTTGGTATGATAATGAGTGGGGTTTTTCTAATAGAATGTCAGATACCGCAGTAGCTATCGGTAAGACAATTTAAAAAAAGTTTAAACTCTATGAAATAAAAAGGAATATTTGCATGTCCGATGTGTTGATAGCACCATCAATATTATCATCAAATTTTTCATGTTTAGCGGAAGAAATTAAAGCTATTGATAAAGCAGGAGCTGATTGGATACATTTAGATGTTATGGATGGTCATTTCGTGCCAAATCTTACATTTGGTCCTCCAATTATCAAATCTCTTAGAAATCATTCAAAAAAACCATTTGATGCCCATCTAATGGTTACTAATCCAGATGACCTCTTAGAAGAATATGTTAATGCTGGTGTTGAAATGATAACTGTTCATAAAGAAGTTACTCCACATTTGGATAGAACTTTAAATCGTATTCATGAATTAGGATGTAAAGCAGGTGTTTCTATAAATCCAGCCACGTCTATTTCAGGTTTAGAGTTTTTATTAGATAAATTAGATCTAATTCTTATAATGACAGTAAACCCAGGTTTTGGTGGTCAAGTTTTTATTGAGTCATCTCTGAAAAAAATTAGATTAGTCAGAGAGTTAGTAAACAACAAACCTATCAAAATTCAGGTAGATGGTGGTATTGATAGGTTGGTTGCGCCTAAGGTAATTGAAGCAGGTGCAAATGTAATTGTTGCAGGCTCAGCTGTTTTTAATGGAGATGGTGTAGAGAGTTATTCAAAAAATATAAAAGCTCTTCGTTATAAAACTTAAAATATGAAAAAAACAGGTTATAATATTATTTTTGATTTAGATGGCACGTTAGTCCATTCAGTTCCTGACATGCACCATGCAATAAATAAAACTTTAACTAAATATAATTTAAAGAATATCTCTGAGAAAAAACTTCAGACTTTTGTTGGCGAAGGTATGTTGTCTTTATCAAAAAAAGTAGTTGATTTTTGTGGTGGAGATGAAAGTTTATATGAAACTATTTTTAATAGTTACAGACAACATTATTCAGAACAACCTTATAGATATAGTACTTTAATGCCTGGAGTAATGGAAACTCTTAAATTTTTTTATGAGAAAAAAATATTAATGGGCATTTGTACAAATAAAAGACAATTTGTAACTGAAAAATTAATTCAAGAAATGAATCTAAATAAATTTTTTACAACAATTGTTGGGGCAAGAGATAATGTTCCGTTAAAACCAAAACCAAATATGTTATTATTAGCAATGGAAGGTTTTAAAACAACAAACAAAATGTTTTACATGGTTGGTGATACATCAAATGATATTGACGCAGCTAAAGCAGCAAATATAAAATCAATTGTAATTGCAGGCGGTTACACTGATAAGGATGTTAACAAACTTGGAGCAACTCATACCTTAAAAAACATGAAAGATATAATCAAACTTTTAGGTTTATACTAAATAGGATCCCAGCTAAAAACATCGCCACTTCTTTCATTAGGCGTCATGGAATTTTTAAAAGATGGAAGTGCTCTTTCAGCAATTTCTTGTGGTGTCCATCCAGATTCTGAATGAACGCTTTTTATAGGTCTATTTTGATTATATATAAATAATTCATTTAATCTTGCACTGAATATTTGTCCGCTGACATTTTTAGCAGCCTCTGAGGCTAAAAAAACAGCTAATGGGGCGTTGGTTTCAGGGGTCATTTTCTTCAATCTTTCTACCCTTTCTTTTTCAGCATCAGTATTTGAGGGTATTGAGTTAGTCATTCTACTCCAGGCAAAAGGTGCAATACAATTTGATCTAACATTAAATCGGCTCATGTCCAGAGAAATTGATTTTGATAATCCAGCAATTCCTAATTTCGCGGCTGAGTAATTTGCTTGACCAAAATTTCCAATTAATCCAGATGTACTTGTCATATGTACATAGACGCCTGAATTTTGTTCTCTAAAATAAGGGGCAACAGCTCGACTAACATAAAAGCTACCATTGAGATGAACACTTATTACGTCATTCCAATCTGAGGGTTCCATTTTATGGAAAATTGTGTCTCTTAAAATACCAGCGTTATTTATAACAATATCTATTCTTCCATATGTATCTAACGCTTTTTTAATTATTAATTGTGCACTATCCCATGAGGAAACACTATCGTTGCTAATTATAGCTTTTCCACCTTTTTGCGTAATTAATCCAACAGTTTCTTGTGCGGGGGATTCAGAACCACCCTCACCAGTTAATGAAACACCTATATCGTTCACTACAATTAATACTCCTTCTTTAGCAAGGGCAAGAGCTATTTCACGCCCAATTCCGCCACCGGCTCCAGTTACAATCGCTACTTTATTTTCTAATCCTAAATCTACAGCCATTTTATTAAAACCTCATAATTGGATTAATTAATGTTATAAATAACTTTTAGATACTATAGTATATTTTTTTATATTTAAAACATTTGTAAATTATATTTATTATAAACTATATTCCAACATATTTTATGTGTGTCTGTTAGTGTAAAATAATCTTGTAACTTTTTCTTAATAATTTAAATTATTTCATATCATTAAACATAATGAATAATTATACATATTTGTATGTCAAAACTGTTTATGGTCCTATTGGTAAACTGTATATACCGAGACATTCTAATCAAATTATTTTAAGAAGAGCTTCGCAAAACATCAATAATATCACATCATTGCAAAGACCATAATCGTCGTAAATTTTTAAATGAAATGTGTAATTGGACTGACCAGAAATAGACAAAATAATGTTATTGATTATAATGGTTTAATTGGTCTTGTAGCTCATCTGGATAGAGCATCTGATTCCTAATCAGAGGGTAGTAGGTTCGAGTCCTATCAAGACCACCAATATTTTTGTTATTATTAAATTATAAATGAAAGCTTCTTTATGAAAGTTATTCCAAGTAGATGATTAAGATAGCGGTTATGACAGAAAATGATGGGGTCTGGCTGAATGATGTTTGGGCTAAAACATTTAGATTATTATTAAAAGAAGACTTTATTTTAGTTGGCCTCATTGAGACCCCAAAAAAACTTTCAAATCATATGGGTCATAACATACCCCTTTGGTATGCAAGTACTTTTGGTTTGACTGATTTTGTTAAGTTGTCATTATTTGCTATCACCCAAATTGTCAAGCGACGATTATCTTCCAATTATGGAGGTGGTTCTCTGAAAAATATTGCTAAAGCGTTTGGGATAACATATATAAAGTGCGATACGCCCAATGATAAACAAATAGTAGACTGGATCAAAGCCCATGATATTGATATCGTAGCTTGTACCACCAGCTTCATAATTAGCAAAATAACATTAAAAGCACCCCGATTGGGTTTCGTAAATAAACATGCAGCGATACTACCGGCTAACAAAGGTTTGTTCCCTTACTTTTGGGCTCATTCAAATAACCAACCTAAAGGTGTCTCTTATCATTTAATGTCTGAAGAAGTTGATAAAGGGCCTCTTCTTTATCAAGTTGTATATCCTAAATCAAAAGACACAGGTTCAATGGTGAATTTCTATCATTATGTATTTCACTTATTTCCAGAACATATGGTTGATGCCATCAAGGCATGTATCAATCAGCGATTTATGTCTCCAAACCAAAAGGTAAAAAGTAGTTATTCTGGATTGCCTAAAAGAAAAGACGTTATAGATTTTCGCATAAAAGGCGGCAGAATAATTGATTGGATGGATATTTTTAGGTTAATTAAATAACGAGGGGAAGACTATGACTAATAATAAACCAATAGCTATATCGCTTAATTTTGATTCACTTCATGAAGCCTACGGTTTTCCAAAAAACTTCAGAGATCCTTGCTTTAGTGATGGGTTCAATCGGATAGCTGAACTTTGTGCGAAATATAGTTTTCCACTATCAATTTATGTTGTCGGAAAAGATCTTACAGATCCTGAAAGGGCGTCTGCGGTCAAAGAATGGTCTGCCCAAGGTCACGAAATAGGAAATCATTCATGGTCTCATCATTTTAATCTTGGCAGTCTTTCAAGTGTTGAATTAAGGGATGAAGTTCACCGATCACACGATCTGATCTCGGAAATTACTGGTATTGAACCCAAAGGTTTCATTTCCCCTTGCTGGTCGACTTCAGCAAAGCTGGTAGAGATTTTATTGGAGTTAGAATATTCTTATGATACATCTGCTTTTCCATCTTTTTTGCTTTATCCAATGGTCGCAAAAATCGCTCTTAATCACTGGCAAAAACCTCTTAAAGGTTTTCGTGCACTAAGACGTAGAGACTGGTTGGGTCCAATTAAGTTCTCAAAGCACCCATTTTATTTAGACTCTAAAATGAAGGTTCATAACAAACCAGGAGATGGACGCCTTTTAATTTTACCACTACCTTCATCTGGAAGGTTTTCCTCAGCAATATGGCATACGGTTGGATTTATGTTTGGTTGGGATTTTGTTCGAGAAGCTGTGATCAAGTTGGGTAAGGAGCAAGAAGGTTTTTATTATTTAATTCATCCCGCAGACTTTTTGGGTAAAAACGATATGAATGAAAAGTATAACATGTCACTAGCGCGGATGGATGTTCCATTGAAAGAAAAACTCAAGTATCTTGATGAAGTTTTTTGTTTGTTAAAAGAGACCAAAAGACCTGTCAAGACAATGAAAGAAGTAGCATTAAGTGTAGAAAACATTGGTACATAGTTAAGAAATATTATATGTTGTATATTTCTGTAGTTTACCTGGATAATGCAACTTAATAATTACTTGTTCCAGGTTCGTGTCCTGGTAGGATCACCAATTTAATTAGATTTTAAGAATAGGATGTTTCAAAAAATATGTTTAAGGTTTTTAAAGTTCCTGAGCTTCACAATATTAATAATATTTTGGATTTATCTGAAGCTAAATTACCCACAAAATTGGATGATATTGACTATGATGAATTTTATAAAATAGAAAATCATAGCGATAGACCGTATCATAGTTTTAAAAATGTAGTAAAAAAGAACCTTAAAAAAGAATATAATACATTCCTTGAAATTGGAGCAGGAACAGGAAGGTTCACCGTTCCTTTTTTAAGAAACTCAGATATAAAAACAGCTGTTATTACAGATATCTCAAAGCAAATGCTAACGATTAATAAAAATAAACTTAAGAAAGAAAAAATTAATACAAAATTACACTTTGCAACATATACTGGTACAGAAAATATATTCAAAGAAAGTGTTTTTGATTTAATCATTGGAACATCTGTATTACATCATATGGAAAATTATGAAACAACATTATCTAATGTGTTTAAAGTTCTTAGACCACGTGGAAAAGCAATTTTTTTGGAACCAGATCTCAATTGGCATAAAGAATTAGTTTGTTTTTTGGAGAATATACTTTTGGATCTCTTCAAGAAATGGGGAACCCAATCAAAAGATTTTTTAAAATTAATTAATTGGTTATACGAAGTTAAATTCAATGTAAAATATGCTGGTGAATTAGACTTTTTAAAAACAAGGGAAGATAAGCATATGTTTGATAAAAAAGAAATCCAAAAATTAGGCAGATGTTTGGGATTTAAAAGAGTTAAAATTTTATACGAAGGTATAAAAGTGGAAAATAGTTTAAGTACTTATCTGTCACAGTGTGATTTATCGAAACAAGGAATAGAAGATGTATTAGACTTTTTTAAAAATAAAAAAAAATTTTCTTCATTTAAAAAATTTAATTGTTCATCGATGATTTTCATTTTAAAAAAGTCATATTGGTTTTAGTATGAAAGTTAAAAGATGAACTTTGTGTTTTTTGATCTAGTTTTACAGTTTTATAAAAATAAGAGTGATAATGTTTTGTCAAAAAAAGAATTGGTTTTATCCAATATTGGTGATGAGAGACAAAAAAATCTAAAAAATTCAGCTAAACAAAAATTTTTTAAAAACTTCAATAATACACCCGTTTTAAATAAAATACACGGGTGGAGTTATGGTTCTGAGGAGTTATATTGTATTCAAATCGAAATAGACTCTATTCTTTACGAAGCCCCGATAGGATTACCTCGACAAGATATTATGAATGCATTTTACGTACAAGAACAAAATAATTTTCTAAATACTTTATTTTCTGGCATTGATTTTAGCTTTAATAAAACTGATTTTATAATAAAGTCTAGTGAGCCATCCCTGAGTTCTATTAAAATTACATTTCTCAATCTCAATAAACAAAAAATCTATGACCAAATATGGTAACTTAAAAAGAAAATTATTGAAAAATTTAAATAAAGATAATCTTAAGTGAAATTAACTTTTTTTTATTAACTTTACATGTTAATAAATTTTACTAAACATTATTAATTATGTAAAAAATGTTGATGAAAAATTTTGGTTTTTTTATAGATAATATAGAAAAGAATATAAAAATTAATTACTTTTTTATAATTTTTATAATAATTTCTGGATTTTTTATTTACACATTCCCCAATCAGTTATACCCAGATTTTAATAATTTAGATAGAAATTTCAAAAACGTACTTAATGCATATTTTTCTGGTTCAACAGAGGTTAAATCAAAAACATATGGTGGAAAATTAGAGGTTCATAATTTATTAACTGATCAGTTATTTTTAACACCACAGTTAAAAATTATTCAATGTATAAATTTTTTTTATGATCTTTCAAGCATCAAAAATCTAAATATATCAAGCAATCATATTAAATATTATTTCCTTTTAATAACGACGTTAATAGTTTTTCTTCTTATATTTATAGATAAATTTCTAAATTTTTATCAAGAAAACAAACAAAAAAATACGATATTTTTTACATCTTTGTTATTTCCAAGTAGCCTAATGTCTATTACGGTGCCATCTTCGGAAGCGATCTTTACTGTTATTATAATTTTCTTATTTTCAAGAGCTTTTGAAAAAAATTTAAACTTAATGCAAATAATATTTTATTTAATCTTAGGTGTTTATTGTTTTTTCCTTGATAGCGGAAATTCTATATTAAGTTATATTTTTATTTTTAATGTACTAATTATGTATGGGCTTATTAAATTTAATAAATTATTTTTTTCAATTGTTTTTTTAACAACTATTTTATTTATTTTATTATTTGTAAATGAAATAATTTTCTATTTAGCTTATGCAACTGATAGCCATAAAATTCACCGGATAATTGGAGATATTCATAATACCCCTTTACAAAATAGAGAATTATATGAAATTAGTAAAAGATTTTTATTTTTGATTGTAACTTTATTAGCAATATTCACATCCAGTAAAAATTTAGTTATTTCGTCTACAATTTTTATTTTATATTTAATTTATAATTTTTTATTTAATTTTATTACAAAAAGAAAAACTATTTTTAACAACATTAGCGATTACGAATTAGCCATTTTATTAAATACAATTTTTTTACCATTTGTTATTGTTTACATGCTTCCACTTCACGCATATGGAAAATATTATCTATTTTTAATTCCAATCATTTTTAAAATATTTTCAAAAGTAATGAATATCAACAAAGTTGCAAAGTTAAATATATTTTTTAGTATCTTATTTATTTTTAATATAATTTTTTTTAATTTTTAAAACAAACTTTAATCTAATTTCATTCTAAAATAATCCTCACTCCATATGGCTTTATCATCTATCCATAAATCATAATGTGGCTTATCACCAACTCTGAGTGATGTGTATTTACAATTCCATTTTTTTAGTTGTTCAGTTGTAAGTTGTTTGTGATCTATTCCAGTCAAAGAACCTCTTGCAGTCCAATAATGAATTTCATTTCCATCATCAAATAATTTATTAATGATATTTATTCTCTCTAAATTAGGTATAGCATTATTATAATTTTTAGATCCATCACTATTAAAAGACTCACTACAAATTGTCCCATCTATATCTACAATATAAACTTTCATAAAACAAAATCCTTTAAAATTTTTTGATTATCATAAACTCAAATAAAAAAAACAACTATTTCTTTTTCATGAAATTATTAGGAGAAATTATTTTGAAACCATAATTCTCAAGTTCTAAATTGTTATAATAGAACATTGATTTTATCAATTATTTTGTCTAGATTGACCCGATGGAAGATATCCTATTAAATCTACAATCTCAAGATGATGAAATTTCTCTTTCTTTAACCGTAATTAACTTTGTCCTTTGTATTTTTTTTTCATTGATACTAAAAGAATTTTTTCTACGTTTTTCAAATGTTTCATTCAACAGAGTATCAATAGCACGAAATTTAGTAATTCTCTCTTCTATAGTATTTGTGGTTATAGTTATAGTTAAAAATTCCTTAGCTTTGTCACTAGGATTAGTTGGTGCTTTGTCTATAGTTAGATTCAGAACACCAATTAAAGAACCTACGGAATTAATTTATTTGTTTTTTAGTATTGCTCTGGGGTTAGGCTTTGGCTCATCACAGACATTGATTACTTCAATTTTATCTATTCTATTATTTCTTTATATTTATTTTACAAGAACAAAAGATTTTGCAACATCACAAATAGATGATTACAACTTAATAATTGAGTGGAGTGATAAAGTTGAAACTTTAGATAAAATTAATGAAATTATAAAAAAATATAACGAAATTATTTCAATTGAAAAAATATCATCAGATAAAAATAAAATGGTTGTTATGTACTTCATAAACGTACAATCTGAAGAAAATCTTTTCAAATTAATAAATGATGTCAAAAAATTAAAAATTAATAGTATTGATTATTTCAAAGTTCAAAATGTTTTATAAATATGAATCGAATTGAAAGAAAATTTATTCTTGAAAATGGTTTTAAATCGAAAATTGTTGTTCAAAGTTTACAGAAAAAATATCCAATAAAAAAAATTTTTAATTCTAGAGAAATTAACACTATTTATTTTGATACTAATAAACTTGATTATTTGTATGATAATTTAAGTGGTATAAAAAATAGAGTAAAATCAAGAGTAAGATTTTATTCAAATTATAATGATCAAATTATATATGAAGAAAAAATTAAGAAAAATGAAATTGGTTCAAAAAGAAAAATTTATATAACTCCTAAGAACGAAAAAACATTAGACTATGAAAATTCACTAAAAAGTTTCAAAAAAAGTAAAATTTATCTAAATTCTAAATATTTTCTGAAAGAAACACTTTTCGTTAAATACAACAGAGAATATTTCACTGACATATTTGGAAATTTTATAACCCATGATACTAAAATTGAATTTTTTGATGTAAAGTTTTTCAAAAAGTCTGTTTTGTATAAAAAATCAATTATAGAATATAAAATTAATGAGAAAAATTTTGAAAAAAAATTATTCTATAATTTTAATATTAGATATTCAAGACACTCAAAATATGTTGTTGGGATGGCATTGTTAAATAAAACTTCTTACGTATAAGATCTATGTATATAAAAAGACATAAATTTAAAATAAATATTATAATAATCTTCTCAATCTTTCTTTCTTTATTTTTTGTTTATTTAAATTCCAACAAAAAACTGATCAGAAAAGAATTTTTTTACATAATTGATATTTTAGATTCTAAACTAGAAAAAGTTACCACTTTTGCGGAATTATTTAATCGTAATAATGTCTATGATATGGGTGAATCATATTTAGAAATTTTTCAAACAGTTTTTATAAACTTTCCATCTTTCTTGAAGAAAATTCCAGATTATTATTCTTCTGATAGATATCAATTTGAACATTTATTTCTTAACTTTAATTTTAATAATTATAAAAAACTTTTAGAAGATAGATTAGCGTCCATAAAGTCAAATATTGGAACTGTAGATAGAAATGAGGTTGGTGGATCACTCAAAATTGACAATGAAATATATAAAATTGATAGTTCAATTAAGGGCAAATTAATAGATCATTTCAGATCACCTCAAAGATTCAGTTTAAAATTGACTATGAAAAATAATAAATATTTTTTTGGCATGAGAGAGTTTTCGATACAGAAACCTGAATCAAGAGCTTCTCCTTATGAACAGATATTTCTAGAAATAGCAAAAAATCTAGATTTTGTAATTCCAAAACATATGTTTTTTAAGGTAAATTTTAATGACAAAAATTGGGGTGTTATGAATATAGAAGAAAACCCCTCCAAAGAGACACTTGAATTACAAAAATTTACAGGAGAATTAGTTTTCCAATTTGGAAATGAAAAAAATAAATTTTTAGAAAAACAATTTTTTTCTAGCCCTCCTATGGATAGTATTATTAATTTAGAGACATTTCCTATAAGGTTTCTAGACAAAAAAAGGTTGCAAGAAAATAAATTCTTTACAAATATTCTAAAAAAAGAAAAATTTAACCAAAATATCTATGATTATTTTGATCATGAAAAAATGTGTACCCTCGCAATACTTTCTATCATATGGGGTAGTTCTCATGTATTAGAACTTAATAACACACAGTATGCTTATAACATATATTCAAGAAAAATTTCTCCAATACCTCAAGATGTAGCTTCTTCACTTCATAAGATAACGGATATAAAGAATATTCCTCCAATAACAAGATTATATTTTAATTCTTGTTCTAGAGTTGAAAATAAAAAATACATATTAAATAAAATTAAATCAGCAATCAAAAAATCTCAGAAAAAAATAAACTTATTACAACGTCAATTCCCAATGAACAGAAAACTTAATACTAAAATTCTATATGAAAATATAAATTTTTTAGAAATAAATATTAATAATTTTTTGAAAATAACAAGAGATAGATTACCTATTAAAAAAGAAGTTTATAACCAAAAGATTTTAGAAAAAATTAATATTTTTAACATTCACTTTATCAATAAAAAAAATGAATTATATCTTCATTTAGGAAATCAACTTAAATCAGATATATTTTTAAAAAGTTTAATTTTATCTTCTAATGATGGGAATAGTGATTTTAATAAAAAAATTAAAGTTAACAAAAAAATTAGAGGCATCTATTTTCAAGATTTTCAAGAATTTTTAGATAAAAAAAACAACACAAGAATATCTCTTCCTTTATCTTCTTCAATATTTAACTCCAAAATTGAAAGAATTTATTTTGACGTCAATATTGACAACGTTGACTTTAGGTTTGTTTTGTCAAAAAAATTCACAAAACTTAATTATAAAGTAAAAAATAAAAATCATAATTCTTATAAATTCATTGAGAAAATTGATGAAAATGTATTTTTATGGAAAAAGGGAATTTGGACAATCAGCAAACCAATCATTTTAGAAAAAGATCTTATTATTAAAGAGGGGACTGAAATAAATTTTATAAATAAATCTTATCTCTATCTAAAAGGTAAAATTAAAATTTTAGGTAAAGAAAGCAATAAAGTTAAAATGTTCTCAAGCGATAATTCTTGGAAAGGTTTACATATAAACTCAAATGATATAAATAATCCTTCCATTATTAATCATGCAGAATTTTCTGAACTAAATGCATATATTGATGATAAATTTAAGATGAATGGCGGAATTAATTTTTATAATTCGGATGTAAAAATAAATTATCTTAAGATCCACAAAGTGTATGCTGAGGATGGAATAAATTTAATAAATTCATCATTTATGATAAACAATCTTATTATTGAAGACACTATATCTGATGCTCTTGACGCAGATTTTTCTAAAGGTGTAATCGAAAACTCAATTTTTAAGAATATTAATGGAGATGCTGTAGACACATCAGGTTCAAAAGTATTAATCAGAAATACATCCTTCAACAAGATCTTAGACAAGGCTATTTCCGCTGGGGAAAAAAGCAATGTTAAATTATTAAATTTATCATTTAATCAATGTCTAATCTGCATTGTTTCTAAAGATGATAGCCGTGTTGATTTAGAAAGTTTTGATGTACAAAATTATTCATTATATTTTGCGGCATCCTTCAAAAAGAAAAACTTTTATGAAAAAGGCGGTGTCTTAAATTTTATTAATTCAGAAAAAGATTATTTAAAATCATTGAAAATTGTAAGAGATAATCAATCAAAAATTTATTTAAATGACAATAGCTTAAATACAGAAATCAATAATGACTTTAGATATTTTTATGAAAATAAAATCTTTAACTAACTATGTTTATTGAAGGTTTGAAGATTTTGGTTTTTAAATTTTTACATTACTAACTCAAGTTAACTCTTTACTTTACATATCTTAATGTGAAAGGCATATAATTTAAAGAATGAATTTTTTTTTAGATTTTAACTTATCTTCATTAAAAATAAAGGGGGGGTTTATTAGATATAGGTATGCTGGAAATGGACCTCCACTTTTAATGTTGCATGGAAATCCACAAACACATGCAATGTGGCATAAAATTGCTCCAGCTCTAATTAAGAGATACACGATTATTTGTCCAGATATTCCTGGTTATGGAAAGTCTTTCAAACCTAAAATATCTAAAGATCATAAAAATTATTCAAAAGTTAGAATGGCCTCTTATATAAATGAGTTTATGACTTTGTTAGGATTCAATAAATTTTATTTTATTGGCCATGATAGAGGTGCAAGAATTGGTCATCGTTTAGCATTAAACTATCCTGATAAAATTTTAAAATTAATATTATTAGACATAATACCAACTATTGAACATTTTGAGAGAACTAATAAAGAATTTGCAATGGGTTACTATCATTGGTTTTGGTTGGCTCAGAGATATCCAATTCCAGAGTCAGTAATTAACAAAGCACCTGAGGAGTGGTTCTTTGCACACACTTCAAGAGAAAAAAAAGATAAAGATTTTTTTGCACCTAAAGCATTAAGTGATTACCTTGAGTGTGTTAAAAATCCCGAAACTATTAGAGCTATTTGTGAAGATTATAGAGCGGCAGCATCTATTGATTTGAAAGATGATGAGATAAGTAGAAAACAAAATATAAAAATTAAGATGCCAATACTAGTTTTGTGGGGTAAAAAAGGTAAGATAGAACAATGGTATGATCCGTTACCAATTTGGCAAAAATACTGTGTTCAAAAAGTAAAAGGTTATGGTATTGATACTGGTCATTATCTAGCTGAGGAAAATCCTGATGAAATTATAAAAAGCATTAATAGCTTTTTAAAATAAAACAAATAAAGGTTGAATATTAAATATGAATGAAATGCATTTAAATAAAATAAACAATGAATTACCGCAATGGGATCTTTCAGAAATATATCAAAATATTAAAGATCCAAGAATTAGCAAAGATATAAAAGATATTAAAGAGTCAGCAGATGATTTTGTCAAAAATTGGAAAGGGAAAATAAATAACTTAAGTTCATCAGAATTCTTGGTTTGTATAAATGAATATCAAAAACTTAACGAAGCAATTTATAAGATAGCAACACATAGTAGTTTAATTTTTGCTACAAATATGGAAGACCCTGAAATTTCTAGATACAATTCGTCAATATCTGATCAAATTACAGAAATTTTATCTACCCTCATTTTTGTAACACTAGAACTTTCAAAAGTAGATGATAAAACTATTAAAAATTGGTTAAATGATCAAGATGTAAAAATATGGAAACCATACCTAAATATACTTAGAAAAAGAAACCCTTATCTTCTAGATCCTCTCGTGGAAGAAATTTTAATAGAGAAATCTGCTACTGGTAGGTCAGCATGGATAAGATTATTTGATGAGACCTCAGCAGCATTACGTTTTCCTTTTAAAAAAGAATCACTTACTGAAGCAGAAATTTTAAACTTGTTATCTGATGCTGATCCAGAAACTAGAAAAATTGCAGGTAAATCACTTTCTGAAGTTTTAGAAAATAATAAACGTATTTTTGGAATGATACTTAATGTTATTTCTCGAGATAGGTTTATTGAAGATAATAAAAGGGGTTTTAAAAGAATTATGTCCTCAAGAAATCTTGATAATGATGTTGAGGACGAGGTTGTAGATAAATTAGTAAAGACGGTCGATAAGGCTATGCCTAAACTTACCCATAGATATTATAAATGGAAAGCAAATCAATTTGGGAAGACAAATTTAGATTGGTGGGATAGAAATGCACCATTACCTGAATTTTCTGAAAATTTTATAATGTGGTCTGATGCAAAAGATATTATTTTAGATTCATTTTCTTCCTTTCATCCAAAAATTTCTAATCTTGCAAATTTATTTTTTAAAAATAATTGGATAGACGCAAGTTTGCGAAAAGGAAAAGCATCAGGTGCGTTTGCACATCCGTCTGTACCATCCTTACACCCATATATTTTAGTAAATTATCAAGGAAAAATTAGAGATGTTATGACACTTGCTCATGAATTAGGTCATGGTGTTCATCAAATTCTTGCTGGTAAAAATGGATTATTAATGTCAGAAACCCCATTAACGTTAGCTGAAACCGCATCAGTTTTTGGAGAAATGTTAGTATTTAGAAAGTTGTTAAATGAAAGTCCAATTGAACAAAAAAAACAACTATTATCGGGTAAAATAGAAGATATGTTAAATACTGTTGCTAGACAAATTGGATTTCACCAATTCGAGGTTAAATTTCATGAGGCAAGGATTAAGTCTGAATTAACACCTGATGAAATTAGTGATATTTGGATGGAAACACAGTCCCATGCTGTAGGTCCTCATATCAATCTTGGTGATGATTACAGGTTCTTATGGGGGTACATTCCTCACTTTGTCCATACTCCATTTTATGTATATGCTTATGCTTTTGGAGATAGTCTAGTAAACGCACTATGGTATGCTTATCAAGAAAGCGATAAAGATTTTTTTTCAAAAAACTATATTGAAATGTTATCATCAGGAGGAACTAAAAGTCATAGTGATTTACTAAAACCTTTTAATCTAAGCGCCTACGACAGTAGTTTTTGGGAAAAAGGTATTAAAATGATAACTGGTTTAATGGATGAACTAGAACTATTGGAAAATTAATTTAATCTTTAGAGGTTTTAATTTTTATGAGTAAAGATAGTAATATACAAGATGAGCTAAATTCTTCAATCACTGGAGGAAGGTTCAAACGTTATGCAAAGGTAACCACCACGATGGGAGGACTTGCTGCAAGGCTGGCAGGTGAAAGATATTTAGGAATTAAAATAAATAGAGAACAGCATGCTGCTGATTTAAGAGCTGCCCTTGGAGGTTTAAAGGGCCCACTTATGAAGGTTGCTCAAATTCTCGCTACAATTCCTGATGCTCTTCCTAGAGAGTATGTGAATGAATTGTCTCACCTTCAAGCAGATGCTCCCTCAATGGGTTGGCTTTTTGTAAAAAGAAGAATGAAAGCTGAGTTAGGAGAAAATTGGTTAACTCATTTTAAAGTTTTTGAAAAACAAGCTTCTGCTGCAGCATCTTTAGGTCAAGTTCACTTTGCTGAAGATATCAACGGCAAAGAATTGGCATGTAAACTACAATATCCTGACATGGGTGCTGCAGTTCAAGCCGATCTTAAACAACTTAAATTTATTTTTTCATTATATGAGAAATACGATTCAGCAATTTCAACAGAAGCTATTCATGAAGAATTATCAGATAGACTGAAAGAAGAACTTAATTATTCTCATGAAATTAAAAATTTAAAACTTTATAGACATATGTTGTCTGATCTAACCCAAATTACATTACCTGATCCAATTGATGAATTGTCAACAAATAGACTTTTAACAATGACTAGGATTGATGGTTCAAAAATTATGGATTTTATTTCAAAAAACAGTGATATAAAAATTAGAAATAAAGTTGCTTTGAATATGTTTAAAGCTTGGTACATCCCATTTTATAAATATGGAGTGATTCATGGAGATCCCCATCTTGGAAACTATACAATACGTCCCGATGGAGGAATTAACTTAATGGATTTTGGTTGCATTAGAATTTTTAGACCTGATTTTGTAACGGGTGTCATTGAACTCTATCAAGCCTTAAGAGATGGTGATGAGGAGCAGGCGGTAAATGCATACAAAAGTTGGGGTTTTGAAAATCCTTCAAAAGAATTAATTAACGTTTTAAATATCTGGGCAAACTTTATTTATCAACCTTTATTAGAAGATAAGGTAAGATTAATTAATCCAAGTGAATCTGGTCAATATGGGAGAGAAACTGCTGAGAAAGTTCATGAAGAATTAAAAAAAATTGGAGGTGTTAAACCTCCTAGAGAATTTGTATTAATGGATAGAGCAGCCGTAGGATTAGGCTCAGTTTTTATGCATTTAAAAGCAGAAATTAACTGGTACAGAGTTTTTCACGATTTGGTTGGCGACTTTAATGAAAATATTTTGTCAAAGAGACAAAATAAAGCAATGAAAGTATCAGGTTTAGTTTAGATAAAAATAATTAATTTATGCTTTTCAAAATGGTATCCAAAGATTTTTTTGCATCACCATATACCATTCTTGAATTTTCTTTAAAGAATAACGGATTTTCAATTCCTGAATAGCCTTTTCCTTGTCCCCTTTTTGAAATAAAAACTTGTTTAGCTTTCCAAACTTCTAAAACAGGCATTCCTGCAATAGGACTGTTAGGATCTTCTTGAGCTGCAGGATTAACAATATCATTAGCCCCTAGAATCATGACTACATCAGTATCAGGAAAATCTTCGTTAATTTCTTCCATCTCCAAAACAATATCGTATGGTACTTTAGCTTCCGCTAGTAAAACATTCATGTGACCTGGAAGTCTTCCCGCAACAGGATGAATTCCAAATCTCACCTCTTTATTTTTTGCTCTTAATCTAGAAGTTAACTCGGACACTGTACTTTGGGCTTGAGCTACTGCCATGCCATAACCAGGCACGATTATGATTTTGTTTGCATCATTTAATGCTGCCGCAACTGAATCTATATCTATTGGTTTCATTTCACCTTCTATGTCCATTGTAGGACCTGTCACATCACCCCATCCACCTAAAATAACTGAAAGAAATTTTCGGTTCATCGCTTTACACATTATGTACGATAGAATAGCACCAGAAGACCCAACTAAGGCACCAGTTACAATTAACAGATCATTCCCAAGCATAAAACCTGTTGCAGCTGCAGCCCATCCTGAATATGAGTTAAGCATAGAAACTACAACTGGCATATCTGCACCACCAATTGCTAACACAAGGTGAGCTCCAATAATGAAGGCAATTATAGTCATTATTATTAGTGACCAAATGCTTTCATCATTAATTGTCTCGCTATTAAGGAACATATAACCAAGCACTAAGCATGCTAGCAACATGATCAAATTTAGAGTATGTCTGGCAGGCAAGATTAGAGCTTTTCCAGTAATAATTTCTGATAACTTACCAAATGCAATGATTGATCCTGTAAAAGTAATTGCACCAATAAAAACTCCAATAAAGACTTCCACATTGTGAATCATGAGTTCAGATGAATTCATATCAGAATGTGGAAGTATAGCAGAATTTATTCCAATAAAAACAGCGGCCAATCCAACAAAAGAGTGAAGAGCAGCTACTAGTTGTGGCATTCCCGTCATTTGTACTTTTTGAGCTACTATTGCACCTATAATAGCCCCAATAACTATAGCTCCAATTAATAAATTGAGCCATTCAGATTTAAAAACTTCTTTTCCAAATATAGTTGCAAAAATCGCTATTGCCATGCCTACTATACCATACCATACAGCTCTTTTTGCTTTTTCTTGGTTACTTAAGCCTCCTAATGCAAGAATAAAAAGCACACTAGATGTTATGTATGAAGCAGTTAAAATACCTTCTGTCATTTCTTAATCCTTTATTTAACTTCTTTGAAACATTGATAACATTCTTTTTGTAACCATAAATCCTCCAACAATATTTATAGTAGCTATAAAAACAGAAACTAATGCTAGAAGACTAACAATATCATTTTCAAATCTCATTTGTAATAAAGCGCCAATTATGACAATGCTTGAGATAGCGTTTGTTATAGCCATCAAAGGAGTATGTAGAGAATGTGATACATTCCATATTACTTGATAACCTACAAAGCATGACAGAATAAAAACTATGAAATGTTGCATAAACTCTGATGGTGCAAAAAAACCAATAAACCAAGTTAAACAAGCACCAATTGTCAAAAGAATGATTTGTAATTTTCCGGACTTTTTTTCAGCATTTATTTGTTCTAGGACTATTTCTTCAGGGGTTTTTTCTTTAGTGTTTTTAGTTTCATGTTTTGCAATAGCTACAATTTTTGGTTTTGGGGGAGGAAAAGTTATTTTACCTTCGTGGAGAACTGTAGCTCCTCTTATTACGTCATCTTCCATATTAGTAAATGGTTTTCCATCTTTTTTAGGAGTCAACTCATCAATCATATGACGAATATTTGTAGAATATAAACTAGAAGACTGTGTAGCCATTCTACTTGGCAAATCTGTATAACCAATAACCTTTACTTTGTTTTTTGTTTCTATAATTTTATTAGGAACTGTAACCTCGCAATTTCCTCCTTGCTCAGCGGCTAAATCTACTATAACTGAACCAGGTTTCATTAAGCTAACCATTTCCTTTGGCCATAATTTAGGTGCAGGCATCCCAGGAATAAGAGCGGTAGTAATTACAATATCAATCTCAGGAGCTTGTTTTTTAAATAATTCCATTTCTTTTTTTATAAATTCTTTTGAAGCGGGTTTGGCATAACCTCCTTCGCCAGTACCATCAGTTTTAAAATCTAACATTAAAAATTCTGCGCCCATTGATTCAATCTGTTCAGCAACTTCTGGCCTTACATCAAAAGCTCTAACGATAGCACCCATTGATTGTGCTGTGCCAATAGCTGCAAGTCCTGCAACACCCGCTCCTATTATAAGAATTTTTGCAGGAGGAACTTTTCCAGCTGCTGTAATTTGGCCAGTAAAAAATCTTCCAAATTGATTCCCAGCTTCAATTATTGCTCTATAACCAGCAATATTAGCCATAGAAGATAAAGCATCCATTTTCTGAGCTCTGCTAATTCTTGGTATCATGTCCATGGCTTGGACAGTAACTTTTTTCTTTTTTAAAGCATTTAGCAGAGGCTTATTTTGATTAGGCCAAATAAAACTAATAATATGTTGTTTTGATGTTATTTTTGATAACTCTGATTTTTCTGGGCCTCTTACTTTCAGAATTATATCAGATTGTTTCCACAATTCATTTGCATCTTTAACAATTTTAACTCCAACATTTTTAAAATCTTTGTCAGAAAAATTAGAATTAGCCCCAGCTCCTTTTTCCAAAATACATTGATAGCCTAATTTTTGAAGTTGTTTGGCGCTTTCAGGTGTCATAGCAACTCGATTTTCACCTTTAAAAATTTCTTTAGGGCTTCCAATAATCATCTAATTTACTCCAAAAATATTGATTATTTGATAATATCAAATTAAATTCATATTAATTTTATAAAAAAAAACCGCAATTAGAAAAATGCGGTTAATACTGTTGGTTAAAAAGTTATTTTAATAACCTTCTCTTTCTAACCTTTTTCTCATAAGTTTTCTAACTCTTCTTGTGCTTTCAGCCATTTCTCTAGCTCTTCTTTCAGAAGGTTTTTCATATGCTCTTCTATTTTTCATTTCCCTAAACATACCTTCTCTTTGCATTTTCTTTTTTAATACTCTAAGAGCTTGATCGACATTATTGTCACGTACGGACACATACATATTTCATAACCTACTAATTTAAATATAAGGAATGTCAATTAACATAATTTTTAAGGTTAATGCAAGTTATTTAATGTTTTTATTTATATTATGTTGAATTTATACATATAATAAATTAGTTATTAATCAAATATATTTGCTGATAATAATTATGAAAAATGAAAAATTAAACAAAAAAGAGATCAGATTTGATCTAATAAGAGCGATGTTACCGCATGTACCGTTTGATGGCTGGTCTTGGGAAGCGATGGAACAAGGTGCGGTAGATATAGGTTTTGAAAAGAAAAAAACATCATCTTTAAGAATAAAAATTTTCAAGGATTTATTTAAAAAAGGTTCGATTGATTTTATTGATGTTTTTTCAGAAATGATCGACTTGGAAGTCAAAGAAAACTTTGTTTTGATTGACCCTAAGCCAGAGAGAATACCAGAAAAAATCAAAAAAATTATTATGCTGAGATTAAATTTGTGTCAAAATTATAAAGAAGCAATAAGATCTTCAATTTCTTTAACCGCATTACCTATAAATGCAAAAACATCTATAAATATTCTATATAGAACTTGTAATAGCATTTGGAGAATAGCTGGTGACAAATCTACAGATTTTTCTTTTTATACAAGAAGAATATCTTTAGCTACGGTCTATACATCTACATTATTTTTTTGGTTAAACGATAAATCTAACGATAATATTGAAACAGAGTATTTCTTGGATAGAAGATTAAGAGATATTAGTAAGATTGCAACTTTAAAAAAACCATTTTCTGAAGTGATAAAGTTTACAAATAATTTTGATAGTATAAAGAAAACTATAAATACCAAATTTATTTTTAGCTTTCTGAAAAAAGTAAATAATATTAAAAATTCAAGTATTAGTTAATTTAACTAAAGAGTTTTAATAAAATGCCTATTAAAATACATGATAACTTGCCTGCCAGAAAACTTCTTCAAAACGAAATTGTGGATATAATTGATAGCAGCACAGCAGAAAAACAAGATATTAGACCTTTAAAATTTGTATTGTTAAATTTAATGCCAAAAAAACTTGAAACTGAGGTGCAATTTGCAAGGTTGCTAAGCGCATCTCCCCTTCAAATAGAACTTACTTTAATGACTACAGAAACCTATTCTCCCAAAAATACACAAAAAGAGCACCTAATTGAGTTTTATAAAACTTTAGATGATATTAAAAGTAATTTTTACGATGTTCTTATAATCACTGGTGCTCCTGTTGAAACTGTACCTTTCAATGAAGTAAAATACTGGAGTGAATTAAAAGAAATTATTTTATGGTCTTCAAGAAATGTTTTTAGAAAAATTGGTATTTGTTGGGGAGCTCAAGCTATTTTGAAAGTTATTCACGACGTTGAAAAACATTTAATGAAGAAAAAATTATTTGGTGTTTATGATCATAACTTAAATCAAGAAAAACGATATAGGTTAATGCAAGGTTTTATTGATCGATTTCCAATGCCAGTTTCACGTTATACAGAAAATAAAAAGAATGAAATTAAAAAAGCTGGTCTTGAGATTATAGCCTTTTCTTCAAGTTCAGGAGTTGGAATGGTAAGATGTCCTAAAACAAAAGATTTATTTATATTAAATCACTTAGAGTATGATGCGATAACTCTTAAGGATGAATTTTTAAGAGATAAGTCACAAAATACTTATATAGACATTCCAGCTAATTATTTTCCAAATGATGATATTAATCTCGAACCAATAAACAGATGGAGACCTTACGCATTCTTATTGTTTACCAATTTTATAAACGAAGTTTATCAGGATGTTCCATTCAATTTTACAAAGAAAAAAAATTAGGAAATATTTCTATTATAATGTCCCATTTTTCTGCCAGCTTTTATGTTTTTTTTGCCATAAATATGTAATATATAATTTTGATCTTTATAGAGATTATCATTGTTTACATCTTGGCCAATTAAATTAGTCATTTCCCATTTGCCATTACATTTAACGTCATTAACGGGTAATCCACATATTGTTCTAACTAAAATATCGAATTGGCTATTATTACAACCATTAAGTGTCCAATGAAAAGAATTGTGTGGTCTTGGAGCAATTTCATTAAACACAATACTTCCATCAAATAATTCGAATAATTCGATAGCTAAAACACCATAAAGATTTAGATTTTTAGCTAATTTTTTTGCTTTTGTTTTCAAATCAATTTCAATATTCGAATCTAAATAAGCTGGTGCAGTTGTTTTTTTTAATATACCATTTTTATGATAATTCTCTGAAATGGGGAAAAATCCTTCAGAGCCATCAAGACTTTTGAAATACATTAATGAAATTTCTCTCTTAAACTCTATTTTTTCTTCCAAAACACATTCTACAGATCCTAAATTTTCCCAAACTTCAAAGAAATTTGAGTTTTTATTAATTGTTAATTGACCTTTTCCATCATAACCTAAAGAGTTGGTTTTGAGTATTCCTTCTGTATTGATTTTCTTAATTGATGATATTAAGTCATCTGTGTTTTTTATTAAAAACCATTTTGGAGTGTTAAAGCCAGACTTAATTGCCATTTCTTTTTCTTTAGAACGTATTTGTGCACATCTAAAGACTAAACTGCTAGGCACCACATTTGTTTTAGTAGATAATAATTCAAGTGATTTAGATGGAATGTTTTCAAATTCAGAGGTTGCACAAAATACTTCATTAGAAAATTCAACTAATTTAGCATGATCATCCCATTGTCCATTTGTTATTTTGTCAACTACAGCTTCTGCTGGATTATCACCTTTGGGACAAAATAGATGTGTTTTATAACCAGCTTTAGATGCTGATAAAGCTATCATTTTGCCAAGTTGACCTCCTCCAATAATACCTATTACATTTTCATCATCAGGTAATATAGGATAATTATATAGTTTTATCATTTTTTATATGTGGTGTAAGTGGAACTTCATCTGTCTGGGACGAAAGCCAATTTTTTAGTTTTGACTTTATTTCATCGTCAGACAAACTTAAAATTTTAGTCGCATAAACGGCTGCATTAATAGCACCAGCTTTTCCAATTGACATGGTTGCTACTGGGACTCCACCAGGCATTTGGACTATTGACAAAAGACTATCAAGGCCATTTAATGCAGAACTTTGGATAGGAACGCCTATAACTGGTAAATTAGTATGGGAAGCAACCATACCAGGTAGATGAGCAGCACCCCCAGCTCCTGCAATTATAACCTGAATTGAATTTTCTTGTGCCTTTTTCGCAAAATCAATCATCCTATCAGGAGTTCTGTGTGCAGATATAATTTTAGTAATAAAAGTAATGTTAAGTTTATTAAGAATTTCCTCTGATAACTTCATAGTTTCCCAGTCACTTTGACTCCCCATTATAATAGCAACTGATGGTTTTATTTTCTGATCATCCATGTTTTTTCTCTAATAATAGTGAAAAATTTTATAATTTTTACACAAACTTAATCGTTAGTGGATAAGCCTTCATCATTATGTGCATCTATTGAGCCTCCAGCTTTTATAATAGCTTTTTCTAAATCCTCTTGGGTACACAAACTTAATAAAACAGGGTGTTTAGCAGTGATATTAGAAATGTTCCAATGACTTCTTGTTCTAATTTTTTCAATTGTATCTTTTGTAGTGCCAATTAATTTTGAAATTTGGTTATTTTTAACCTCTGGATGATTTTTGACAATCCAAGCAATTGCATTAGGTTTGTCACCTCTTCTTGCCAATGGTATATATTTAGGCCCACTATTTTTATTTTTAGTCTCAGGTAAAGAAGAATTAGATTTTGTAAGAAACAAAGATGGATCGTTACAACATTTGTTAATTTCTTCTTGTGTGAGTTGACCATTTAGTATCGGATCAAAACCAAGAATACCATTACCAACATCACCATCTGCAATTGCTTGAACTTCTAAAACATGGAGACTGCAAAACTCAGCAATTTGTTCAAAAGTTAATGTGGTATTATCTATTAACCAAACAGCTGTAGCTTTTGGCATAAGTAATAGTGTCATATTTAAACTCCAATTAGTCTTATTTCAATAAAAAATACAAACAAGAATATAATTTTTAATAACACAAATAGAAATTTGTATCAGGTTAATAATAATGCAGACTATTTTTAATAATTAAGTTTAAACATGACATTTGTCAATCTCAGAAGTTTAGATTTTTCTAGGAAGTGGAAGCATATATTTAGGAAAATTAATTTTTATTTTAGAGCAAAAAAAATCACACTCTAATTGATTATTTTCTTCAAACAGATATAGGTAAGATAATTTGATTTTAGCTATTCCATACCAAATATTATCTTCTACATTTAATGACAAAGCAATTAATTCACCAATTTTCAATGTTTTTAAATAAATTTTATTATTTATTTTATTAAAATTTGAGAATGAAAAATTCTTATTTTTAAAGTAAACGGAAACATATTTTCTTTTTACCACACCCTTGTATTTAATTCTTGCGTTTACTTCTTGACCAATAAAACATCCTTTTTCAAAACTTATTCCTCCTAATAAATCAAGATTTATTTCTAAAGGCATAGTTGCGTTAATCTCTATTTCTTTTGATCCTTCAGGAATGCAATATTTATATCTAATCAAATCGTACCAATTAGATAAAGAAACCTTATTGGCATAATTTATGTATTTATTTTTATCATAAATTCTATTAATTATAACATTGAAATTTAAAAATCTTGCATCTCTTAGTGAATTTTTAGAATTTTTTGGGTTCATCGTTACAAAAACATTATAATTAGTTTTCTCAACTTTTACTTCTTTCCTTAAGTTATACATGTTTAACTTCTTAATTAAATCATCTTCACAAAACAAATCGTATTCAATAAGAATTGACTTTTCTTTAGAAGAGTTTTGGAAATCTAAACTTACTAGTATGTCATACATAACTCTCCCTTGAGGAGAAAGTAATGCTGAAGGTCTGGTTTCAAAAGGGATTAAACTAGAAATGTCAGATGTTAAAATATTATTTAAAAAAATAACACAATTCAATCCTGAAACTTTTAGAACTTTTCTATTTTCGAGATAAAGGTTTTCTAGAGACATTATTTTTTAATATTGATCTTGTTAATTGCACTTAAAACTGCAAGTACAGGCGCTAAAGTTATACTTGTATCTATTCCGCATCCATAAATTGAGTCCCTGCCTTCATTAATTTTTAATTCAACGTAAGCCGCGGATTCAGCTTTTGAAGTTGCGCTTCGGGTATTTTGACCAAAGTCTTCTAATGTAAAATGTAAGTTAAAATTCTCTCTTATCCCATTTACAAAAGCTGAGATTGGTCCATTGCCTTGAGATGAAAATTCATAAGGTTCATTATTGTAATTAATCTTCGCATTGATAACTTCAAGGTTATTTTCTCTATTAGCACCGATAACTTTGAAATCAATTAATTCAAATGGTTTTTGCAAAATAAAGTTTTCATTAAATGTTTTCCATATAATATCGCTTGTAATTTCGTTACCTGTTTCATCAGCTATCTTTTGTACTTTAGATGACAATTCAACTTCTGCTCCTTTTGGCAATCTTATTTGATAGTCTGTTTCCAGTAGCCAAGCTGTACCCCCTTTCCCAGATTGGCTATTAACTCTTATTATGGCTTCATAAGTTCTTCCAATATCAGCCGGGTCAATTGGCAAATATGGAACAGCCCATTTTTTTGAGGGTGATTTTTCCATACTATCCATACCTTTTCTTATTGCATCCTGATGACTTCCAGAAAAGGCTGTATGCACTAATGTACCTGCATATGGATGTCTTTGATGAACAGGTAGTCTATTACAAAACTCAGCCGTATCAATTAAATCATTTATCTTGCTAAAATCCAAATGAGGATTGATTCCTTGAGTAAATAAATTTAGTCCAAGCGTCACAAGATCTACATTACCAGTTCTTTCACCATTACCAAATAAAGTCCCTTCAACTCTGTCTGCACCTGCCATTAATCCTAATTCAGTAGCAGCTATAGCAGTACCGCGATCATTATGAGGATGAAGGGATAATATTACTCTTTTTCTGTTACTAAAATTATTTCCCATCCACTCAATTTGATCAGCGTGAATATTTGGAGTAGACATTTCAACAGTCGCAGGAAGATTTATTATAACAGGATTTTGCTCACTTGCTTCCCAAACATCTAAAACTGACTCACAAACTTCTAGTGCATATGGCAACTCTGTTCCAGTGAAGCTCTCTGGAGAATATTGTAATCGAATATTAGACTTTTCTAATTTAAATAATTGATCTGAAATTATTTTAGCCCCGTCTGTTGCTATTTTTTTAACACCTTCCTTAGTTTCCTTGAAAACGACATCTCTTTGAAGGGTGCTAGTTGAATTGTAAAGATGAATTATTGCGTTATCGCAATCTTTTAAACTTTCGACAGTTTTTTCGATTAATGGTTTTCTGGATTGAGTTAAAACCTGAACAGTTACGTCATCTGGAATATGATTGTCAGTAATTAATTCTCTAACAAAATTAAAATCTGTTTCAGAGGCAGAAGGAAATCCAATTTCTATTTCCTTAAATCCTATTTTGACTAAATGTTTAAACAAGCGCATTTTTCTGATAGAATCCATTGGTTCTATCAGAGCTTGATTCCCATCTCTCAAATCTACCGAACACCAAATTGGTGCACTAGTTATATTGTTATCAGGCCATTTTCTATTTAAAATTTCTACAGATGGATAAGCGCTGTATTTTTCATATTTATTCTTCATAATTCTTTACCTTGTATTTTAAGTTCAAAATTTAATTTGTTTATTTAGTAACAATTATCCCGGGCTCCTTAGAGCACGGGTTTCTTAATAAATTTAGAACCTCAATAGGATTTGAATTACAATTTTTACACATAATAGATTATTATTATCAATTGTATGATTGTTTAGTCAAGTTATTAGAGTTTTCAATAGATTTTTAATATTGCAAAATAGATTTTTTAAAACTAATTTGCAGTATATATCCAAAATATTTTTTGTAGGAACTTAATGACAGATATTAACCTAATAAGAAATTTTTCAATTATAGCACATATTGATCATGGTAAATCAACTCTTGCTGATAGATTAATACAAGAATGTAAGGGTTTAGCTGAGAGAGAGATGAAAGAGCAAGTTCTTGACAATATGGAAATTGAGAGGGAAAGAGGTATAACAATTAAAGCTCAGACTGTCAGGTTATTGTACAAGCACACTGATAACAAAACTTATACTTTGAATTTAATGGACACTCCTGGTCATGTTGACTTTGCATATGAAGTATCAAGATCTCTTTCAGCGTGTGAAGGATCACTTCTTGTAGTAGATTCTTCGCAAGGGGTAGAAGCGCAAACCTTAGCAAATGTGTATCAAGCAATAGATGTAGATCATGAAATTGTAACAGTACTTAATAAAATCGACTTACCTGCTTCTGAGCCAGATAGGATTAGAAAACAGGTTCAGGATGTAATTGGTTTGCCCGGAGAGGATGGGATTGAAGTTTCAGCTAAAACAGGACAAGGAATTAAAGAGGTTTTATCTTCGTTAGTTGAAAAATTAGCTCCTCCTCAGGGTAATCTCAACGCCCCTTTGCAAGCTCTCTTAATTGATAGTTGGTATGATCCTTATTTAGGCGTATTAACTTTAGTAAGAGTTGTTAACGGAAGCTTAAAAAAAGGTCAAAAGATACGATTTATGTCGACAAAGGTTACTCACACTATTGAAAAACTTGGTATATTTACTCCTAAAATTGTAAATGTTGATGAACTAGGACCTGGAGAAATCGGTTTTATTACTGCTTCAGTTAAAACTGTTGCAGATTGTAAGGTAGGAGACACTATTACCGATGAAAGAAATCCTATTGAAACTATGTTGCCTGGTTTCAAACCCTCTGTACCAGTAGTTTTTTGTGGTTTATTTCCTATGGACAATGCTCAATTTTCTGATTTAAGAGAGGCGTTAAGTAAATTATCTTTGAATGATGCCTCATTCAGTTTTGAAGCTGAAACCTCAGCAGCTTTAGGATTTGGTTTTAGATGCGGATTTTTAGGACTCTTACACATGGAAATTATCAGGGAGAGATTATCTAGGGAGTTTAATTTAGAATTAATTTCAACAGCCCCTTCTGTTGTTTATAAAGTTCACAAAAATGACAATACAAGCGAACTACTTCATAACCCTGCAGATTTACCAGATGTAAATCATATTAACTTCATTGAAGAGCCATGGATTAAAGCAACTATTTTGGTTCCAGATGAATATGTTGGATCAGTTCTAACATTATGCACCGAAAGAAGAGGTGAACAGATAGATCTTACTTATGCTGGTACTAGAGCTATGGTGGTTTATAAATTACCATTAAATGAAGTTGTTTTTGATTTTTATGATAAATTAAAAAGTATGACATCAGGGTATGCAAGCTTTGATTATCAAATTGATAATTATAAAAAAGGCGACCTTGTTCGTGTTTCGATCTTAGTTAATGGTGATCCTGTTGATGCTTTAGCAATGATTTCGCATAGAGATCAGGCTGAAACGAGAGGACGTGCTATCTGTACAAGATTGAAAGATCTTATACCAAGACAACTATTCAAGGTAGCATTACAAGCAGCAATTGGTGGGAAAGTTATTGCAAGAGAAACTATATCAGCTATGAGAAAAGACGTTACCGCAAAGTGTTATGGAGGTGATATAACTAGAAAAAAGAAACTTCTTGAAAAACAAAAAGCTGGCAAAAAAAGAATGAGAGAATTTGGAAGTGTTGAGATACCTCAGAATGCTTTCTTCGAAGCACTAAAAATGGGGGATAAATAGCGAATATAAGTTTTATCACTCAAATTTTGTGTTTTTCTTTTTTTCTTACTGATCTTTTAAGTCCAAAAGCAATAAAAATAAAACTCAACAGGGCTAATATAGGTGCAGCAGGCATTAACAATATAGAAGAGATAAATGGATGCCAAATAAAGCCTGAACAATCCAAAATATCTAATGCCGAACAAGGATCAACATATCGGCTAACAATAGTTTCTGCAATCTGAAGGCTATTCGGTGCAAAATGAAACCAAAATTGACCTAACTGAGTAATTTCGTTTTTTCCGTCAATTAGCGAAACAACATCAAAATAATTGCTTATGAGGGTTAAAATAAATGAACATATTCCAAATAAAATTAAAACTCTTCCTATTATCACTTCATAAAACCCATTTATTACAACAATTTTAATCTAAAACTTATATTAAATATTTCAATATAATAATTACTTATATTACCTTGCTCCAAAAAAAATGTTGATGTAAAATCTTATTTTTTGGAGGGGTGGCCGAGCGGTTTAAGGCGCACGCCTGGAAAGCGTGTTGGGGTTAACGCCTCTCAAGGGTTCGAATCCCTTCCTCTCCGCCAAATTTAAAATATATAATAAAATCAACTTAAAATCTAAAATTATAATGCGTTTGCAATTTAATATTTATTTTTATTTTTATTGAATTTTTCCCAAATATAACAACAAAACCAATAGCTTTAGTATTGACATAAATTTTTTATTTCTTATATTAAGTTAATTTAAAGGTTAAAAAATGCACATATGCTTGATACGTCCTCCCGCAATAGTGCCTGTAGGCGCTTATGTTGGTTCGCTAACTCCTCCGATAGGCTTGGCATATTTAGCCGGATCATTAAAAAAAAGCGGACACAAAGTAAAAATCATAGATTCTGTTGGATCTGCACTCGATTCTAAAAATTCTTATGGCGAAAAACTTTTAAGATATGGAATGGATTTCGATGAGATAATTTCTTCTGTGCCTGTTGATTGCGATATCATTGGTATATCAGGAATGTTTTCATCTGAATGGAATGCTTTAGTTCCCCTTTATAAAATGATTTGCCAAAAATTTAAAAATAAATTTATAGTTGCTGGAGGGGAGCATTTTACAGCAGCACCAGAAATATCTATGAATTATCTTCCTGGATTGAATGCTATTGCTCTAGGTGAAGGTGAAGAAACAATAGTTCAACTTGTTGAATGTATTGAGAAAAATGGAGATTTAAATAATGTCTCAGGTTTGTTTTTCAGAAAATCAAAAACAAAGTTCGTTAAAACTGCACCTAGACTTAGATTGAGACAAATTAATGATATTCCGTGGCCGGAATGGGATGGTATCCCTTTAGAGGAATATTTATCAAGGGGTTATAGTTATGGTGTAAATAGAGGGCGAAGTATGCCTATGATAGCATCTAGAGGTTGTCCATATTCTTGTACTTTTTGCTCAAATCCGTTGATGTGGGGTACCAGATGGGTTGCAAGAGATGTTAAAGATGTAGTGGATGAAATTGAATATTACATATCAAAATATAAAATTACAAATGTAGATTTTTATGATCTGACAGCTATTGTCAAAAAGAAATGGATTATTGAATTTTGTGAGGAATTAATAAACAGAAAAATTAATATTACATGGCAATTACCTAGTGGAACACGTTCCGAAGCTATTGACAAAGAAGTTACTCCATTACTCTATGAAAGCGGTTGTAGAAATATGAACTACGCTCCTGAGTCAGGTTCAGCAAAAATACTAACGGTTATTAAGAAAAAAATAAAACTTCCTAATCTTCACAAATCTTTAATGGCTGCTAACAAATCAAAAATTAATGTTAAAATGAACATTATTATTGGTTTGCCCCAAGAAACTCACCTTGATATATGGAAAACACTATGGTCTCTAGTAATTTATAGTTTTTATGGAGCATATGATGTTTCAATAGGTATTTTTGCGCCATATCCGGGTTCTGAATTGTATAGTCAATTAGTTGAAAAGAAAAGAATTACACATGACACAAAATTTTGGGATAAATTATCTTATGTAGACATAACTAAAGCTGAATCTTACAACGACAAGATTTCAGCTAATTGGTTGATGTTTTATAATTGGTTTGGAATAATACTCTTCTACTCATCCAATTATTTATTTAGACCTCACAGATTGATTGGAACTATTAAAAACTTAAACTCAGGAAAGCATGAATCAAGAGGTGAGATGGCATTAAGTCAAATAATATCAAGAATAAAGCTCTACACATCATCAAAAAAAATTAAAGCTTAATGGTTTTACCTATAAATTGTAATACCAATAATCAAGTCTGCGAGCTTTGTGGCTCATACTTTTCATGTAATTCAAAAAAAATTAAAGATTGTTGGTGCTTTAACGAACCACATGTAGTTGTAGATTATTCCATCAAGAATTGTATTTGTAATAAATGTTTAGAAAAAAAGAAAATTTTAAAATCACAGTAGACTAAAATAGGCTTATCTAAAATTGTTTTTTTCATCAACTATTAAGACACTGACATTATATATAATAGGTTTTTTAGGAGTTTGTCTTAGTGGATTAATGTTGTTTGATTATAATTTAAAACTTCATTCTTATTATAGTTTTAAATTTGAGATTTCAACCAATGAAGTTAAATTCAAAAACACCCCACAAATTTATTTCAATAACAATTATCTTAGTCCAATAAATGGTAAAATAAAAAACAATAAAGTTACATTCGAAAATATTCCTAAGAGTATTAATCATATTAGAATTTCATTTCAATTTTATGAACCTACTCAATTTAAAATTGGAAAAGCATTTTTTTTACATAACTGTAATACACCAAGTAATTGTACTAAATTATATGAAATTAATTCATCTAATAAGTTACAAAATTGGGATTTGCTTGGTGGAAAATTTATTGAAAATAATATTTTTCTTACAGACGGTCCTGAGGCAATACTTCTTTGGGGAAAAACTGAATTAAATTTAAAAGATATATTTCAAAAATCAGATAAAAAGTTTATCCAAAGTCAAATTCCAAAAAATAATTTAACTCCAATTTATGTTTTTATTACATTTTCAATTATATTTCTAATATCATCTCTAATTAGAGCTACTCAAAATCAAAAATTATTTAATAATTTATTAATAGTTTCAGGAATAAGTTTTGGTTTTTGTATTAATTTTATTTCGGCTTTTCCAGGTCACTCTAATTTTGATGAGTTTTTTTCTTTGAATGAATATTGGTCAGGAAATTTCAGTGATACTCATGCTCCTATGCAAACTCTGATATGGGCAGGTTTAATCAACATATTAAGTTTTTTAAATTTTGGTTCTGAAGTTCAAATTAGTTCATTTATGGTGTTGCATTTGATACTTGTATGGGTGTTTATTGGTATTATGTCAAGCCAATTTAAAAGTACTGTATTAATATCATTGACACTGTTATTTTTTATAATTAATCCTTTTTTTCTTTCTTACTTTCCACATATTGGCAAGGACACTATTCTTGGTATTTATCTTTTTATATCTTGTTTTTATTTATATTCTTACCATAAAAATAATAATAAATTCGTTTTAATTTTAGGTGTTTTTTTTCTTGTTTTAGCTTTTAATTCAAGGTCTAATGCGCCTGCTGCTATTATACCAATTATTATATATTTTTCTTATGTTAAGTTTTTCCATAAAAAAAAATCGCTCCAATATATTGCTAACTCAAATATATTATTAAAGCTTAAGAGTTATGGAATTATACCATTTCTTTTCGTTACTGTTTTTGGCATATTTTTATTATTTTCTTCTTCTTTTGTTTTAAATAAAAAATTTGTAAAAAATAATTGTTGCTCTATAAAAACAGGATTATTAGTCCCAATGCACGATTTAATAGGAATTTCATATCATGTAGATAAAAATCTAATACCTAAAAAATATTTAAAAGATTACGATAATGCTTTAAATCATATAAAAAAAACATACTATCCACCATTTAATGTCAACTTTAATAACTTACAACAAATCAGCAATGAAGATTACTCTGAAATAATGTCGGTATGGTTAAATACTATAATTGAACATCCATGGACATATTTAAAACATAGGTTTGATATTACGAGACTTTTATTGGGGATTACTAGTCAGACGAATAATTACACTATATTTAGTGGTTTTTTTGTATCCAAAAATAATAATATTTCAGACAAATTTGATTTTGTATATAAATTAAATTCTTTTATTTTAAGCATAAAAGATTTGTTTAAACAGTATTGTTATTCATTTTTAAACACAATTTTCTTTAAACCTTGGTTTTATATTTTGATATTTTTAACGTCATTAATAATTTATAATGATAAAAATCATTCTAAATTTAGGCATTTGAAAAATTATTTGTACTTAAGTTCTTTTTTTTATGTAGCTCCTTATTTCATATTGGTTAACTCAGCAAGCACAAGGTATTTGTATTGGCCAATCTTCGCATCATCAGTGATACTATTTTTGAAGTTGAACGATTTAATATCCTTAAATGTTAATAACAAAAATAAAAAAATTATATTACAAAACAAAAATTTATTAATTTTTGTTTTTATTATAATTTTACTGACATTATTAATGCTATCTTTGCAATCATTTTTGAAATAAATAATTATTTAACTATCAAAAAATATTTATTTCTTATAGTTAAATGGTTTAACTGCCACTACGTAAATTCCCGATACAATTAGGATAAGAGCAATTATATCAAACTTAGAAAATTTCACATCAACCAAAACATAATCGACTAAAATGGCCAAAATTGGAACTGCCATTACAGATATTGAAGTAACATTAACTGAAAATTTTTGTAAAATTGTGAAATACGCCCAATATGTATAAGCACTAGATAAAAATATGCCATATAATATTATAAGAATATGTCTATAGTCTATTGATCCAAAATTATTTAAATCAAAATATAATGCAAAAGGTATAATAGGGATTATTCCAATCATTTGCTGCCACCCTGCTACAATTAATCCATCTGATTTAATACCACCATATTTTACAATCATAGTTCCTATTGCCCAACTTAAACCTGCAGACAAGGTAATTAAAAAACCAATAAAATTCTCAAAAATATCAATTTCTAAAGATAGAAAAAATATACCAACTATTCCAAAAATTAATGAAACTATTATTGATATATTAATTTTTTCATATCCAAAAATAGAGGCAAAAATTGTTGCCCAAACTGGCATTGTGTACGTTAAAACCGCAGCTCTTCCCCCACCAAGCATGTTTATTCCATACAGCATTAAAACCTGCCATAAAGTAACATTAAAAAAGCTAATTAATAGAAGAGGTTTGAGATCACTTTTCGGAACGTAGATTGTTTTAACTTTTTTAAATCCAATGAATAACAGTAAAGCAAACGCAGGTATCCCAATCATAACTCTAAAACTTAACGGAGGAATTGCTTCAATGGCAATTTTAAATAAAGACCATACAGAAGTCCAAACTAAGATTAGTAGAATTAATAGCAAAATTGGAAAATATTGTTTTGAAAAATTCAATCCCATCAAAATCTCAATCTTTTTTAAATTACTTATTCATTAATTATGTAAAATAGAATTTACAATTAAGTATCTTTGGCTCATCTAGACATTTTAATAGATATGCATTATTTTTGAAAAATATAAAGGAGATATTTATGCTTGTAGTTGTTTCGCCCGCAAAAAAACTTAACATGAGTTTAGTTCAAGGTCTTAAAGTGTCGGAGCCATACTTTAAAAAAAATGTGGATGAGTTGGTAAATGTTGTTCGAGATTTAAGTGCCAAAGATTTAGAAAACTTGATGGATATTAGTTCAAAATTAGCAGAATTAAATAGAGATAGGTTCAAGGAATTTGGTAATCAACAAAAAAAAGCTGCAGCCTTTGCATTCGCTGGTGACACTTATAAAGGTTTAAGCATAGAAAAATTAGAGAAGGAAGATTTAGATTTTGCCCAAAAACACTTGAGAATTATATCAGGTTTATATGGTTTATTAAGACCTTTAGACGAGATTGAGCCTTATCGATTAGAAATGGGAAGCAAACTTAAAGGAGCTCATGGTTCATCTTTATATGATTATTGGGGTAATAAAATTTCTGAGAATTTAAATCAATATGCAAAAAGAATAGGAAGTCAAATTTTAGTAAATTGTGCTTCTAACGAATATTTTAGTGTCATAAATATAAAAAACTTAATATTAAAAGTGATTACACCCATTTTTATGGAACGTAAAAATGGTAAAGATAAAATAATAAGTTTTTATGCTAAAAATGCTCGAGGAGCTATGGCTCGTTTTATTATCCAAAATCGTTTGCAAAGTGAAGAAGATCTGAAGAAATTTAATTTAGACGGTTATAATTATAGCTCTGAGAAATCCAGTGAAGGTAAACTTGTCTTTCTTAGATAATAATTATATTATTTCATGTCTTAGCAAAATTTTTTAATTTTTTTATATTAAACTCATTTTACTTTTTTACAAAAAGATTGAGGTTTGTTTTTAATGTTAAATGATAAAATTCCTTTACATGAAGAAAAATGGTTTGAAAAATTAGCTATAAAAATATTTTCAGATATTGGAAATTTGACTAGAGATAAGATTGGAATTTCAAGAGAATCCTATGGTAGAGGGGAAACTCTAGGTATAAACTATATAATAGATTTAGCAGAAGAATTTGGTTTTTATGTTGAAAAAGACGATGCTGCAAATATAGTTCTTTCTTTGGATAAATCTATTCAAACTAATTATATTCTGGTTGGATCACATATGGATTCAGTTCCTCAAGGCGGAAACTTTGATGGTCTTGCTGGAGTGGTTGCAGGTTTTTTACTTTTAGCAAATTTAAAAGAAAAAAAAATCAAAACATCTTTACCTGTAAAGGTGTTAATATTAAGAGGTGAAGAAAGTGCTTGGTATGGTAAAAATTGTATCGGATCGAAGGCTTTATTTGGTTTGTTATCTTCAGAAGATTTGAACTCTACCCATAGAACTACAGGTAACAAGTTGTCTGAAGCTATGGATTCCTCGGGTGTAAAACTAGATCTCATAAAAAGATCTAAGTCTCTAATCAACAGTAAAAAGATAGAAGTATTTATAGAGATACATATTGAACAAGGTCCTGTTCTTGTAGATAAAGATTGGCCAATTGCAATAGTTACTGGGATAAGAGGAAATTATCGACATCACAAAATACGATGTAAAGGTGATGCGGGTCACTCGGGTACTATCCCTAGATATCTAAGAAAAGACGCTGTTTTTGCAGGAGCTGATTTGATAACTCGTATGGATGATCATTGGAATACAATAGAACAACATGGTGGAGACCTTGTCCTAACTTCAGGTATCTTTCACACAGATATTGAGAATCAAGCGATGTCTAGGATTCCTGGAGAAATTTTATTTAGTTTTGAATCAAGAAGCCAAGATATTTCAACTCTTGATGCATTGGAGGCTCTTTTAAGGTCTGAATGTAAAACAATAGAAAGAGAAAGGGGAGTTCAATTTAAATTTGACAATGTGATCAAATCATATCCAGCTGAGTGTAATCAAGAAGTTGTAGAAAAACTTTTAGATGCAAGCGAATCACTCGGGTTTTCAAGGGTGTCAGTAGCAAGTGGTGCCACACATGATGCGGCGATATTTTCTAATCAAGGTGTTAAAACAGGAATGATTTTCATTAGAAATGATAAAGGTTCCCATAATCCAGATGAGAGAATGGAGATCAAAGATTTTATGAAAAGTGTTTCAACTTTAAATAAATTTATTAATGATTATTAATAATGTAATTTAAATATGTTTAACTCTTTTTCTGTGTTTTAATTAATCTCTAATTGGAATACTTGATATTGAATTATTGTTGAGCCAGAGTGAATGCAAAAGTGAGTTTAAAAATTTTGATCCAAAGATGAAGATAAGGAATAATACAAAATGTTTTCAACTAGTTTCCCTGAAAAAAGTGTTATATCAAGATTAACAGCTAAAATGTTAATAGAAGTTGAGGCGGTAAGATTTAGCGCAAAAGAGCCTTTTAAGTTCACTTCTGGTTGGGCAAGTCCAGTTTACATTGATTGTAGAAAACTAATTTCTTACCCAAGAGTTAGACACACATTAATGGATTTTGCAGCTTCTGAAATTACTAGAAACATAGGTTTTGAAAGCATTGACTCCATTGCAGGTGGTGAGACAGCTGGCATTCCTTTTGCTGCTTGGATAGCTGATAGAATGATGTTGCCTATGCAGTACGTTCGAAAAAAAGCAAAAGGTTTTGGAAGAAATGCACAAATTGAGGGTGATTTTGAAAATAATTCTCACATATTACTCGTTGAAGATTTAACAACTGATGGGAATAGTAAAATAAAATTTTGCGAAGCACTTCGTGAAGCAGGAGCAAAAGTTGATCATACTTTTGTAGTATTTTATTATGATATTTTTCCACAAACAAGAAAAGTATTAGATAACATTGGGCTTCAAATGCACTCTCTAGCAACTTGGTGGGATGTATTAAAAGTAGCAAAAGAATTTAATTATTTTGAAAATGATGAGATTGGAGAAGTCGAGAGTTTTCTTCATGATCCAATGACATGGTCTGCAGATCATGGTGGAGCCTCATCTTTATCTGGGTAAATTGAAATGATTAAACAAATTTTTTTCATTTTAATACTCTCATGTTCCATAACGTTTGCAAACAACGATAGACTTAAAGGATACCAAGCTTTAGAACAAAAAGATTATAAAACTGCTCTTTATTATTTAAGTTATGATGCAAATTTGGGTGACGACAAAGCACAATACAATTTAGGTGTAATGTATAATAAAGGTTTAGGAGTTCCTATAGATAAAAATGAAGCTTTTAGTTGGTTTTTTCTTTCTGCAAATCAAGGAAATGTTCTAGCGAATTATGCATTAGGGCACGCTTATTTAAAAGGCTTAGGAATAAATAAAAATTATAAGTTAGCTTTAAAATCTTTTAAATTTTCTGCATTGAGAAATCATCCTACTTCAAGGTTAATTTTAGGGAACATGTATTTTCAAGGACAAGGTGTTAAAGTAAGTTATCCTAAAGCCTACTTATGGTGGCGCTTAGCAGAAGATCTGAATATAGAGGGTGCACGTCAAAATATTAATATGATAAAAGAAAAAATGAGCAAATATGAGTATGATGAAGGTTACTCATTATACTCAAATTGTATGAAAAACACTTTATATAATTGTACCAAAAACATAGATGATTTTTGATAAGGACTATCTTGAAAAAAAAAGAACAAATTGAGTCTGAATTACGAACAATAATCAAAAATTCAAAAAAAGGGATCTTTGTAAATTTGACTTTAACCAATTTAATTGAAATTTCACGAAGAATGTATGTTATTTATGACAATTTTAAATCAGGAGAAAAATTTAAAATCAATAATAATGACGAAAATGTTTTAATTTTAAATAATGTTTTGAAAGACTTCAAAAAATTAAATAAGAATATTGACAATATCCCAAATTATTTAAGGGAGTTAATTGACAGAAGATGGGAACAAATACCAAATACGAAAGAAAGCTTAGATGGTTCAACAAAGTTATTGCAAAAGAAACTTCAAGATTTAGAAGGAGAATTTAAGAATTTAATTAGTAGTTTTTCTAAAGACTTAAAAAATGGAACTATTAGAAATATTGATCCTGCTCCAATAGCAATCATACATAGCGCGATGATAATTTGGGAAGAAGAATTAAAAAATAAATACAATAAGAAAAATAAAAAAATTATAAATAAAAACTTACTAAAATATTTAGAACAAGTTTTTGATGCATTCTCATGTGATGCGGATATTAAATCTAATTATTATAATTGGCATAATCTTAAAAACATGTCTTAATAATTATATTTTTGGAGAATTAAAAATGGCGACATATCTAAACAAGGATCAAACTAAAAAATTTCATGAAAATGGATATGTGATTGTAAAAAATTTTTTTAATGAAGATGAAACATATCTTTTACAAAAGGCTTCTAAACAGGATCCTGCTATAAGAGATCATTTATATGAAAGAAAAGATTCCGAAGGATTAGTGACCAAAATGATGGCGTGGAACCATCCAGATGATAGCATTTATGGTGTTACTGCTAGATCAGAAAAAATTGTTGATACGATGTAAGACCTGCTTGGTGGAGAGGTTTATCATTATCATTCTAAAATCAAAGCCAAAGAACCATATGAAGGAGGAGCTTGGGAATGGCACCAAGATTATGGATATTGGTATAAAAATGGTTGCTTGTTCCCATTTATGGCCACTGTAATGATAGCTTTAGATAAATGCACAAAAGAAAATGGATGTTTACAAGTTTTAGCTGGTTCGAATAAATTAGGAAGAGTAGATCATGCTTTGTTAGAAAGCGGTCAAGTAGGAGTTGACTTAAAAAGAGTTGAAGAGGCAAAAAAACACCTAAAGCTAGTTTATTGTGAAATGGATCCTGGAGATGCACTTTTTTTTCACTGTAATACTCTTCATAGATCTGATAAAAATAACTCTCCTAACAGACGTTGGACACTTTTATGCTGTTACAATGCTGCAAGAAATGATACTTTTATAGATCACCATCATCCTAAGTATACCCCATTGAAGAAATTATCTAATAATGAAATAATCAAAGCTGGAAATAAATTTTTAGTTGTTAAGGATGTAGATACCTTCCTTAAAAGGCTAACAGCTCCCCCAGAACTCTCTAAAAAGGTCGGAAAACTCTATAATACCTAGTGTGAAGCCTTAACTTTGCTCTGAAGATAAAGTGACAAATTTTTATCATCAATTTTTGGTAAAGTTTCATTTTTAAAATACTTTAACACTTTAAATTTTATGGGTTTATCTAAACTTTTTCTAATTTCATACAAATATAAACTTTGTTTGAAAGTTTGATGTATGCGTGAAGCAAACTGAAAAGCTTTAGAATTTTGACCACCAAATTTGGTAATAAGTACATCACATTTAGAGTCATTTATTAATCTACCTAGCATAGGTTTCCAGTCATCTTCTTCAACAGGCAATCCTCTTTTTCTTGCCCATGCAACTCCCCCCGCTGGGAAAATTGCAATTACACCTCCCTTTTTTAAAATTTGAATAGCTTTTTTTCTTGTAATAACATTATCTCTCATAGCATTTTTTTTATTACTAAAATCAATTGGAAGTATATTGTCTGCTAATGTTGGTTCTTTTTGAAGAACTCCATGGGCAATCACTCTAAAATTATCATCAAAAGTTGAAGCATACCACGATAAAAACACCCCATCTGTAACACCAAACGGATGATTGGCGGCAATAATCAATCCCTTATTTTTTTTTCTTTTAGGAATTGGAAACAATTCAGGTGTTTTAATACCCATAGAGTTTAATGCATGTTTCCATAATTCGGTACCAGTTTTGTTTTTTGAGTTAGAAATAAATTTTTTGTAGCGTTTTTCTAAAGCAATTCTTGCTGATAATAATTCTACAGTATGAATAAAAAATTTATGATGAATTGGCAACCATGACTCAGCATATGTAATTTTAACATTAGTTTTAAACATTTTAGTAAATCAAGTAATTTTTTTTGATATTAATATACAAATTTTAATATTTTCAACTGTTTTTTATTTTGTCTTAAGAAGCCTCTAAAAGCTTGGTAAAACTGGCTCGATTTTGGGGTAATAATTTTCAAGTTCATATGCAACATTTAATAATAAATCCTCGCGAAACTTTCTGGAAATAAATTGAACTCCTAGTGGGATTTTTTGTTTTGTTTTACTAGTTGCAAAAGATAATCCAGGTAGCCCCATATATGGAGGTGCAATTTGAGGAAGCATAGAATCAAAAACTAAATCAAATGATTCTTCTGATTCTAAATCTTTTAAATCTGGAAATGGTAAGTCTCCTGTTATAGGGCATAATATTAATGGATATTTATCAAAAAATTTATTCCATTCTCTACTTATTCTTGCCCTGTTTTGTAATGAGTCCATAAATTTTTCTAAACCAGTATCGGGACATCTTCTAGACATTTGACTATAAATAAAATTTGAATCTGGATCATTTTCTTTGGTAATAGCTTCCCCACCAGTTCTCCTGAATTCACCTAGCCATAAAGTTGCTTGAAAATTTGCTGCTTCTTTGAAGTTTGGTGCTTTGGGTTCTTCTACAACCCATCCCAAGTCCTCAAGTCTTTTTGCAACTAGGTTTAATTCTTTTAATATTATAGGATCAATTTTAAGACCCTCAATTTTTGTTAATAATGCTATTTTTTTTTCAGGTTTAGGCAATGAAAACGGTAATGGTGTCCACCAGGGGTCGTCATAATTTTCCTTACTCATTGCTTTTAGGGCTAATTCTAGATCTTTTATGGAACGTGCTAATGGGCCTGATACCGCCATGATTTGCCCGCCAATATGTCTATCTGGAGTAGTGTAGTTTATCATTGGAACTCTGCCAATACTTGGTCGTAATCCGTGAATTCCACAGGCATATGCAGGGTAACGAATTGATCCAGCTATATCAGTGCCGTGACCAATTGCTCCCATTCCTGCAGCAGTTGCGGCAGCAGCACCACCAGATGATCCGCCTGGTGTAATGTTTTTATTATGTGGATTCAAAGTATGACCATGCAAACTATTTCTTGTAAACCAGTGAATGCTAAAAGCTGGTGTGTTAGTTTTTCCTAACATTAATGCATCAGAGTTTCGGAGATTTTTTACAACAGGACTATCTTCTTTTGCAACTAGATCTTTTTGTATTCGTAGACCATTTGTACTAGGATAGCCTATTTGGTCAGTATTTACTTTTATTGTAGTAGGAACTCCTGCAAGCAACCCAATATTGTCACCTTCCATAATTTTTTTATCTAAAATTTTTGCTTGCTTTTTTGCGTCCTCGAAGGTTTCTACTACTATTGCGTTGATTTTAGGATTTATTTTTTCAATGTGTTCGATAAGGTTGTTGCATATTTCTGCAGCTGATACTTCTCTTTTATTTAATAAATCAGAAATTTCATAACCATTAATTTTCCATAAATCTTTCAATTTACTATCTCCCAAATAATTTAAATTTTATTTCATTATAAAAAAATAAGAAACAGTTTTTAAAAAAAGAAAAAAATTGTGTAGGCTAATTAAATTATTAAATGTATTTTGTTCTTTATATTAAGGAGATAAAGTTTAAAATGGAATTACGAAAATGGCATGAGAGACCTGAGAGCTCAACTGAAAAGATTAAGGATCAAAAAGTTCTTGATGGAAAAAACTTTTTAAAATTAGCAGATCATTTTATTTCTTTTGCAAACACTAAAAATAAAACTATAAAATCAACTGATCTTAACTTCATAATGCTATACGCTGCTGCTCGATATTCGGCTCATGTTGGTAAGAACGTTTTAGAAATAGATAATCATGAAGATTATGTAAAGTATATGTCAGAACAATTTATAGATATGATACGTGAACATTTAGCTGACCCAAACTTATAAATAGTTTTGCTTTAACAAAAATTTTTAAGGAGAAAGTTTATGAGTGATAAAAAAGATATGTCAGATATGACAGCCTCAGAAATTAGTTATAGGAAATTTTTAAAAAATCTAGGTGTTACAACACATAAAGAGATTGAAAAATTGATTAATAAAAAAATAGCTGATGGTGAATTGAGTCCTAATGCTAATCTTGATATTACGGCTAATATAAAAATTGATGAGTTAGGTCTTAATCATTCAGTTTCTTCAACACTATCATTGCCAGGAAAAAAATGACTAACTTAAAAAAAGATTTAATATTAGATACATTAAAAAGGGTAGAGGATCCCTCACAGTCGAAAGATATTGTTACTTTAGGTTTAGTAGGTAATATTACCATTAAGGATAGTAATGTAGCGGTCACCTTAGAAGTTCCAGTTCATAGAGGGGCGTCAATGGAACCTGTTAGAAAACTAGCACAACAAAATATTTTAAAAATTGATGGTGTTACCAGTGCCACAGTTGTAGTTACTGCGCATGATAATAAACACAACAAAACTCCAGATAATGCAAAAACTCATAAAACTGTTGAAAAAGTTATAGAGTCCAAAGTAAGGCGATTTATCGCAGTTGGATCTGGTAAAGGTGGTGTTGGAAAATCAACTACTTCAGTAAATTTAGCCATTGCTCTAAAGCTTGAAGGGTATAATGTTGGTCTACTAGATGCTGATGTTTATGGTCCATCTCAACCTAGGATGTTAGGAGTTAGTGGAAGACCTGCTTCAGTTGGAGGGGATATGGTGGCTCCTCTTCAAAATTATGGAATAAGTCTAATGTCCATGGGGCTCTTAGTTCCCGACGATACTGCAATGATTTGGCGTGGTCCTATGGTACAGTCAGCATTAACCCAGATGTTAAACTCAGTCGCGTGGGGAAGTCTTGACATAATTGTGATTGATTTGCCACCAGGAACAGGAGACATTCAAATTTCTCTTGCTCAGCAAGTAAATCTAGCAGGTGCTGTTATAGTTTCCACTCCTCAAGATATAGCATTACTAGATGTTGTTAAAGCCCTAACAATGTTTCAAAAAGCAAATGTTCCAGTACTAGGAATGATTGAAAATATGTCATATTGGTCTTGTCCAGATTGTGGTAAAATAGATCATATTTTTGGAGAAGGTGGCGTAAAAGCTGAGGCAAAAAAAAGAGGGATTGAAATGTTAGGTGAAATTCCAATAAGTTCTCAGGTAAGAAAGAGCTCTGATTCAGGTATTCCTATAATAATCTCTGAGCCAAAATCAGTTCAATCTAAGAATTATAGAAATATTGCAAAGGCTATTATCAAGTCTGTTAAAATAGATGAAGAGGAGTTAGTATGAGTTTATATTATGAGCTTGATCCAGCAAACGATAATGACCCACCGCTTCTACCGCCAATATTAACTGCAGTTGCAGTGCCAGATAAAATCGAAGTTTTTAACAAGGCTATTTCTGCAGCTGCAAATAGTGAAGCAGGAACAGTATTTTATTCCGAGAGTACTGAGTTTGTGGAAATAGCTGTAGTTTTAAATCCAGAAGTAAAAAAAATTAAATGTAATCAAATGTTGTACGTAATGATGGTTGCAGCTGGAGACTCAATTGGAGCACTTGCACCGCCTGAAGTAGTGGTTACATATTCTTACCCAGGATTAATTTACTTGAATCAAGGTGAAGCAGGTATAGTCAAAATAGAGGTTTCTTCAGCTAATGAGGATACTATTCCAGATTGGATTGTAGTTGGATTAAAATTGAGGTTAAATAATCAACTTCAAATGGATGAAAATAATATTCAGCCAGATATAACATCTCTTGCGGATGAAGGCGCAGGTTTTGTCTCAAGAACAAGAGCTGTTGAATCTTTGTCCAGGCATTTTTTAGCTTGGATTAGTCAATGGGAAGACGAGGGCTTTAAACCTGTCGTAGATATGTGGAATGCTAGAAGAGAAAAAAATAAAAAGCTTATTTTGAAAAATCAAGAAAATGTCACTTGGGTTGGATTAGATGAAAATGGATTAGCAATTGTCAAATCTAAAAATAAAGAAATATTCTTATCGCCAATTGAAATTACAAAAGAAATTGGAGACATTAATTTAAGATGAAGTTTGCAAAAACAATTCGTTTCGACAAATCTGATTTAAATATTTTTCCCTTGGCTTCTGAAGAAGGTGAGTTGGCTGTAGTTGGCACTTTTAACTTTTATAATTTAAAGCAGCAAGATTTAAATGGTAAAATAAAGCAGGCATTCTCTAATGGTTTCATGGGTTGTAATACTTTTGGCTATAGTACGTTTGTTAGTTTAGTGAATATTAGTACAAAAGAATTACAACAACTAAAAATAGATTTAGGAAAGTATTTTGTTGATAATTTTGGTGCTCCAACAACAGAGATGGCTGAAAAAGCGGCAACAGAAGAAATAAATTTTATGCTTGATTTGTGCAAAAATCATGAAATTGGAAGTCTTTTAAGTTTGACAAGAACTTGGGAAGATGAAGGAATTAAAGAAAAATTTAGAAATCTTCCTAAAGCTGATTCTTGCTCAGAGCAAAAAATTTGGGCTTTTGTTGATGAGAGCTAAATATAGGAATTGATGAATGGTTCAAAATGATTTTTGGTTAACTTCTGGTTGGCATTTGTTAGATCCTAATGATGACGGTCATCTTGTTCCTACCGAAGACTTTATGCGAGCTTATTTTTATAGACCAGAAGTTGCTCCAATTGAAGAATCTTGTGAAGCTGAAATTGAACTTCACAAAAGATTGGTTGATAAACCTTTTGATATTGTTGATAAAAAGGAACTTAACCAAATTAGAGATAAAGACGTAATTTTTAATTATGAAGTTATATTAAAGTTTAGAGATTTTTTATCAAAATATCCAACATTAGATAGTGCTTATCTTGCAATAGCAAGAGGACAAGCTATAGACTTTCCTCCTCTTTTTGTAGATCAAATGGTTCAAATTATTTTAAGGAACATTCTCAATCAATCATCCTATGCTCTTCAAGTGAGGGCATCAGAAATATTCTTTAGGACACAGGTTGTTACTATAGGTGAAGATGAAATAATGGTGGCAGATGAAGCTACAGTTCAACTTCAAGCTGAGAAAAAAAACACTAAAGCTAATGATCCAAAACAATTAGAGGTTGATATAGATATTTTAAGAGAGAGCTCTGCTGACAATTATTGGGGTAGATCAGATAAATTCGATACCTCCATTGATCTTGCTTACACTAAACCAGGCTTAGATGCATTGGCACGAGTGATTGAAAAATGGGTTCATCATTTTCTTTCTATCGAGGTTTCTATAAAACCCATGCAAAAAATTGAAGATGAGAAATGGTCATGGCATCTTGGTTTAGACAGTGACTCAAACAATATTTTAAATGATCTTTATAATGGACTTGACGTTACTGACGAAAGACTTAAACAGATTCTATGTTTATTTCAACTTGATGCTGAAGATGGATTTGTTAAAGAAATGTATGGTAAGCCAGTGTATGTTGGATTAGCAATGAATCATAGTTCTAAGATAAAATTCAAACCTCAAAATATATTAACAAATTTACCTTTATTAGATACTTCTTAATTCAAGTAATCATCAGTTGTTCTTGGTTTAGGTCGGTCTTGGGCATCAAGCATTTTATCATTTTCCTTAAACATTTCCCCAACACGGCAGTCTTCACACATTTTAAGCATTTCAGTCCTGCCATCTTTTTCAAACATCGTATGAGTAGAGAGTTTTTCAATTATTCTTTCTATTGATTTAGTAGATCCAAAAGTCTTTCCACAAACAATACAATCAAAAGGTTGATCCTCAATAATAACTTTTGCTGACATTGCGTTATCGTTTAAGTTGAATTGAGAGTTAAGAGATATTGCTTTTTCGGGACATGTTGCGACACATATACCACATTGTAAGCAAGCATCTTCTCTGAATAAAAGCTGAGGAGAGTCTGGATTGTCCTGCAATGCGCCAGCAGGGCACGCGCTTACACATGATAAACAAATAGTACAACTATCGATGTTAACATCAACCGTTCCATAAGGTGAATTATTTGGTAATGGTATAATGTCTTTCTTATTGTTATTACTTTTTGATAGACCTTGTATTCCGGCTCTCAATATTCCCCTAGGCGCTCCAACTGCAACAAAAGAAGATGGTTTGATTTTGGTATAACCATCTTTTTCATAAAATTTATCTCCAATTTTTTCAGGATCACTTTCTTCAATTAATATAATTGAATTATTATCATTTTTTGCAACGCCAGAAAGTAAGGCATTGGTCAATTCAATTTCTTTTGGTAAGAAATCAAATTCTTCAATTTTTTCAGGATTTAGGAGTATGAAAATTTTTTTGTATCCAATAGCTATAGAAGACACAAGAATATCGTGACCAACTCTGCCGACAGAATGCATTGAATAAGGTATTAAATTAGCTGGCAAACCACTGTCATGTCTTGAAAGAATGTTTATAACTTCATTTCCATAATCATTATCAAACAAAACTAAAGCAGGATTTTTACCACCCGCTTTGATATAATTATCATGCAGGTTTGATAAATCACCTAATAAAACTTCAAGACTTGGATAATCAGTTTGTATAGCGCCAGATGGACAAACAGATCCGCAAAAACCACAACCACCGCATATACCTGGATCTACAGAGACAACGTCACCAGATGTTTGGATGGCGCCAGCAGGGCAAACATCTAGACATTTTGAGCATCCTGTTTTTTCATTACGTGAATGTGCGCATAAACTATCATTATAGTTTACATATATTGGTTTTTCAAACTCACCAATCATATCAATTGCTTTTGCAAAAATCTCTAGTAAATCATTTGGACTATTTGTGCTTGCTCTAAAATAACCATCACGTTTGTGATAACCAGTAAACATAGGTGTGTTTTCACTTAGGTCAATTATTATATCGCATTCAGTATCTACTGATTTAAAAAAATCTCCAAACGTCATATTTGACTTACTACTTGGAAGTGCTTCGGAAAAATTATTTATCTCAAGTTGGAATTGAGAAAAGTAACCCTGAGCTCTGTTTATATTTCCTCTTGTTATTTTAAAATTTTGAGGCTCTAAAACTATTTCGTCCTCACAATTAGATATCATCAGTGTTACACCAAGGTGTTTATTTATTTTTTTACAGAAATCATAAGCAATACCAAGGGAGTCATCACCATTTTTATAATTGGTATAAACAAAGCATCTTCCTAGAGAATTTAAGGTTAAACTAGGTGTTTTTTTTGTTTCATTGACAGATGAATTTATCAAGGCGCTTATTTTAGGAACGGATTTTTTACTCTCTTTAGACCATCCTGCATATTCTCTTATATTAAAAGTTCCAGGTGGCTGAAGATTATTTTCTTCAGCTAAATTTTCAAAAACATCTTCTTGCTGAGTACATGCAATTAGCAAATCTTTATTTTCTTTATTTCCTACTTTTAATTGATCTAAAACAACATCTAATTCCGAACCGCATAAGTTGTTATGTATTTTACATTTGCTTTCCAACTTGCAAGCTTTTGATAATGCTTCATCATCAATATCCATTGTTGCTTCACAATTGCAAATAAGTATTTTTTTATTATTAATTTCCAAAAACAACCTCCCAAGATTGAGACAAGAACTTATTTTATTGTGGTATAATGTCAATTAATTTCTCATCACAAAAAAAAATTAGTTTGTTTTTTATTCTTAATGTTGTTATTTAGCTCACCTGTCTAAGGTTTATAAATGAGGCATTATGATAAGCTTAGAAAATAATAAGCATCTTCTATACGGTGTAAGAATCATTTTTGAAAAAAAAGAAATTGATAATCAATGGGAAAGTCATAAATGGATAGTTAATGATTTGATACCTCTTGATGTAAGAAGTGGAGAAGGGTATCCTCCAATTAATGATGTTAAAATTTGTCCACTTTTAAATGATGTTTCTCCACAAAATAGTGATAATAAAAATTTATTTGTTGCAGATGCGTCAATTGATTTGCATCGTGCAGAGGCTGAAGGATATGCTGAAAATCTCCAATCTTCAGACCCTTCAATATATATAGTTCTAAGAGATGGAGATTTAATTGAAGAAAATGAAAAAAAAAGTGATAAGAATAGTAATATTGACGTTCATTTAGCAGAAGTCTCACTATCTCCCTATCATATTCAAGATTATGAAGATTGTGGAGAAGATAAGGTTGAAAAAGTTCCATTATATGGACCCATTTTAGAACTTTTAAATAAGTTTGTTAGCATTCACTTTCATCCTGAGGAGTTCAAAAAAAGAAAAAGAGATAAAAAGAATATTGATGAAAATATTCATCGAGGTGGAGATCAAAGACTAAAAAAAAATTATTATAACTGATAATAGATTTTTAAAGGTTAATTTATGATGGAAGAAGATAAAAAAGATTTAAATGAGAACTTTCTTTCTAGATGGTCTAAGATAAAATCTAAACAAAAGTCTGAACAAGAAATTTCTAAAATAGAGTCGGCTGATTTTAATAGTTCCCAAGGTGATGAAGTCTCAAAATCTTCAACATCAGAAGCGAGTGATAACGATAAACTTAATGATGATGAATTGTTGAAGAAGTATAATTTACCAAATCCTGAGAAAATTAAAAAAGAAAAATCTTTAGATGTGTTTTTTAAAGATGGAGTTCCTGACAGATTACGCCAAATAGCGTTGCGAAGAGTATGGAGATTAAATCCAATAATAAGATTCGCTGACGCAGAAATTAACGATTATCATGAAGATTTTACTGATGCTGCAACAGTTATTGAAGGGATGGAAACAGCTTATAAAGTTGGAAAAGGTTATCTTTCAGATTTGATTGATGGCAAAGATGAAAAAAATGAAGTCGAATCAATAGCATACAAAGAATTATCAACAGATAAAAGCAATAAAAAAACAATTAAAAAAATTTCTAAAAGAAAAAATCAAGATAAAAATCAAGATACAAAACAAAATGATGAAATAAAACTTATTTCTGAAGAAGATAAAAAGAAGAATATCAGTGAGATTGGCGAAATAAAAAAAGATAAGACTTTAATAGAACAAACATCAACAAATACAGATGAAATTCAAAATTCCTTGCAAAATAGTAATCAAAAAATTAAGCCCGAAACAATGGTTTTTAAACCAAAAAATCAGTAATAATATTTGTTATTAATAGATTTAAATTTTAACATTGATTTTTTACTTAACACATTAATAAAAAAAAGCTTTTCTTATCCAAAATTATAGTTAATAGTGTTAATGGGAGATATAATTTGAGTTCTAATAATGCCAAAATTTTAGATAATATAAATGAAGAAGATCAGTTGCGTGCTGATATGTATTCATTTTTAGCTAATCTTTTAAGAGCAGAGCCAGACGATAAATTGGTAAAGCAATTAACACTGCTCGAATCTGATGATTCTCCCATTGGAAAATCCATAAAAACACTTTCAAAACTAGCAACTTCACTTGATCTCCCAACCATTAGAGATGAGTATGTTAGAATATTTGTGGGTGTTGGTAGAGGTGAAATACTCCCCTTTGCTTCTTACTATTTAACTGGATTTTTAAAAGACAAGCCTTTAGCTAAGTTAAGACAGGACATGCAAAAAATAGGAATCAAGTTAGAGGATAATGTTAAAGAGCCAGAGGATCACATCGCGAGCATATTCGATATGATGTCAGGTTTAATACTTGGAAAGTTTGATAGAAAACATTCTATTACAGAGCAAAAAGATTTTTTTAATAGGCATTTAGCCCCATGGGTTGACTTGCTTATGAGAGATATAGAAAGTTCCAAAATTGCAGTGTTTTATTCCCCAATTGGAACTATTGGAAAAGAATTTATGGAAATTGAACGAGCATCGTTCTCAATGAATGTCTCGGGGTAGCGATAGGCCCCTGTTTCATAAGCTCATATTAAATGAGCTTTTTATTAAGGAGTGTAAAATGAAGATTGATAAATCTAAGAATGGTAGGAGAGACTTTTTAAAAGGTGCCGCTATAACAGCTGCCGCCGCTACAGTGGCTGCAACTGTAACTAAAACAGCATCCGCTAATGAGACTATGAATACTACTGGTTCAGGCTACCAGAAAACAAAGCATGTAAAAACTTATTATGAAACCGCTAGGTTCTAATATTAATTAATAAATTTAAGGAGGAAAACTATGCTTAGAAAGAAGACGAAAGGGGTGGCGATAGGCTCCCAAACTTCATCTTTCATTGGTAAAACCTCAGAAAAAGTCGTTGATAGACGTACTTTTTTGAAAGGTTCAGGATTAGCGGTTGGGGGATTAGCCACCGCTGCAGCACTCGCAGGTTCAAATGTTAAGCCAGCAAAGGCTTCATTTTCAACCTCTGCAGTATCCATGAAGAAAACAGTTTGTACGCACTGTTCAGTAGGTTGTACAATTATGGCTGAAGTTCAAAATGGTGTATGGACAGGTCAAGAGCCAGGTTGGGATAGTCCAATTAATTTAGGTGCTCATTGCTCTAAGGGTGCATCTGTAAGAGAAACAGCAAGTGGAGAAAGAAGATTAAAATATCCTATGAAGCTTGTTAGTGGCAAATGGACAAGAATGTCATGGGATGATGCCATAAATGAAATCGGCGATAAGATGGAATCCATCAGAACTTCATCAGGCCCTGATTCTGTTTATTGGTTAGGTTCTGCTAAATTTAATAATGAGCAGTCATATTTATTCAGAAAATTTTATGCATATTGGGGCTCTAACAATGGAGATCACCAGGCAAGAATATGTCATTCAACAACAGTTGCAGGTGTTGCTAACACTTGGGGTTACGGTGCAATGACAAATTCTTATAATGACATTCACAATTCTAAAGCCATGTTTGTCATTGGTGGAAATCCAGCAGAGGCGCACCCAGTGTCATTAATGCACTTAATGAAAGCAAAAGAGCAAAATAATGCTCCATTAATTGTATGTGACCCACGTTTTACAAGAACTGCAGCACATGCTGACGAATTTGTAAGATTTCGTCCAGGATCAGACGTTGCATTGATTTGGGGAATTATGTGGCATATCTTCGAAAACAAATGGGAAGATAAAGAATTTATTAGGCAACGTGTCTATGGTATGGATGATGTTAGAGCTGAAGTAAAGAAATGGAATCCTGAGGAAACAGAAAGAGTTACTGGAGTTCCTGGATCTCAGCTAAAAAGAGTAGCTAAAATAATGGCTAACAACAGACCTGGTACATTTATTTGGTGTATGGGTGGAACTCAGCATACTAACGGAAATAACAACACAAGAGCATATTGTGCATTCCAATTAGCTTTAGGAAACATGGGAACTGCAGGTGGTGGTGCCAATATATTCCGAGGCCACGATAATGTTCAAGGTGCTACTGACTTTTGTATTTTGTCCCATTCTTTACCAGGTTACTACGGTTTATCCGCTGGTGCTTGGAAGCATTGGTCAAGAGTATGGGGAGAAGATTACAATTGGATTAAAGCAAGATTTTCTTCAATGAAAGGAAAAGACGGTAAAACCAAGAGTATGATGAACCAGAAGGGTATACCTGTATCAAGATGGATTGATGGTGTTCTTGAAAAGAGAGAAAATATAGAACAGCCAGATAATTTAAAAGCAATGGTTTTCTGGGGACATGCTCCTAACTCTCAAACTAGAATGAAGGAAATGAAAGTTGCAATGGAGAAGTTAGACCTTATGGTTGTAATTGATCCTTACCCAACAGTTTCTGCAGTTTTATCTGATAGAACAGATGGTGTTTATTTACTCCCATCTACTACTCAGTTTGAGACATATGGATCCCTTACTTCATCCAATAGATCACTTCAATGGAGAGAGAAGGTTATCGAGCCATCTTTTGACTCACTTCCTGATCATACAATCATATATAAGTTTGCAAAAAAGTTTGGGTTTGCGGACCGTATGTTCAGAAATATTAAGGTAACCAATGATGAGCCTTACATTGAAGACGTAACTAAAGAGTTCAATAGTGGTATGTGGACAATAGGTTATACTGGTCAGTCACCAGAGAGACTTAAAGCTCACATGAAGAATCAACACGTTTTTGATAAAACCACTCTAAGAGCTGTTGGTGGTGAACTTGATGGTGATTATTATGGTTTGCCTTGGCCTTGTTGGGGTAACCCTGATATGAAACATCCTGGCACACCATTGCTATATGATACATCAAAGCCAGTGGCAGAAGGCGGATTATGTTTTAGAGCACGATTTGGTGTTGAGCACGAAGGTAATAATCTATTAGCTGAAGGTTCATATCCGGTTGGTTCTGAGATTAAAGACGGTTATCCACAATTTACAATGGCAATGCTTAAAAAACTTGGCTGGGATAAAGATTTAACAGCTGATGAAAAAGCCGCAATTGATAAAGTTGCTGGAGATAAAACTAACTGGAAAGTTGACTTATCTGGTGGTATCCAAAGAGTTGCTATTAAACATGGTTGTGCTCCATTTGGAAACGCTAAGGCAAGAGTTAAGGTTTGGACATTCCCAGATCCAATCCCATTACACAGAGAGCCACTATACACCTCTAGAAGAGACCTTGTAGCCGATTATCCTACATATTCTGATAGAATGGCATATAGACTTCCAACATTGTATAAGTCTATTCAAGATGTGGATCACTCTGTTAAATATCCGATCATTCTAACTTCCGGTAGATTGGTTGAATATGAAGGTGGTGGAGATGAGACAAGATCAAATCCATGGCTAGCTGAATTGCAACAAGACATGTTTGTTGAAATCAATCCATTTGATGCCAACTCTAAAGGAATTAGAAACGGTGCAATGGTTTGGGTTGCGACTCCAGAAGGAGCTAGGATTAAAGTTATGGCAATGGTAACCGAGCGTGTTGCCAAAGGTGTAGCTTTCTTACCATTCCACTTTGGTGGTCATATGGAAGGTGAGGATCTTAGATCAAAGTATCCAGAAGGTTCAGATCCATATGTACTAGGTGAAGCAGCAAACACTGCATTTACTTATGGATATGACTCAGTAACACAGATGCAAGAGACTAAGTGCTCATTGTGTCAAATTGAACTAGCTTAAAGGAGGGCTTAAAAAAATGGCACGAATGAAATTCTTATGCGATGCAGAAAGATGTATTGAGTGTAACGCCTGTGTGACAGCATGTAAGAACGAGCATGAAGTTCCATGGGGTATTAATAGAAGAAGGGTTGTAACCATTCAAGATGGTAAGCCAGGAGAAAGATCAATATCCGTAGCCTGTATGCATTGTTCAGATGCTCCTTGCATGGCTGTGTGCCCAGTTGACTGTTTTTATCAAACAGATCAGGGTGTAGTGTTACATTCTAAGGATCTATGTATAGGCTGTGGTTACTGCTTTTATGCATGTCCTTTTGGAGCACCTCAATTTCCTCAAGCTGGAAATTATGGATCAAGAGGAAAAATGGATAAGTGTACTTTTTGCGCAGGTGGACCTGAAACTGATATGGGTGAGTTAGAGTTCCAAAAGTATGGACGTAACAGACTTGCTGAAGGTAAACTACCATCATGTGCAGAAATGTGTGCAACAAAGGCATTACTTGCTGGTGATGGAGACGAAGTAGCTGATATCTTCAGAGAGAGAGTTGTTGCTCGTGGTTTTGGTTCTGGCGCATGGGGCTGGGGTACTGCATACCAGTTAAAAGGTTAAAATTTCACTTAAAAAGGCGGATTTATCCGCCTTTTTTGATTCTTTTATCTTTAAAATTTGGGGTAAGTAATGATTAATATAAATAAAACATTTTTGATTATCTCAATCTTCCTGTCTTCGTTCTTATTAAGTTCATGTCAGGAAGAACAAGGAAGAATACTAAATTACAAAAAAGGTGTGTACTTAGGTAAAAAAGACGATATTCTAACTACAGAACAAGTAAATAAACTTAAGATGCATACTTCTAGGCAAAGAAGTAATTAAGAGGAGAGAATTAATGTTCAGAAAACTATTCATTGCATTTACAATGGTATTTGTAATTAGTTTTACATTTTTAACAAATTCAAATTCATCAATAGCTCAAGTTAAAGGTGAGGTGCCAGGTAATGCTCTAGGCCTGAAGTCTGACGCCGATTTATGGAGATATATTAGAACTGGCAATGCTGGTTCGACTCAAATGAAAGATCAATTGTCTGCTGTAATGATACAATCTGAAGGTGACAATTGGAGGGCTATTAGAAATGGACCCGTTACTTTATATGGTGGTATAGGTTTGTTAGCAATTATTGGCGTCCTTTTTGCCTTTTACATGTATAGAGGTAAAATAAAAGTAGATTCTGGATTGTCAGGTGACACTATTTTAAGGTTTGCTGCAATTGATAGATTTGCTCATTGGTTAATGGCTGGATCATTTGTTTTGTTAGCTTTAACTGGACTTAATCTTATGTATGGTAAATACATTTTACTACCAATTTTTGGACCGGAAATATTTACTGCTATAACTATTGGAGGTAAGTATATTCACAACTACTTGGCATTTGCCTTTATGTTAGGTCTTGTTTTAGCTTTTGTTTTATGGGTAAGACATAACATTCCTAACAAAGTTGATTGGGAATGGATAAAAATGGGTGGTGGTATTTTTAAAGCTGGATTACATCCACCTGCCAAGAAGTTCAATGCTGGTCAAAAAATGATCTTTTGGATCACAATGATTGGTGGTCTGTCAGTAAGTATGTCAGGTATAGCATTAATGTTTCCATTCCAAACAACTATGTTTGCTGATACTTTTGCTATACTTAATGTTTTAGGTTTAGGTTTACCTACAGACTTGACACTTCTTCAAGAACAGCAATTCAACCAGGTATGGCATGGAATAGTTTCTTTAGGTCTCATGATAATGATTATTGCACATATTTATATAGGATCTGTTGGAATGGAAGGTGCCCTTGATGCTATGAATAGCGGTGAAGTTGACAAAAATTGGGCAAAAGAGCATCACGGTTTGTGGGTAAAGGAAATGGAAGAAGATAAAAAATCTAAGCCAGAACCCGCAGAGTAAAAATATTATAGTAAATGCTACCTAAAAAAATTTTCTTAAAAGATATCATAATTATTAAATTGATTATGGTATCTTTTTTATTATTGATTAAAACTTCACATAGTATTGAGCAATATACTGCCCATGGTGGTCCTGTTAAGGGTTTAGCTGTATCTGCAAGTAATAATTTAATGGCAAGTGCTAGCTTTGATTATTCAGTTGTAATTTGGGACCTAAATCCAATTAAAGAAAGATTAACTTTGATTGGTCATGATGCGGCTGTTAACACTGTAAAATTTTCGCCAAATAATGACCTTTTAGCATCAGGAGGGGATGACAACAATATTTTATTGTGGGCATTAAAGGATATTAATAATTTAAATGAAGAAATACAGCCAATTAAATTAGGTAATCATAAAGGTAAAATTGCAGATTTAGAATTTTCAAATAATGGTAGATATTTAATATCGGCAAGTTGGGATGGAACAGTAGGAGTATGGGATTTAAAAAAAAGAAAATTAATTAATACTTTAGTAGGTCATAAAGGACCAGTATATGCTGTTAAATACTCTAAAGATAACAAACATATTTATAGCTCAGGATATGATGGTGATATAAAGCTTTGGAAAGCCAATAGTGGAGAATATTTAAGGCCAATCGTTAAAAATGGTTGGGGAATTTCAAAGTTTGAAGTAGATGAAAAACTTAATTTTATTGCTTTTGGTTCTACAGATGGACAAATAAAAATAAATAAATTTGATAAGGACGAAACAATTCTAAATATAAAAGAAGATAGGGTACCAATTTTATCAATGTACTACTTAGAAAATGAAAATATGATTAGTTTTGGAAATGCAAAAGGAAGAATGATCATATTAGACACGAAAAATTGGTCATTAGTTAGAGATTTCAATGCTGTTAATGGACCAATATGGGACAATATCCTTTTTCCTAATGATTCTTCATTAATCGTAGCTGGTTTAGACGATTTCTTAACAAGGTGGCAAATATTTGACTTTCCTCCAAAATTTTTAGAGAGACCTGGGCCAGCTAGAAGATTTAACCCTGTAAAAGAGGTCAGTAACGGTGAAAAACAATTTGCCAGGAAATGCAGTGTTTGTCATACTCTTGTAAAAAATGGGAAAAAAAGAGCAGGTCCAACACTTTATAAAATTTTTGGACGTAAGGCTGGAACATTAGAAGGATATAAATATTCAAAAGCTCTCATTAAATCTGATATAATATGGAATGAAGAAAGTATTAATAGGCTATTTGATGAGGGACCTGATAAAGTAACCCCAGGTACAAAGATGCCAATACAAAGAATGAAAAAAATACAAGACAGAAAAGATCTTGTAATGTTTTTAAAAAAAGCTACTAACTAAACAAAGGAGTTTAAAATGAAAATGTTTTTTACAAGTAGTGTGTTTGCGATAATAGTTGGAGTAGGTGTATACGTGATTTTAACAAGTACGGGTATGGATACTGCAAGTGTTATGTCAAGTTCAAATGTAAGATTATAGACTTAATAAATCCTTAGATGGTTAATAAAACTATTAAATCAGTTTTATATATAACTATATTCTTAATAAATTTTAGTACCCTTGCCCACGATTATTCTGAAGTATGGGAAAAAGGTTACAAATCAACTGTAGTTGTTTTGCCAACTTGGCCAGGATATAATAAACCCGGTTTTGGGGCTCCAGCAGGTACTGCGCCGGCTGGTACAGGATTTTATTTGTCATTGGACAAAAAGAAAAAAATGACAAACTATATACTTACAGCTGCACATGTAATTAAAAATGCAAAGATAGTAGAAATTAAAAATTATAATGACAAATCAGAGCAAGTTGACGTGATTTTGACTGATTTTAAAACTGATATAGCTATTTTAAAATCAAAAAACAAAGGCCAAAGTGTCCTAGTTACAAAGAAAAAAATAAAATATGGTAATGAAGTTTGTCTAATAGGTAATAGTTTTGGATTAGGTCAAAGCTTATCATGTGGAATAGTATCTGGACTTAATAGAACAAGATTGGGGTTCAACCCAATTGAGGACTTTATTCAAACAGATGCAGCAGTAAATCCTGGTGCTTCAGGTGCACCTTTATTAAATAAAGAAGGCCAACTGATAGGTATGGTAGACGCAATATACACCAAAGAAGCAGACATTGATGCTGGAGTTAATTTTGCAATTGACATTAAATTAATAGAAAAGTTTTTGAAAAAATATGCTAGTCAGATAAAATAGAATTGTATGTCAATAACACCTACCAAATTAGAAATTGCAAGGGATCTTTTAAAAGAATCAATTGTTGAAAAAGATAAAAAGACACAATCACTTATCCATAAAGCTCAAGAACGTATAAATTATAAAACAATTAAAAGTAGGTTAAACTTACCTACAACTGCAAACTCAGCAGTTGATGGTTATGGAATTTTACATCAAACATTTTTAAGTAATCCAGAAACAGAATTTGAAATTGCTGGCATTGCGAAAGCAGGACACCCTTACAAAAAGAAAATTTTACCCCATCAGGCTATACAAATTTATACAGGTGCTATAATGCCAGAAGGTGTAGATACAATCGTAATGCATGAAAAATGTAAGAGATTAAATAATAAAGTGATAATTAATGAAAAAGTAAAACAAAATCAAAATATGAGACCAATAGGCGAAAATTTAAAAAGGGGTGAGGTAGTTGTTAAAAAAGGAAAATTACTTAATGCAGCTGATATTGGGCAACTTGCTGCATCTGGAAATAATGAAATTGATATATACGAAAAATTAAATGTCTCAGTAATTTCAACAGGAGATGAATTAATTTCAAGTAAAGCTAACAAAAGATTAAGAGGCCAAATATATGATTCTAATAAACCAATGTTACTTTCTTTATTAGATCATAAATTTTTAAATATACATGATTTTGGAATAGTGAAAGATAATAGAAATGAGTTAGCAAGAAAATTTGCTGATGCCTTATCAAAGAATGACGTAGTAATTTCATCTGGAGGCGCGTCAGATGGAATAGAAGATCATACGCAAAATGCAATTAGAGACGTTGGTGCAGAATGTTTAGTTTGGCAATTAGCTATGAAGCCTGGAAAACCTATGGCAATTGGACGAAAGAAAAACAAATTTATTTTTTGTCTGCCAGGAAATCCAGTAGCTGCTTTTGTTTGTTCAAAGTTATTAATAAAACCACTCTTAATTAAACTAGCTGGTGGTGTTGATTTAGAACCATTAGTTGTAAAAATTCCCTCAGGTTTTGAGCATAAGAAAAGAAAAGGTAGAGCAGAGTATTTGAGAGCTAAAATTATAAATAAAGATAATGGAGATTTTTTGAAAATCCATGGAAGAAAAGGAGCAGGTGTTATTTCTTCATTAACTGGTGCAGATGGTATAGTAGAAATACCTACAGATTATGAAACCGTAAAAGTAGGAGAACTTCTCAAATTTTACCCATTCGAACATAGATGTTTATGATTTTAACTAGTTTGGTATAAGATTTTTATCCCATTTAACAATTACATTAAAAGAAATTGATATTCTTGGAAAATCAGACATATTTGGATGTACAAGATGATGCAAGAACGCAGGCCATAAAAGTAAATCACCTGATTTGGGCAATACTCTATGTTCAGGGTCTACTTGTTTATCACCTCTTATTGAATTCATATTTGCTTGAGGGCGTGGATCAAAAAAACTAATTGAAGCTGGGTTAAGATCAGATCTAAATATCTCAGCATCTGATTGGTCAGGAACATTTATATAATAGGTTCCTGACAACCAAGAATGTGGATGGTTATGAAGATTATGATAATCTCCTTTCATATTAACATTACCCCAGCCTTGGATAGACCAGTTTAATTCATAATTTACTCCTGATTGTTGTGCATAATCATATACAGCCCTATCAATACATTGTTTTAGCCAAAACATAGCAGGATGATCCATTTCTAAAATATTTTGAGATATATAATTTTCTGTCATATTCTCTTGAGCAGCATTGTTTGAGAGGACTATATCAGCAATTACAGAATTTGCGTTTTTATGTCCAGGTAATGACATTTCCATAAACTGAGTTGGCCAAAGATTCAAAAATTTTGGCTTTGCAATATTATTATTGTCAGTTTTAGACATTTTTTGCTCCGTCTGTATTTAAGCAATTTCAAACTTTTTAATTAATAGGTCAGTTACACTACTTATATTGTTTAAATCTAAAGAAGGTATATCCGTATTTAACTTCTCATCTGAAGCTATAGCAAAAATATTAGTATCATCTTTATGTAAAAATGTTTTCCCAATTTCACGTCTAAACACTTCTAGTTTTGGAATTTTTTCGTTTTTATAACCTTCGACTATAATTACATCACATTTATTCAAAGGACTTTTGGCAAAAATTTCTAACATTTCAAATAAACTTTTTTCTTCTTCATTGTCATTTTCTTGAACAAGAGCAAACCTTTCTTTAGATGAAATAATCATTGGTCGAGCCCCAGCTTTCCTAAGGTTGTAAGAATCTTTACCTGGTTTATCGATATCAAATTTATGATGAGCGTGTTTAAGTGTTCCTACATTAATTCCAATTTTTGTGAAATTTTCTATTAATTTAGCACATAACGTTGTTTTTCCAGAGCCAGACCAACCAGCGAGACCAAAAATGGGTGGCAGTTTCCCAAGTATTTGCATTGCAATAATTAAATCTTTAGGCGAATTTAGATTTGTAAAAGGATCATATTTTGATTCGTCAATTTCATCAAAATTTACATGAGCAGTTTTAAGTTGAGAAGTAAAAATATCAATTTTTCTAATTCCTTCTTCAATTGCTTTTTTTAATATTAAATTATTGTCAGTCTTCCATAATGCTATGACAGGATGTTTAAATCCTCTTGATTTTGCTACAACTAGATCTACATCTGGATTTTCATTTTTTGCTTTCAAAAGATACTCAATTAAATTTTGAGGTATAAAAGGTGTATCACATGGTAAAGTAAGAACCCACTTTTGCTTAATATTTTTTGCCCAATTCAAGGAAGCCAGAATGCCAACTAATGGACCTAGATGTCCTTTAAGCGGATCCTCAAGAATTTCGTATCCAAAATTTTTAAATTTTTCAAAGTTCGTATTAATATTTAATGCAATGGGAGCTGCTTTTCCCGAAACTTTCTCTAAAACATAAGAGATGAGTGGTCTGTCAAGGAGATTAATTAGACCTTTTTCTTTCCCACCCATTCTTCTTCCTTTTCCTCCTGCAAGGATAACACATGGGATAATGTCATTAATATTTTTCAAATTTGATAGCCTCAACTAATTATAGATCTTTGTGCTGATACCACATCTTCATTTTTTACCGATTTTACATCACTATCGAAAATAACTCTTTCAATACCATTAGCAATAATCATTCTTTTCCCTTTTGCTCTTCCTATCAATGTTAGACCGGCTTGTTTCGCAAGTGTAACACCTGACTCTGTGAAGCCTGACCTAGAAATTAAAATAGGAATACCCATTTGAACAGTTTTAATTACCATTTCTGAGGTGAGTCTACCAGTAGTATAAAAAATTTTATCACTGGTATTTTCATTATTTAAAAAAATCCACCCTGCAATTTTATCTACAGCATTATGTCTTCCAACATCTTCAACATAAACTAGGGGGATGTCATTTCTACATAAAACACATCCATGTAACGCTCCAGCTTTGAGATAAAGACTTGGTCTAGTATTAACTTTTTTGGAAATCGAATAAATCCAAGAGGTTTTAATTTTAGTTGTTTTATTAAGATTTATAGACGTGAAATCATCCATTATATCTCCATACACTGTTCCAACAGCACAACCACTTGTCCTTATTTTCTTTTCCATTTTTTCTTCATAATTTGTTTTTCTTTTTGTCCTTACTATTACAACTTGTAAGTCAGCATCGTATGTAACTTCAGAAATTACATCATTTTTTTTGAGCATATTTTGGTTTAATAAATATCCGACTGCAAGTAGATCAGGCATGTCACCAAGTGTCATTGCAGTGACTATTTCCTGTTTGTTTAAATAAATTGTTAAAGGTATTTCTTTAACTACGGGAAGTTTTATACTTTCTCCGGCTTCGTTAATTCCTTCAATCTCTTTTGTTAAATTATCATTCTCTAAATCTGGTGATATTAGAAATTCTTTACTATTTTTCATTTTTAAACCTAATTTTTAACGTTGTTTAGAAGTTGCCCACTGAATAAAATTTTCCGCTTCATCTGATAGATGTTTATTTAAGCTTAAATATTTTGTTAATAATTCTTTACCAAAAGATGTTAAAAGTGTTCCCTTATTTCCTTTTTGCTTTTCTAAAATAGGAGTTGGAAATGCTTCTTCTATAGTGTTGAGCAAAAGTTTTGCGCGCTTGGTACTCATGCCCATGAAATTTGCTGCAGCCCTTACTGATCCTTTTTGATGAACTAAATGGAAAAGTTCCATCTTACCAGCACCAATCATGTGGCCCTGAATATATACTTTAATCCGAATACCATTTTCATTTTCTTTTACCAAGTTGGGTGGTAAGGAAGAACGCTTTATGTTTGTTGATCTACTTTTCATTAACTGATTATAGAATATAATGCTAAAATAAACTAAATATTTTTATGGTATAAACATTTGTCTGATTATTTTACAACTGATGAATTAGCAGAGTTTCTTAGAGTTAAACCAAGAAAAATTTATGATCTAGTTTCTAAAGAAGAAGTGCCATTTTCGAGAGTAATGGGCAAATTATTATTTTCTAAAGAAGAAGTGGCTAACTGGATAGCTGGCAATAATAACTCTGTCGAAAATAAAAATTATTTACCAGATGTAATTTTAGGAAGTCATGATCCTCTCCTTGAATATGCAATAAAAAAATCTGGATCAGGTATAGCTTTATCTTTTGATGGTAGTAATAAGGGGCTTGAAAGGTTTAAATTAAACCAGGGAATTGCATCAGGACTTCATGTTTATGATTTTAGTTCAAAAAAATGGAATATTCCTAGTGTTGAAAAATATTTAAATGATAAAGATTTTGTTCTTATGGAATGGGCAAAAAGAGAAAGAGGTTTGATATTTCAACCCCATAACGAATCAAAAAAGAGCATAACAGATTTTAAAGGTCTAAGACTAGTCACTAGACAACCTGGTTCAGGTGCGGATAATTATTTAAAGAATTTGTTAAAAAGTGAAAATTTAAATTTATCAGATTTTGTTAAAACAGAAATTGTTTATTCTGAAATTGACGCAGTTTCATTGGTTTTGTCTGGTCAAGCTGATGTAACTCTAGGTATAGCCTCTGAGGCAGAAAAGTATAAACTTAAATTTATTCCAGTAGTTAAAGAAAGATTTGATTTAGTAATTGACAGATTTTGTTGGTTTGAAGCTCCGTTCCAAAAACTTTTACAATTTTCTCAAACGACGGAGTTTTTTGATGTCGCTTCTAGATTAAAGGGTTATAATATAAAAGATCTTGGTGTAATACACTTTAATAGTAAACAGGTATAATTAATGTTTAAAGAAATAGGAATGGGGTTATTAGGTGTTTTAATAATTATAACTCTATTTTTTTTCTTTTTAGGTCTTAAGACTTTTTTGTTTTCGATTGCTTACTAAATCTTTAAAAAGCTAGTTGAACTTTCATACTTTTTTTATTGTTATTCATTGCAAGTTCAAAACCATCTGTTGCGTATTTAAAGTCTATTTTATGAGTGATTAATGGATTTACGTCTATTAATTTTTTCTTCATCATATTAACAGCTAGTTCAAACTCTGAATGAAATCTAAATGAACCTCTTAAATTTAGCTCCTTTGTTGTAACTGATACAAGTGGTATCAGCACATCTCCTCCAAGCCCAAGTTGTATCAAGGTCCCCTTAGGTTTGAGACAATTTATTGCGTCGCTTATACCTTGTGCAGATCCTGAGCATTCAATGGCTATATCAAAATACCCCTTATTAGATTGATAGTTTTTTAGTCTATCATGTTCTTCAAGGACATTTATAACTTTATCTGCACCTACAGAATCTGAAAACGTCAGAGCATTTGTAGAAATATCTGTAACTATTATCTCTTCTGCTCCTGCTCTTCTGGCAGCTGCTACGCACAATGTACCTATAGGTCCTGATCCAGTAATTAAAACTTTTTGTCCAAAAATTTTCTCTGTTTGTTTTATAGCATGAAGACATACAGCAAGTGGCTCTGCCATTGCAGCTTCTTCAGAAGAAAGGCCATCAGCTGAAACACATTGATAATCTTCAACTATTAATATTTCTCTAAATGCACCTTGTATATGTGGAAATGGCATTGCAGAGCCATAAAATTTCATATTAATGCATTGGATTTGATTTCCGTTTAAGCAAAAAACACATTTATTACATGGCCTTGATGGTGATACAGAAACTAATTGTCCAATTGATAAGTTTTCTACATTTGATCCAATTTTTGAAATAAATCCGGAAACTTCGTGACCTAATATCATTGGTTCCCGTAACTTAATTTGTCCAAATCCACCATGTTTATAATAATGCAGATCTGTTCCACAAATACCACCAATGGCAATCTTGATTTCAACTTGATTAGGTTTCAAATTATCTACTGGATAATCTTCTATTCTTAAATCTAATGGACCATGAATCTTTAGAGATTTCATAAATTAAACCTTTGTCAATTTAGATTGTAAAACTTAAATTCTATAAAGATAATTAGCAATCTTTTTATTATTGATGTACTTTTACATAATCTTAAATTGGAAAAGAAATGGTTTCAGGATTAAAATTATTTGACCTAAAGGGTAAAACTGCTCTTATAACTGGTTCATCACAAGGAATTGGATACGCTTTAGCTGAGGGTATGGCCGAAGCAGGTTGTGATATAATTCTAAATGGTAGAAATATTAAAAAGTTAAGAAAATCAGCTGAATTAGTTAATACTAAGCAAGAGATCTATCAATTATGCTTTGATGTTACTGATTATGAACAAATTAAGCTGTCCATTGATAAATTTGAAAAAGAAATTAGTCCAATTGATATTTTGATTAATAATGCTGGAATGCAATTTAGAACTGCATTAGAAGACTTCCCACGAGAAAAGTTTGAGGAATTGTTAAAGACAAATGTCTCTTCAGTTTTTAATGTAAGTCAAGTTGTTGCAAAATATATGATTAAAAGAGGCGAAGGTAAGATTATAAATATAGCAAGTGTTCAAACATCTCTTGCTAGACCAGGTATTGCTCCCTATACAGCGACTAAGGGTGCTGTAGGAAACATCACAAAAGGTATGGCAACAGATTGGGCGAAATATGGTATTCAATGCAATGCTATTGCTCCAGGCTATTTTGATACACCTTTAAACGCTGCTCTTGTTTCTGATAGTGAGTTTACAGCTTGGTTAAAAAAAAGAACTCCAGCTGGAAGATGGGGTGAGGTTCATGAATTAGTAGGCGCTAGTATATTTTTAAGTTCTGCTGCCTCAAATTTTGTAAATGGTCATACTCTTTATGTTGATGGTGGAATAACTGCATCACTGTAGATAAATATTCTTAAAATTAAAAAAATTAATTGATTATCATAAAATATTTCTCTATATATCTTTATATAAGAAAAATTTTCTTTTAGAGGTTGCTTTGTTAGATGATATTGATATCAAAATATTAAATGTCGTTCAAAAAAATGCTGGATTACCCTTGTCTGAAATTTCTAAAAGAGTAGGTGTGTCTCCAACCCCGTGTTGGAACAGAATAAAAAAAATGGAAGAAGTAGGTGTCATTTCTGCGAGAACAATTGTCCTTAATAGAAAAGCCATCAACTTATCAATTGTTATTTTTTTATCAATTAGAGTAAGTCATCATTCAAAAGACTGGATAGATAGATTTCAAAATATAATTAACAAGTATGACGAAATAATTGAAACTCATAGACTTACAGGTTCAGATACGGATTATATGCTAAAGATTGTTGCTCCAAGTATAGAAGAGTATGATAATTTTCAACAGAAGTTAATTGGTGAGCTTGAATTTAATAAAATGTCTTCTAGTATATCCCTCCAGGAAATGAAAAACTCTCATATTTTACCTCTTAATCAACTTCAAAATTAATTAGCATTTGGGAAAAATAATTGCTCACCTTTCACTTTAAATGCCTTTATTTTGTTTTGTCCTTCAAAGGACGTAAGCCATTTAATAAACTTATTGGCAATACCAAATTTTACATTTGGGCATTTAGCTGGGTTTACTAGTGTAATTCCATACTGATTAAATAAAATATCGCTTTTTTCGGTAAACATTTTCAATTCATCTTTATTATTAAAATTTATCCATGATGCTCTATCTGTAATTGTGTAGGCTCCCATACCATTGGCTAGATTTAGAGTTGCTCCCATTCCAGATCCAGCTTCTCTGTACCATCTACCAGAAAATTTTAATGGATTTAATTTAGTTCTTTCCCAGATACTCATTTCTTTAAAATGAGTGCCTGAATCATCACCGCGTGAAACGAAGATAGATGATGTTTTAAATATTTTTTTAAATGCTTCTAATGGACTGTCTTTATCATTTATTTGCGCAGGGTTTTCTTTAGGTCCAATAATTATGAAATCATTGTACATAAGGTCTTTTCTATTTATGCCAAAGCCTTTTTTAACAAAATCTAATTCTCTTTCTTTTGCATGAACTATTACAACATCACCATCACAATTACTGGCGTTTTTTAATGCTGCACCAGTGCCAACAGATACCACATGCGCTTCCACATTAATTTTTGATTTTACTATTGGGAGTATATAATTATAAAAACCAGAATTATAAGTAGAGGTTGTTGATTGAATAATTAATGACTCATTACCAAAGCTAAGCTTTGGAAGAAAAAATAATAAAAGTAATAAAAATAAATTTTTAAATAAAAGAAACATCAAATAGGTAAATTCATTGCATATTATGTAAATTTCACATAAATTAACATATTAAAACATAAATAATCAAGGTAATTATATATGATATTAGAATCATTTACACATGCATTTGATTTGGTTTTAACATTAGACAAAGACTTTTTTGAGATTCTTCTACTTTCAATGAAAGTTAGTTTTCTTTCATTACTCCTATCTTGTTTAATGGGTTTACCCTTAGGAACATACTTGGCTATTAAAAATTTTTGGGGTAGAGATACTATTTTAATTATATTTAATGCCATGATGGGTTTACCTCCAGTTGTTGTAGGATTAATTGTATATTTGTTAATTTCACGATCTGGTCCATTTGGTTGGTTAGGTATTTTATACACACCTACGGCTATGATTATTGCTCAAATGATTTTGATTATACCTATAATTGTCTCATTAACAGCTCAAATAATCGAAGAAATTAATGAAGAATATAAAGACCTTTTTAAATCTCTTGTTATTTCATCTCATAAAGCTCTTATCGCATGTTTGTATGATGCTAGATATTCAATTTTAACAGTAATTCTTGCTGGGTTTGGTAGAGCTGTTTCTGAAGTTGGCGCTGTAATAATTGTAGGTGGTAATATAGATCACTTAACAAGAGTTATGACGACAACTATTGCTTTGGAAACGTCTAAAGGGAATTTATCTTTGGCTTTAGCTTTAGGTATAATCCTTTTACTGATTGCTCTAATCATAAACCTAATTTTAATTAGTTTAAAAACAAGAGCAAAAAGGAGAATGTATGTTTGATAACCCAAAAAAATCAAAATTGTTAACTCCTATAGTTGTATCTAATTTATCTCTTTTATTAGGTAAAACTAAAATTTTGGATAAAATTAAATGTAAAATTCATAATGAAACAATTGTTGCAGTTTTAGGCCCAAATGGAGCTGGCAAGAGTATGTTTCTTAAAACTATTAACGGATTAATTGGAGTTGAGTCTCGAAAAATTAATTTTAATTCAATAGAAATTAACGATTACATAAGAAAAGAGATAGCAATGGTCTTTCAAAAGCCTATACTTTTAAGAAGGTCTGTTTTTGAGAATATGCAATTTGTTTTAGAGAATAAAAACAAGTTATCTAATCTTGAAATTATGAAACTTTTACAAAGAGTAAGTTTAGATACTTTCAAGGACAAACCCGCTAGATTATTGTCTGGTGGAGAACAACAAAGATTATCTCTTGCGAGGGCTTTGTTAATTAATCCTTCCCTATTACTTTTAGACGAGCCTACCGCTAATTTAGACCCTTATAGTTTAAATTTAATTGAAGAAATAATTTTAGATGAAAACAAAAAAGGTAAGACTATAATATTAACAACGCATGATATGGGCCAAGCAAAAAGATTAGCCAAGGAAATACTTTTTTTTAATAAAGGTAAACTCCTTGAACAAACAAAGGCCGTAAACTTTTTTAAAAAGCCAAAGACTAAAGAAGCTCAAAGTTATATAAATGGGAAAATTCTCTTGTGAACTTTATTCTACCAGAATATTTTCAGCTAGATCTGTCCAGTATTGGGCTCCAATGGGTAAAAGCTCATCATTAAAATCGTAAAAGGGACTATGTAGCTTTTCTGAGTTTGTTCCAGCGCCGAGCCATATATATGCTCCTGGTTTTTTCTCAAGCATGTAAGAAAAGTCCTCTGAACCCATTGTTGGTGTTTCTTTTAAATTAATTGAGTTGTCACCATAAGTTTTTTTAAAAATTTTAGAAGCGAGTTTAGCGCATTTCTTGTTATTTATAGTTGGTGGATATCCAGGACGGATTTCAATACTCACTTCACAATTACTAATTGCACAACTATTAGACGCAACCTTTTTTATTTTATCTAGCATTTCATTTCTATTTTTTTGATCAGTAGATCTAAGTGTTCCACCAATAGTTACTGTGTCAGGGATTACATTAAATGCAGATCCACCTTCAATTTTTGTTATAGATAAGACAGCACTTTTAAAAGGATCTAATTGTCTTGATATTAAACTTTGAAGTGCAGTGATAGTTAATCCAGCAGCTATCATAGGATCATTTGCATATTGAGGTTGTGCTGCATGTCCACCTTTACCTTTTACTTCAATTACAATTATATCACCTCCGGCCATAGCAAAACCCTCATGAATAACTGCTTCACCAACTGGAATACCTGGCCAGTTATGAATTCCCCAAACACTATCGATTTTAAATTTATTAAAAAGACCATCATCAATCATTGCTTTAGCCCCTGCATTACCACCTTCTTCAGCGGGTTGAAAAACACAATAAACTTTTCCATAAAAATTTTTTGTTTCTGACAAGTATTTTGCAGCTCCTAATAACATTGTAGAATGTCCATCATGCCCACAAGCATGCATTGCTCCTTCATTTTTTGAAGAATACGGCAAATTAGTCTTTTCAGTCATTGGAAGTGCATCCATATCTGCTCGAATCGCAATAGATTTTTCATGTCCTTTATTTTCTTTTCCTTGAATAATTCCTACAACACCTGTTTCACCAAATTCTTCAATTACTTCTAAACCAAAATCTTTTAATTTATTGGCAATAAATTTAGATGTAACTTTTTCTTGATATGCTATTTCTGGTTTCTCATGTATTTGATGTCTCCATTCCGTCATTTCTGGAACTATATCTTTAATTTTTTGCTTGATATTCATTGTTACTACACTCAATAATATTTATACATTTTGAAAATAAGGAATTCATTTTGTTAGATATGATTTTAAACGTTGATGGAGTAGAAGGTCAATCTATTCCTTTATTAGTTGATTCTCCTCATAGTGGAGTTATTTATCCATCTGATTTTAATCATCAAGCTGAATTTTCAAAGTTAAGACAAGCAGAAGACTCTTATGTTGATGAATTATATAATTATGTTTCTGAAATAGGTGGTGTAATTCTAAATGCTAATTTTCCTAGATCTTATATAGATCCCAACAGAGCAGAAACTGATTTTCCAAGTGAAGAACTTATTGACGTTGAAGTCGAGAAAGAAAAAATTTTATTCAATCCTACAATTAAGAGTGAATTAGGTATTGGTTTAATTTGGTTGCGAATTCCTCCAAATGGAGAGCCTATGTATGCAAATAAAATAAAATTCGGCGAATTCATCCATAGGGTAAAAAATTATCATAGACCTTACCATAAAAAACTAAAAGAAATTATGAGTAGTACTTATCAAAATTTTGGAAAATTTTATCACATAAACGCTCATTCTATGCAAAATCAAGCTACAGCAATGTCAGATCAAGAAAAAGGTACTAGAAGACCAGATTTTGTTATTGGAGATAGAGATGGAACATCTTGTAAAAGAGAATTTACTGATCTTATTGTAGATTTTTTAAGAAGTTTAAAATACTCTGTTGACATAAATGACCCATATAAAGGTATGGAACTTACAGATGCTTATAGTAATCCAAAAATAAATAAGAATTCAGTACAAATTGAAGTTAATAGAAAATTATATATGGATGAAATAACAAGAATAAAATCAGACAATTTTGATCTTCTAAAAACAAATATTGGAAGTTTGTTAAATGAGATTAAATTACAGATTGAAACAGGTATTTTATGAATAAAAGTAATTTGAAAACTAAAAATAAAACTCCTGTATCAGTTGTTGAAGTAAAAGATCTTAAAGTTCAATTTCAATTAAAAGATAAAGTTGTAAAAGCTGTTGATGGCATTTCTTTTAACATCAATAAAGGTGAGACTATTGCAATAGTAGGTGAATCAGGCTCAGGTAAGTCTGTTACGGCTTTATCTTTAATGAGGCTTACTGATTATTCTGGAGGTAGAATAGTTTCTGGCGAAATAAATCTCCAATCAAAAAACAATCTTAATCTAAATCTAACCCAGCTTGATCAGGAAAAAATGAGAGATATCAGAGGTAATGACATGTCAATGATTTTTCAAGAACCTATGACATCACTTAATCCAGTGTTTACAATTGGTATGCAAATTACTGAAACAATTATTAAGCATCAAGGAAAAACAAAAAAAGAAGCTTTTGAAATTGCGCTTGAAATGATCAAGTTGGTAAGAATACCTGAACCAGAAAAAAGGTTAAATCAATATCCACATGAACTCTCTGGTGGAATGAGACAAAGAGTTATGATTGCAATGGCATTAAGTTGCAAGCCGTCACTATTAATTGCAGATGAACCTACAACAGCATTGGACGTAACAATACAAGCACAAATATTGGATTTGATAAAAATGTTACAAAGAGACATTGGTATGTCAGTAATGTTCATAACTCATGATATGGGAGTTGTTGCAGAGGTGGCTGACAGAGTTGTTGTTATGTTTGCAGGTAAAAAAGTTGAAGAAGGTACAGCTGTTGAAATATTTCAAAATCCTAAACATCCATACACTAGGTCTTTATTAGCAGCTGTTCCAAAACTTGGTAGTATGGTTGGTAAAAAACTACCTGCAAAATTTATTAACCTTGATGTCAAATCTTCTGATGATCCCAAAAACAAAGGGAAAATTTCGACAAAAAAAGTTGTTGAAATGAAAGATACTGTTAATAGAACTTCTTCTCCATTGCTTGAAGTTAAAGGCTTAACAACAAGGTTTTTGATCAAGCAAGATTTTGGAAGAGCAGGTGGAAATATTCATGCAGTTGAAAATATAAGTTTTACTTTGCAACCAGGCGAAACACTTGGACTAGTTGGTGAGAGTGGTTGTGGAAAGTCCACAACAGGTAGAAGTATAATAGGATTAACTTCACCAACAAGAGGTGAAGTTTTTTTTGAAGGGGTAGACTTAACTGATTTAAATAACAAAGAAATGATACAATATAGAAAAAAGATGCAAATGATTTTCCAAGATCCTTTTGCTTCTTTAAATCCAAGAATGACTGTTGGTCAAATTATAGCTGAACCAATAATGGTGCATGGATTAGAGCCTAAGTTGGGATCTAATAGTAGGGTAATAAAATTATTAAATCGTGTTGGACTTGATGAACAATATTACTCTAGATATCCACATGAACTCTCTGGAGGACAGAGACAAAGAATTGGGATAGCCAGAGCTCTGGCATTAGAACCTAAGTTAATAATAGCTGATGAAGCAGTTTCAGCACTAGATGTCTCTATTCAAGCTCAAGTAGTAAACTTGATGATGGAACTACAAGAAGAATTTGGTTTAACATATCTATTCATAAGCCATGATATGGCTGTAATTGAGAGAGTAAGTCATAGAATAGGTGTAATGTATCTGGGTGAAATAGTTGAAATTGGACTTAGAAGCCAAATTTTTGAAAATCCTCAACACCCTTACACAAAAAAATTGATGGCAGCAGTTCCAATTGCAGATCCAACCAAAAGAAAAAAGAAGTTAAACTTAATGAATGATGAAATTCCGAGTTTGTTAAAGCCAATAGGTTATGAACCTGAATATGTTCAAATGATTAAACTTGGAGAGGATCACTACGTAAAACCATTTGATGGAATGAAGCTCCAAAATTAAAAGCTATGAATGACCCTAAATTAGATTATAAAAATGAATTTCCTGTTGAATTAGTTAATCCTGACATTTCACCTTATAAAAATTCTAACACAGGTATTGACTATGTTATTACATTAGATAGTGGTTTAAGTGGTCCACATGTTTTTATATCATCAATTGTACATGGTAATGAACCTTGTGGGGCACTTGCTATAGAATGGTTTCTTAAAAATGACTATAGGCCATTAAGTGGAAAATTAACACTAGGTTTTATGAATATTGAGGCTTATTTAGCATTTGATCCTCTTAATCCAAATAGAACAAGATGGGTTGAAGAGGATTTTAATAGATTATGGGCAGAAGGCGTTCTAGAAGATCCCAAAAGAAAAAGAACTAGTGAATTTTTAAGAGCTAATGAAGTTAAAAATATCGTCTCTCAAGTCGATTATTTGTTGGATATACATTCAATGCAAAAACCTTGCGTACCTCTTATGATGGCTGGCATGTTAAAAAAAGGTATTGATTTCGCTCGCGATGTAGGCATGCAAATGCCAATAATATCTGATTCCGGACATAATGAAGGAATAAGAATGAGAGACTATTTTGGCTTTTCTAATAAAGAAAGTCAAAAAAATGCTCTTCTAGTTGAATGTGGGCAACATTGGGCAAAGTCATCTGAAATTGTTGCAATTGAGACTATGATAAGATTTTTACGAACTACTTCAATAATGGATGAAAATTTTGCAGATGATTTTATCTATAAAAATAAAGCATTAAACTTTCAAAATGATGTTTATAAAGTTGGAAAAATTATAACTATCAAAAGTGAAAATTTTAAATTTGATCAAGATTGGCAAGGTTTTGAAACCTTAAAAAAGGGAGTGTTGATTGGGAAAGATGACAATGAAGAAGTATATGCTCCCTTCGAAGAAACTATTTTAATTATGCCTTCTAAAAGATTATTTCCAGGTAAAACAGCAGTAAGACTTGCATATAAATTAAGTGATTATAATTAGAAATTTTAGTGAAGTCTTGGGTTAAACATGTCCCTCAAATGATCTCCGACTAAATTTATAGAAGCTACTGTTATAAGTAATGCAACGCCTGGGAATATACTAATCCAAAAGTCGCCACTATACATATATTCAAAACCATTTCCTATTAGAAGACCTAAAGAAGGTTCTGTTATGGGAAGACCTAAACCCAAAAAACTGAGTGTTGCCTCTAAAGAAATTGCATGTGCTGTTTGTAAAGTGCCAACAACAATTAACGGAGCCATGCAGTTGGGCAATATGTGTTTAAACATAATTCGTGTGTTTCCGAATGCTAAACATCTAGCAGCATCTACATATTCCTTATTTATTTCAACCAGAGCACTCGATCGAGCTGTTCTAGCGTAATAAGCCCACTGTACTAAAATTAGTGCAATAATAGTTTTTTCAACACCTTTTCCAAAAGCAGCCAGAATAATTAAAGCAACTAAAATAGATGGAAAGCTAAGTTGAATGTCTACAATTCTCATAATTATTGACTCGTATCTACCCCCAAAAAAAGCTGCAGAAATTCCAAAAAATGAACCTATTATTAAAGCAAAAATACCTGATAGAACGCCAACTCCTAAACTTACCCTCAATCCATAAAATATTGCTGAAACCATGTCCCTACCTGCACCATCAGTTCCAAGTAAAAAATAATTACCAGAGAAGTCTTCTGAAAATGGTGGTAATCTACTATTCATAATACTCACAGTATTGAGGTCGTAAGGATTAGTCGGAGATACTAAAGGTGCAAATATTGCTACGAATAGAATAAGTAAAAAAATAAAAAAAGCGACTAGAGCAACCTTGTTTGAAGAAAAATCTTTACAGAATTCAAGGAATTTTCTTAATTTTGGGCTCATTGATGATCCCCTTTAATTCTTACTCGAGGATCTAAGAATGTATAAATTATATCGACAATTAAGTTTAAAAATACGAAAAATGTTACAATGATCATTAAGTATGCAACAATAACTGGGCGATCAAGATTGTAAATTGAATCAATTATTAACTTTCCCATACCTGGCCATGCGAACACAGTTTCAGTAACTGTTGAGAAAGCGATTAAGGAACCAAATTCAAGACCCACAACAGTGACAATTGGAATTAAAATATTTTTTAAAACATGTATTAAAACAACTCTTTTTTCTGAAATCCCTTTAGATCTTGCAAATGTAATATAATCTTGAAGAATTATTTCTCTTGTTCCGGCTCGTGTTAAACGTATGACAGAAGAAATTTTAAATAACGCCAAATTTAGTGCAGGTAAAAAAACATGGGATAGTCCATTTAGAGTAAACAAAGAACTATTTATGCCCATAAAGGTCCCAATCTCACCTCTACCAGTTGATGGTAACCATCCAAGTTGAACAGCAAATATCATGATAAATATAATACCAACCCAAAATGTTGGCATAGAAAAGCCTAAGATAGAACCTGCCATAATAACCTTACTTGCTTTGCTGTCAGGGTTATATCCTGCGTATATACCTAACGGTATTGCTATGATTAACGATATAAATAATGAGAACAAGGCCAGTTCTAATGTGGCGGGCATTCTCTGGATTATCAACTTCAGGGCAGATTCTCCAAAAATAAATGAGCTTCCTAAATCCCCTTTAAAAGCGTTTACTAAAAAATACCAATACTGTTCTGTTACAGGTCTATCTAGTCCAAGTTCACGGATAACTCTTTCTACTTCGGCTTGATCAGCTTCAGGATTAATTAGCATTTCTACAGGATCACCTACTAGATTTACACCTCCAAAAACCAACAGAGACATAATAAATAAAACAAGTATACTTTGAGCGAATCTTGTACAAATAAATGCTGTCATTTAAGAATTCTTTAATAAAAAGAACCAGAGCAAACTTGCTCTGGTTCTTAGGTTATAACTTATTTACAATTTAAATATGTTGCTATTGTTCTTTCATCAGTTCTTGGAGTATAGCTACAAGAAGATTTTGCAGCCCAAGTATTCATTTGATAATGAATTGGAATAACACCATAGTTTTTACCAACTGCTACCTCGGTAGCTTCAGCTAAAAGTTTACCTCTGGCGTCTGAATCAACTGTTCCAAGTGCCTTTTGAATTAGCTTATCAACAACTGGATCAGAATGTCTTCCTCTATTCGCTCTACCCATACCAATAGATTTGTCATAAGTATGTAATAAAGCTCTTAATGGAGATGATGCTTCTCCAGAACCAGCACCCCAACCAAGGACCATAAAACTAAATTCAGGGCTCTTATTTGGACCACCTCTTGATGCTCTTTTGAAGTAAACAGCTTTTGGCATTGTTTCAACTTTTGCTTTAATACCTATCCTTGAGAACATCTGCGCAAGAGCCTCAGCAATTTTTGCATCATTGATGTATCTATCATTTGGACCATGAATAGTCATTTCAAAACCGTTTCCATAACCAGCATCTGCTAATAACTTTTTTGCAGCTTCTGGATCATATGGATCTGGTTTCATTTTATCTGAGACACCATGGAAACCTGCTGGTAATAATTGGCCTGCCTTTACAGCAATACCTTCCATCACTTTTGAAACCATTGCATCACGATTAATTGCTAAAGAAAGAGCTTTTCTTACCCTGACATCCATTAGAGGGTTTTTAATTTTACCACCACCTATTGCTGTAATATGAGGTGAATCCTCTCTAAATTGGTCCATATGAAGATAAATCACTCTATTAGAAGATCCGCTATTTAACTTAATAGTTGGATTTTTTTTCATTTTTGCAACATTTAAAGGAGGTACATTATCTATAAAATCTACATCCTTAGCTAATAGTGCTGCAATTCTTGCAGGACCAGATTTAATTGGTTTAAATAAAATATTTTTGTATTTAGGCGCTCCAGTGCCTGCACCATGATAATTTTCGTTAGCTTTTAATACTATTTTATCTCCTGGCACCCACTCCACAAACTTATAAGGACCAGTACCAATTGCTGCTTTACCACTATTATAGTCAGCTGTGGTTGCGCCTTCTCCATTTTTCTTTGATATAATTTTAACTGTCATAATATCATTTGGCATCAAAGGATAGGGTTTTTTTGTTTTTATGTGAATTGTATGACTATCAATTTTAATAAATTCCTTGCCTTTTAAATAAGTACCAAAACCTGATGGAGATTTTGGAACATTTTGTGCTCTTTGAGCCGTAAAGAGAACATCATCTGCAGTAAAATCACTTCCGTCATGAAACTTTACACCTTTTCTGAGCTTAAATTCCCAAGTGGTGTCATTGATTGGTTTCCACGAAGTAGCTAAATCTGGATAATGTTGTTGATTTTCGTCTGACCCAACTAATGTCCCATAAATATGGGTTGCAAATGCATTATTTGGACCAAGATTATGATAATGTGGATCAATAGAGCTGGGCTCTGATTTCAATCCAACAGTAAGGTCTTTTGCCAGTGCAACACTTGACAAAAGACAACTTATCAAAATAATAAAAAGTCTGTTGATTAATTTCATTTTACTCTCCTAAAATATCCTTATAAAAAACATTGAATTAAAAATAACTCAGAGTCAAAAGATAAAAAAGTTTTATATAATTAAATATTTTTGTTTTTTTTTATTATAAAAAGTAATTACAGGAGAAGATATTGAACCACTTAGAAATTTTGAAAAAACTTCCCAAATTACAAATATTTAGTGATAAAGTGTATGATTTGAATATATCTTTCAGGCACAATAAATTTGATGATAATTTACCTATTGTATTCTTGCATGGTTTTAACGGGAATAGCAAAAGTTGGGCTTTTCAATTTTTATATTTTAGAGATAAAAGGTCAGTAATTGCAATTGATGCACCTGGTTTTGGAAAATCAGATGCTGCGGATTTAAATATGTTTGAGATTGCAAAGCTAGTGAATAACTTACTAACAAATTTAGGAATTAATAAATTTGACTTAGTAGGTCACTCGATGGGTGGCATGTTAGCTCAAATTGTTTCAGCTGACTTTTCCGATAGTGTAAATAAATTAGTTTTGTCATGTACTCATAAAGGTTACGCATTACCGCCTCAGAGCCCTTTAAGGAAACCCTATAGTCAAAGACTTGAAGAAAGAAAAAAGTTGTCTAATGAAGAATTTGGTAAATTAAGAATTAAAAAGATGTTGCCTGAATTGAAAGATAAAGAAATATTCAGTTTCTTATCTATTATTAGTGAAGAAATTACAGAAGGTTCCATAATGTCAGGTGGAATGGCTATGCAAACACTTGATACTTCAACTAGTTTGTTAAAAGTTGATCAACCATGTCTTATATTAAAAGGTTCAAAAGATATTGTTGTATCAAACGATCGTTCTAATAGATTACAACAATCATTACCTCATGCAAAAGTATTAGAGCTTTCAAATGTTGGCCACGCACCTTATTGTGAAAACTCATCTGACTTTAACGAAGCTATAGAAACTTTTTTTAATTCATGAATGCGTTATCAAATAGATCATTTAGCTTATATTTTTTTAGTAATACGGTTTCTCTTTTTGGGCTCTGGATACAAAAAATTGGAGTTGGTTGGCTTACTTGGGAAATTACAGAATCTACATTTTGGACAAGTTTTGTAACTTTAGCTCTTATGGCACCTGCAGGAGTGTTAGGACCATTTTTTGCTGTATTTGCAGAAAATTGGAATATGAGGGTAGCAAGTGTAATATTAAAAATATTAATGTTTTTAATTGGAATATTAATTTGGTTCTTACAATATTTAGATCAACATACACTATTTACTTTAGCTTTTTTGTCTGTTTTACAAGGTTTATTAAGTGCTTGTTATCACCCTGTAAGATTGGTTTTTGTCTCTATTGTTGTTCCAAAAAATTTACTCTCTAGTGCTGTAGGTCTAAATTCTGCATCCTTTAATGGATCAAGAGTTGTTGGTCCTGCTTTTGCTGGAGGATTGATAGCTTTTTTTAATCTTGAAGTAACTTTTTTGATTGCTGCATTAACTTATCTTCCATTGATTCCAATCTTAATTTATATGCCCTTAAGAACAAGGATTAAGAAAGAAGTTTTACAAGGAAATTTTTTTCATAGATTTTTGGAAGGTGGAAAATTTGCGTTAAGGACCCCCATTATTCTAAAAAGTTTATTTGTTGTTTTTGTAAGCGCCTTTTTTGTCAGAGGGATGCTTGAAATTCAACCAACAATTGCGGGAGAAATATTAAAACAAGGGAGTTTTGGATTATCTTTAATTACAACTACTGCGGGTATTGGGGCCTTATTGGCGTCAATTTGGATAGGTTTTAGAAATAGTAATAAAAGTAAAATTGAAACTAAATTAGTATCAATGTTAATGCTTGGTCTGATAATAAGCTGCATTATTGGCTTTTTTTCAGAAGTTTATACAATGGCAATATTTTTTACAGTTGTCGGTTTTACTACAACTGCAGTTGGTATTGGAACTCAAACAATTATCCAATTAGAAGTAGAAGAAGTTTATAGGGCTAGAGTCTTAACTTGGTGGTCAAGCATTTCTTTTGGATCATTAACAGTTGGAGGTATAATTTTAGGATTTGTGGGTGAATTCACTCCTTTAAGTAATGGTCTTATAATAATGCCAATTATTGGTTATTTCATATTTAAATTGATTTTATACTTTAAATTTAAAAATAATTTATTTAATTGATTTTATTATAGCCTCTCTTTTGAAGATATATATACCTGAAATTGTTATAATGAATCCTCCTACAATTGTAGAAATTATTGGATGCGAGTTCCATATCAAGTAATCAAAAATAATTGCCCATACAATTCCTGTATAATTAAATGGACTTACAATTGAAGCAGGTGCTTTTTGTAATGCGTAAGTCATTAACAATTGTGTTAAAAAAGCTGATACACCTAGTCCAATAAATAACAAAATGACTCTTAATGAAGGTTCTTTCCACAAAAATGGTTGAAAAAAAGAAGTTAGAATAAAACTCACTAACATAAAGTAAAAGACTGTTTTCACAGGATGTTCAGTTGTCCCTAGTAATCTTAAAAAAATAATAGTAGTAGACCACATTAAAGTGCCAATTAAGGCATAAATTGAAGCAATTGCTATGGAGCCAGTTGGATTTATTGCAATTACTACTCCACCAAATCCAATTAAAATAGCCAACCATCTTCGCCACCCTATTATTTCGTTAAGAAAGATTATTGCAAAAATACATGAAAAAATTGGTACTGCTTGAGATATTACTGTGACATCTGCAACAGGTAGTCTTTGAAAGGCTAAAAAAAACATTATGTTCCCAGTAAGTCCCGCTAAACTTCTAAAGAAATGAAGATAAGGCTTATTTGTTTTTAAAAATTTTATGCCTCCTAGCTTGTAAATTAGAGGTAATAAAAGAATTATTACTACCATGGCTCTTGCGAATGTAATCTGTACAGCATGGTATTCAATACCTACTAATTTAGCTTGAACGCTCATAATAGTTACGCAAAATACAGCCAAAATCATTGCCAGGATGGCTTTAAAATTATTAGAAGTATTTTTATAAATGGTTACTAAATTCAATTTAATTTATTTCTTCATTTCTGTAAGTTTTTTACTTTCTCTTAAAAAGAAAAAACATAAAAATGCTGAGAAAAAAGGATATAATGCAGAAAGTCTTATAGTTGTAATTAGGTCATAACCAAGATCCATTGATATTGCGAACGGCATTGCGCCAATTGATGCCCCTACAACTAATATCATTTGACCTGTGCCTTGAATACTACCAACATGTAGTCTTCCAAAATACCTTGGCCAGATATAGCCAAATAAAGATAAATTAAATCCATTATTAATTCCAAAAATGATCGCATAAATCATGGAAAAGGTAGAATCACTTGCAAAGGTTATGGATAATAGTGATGCAGTGGTTATTAATAATGCAACTCCAATAATATTATGAGTTTCAAATCTGTCTAAAATTTTGCCTGCAATAGGAATAAAGATAATCATCGAAACCATTGTTGGTATGAATAAAGCAGCTGCAGTGCTACTCGCCATTCCAAAGTATTGACTTAAAATTGTAACTTGAAAAAAATGAAGCGCAGTTACTAATGAAGATATAGAAAAAAATGAGAATGCAAGTATGTAGAAGCTTTTTTCCTTTAGGGCTTCTTCAAGATTGAGACCAAAAATTTTTTCACTATTTTTACTTTTTTTATTATTTTCTAAAATTCCATCTGGTTTAATGCTTACATCTTCAGGTTTATCTATTGCTAAGAAAATTAATGGTGGTAACATGATTAACCATGTAGATAAACCTAGTATAACCCATGCCATTCTCCATCCGTAATTTGAAATTAAAAAGTCAGAGATGTATGGATGTAAACCCATAGAAATAGCAAACCCTAAACCCATTAATCCAAGTGCAAACCCTCTTTTCTTATCAAACCACTGAGTTATAATATTCGCAGAACCAAGCATTAGAGAGCCTTGCCCAAAAAATCTTAAAAATCCAAATGCGATGGCCAACATTAGAAAGTTTGATGCAGCTCCAAAAATCATACATCCAATTCCAAGGAGTAAGACGGTATATATTAAAATTTTTCTTGGTCCGTATTTGTCAACTAATTTTCCCATTTTTGGCAATAGAAAAGCAGCAAATAAAGTTGCTATCATATAAGCAGTAGTAATTGATGTACTGGAAATTTTAAGATCTTGAGATATTACTGGTATAAAAGGACTAAAGGTATGAGATTGTCCTGCTCCACTCGTAAAAATACCAAGACTTCCGATTCCAACAATTACCCAGCCGTAGAAGAATTTTTCTTTTGTAGCTTCAAAAAATTTTTTGTTAACAAGAAACATGTTAATGATTTACTTCATTTGTTAACTAATTTACAAGTGTTTTTATATTTTATTTTTTAATTGCATTTACGTACATATCAAGTACATCATTCAAAGATCTTGTTTCATCGACTGTTTCTCTAGTCTCTCTAGCAATTGGTGTTTTATTTGCCAGTGACATTATATCGGCAGCACCTTCGTGAAATTTTGAGGTAACTCCAGCATCAGAAAAAGTATTTGCAATTTCAAACATTTCTCCTTCCCATCTTGCTGCGTCAAGAGGAATTCTTGGAACCATTCTTTCCATTGCTGATAATATATCAGGTTTGCTATATTCCAATTCAGCAAAATATTCAGAAGTAAGACCTAGTTTATGAGCAGTTGTCAAAACTGCTGCATGAAGTGCAAAAGTTCCTTTTGTTGCGCTAGCATAAACCATTTTCATTGCAGAAGCTTTACCTATTTCTAAACCTAAATCTTTTATTATAAATCCTTTTTTGTGGAGTAATTTAACTGGTTGAGTATTAGGTCCAGATATATACAACCTTGTTTGTCCATTTTCTACAATTGGATTGAACCCAATGATACCACCATCTATAAAATTACAAAACTTAGAGGATATTGAATCATTGATTTTTAATGCTGTTTCAGGAGATACAGCATTGCAATCAACATAAGTAATGTGTTTTTCTTTTTTTAAAATTACATCGTTGACTATTTTAGCTTGTTGAAGAGCAAATTCAGGAGGCAGTATTGATAATATAATATCAGAATTTTCAACAACATTTTCAATTGTACCTAAATCTTCAAAACCCGATAATTCAGCCAGTTTTTTTGTTCTAATACTTCTCTGATTTAAACAAGTTACAACTCTAAAATTATTATTTTTAAATGCTTTTCCGCATCCATGGCCCATATCTCCAGGCATTAATATTGCAATTGTTTTTGACATAAAATTTTAAAATAAATGTTTTAGTACTTTTTCATTGGGCCACCATTTTTTTCCCAATCTGGAATACCTCCTACATTAAGTACATTTTTATACCCCATTTCTATAAGTGTCTTACCAGTTAACGCAGCTTGGCCGCCAACTCCACAGATAAGTATTATTTCCGCATCTTTTTTAAGGTTATTATTGTAGAGTGGAGTTGCCTCATCAGCGACAAACTCAATTAGGCCTCTTGGAATTTCTAGACCATCTAAAATCGTTCCTGTTTTTTTAATATCAGAACTATCTCGTACATCTATAAAAATTGCTGATTTTGATTTATGCTTTTCAATTGCTTCCTTTACGTCAATTTTTTTCACAACTTCGTTAGCTTCTTGAAGGTAATCTTTTGCTGTTTTCATATTTTTCTCCACTTTATTTTAGTTCAACTGCCCTATGAATTGTGGTTGTGTAACCGCAGTCGTCATCCAACAATTTTTGCAATCTTTACTTACAGATGCTTTTTCTAAAAGCCATGTTAAATTGTAGCGTTTATTATCGTATGCGTCTACATTAACTGAATACGCAGCTTTGTTTTTATTTTCTTCTATTAATTTAATTTTGAATTTAGTTGAATTTAACAATATTTTGTAAGAAGTATCAGAAATCATTTTTTTGAAATTACCAAATGGTCCTGTATATCTCTTATTTTCTGGATGTGCAAACAGCCAACATTGGTAAATGCCAGAATTATTTTTAATTGAGTTTGTCTGAAGGGAGCTCATTTGAAGTTCAACAACTTCCACTGACGAAAATAAATCATTTGGCAAAACGTCGCTAATAGCTTTATTTATGTTGATTAAAATAAAAATAAAAATAAAAGAAAATATAAAAAATAATCGCATGTTTATCCTAGAAAAATTTAAAGTAATTTATATATAAGGTTATATTTCTTAAATTAAATGGAGCATTAATGTTTTATCAAAACTTTTTCAAAAAATTCATAAAATTTTTTACAATAATTTCTTTAAGTCAATTACTAGTGGTATCTTCCTTTGCTGCTGGAGGTGGTGGAGATGACAGTAAAAAGATGGATGTTAAATCAAATTATTACTATAAAGCGGTTAAATTAATTAATAAAAAATCATATGAAGCGGCTATAGATAATCTTCTTAAGGCTCAGAAAGCCAATAAAAAAGATGCAGACATATATAACTATCTAGGGTTCTCATATAGAAAAATGGGTAATCTTGATAAAGCTGCCCAATATTATGATAAAGCTCTTAAAATTTCTCCAAAGCACAAGGGTGCTCTTGAATATCAAGGAGAAATGTTTCTTACTCAAGGAAATTTGAAAAAAGCCGAAGCTAATTTAAAAAAACTCAAAAAGATATGTTTTCTTGGGTGTAAAGAAGAAAAAATGTTAAAAGAATCAATAATGAAGTATAATAAGGGTCAGAAGAGCTCATATTAAACATTATTTTTAAAATAAGGGAGAATATATAATGAAACAATTTGATGAATTATCTCTCTTAGAAATTGTTGATGAAGTTAAAGATGGAGATTTAATTGGAATTCCAGCAGACTATTCTGGAGTTCCAATGGAGTTCACAAAAGAGCTAATAAAAAAGGGTGTAAAGGACTTAAAATTATATTGCCTTCCATTGACAACTATTCAAGGTGATATGTTAATAGGTAGCGGTTGCGTTTCTGAAGTTGAAGCAGCGGCTGTAACTTTAGGTGAATTTGGTTTAGCACCTAGATTTTCAGAAGCTGTAGAGTCAGGTAAAATAATTATAAAAGATTCCACATGTCCAGCATTACATGCTCAACTTCAAGCTACTGAAAAATCAGTTCCATTTATGCCATTAAGAGGAGTTATTGGTTCTGACATACAAAAATATAGAAAAGACTGGCAAGTAATTGAAAATCCGATGAAATTTTCAGGTAACAAGAATGAACCAATCTTGTTACTTCCTGCGGTCCAATTAGATATATTAATATTTCATGCACCTTGTGTGGATAAAAATGGAAATATTCAAATTGGAAGGAGACGGGAATTAGCAACTCTTGCACACGCCTCAAAAAATGTATTTGTTACAACTGAAAAAATTCTAGATATTGATTTCTTTGATGACGAATTATCTGCGGCGACTTGCTTGCCGGCATTATATGTTGATGGAATATCGGTTGTTGAAAATGGAGCGTGGCCATGCGCTTTACCTGGAGTTTATGGTCCAGATAATGATGAAATCAAAAAGTACTCTATTGCTGCAAAGACAAAAAAAGGCTTTGATGATTATATGAAAAATTACTTATCTAATTGACTTAAAGGTTAAATTTTTTGGTTGAACTTAAGAGAGAAGAGTTATTAATTAGTCAATTAGCAGATTTGCTTGTTAATGATAAACATATAGCTGTAGGTGCAGCGTCCCCAATTCCTGGTGCAGCATCTCTGTTAGTAAAAGAAGAAGCTAAACTTCTAAATAATAGAATAAGAGTTACAATATTACATTCAAATAAATATAATAATTTCACTGATGGCGCTAGAGAACTTTTTGATTGCGCTGCTCAAGGCAGAATAGATACTTTCTTTCTAGGAGGTGTTCAAATTGATGGTGCGGCTAATATAAATTTAGTAGGCACTGGAAGTTATGAAAAAATACAAAAAAGATTTCCAGGTTCATTTGGATCTGCTTTGATGTATTTTGTAGTTCCACAAATTATTTTATTTAGAGAAGAACACTCACCAAGAACTTTAGTTGATAAAGTAGACTTTATTTCTGCTCCTGGATTTTCTGATGAAAATATCTACAGACCTGGGGGACCAAAATTTCTATTAACGAATAGAGCTCTATTCAAATTTAACAAACAAAAGAAACGTTTTTGTCTTTTAAAAATTCATAATAATGAAAGTATAGAAAATATAATTAAACTTACAGGATTCAAATTTGACGTTGATGATAAAATAACGAATATGTCTATTCCAGATAAAACTCGTATAGATATATTAAGAAATAAGATTTCTTATATGGTCTCAGAGTTTTATCCAGAGTTTGCCGACAGAATTTGGGGTGTTTAACTCATAATGAGAAGACCTGCATTATTACTATTTATTTTAATTATTACTTTTCTACTATCTTACATATATCTTCAAGAAATTTTCAATTTAGATAAATTAAAGGAACATATTACCTTTTTGAAAACATGGGTTAATGAAGAAGTTTATATATCAAGAATTTCATTTTTTACTTTATATGTAATATTTTCAGGTTTGTCTTTCCCATTTGTTCCTTCAATTTTGACCATTGCCGCTGGAGCCTTGTTTGGAGTTATTGAAGGTGTAATTATAGTTTCATTTGCCTCTACGATTGGGGCATGTATTTGTTTTTTATTATCGAGATATCTTTTAAAAGATTTCATTAATAATAAATTTGAAAAAACGAAAATTATTATAGACAATAAATTTAGCAAAAATGGTATTTATTATCTTCTAAGTCTTAGATTAATACCTACTATTTCTTTTGTATTAATAAATTTAATTATGGGAATATTACCTATTTCGCTTTTTAGGTTTTACTATATAAGTCAATTAGGAATGCTTCCTGCAACAGTAATTTATGTAAATGCTGGCTCAGAAATCTCGAAAGTTAATAGCGTTAATGACATTATGTCGTTTACACTAATAGTAAGTTTTATATTAGTAGCTACTCTTCCAATTTTGATAAAGTTTTTAATAAATTATTTCATCAAGCTAAATAATACTTAAGTGTTTTTTCTGTTTTGCACTAAATTTTGAACAACTTGTGGATCAGCCAGTGTCGATACGTCACCTAACTCTTCATGTTCATTTGCAGCTATTTTCCTTAATATTCGTCTCATTATTTTACCTGACCTTGTTTTAGGAAGACCTGGCGCAAATTGAATTAAATCTGGTGTAGCAATGGGACCTATATCTTTTCTTACCCATTGTTTTAATTCTGTCAATAATTCTTCTGATGTTTTTACGCCAATATTCACAGTAACGTAGGCATAAATGCCTTGCCCCTTAATTTCATGCGGGTAACCAACAACTGCTGCTTCAGCTACATCTGTGTGAGCTACGAGAGCAGACTCTACTTCTGCTGTACCCATCCTGTGACCAGATACATTTATTACATCATCAACTCTTCCTGTTATCCAATAATATCCGTCTTCATCTCTTCTACATCCATCACCAGAAAAGTATCTTCCGGGAAAAGTTGAAAAATATGTATCTATAAAACGTTGGTGGTCACCAAAAACTGTCCTCATTTGACCTGGCCAAGACATATTAATACATAGATTTCCTTCAGTGGCTCCAGTTAATTCTTTGTTCTCACTGTCAACAATGACTGGCAATATTCCAAAAAAAGGTTTTGTGGCAGAACCTGGTTTTGTATCAGTGGCTCCTGGTAAAGGAGTGATTAATATCCCTCCAGTTTCAGTTTGCCACCAAGTATCCACTACTGGACACCTTCCATCACCAACAACATTGTTATACCAATTCCATGCTTCTGGATTAATTGGTTCTCCAACACTACCTAAAATTCTTAGGCTGTCTCGTTTTGTTTTTTTTACTGGTTCACTGCCTTCAGCCATCAATGCTCTTATTGCTGTAGGAGCAGTATAGAATATATTAACTTTATGTTTATCCACTATTTCCCAGAATCTACTTACAGTAGGGTAGTTTGGTACACCCTCAAACATTAATGTAGTAGCGCCATTTGATAATGGTCCATAGACTATATAAGAATGTCCTGTTACCCAGCCTACATCTGCAGTACACCAATAAATTTCATTTTCTTGATAATCAAAAACATAATGATGCGTCATAGAAGCATAAACCATATATCCTCCAGTTGTATGAAGAACTCCTTTAGGTTTACCTGTCGATCCTGAGGTATATAATATAAACATTGGATCTTCGGCATTTATTTCAGCGGGTGGACAATTAGCTGATGCCTTTTCCATTTCTTCATGATACCAAATATCTTGGCCGTCTATCCAATTAATTTCAGCTCCTGTTCTTTTAACTACAATTGTAGTTTTGCACATTTTAGCTTTTGATATAGCCTCATCAGTATTAGATTTTAAAGGTATCGTTTTTCCACCTCTTATACCCTCATCCGCAGTAATAATTATTGTTGAATTACAATCCTCAATTCTTCCAGCTAAAGCGTCTGGAGAAAAACCACCAAAGACAACTGAATGAATAGCTCCTATTCTAGTACATGCTAACATTGCAACTGTTGCTTCTGGGATCATTGGCATGTAGATTGTTATTCGATCACCTTTTTTTGCACCAGCATTTAATAATACATTAGAAAATTTACATACCTGTTCATGAAGTTCATTATAGCTAATATGTTTGGAGTCATTTGGGTCGTCACCTTCCCAAATAATTGCTGTATTATTACCTTTGGTTGCTAGATGTCTGTCTAAACAATTATAACTAGCGTTTAGTGTTCCATCCTCATACCATCTGATATGAAGATCTTCTTTATTGTAGGACACATCCCTAATTTTTGTGTATGGCTTCATCCAGTCAATTCTTTTACCATGTTTTTCCCAAAATTTTTCAGGAGAAGAAATAGATTCTTCATACATTTTTTCATATTCTGCTTTATTTACATGAGAATTTTTAATTATATCAGATGATGGTACATACAAATCTTTATTAGTCATTTTCTAATCCTTTTATTTCTATAGATTATCTTCTAAAATTAAATTAGCTTTTTCAACATCTTTAATTTCAAAAACCTTTTTAACAATATCTAATGAGAAACCTCTTCTTGAGAGAGCTCCATACCATTTATTTTTTAACTCAAATTCATCAATTTTATGTTTTAAATTCTTTTTATAATATATACCTATATTTTTTTTCTTAATAAAATTTATTGCCGCGATCATTTCTGCGTTTTCATGGCCCTCGTCTACTGTATTAATAGCACATTTGATTATATCATTTGATATTCCTTTTTCGTTTAATTTTGCATAAATAAATCTTTCTGAACCACCTTGACGTCTGATTGAACGAATTTTTGTCTCAGCAAAACGCTTATCATCAATAAATTTAGCTAATAGCATCTCATTTTTTAAATTTCTTATTATTTTAATTTTATCTAAGTCATTTGAACTAGCTTTTAAATTAGATAGCTTTCGTTTCATTGTGTTTTCAAATTGTTGAACTGAAACTTCATATCGAGCCAAATAAGACATTGCAGATTTTCGTAGTTTCTTGATTATTTTTTCTTCTTCATTCATGTCAAATTTCATTTATTTTTACTAAATATAATTACTAACTAATATATATAGATTATAAAAATTATAAATATTTATATTGTTGGAGAAAAGCTTTTGAAAAATAAAAATTTTAGACTTGGTGTTAAAAGAGAAATTGGAAAGGTAAATTGGACGGGTTTATTTACTTTATACATTAAAGAAGTAAAGAGGTTTACGAATGTTTTCTTGCAAACTATTACAGCTCCAATGGTAACTACTCTACTTTTTGTAATTGTATTTTCAATTGCAATTGATAGAAATGCTGGTTTTCATCAGGTCCCATTCATAACTTTCTTAGTTCCAGGATTAATCATGATGAGTGTTATCCAAAATTCTTTTGCTAATGTTTCTTCAGCCTTTATGACCGCAAAGGTTCAAGGATCTATAGTCGACCTATTAATGTCTCCATTAGGGCCCATAGAAATTTTAATTGCCCATACTTTAGCTGGAGTTACTAGAGGGTTATGTGTTTTTACAGCTTCTTTTGCATTATTATGGATTTTAGGAATTATTGATTTCCCGAAATATTTTATTTGGATGATGTTATACTTAATTCAAGGAGGCATAACATTAGCAATAATAGGGATGCTTGCTGGGATTTGGGCTCAAAAATTTGATCAATTGTCAATTATTTCAAATTTTGTAATTCAACCACTAGCATTTTTATCTGGTACTTTTTATTCAATAGAAAGACTACCTGAATCTCTAAAAATTTTAGCTTACAGTAATCCAATTTTTTATGCTATTGATGGGTTAAGATTTAGTTTTATTGGATTAAGTGATGCATCTCCTATATTGGGAAGTTCAGTTTTACTTTGTTGTAACTTTGCACTAAGTATATTTGCTTGGTATATACTAAAAACAGGTTATAGACTAAGGTCTTAGTTAAAATAATTTTGGAAATCTAAAATGAATAAAATTCAAAAAATTGCAGGTGTTTTATCAAGCCAAGAAATTTTAGAATTGATCAATAAAAATGTAATTACTAGTGAAAATGGTATTGAAAAAGATCTAATCCAACCAGCCTCTATTGATTTAAGATTGGGTATAAAAGCGTGGAGAGTGCCAGCCTCCTTTCTTCCAGGTAAGGGAAATAAAGTATCTAGTAGATTAAAAGACCTTGCAATGCACGAATTTAGCCTAATAGATGGTGCTGTTTTAGAGTGTGGATGTGTGTATATCGTCAAGTTGTTAGAGGAAGTAAGTTTAACTGATAATTTAACTGGAATTGCAAATCCCAAAAGTTCTACTGGAAGACTAGACGTTTTCACCAGGTTAATTGTAGATGGTGCAATGGAATTTGAAGAAGTTCCAGCTGGATATCAGGGACCTTTGTATGCAGAAATATCTCCTAGGACATTTTCTGTTTTGGTAAGAACTGGTTCCCGACTTAATCAATTAAGATTAAGAAGAGGACAGTCATTTACTTCAGATAAAGAAATGGAAATATTGCAAGAACATGTTGGATTGGTTAGAAATCAAGATAATATCAATCTCCTTGATAAAATAAAAAATGGTGTTCCTTTATCCGTAGATTTAGTTGGTGAAAATGGTCTAATTGGCTACAAGGCGAGAAAACATTCTATGCTGATTGATATAGATAAAATAAACCATTATAAACGTGAATTGTTTTGGGAAAAAATAACTGTAGAAGATCTTTTGTACCAAAGTGGTGATTATCATAATAAAAAGAATGAAGGAAGTTTGATACTTAGTCCTGATGCATTTTACATATTAGCTAGTAAAGAATACGTTTCTGTTCCATCAAAGTATGCTGCAGAGATGAGAGCTTATGATACCAAAGTTGGCGAGTTTAGAGCTCATTATGCTGGTTTTTTTGACCCTGGATTTGGTTTGACAGAACTTGGTGCTTCTAAAACCAAAGCAGTATTGGAGGTAAGATCTCATGATGTACCTTTTTTAATAGAACAAGACCAGACAGTGTGTAGACTTGTTTATGAACCAATGGCAAATGTACCAAGTGTTTTATATGGTGAGGCTGGAAGTTCAAATAATTATCAAGCGCAAGGTCTTAAATTAGCTAAGCATTTTATTTAAAATTTCTTATTTATTTCTTTTTAATTATTATTGTATATTCTTATAAATTTATGAAAGTTTTAGTATGACAATAAGCCCATCTATAATGACAACATATGGAAGAATTGATATAGCCTTTACGCATGGTGAAGGTAGTTATTTATTCTCAGAAGATGGAAAAAAATATTTAGATTATGCAAGTGGTATTGCTGTTAATGCATTTGGACATTGTCATCCAAAGTTAGTGGAGGCTTTAAAAGATCAAGCTTCAAAATTATGGCATACATCTAATCTTTATAGGATCCCAGAACAAGAAATGGTTGCAGAAAAACTAGTTGAAAATTCATGTGCAGATAGAGTCTTCTTCTGTAACTCTGGTGCTGAAGCAACGGAAGGAGCTGTTAAAGTTGCTAGGAGGTTTGCATGGGCCAATGGTGAAAAAGATAGGACAGAAATTATTTGTGCTACTGGAGCTTTTCATGGCCGTACTTTAGCAATGTTGGCTGCAAATGATAGACCATTGTTTAGAGAAGGATTCGGACCATCTGCTCAAGGCTTCACACATGTTGAATGGGGAGATATTGAAAGTTTAAAAAATACAATAGGTAAACATGTCGCTGCTATTTTAGTAGAACCAGTTCAAGGAGAAGGTGGTGCTAGAAAAGCTCCTAAAGGTTACCTTAAATTGCTGCAAGATATTGCTAATGAAAATGGATCTTTGTTAATTTCAGACGAAGTTCAAATTGGAATGGGTAGGTCAGGAACCCTTTTTGCGTATCAACAAGAAGATATTGAACCAGACATAGTAGCGCTAGCTAAGGGTCTTGGTGGAGGGTTTCCAGTAGGAGCAGTTATGGCAAAAGCTAAAGTAGGTGACGCAATGATACCAGGTACTCATGGTAGTACATTTGGAGGTAATCCTTTAGCTATGCGATCTGCCAATGCTGTCCTAGATCTTCTTTTAGAGGATGATTTTTTTAAAAATTTAAGAGAAAAGATTATTTACTTTGACAACAAAATGGATGCCTTAATAAGTGATGATAAAAAAGAAACTCCTATAATATTGTATAAAAAAGGCTCAGGAATGTTACGTGGTTTTCAGTTAAAAGAAAATGTTGTTGCTGGTGATTTTGGTAATATTTCAAGAAAAAATGGCTTATTATTAGTAGGTGCTGCGGAAAATACTATTAGATTACTTCCACCACTAAATACTTCTATAGAAGAAATAGACTATGCTTTTGAAATTTTGAATAAAGTTATAAAAGAAATTAAAAAAAACTAAAATATTATGCCTAATTTTATTGATTTAAAAGATCTAACAAAAAATCAACTTATTGATTTAATTTCATTATCTTTAAAATGGAAAAACAATAATTATGTTCAATTTATGAAGAATAAAAATGCTGTTCTTATCTTTGAAAAACCCTCTTTAAGAACTCGTATATCCTTTGAAGTGGGAATAAATCAATTAGGTGGAAAAACTTATCTTTTAAATGAAAAAGAAATGCAACTAGGAGAAAGAGAGACTATTGAAGATACTGCAAGAGTTCTTGAAAGATACGCTGATATGGTAATTATAAGATGTTTTGGACATGGCCAGTTAATCAAATATGCAAATATATCTAATGTTCCAGTAATCAATGCTCTTACTGATTTTAGTCATCCATGCCAAGTAGTAGCAGATTTAATTACAATTAAAGAACATCTAAAAAATTTTGCAAATAAAAAAATTTCTTGGTTTGGTGACTGTAACAATGTATTACAAAGTTGGATAGAAGCTTCTGCTCTGCTAAATTTTGAATTAACTATAGCATGTCCAGAGGGTGTAAAACCAGATGCGAAAATAATTTCGTGGGCTCGCGAAAGAAACAATAATATTTCTATAACCAATAATCCACACGAAGCGGCGGAAGGCGCTAATTGTATAATTACTGATACATGGAGATCAATGGGTGATAAAAATCCATTTCCTGAAGATCAATTTATGCCATTTCAAGTAAACAAAAAAATAATGGAACTAGCCGACAAAAATGCAATTTTTATGCATTGTTTACCTGCTTACAGAAATAAAGAGGTAAGTTCTGAAGTACTAGAAGGAAGTCAATCCGTTGTTTTTGATGAAGCTGAGAATAGACTACATGCACAAAAAGCAATCATGCACTTTTGTCTTAAATAAAATATTTGAGTAATTTATATTTCTGAAATGACTTTTAATAATCACGTAATTCCATTCCAATTAGGTAATAATACAATTAGGGGTAATATAGTAAGGCTTCAAACAGTTGTATCTCAAATAGTAAAGCGCCATGAATATCCAACAAATGTTGAAAGTTTATTTGCTGACATACTTACCATTACCGCATGTTTAGGATCTAGAATGAAGCATGATGGCGTTTTTACTATTCAAGCAAAAGGTACTGGAGATGTTAATACTTTATTTTCTGACATAACAAGCGATGGATTTCTTAGAGGGTATGTTGGTTTATGTTCAGATTTTACAAATAAAGAAACTAACTTGAATTCTTTAATGGGGTCAGGACATGTTTCATTCACTTTAGATCAAGGAAAACACACTAAAAGATATCAAGGTATAGTTTCTATTGAAGAACCAAGTATGTCAAAATTATCAGAACTTTACTTTAATAATTCTGAGCAACTAGAAACAAAATTTCTTACATTTAATTATTATGACATTAATGAAAGTAATAGAAAAAAATTATTTTCAGCTGGTCTTATAATGCTTCAAAAAATGCCAGATAAAAATATTTTTGACGAAGAAACTAATGAAGAAGTTTGGCAAAATTCGTTAAATTTTTTGTCCACATTAGGAAAAGAAGAGTTTTTGTCAATTAATATAACTTCAGAAGAAATTCTTTATAGATTATTCAATGAGTTAGAGATTAAAGTATACAATAAAATAATTATCAAAGATCAATGTAGGTGTTCGGAAGAAAAGATAAAAATTGCTATTAAAAATTTGAGTAAAAAAGAATTGAAAGAAATTGCAGATAAAGATGGAAATGTGAAAGTGGTTTGTGAGTTCTGTAAAACAGAAAGAATGTTTTCTGGTTTTGATTGAGTTGTACTTAATTTTTCCAAAATAATGGCGAGAACATTACTAAGATAGCAAAAATTTCTAAACGACCTAATATCATTCCAGCACATAAAAATAACTTTCCTAGATCCGGAATAGATTGATAAGACCCTGATGGGCCAATGACATCTCCCAAACCAGGGCCAACGTTTCCAATTGCAGAAGCAGCACCTGAAATTGCAGTAATTAAATCAAGGCCTAAACCTCCTAATAAGCAAGCAATTATTGCAAAAGATATGATATATAAAAAGAAAAAGCCCATTACAGACTCAGCAACATTTTCTGGTATTGGTTTTTGGTTGTAATAGGAAACTACAACTGCATGCGGTCTTATAAGTTTAGAAACTTGTGCTTTTGCATTAGCAATCAAAACTTGTATCCTTGCCATTCTTAGACCACAAGTGGTAGAACCCGCGCAACCTCCTACAAACATTAGAATGAGCAAAATTGTTGTAGGAAAACCACCCCAAGTATTAAAATCAGATGTCCCAAAGCCAGTGCCAGTAATAATTGAAATTACATTAAAAGAAGCTAACCTTAAAGCGTCAATATATGGTATATTATTTATACTTAAATATAATGACATAATCAAAACTACAAAGAAAACCAGAGTCAAAAATAGTTTTACTTGGTCATCTTTAACTAGATTTCTAATACCATTTTTTGTTAAAGTTAAGTAATGAACAAATGGAAGTGATCCAACCAACATTCCAAAAATAATTATTATTTCGATAGTTGAAGAATTAAATGCTGCCAAAGATTGAGATTTTGTTGAGAACCCTCCTGTTGCCAGAGTTGTCATTGCATGAGCAACTGAGTCAAATATTGACATGCCAGCACCCCACAACATAAATGCCCATATAATAGTTAAAGATATATAAACAATACTAATTCCTGCAGCAAAACTTGCTGCTTTAGGGACTACTTTATCTGGGGTTTCATATGACTCAGTTTTAAAGAGCTGCATGCCACCAATTGATAACATTGGTAACACAGCTAAGGCCATTACAATTATACCAACTCCACCAAGCCATTGAAGAAGGGCTCTCCAAATCAAAATTCCATGTGATTTTGCATCTAAATTTTCAATTACAGTTGCACCAGTTGTTGTTATTCCAGACGTTGACTCAAAAAAAGCATCAACAAAACTCATATCAATATCTGACAATAAAAAGGGTAATGAACCAAATAGAGCAATTGATATCCATGCGCTATTTGTCAATAGAAATGCTTGTCTCAATTCTAAATGTTCGGTTGCACTTCCTTTATTGGAAAGGAAAAGTATGGATCCTATAAATAATGTTGCCATTGAGGACCCAACAAATGCAGGCCAATTTTTACTACCATAAAACCAATCCACTATAGCTGGTATTAACATAAATACAGAAAGAATGCATAACAACATTCCTATGAGATAAATTATTGGTGAAAATTTCATGATTTATTCTTTGAGCTTAATTAAAGACAATTAAATTTAAATTTCCTTAAGTTGCCATTTTCAAAAATCTATCTTGTAAATTTGTATCCTCTAAAAAACAACCACTAAAAAGATTAGTTGTCATTGTAACATCATTTTTCAAAACGCCTCTAGTGCTCATACAATGATGTTCTGCATTAATAAATACTGCAGTTCCTTTAGGTAAAAGTGTTTTGTCAATACAATTTAAAATCTGGGCGGTCATTGTCTCTTGAGTTTGAAGTCTTTTAGCGTAAAGATCTAGCACTCTCGCTAATTTTGAAATTCCAACAACTCTTTTGTTCGGATAATAACCTATAGAAGCTTTTCCAATAATAGGTACCATATGGTGTTCGCAATGACTTTCAAAATTTATATTTTTCAACAAAACAATATCGTTGTAACCCTCAATGTCTTCAAAAGTCTTGGATAAAAATATTTCAGGATCTTGGCTATAACCTCTATAAAATTCATTAAATGATTTTATTACTCTTTTTGGAGTTTCTATCAAGCCCTCTCTTTCAGGATCTTCGCCTATGTAGCGTATGAGTGTTTTAACTGCCTCTTCAGCATCTGTTGTTGATATAATTTTTTCATCTTCATTATCAACTATGATTTTTGAAGCATTTATAGACGAATTCATTGTACACCTTTAATTTTAAAATTAATTCTTAACAAATATTATCATTTAAGCAATGTATTATTAATAATTATTCAGAGGTATAGAAATATTTACTGTATAAACATATCTAGATCTATGGGTTGATCATCACTTATCATTTTATCACTTTCGTCATGAGTAACTAATAAACAAGGAATATCGATTTCTTTAACTTTATTAGTCACAAATTTTTTGAATGTATTTCTGTGTTCTGGGTCTAAAGATGAAAATGGTTCGTCAAGTAATAGCACCTCTGGTTCTGATAAAATTGCTCTAATACAAGCTATTCTGGCTTTTTGCCCTCCAGAAAGAGTATGAGGATATCTATCTTGAAAGCCCTCCAAATTTGCCTTTTTTAAATTTTCATTTATTAAGATTAATTTTTCTTTATATTTAATTTTTTTATTCATACCAAAATATAAATTTTGTTCAACTGTCAAATGAGGAAATAAAGTACCATCTTGCAGCAAAAGTCCAATTTTTCTTTTTTCAGTTGGAATATTATTTAATGTTTTCCCATTTAAAACTATTTTACCATCAAATAACAAGTTATCTTCAGCAACACCTGCTATTAGATTAATTAAAGACGATTTTCCAACACCACTTTTTCCAAAGACACATAAAATACTACCGTTTTTTATCTTAAGATTAAGATTTTTGATAAATGGTTTTCCTTTGGGAGAATTCCATTTCAATGATATGTTAATTAATTCAAGCAATTTCTTATAACCTAATGTTAAAAATACTAAAATAAATAAATGATAAAAGAATTTTTAAAAATAAAAAATTTGTTTCATTCAAATAAAAGTGATTCGTCTATAACAACTAGACAGCCTAAAGACTTTGAAGCTTTTAGGAAATTTTTGAATTTAGCAAGGTCTGAGATGGATAAAAATGGTCTATGTGATTGGAAATTAGATCTTGATCATGCAAAAGTAAGGGCAGGCGCATGTTTTTTTAGAGAAAAAAAAATCTCGTTTTCAAGGAATTTCATTAAAAATTCAAATGAATTAGAAATTTATGACACAATCCTTCATGAAATAGCTCATGCCCTTGTGGGTCCTAAGCATGGTCATGACATTGTGTGGAAAAATATGGCTAAAAAACTTGGGTGTTCAGCAAAGACGTACCATACTTTAGAATTTTCAGATTACAAGTGGATTAAGTATTGTGAAAATCAATGTTGGGAACAAAAAACACATAGGCGAAAGTCAAATTTAATTTGTCGTAAATGTGGAGCTTCAGTCTTTTATAAAAAAATAAATAGTAACTACTCAACTTGTTCTAATTCAATGAGAGTGCCCGAAAAATCAGACGGTTGAAGAAATATTACAGGATTTCCATGAGCTCCAATCTTTGGATTACCATCTCCTAAAATTCTTGCCCCTACTGCTTGAAGTTTTCTTGAAGCAGATTTTAGATCACTAACCTCATAACAAATATGATGCATACCTCCATTTGGATTTTTTTTAAGAAAGTTGCTAATTGGGCTATTCTCATTTAACGGTTCAATAAGTTCAACTTTTGTGTTTGGTGAATTAATAAACACTACTTTCACCCCGTGCTCATGCAAAGTTTGAGGTTTGCTGACACTAGCGCCTAGAGCCTTTTGCCACATATCAGAAGCTATTTTTATATTAGGAACAGCAATAGCAACGTGATTAAGTCTTCCGATATTTGAATAAACTTCCTCCATAGAATACTCCTAAACACACTTTATTTTCCAATACAAGTTATATTTAATTTAAATAATTATCAATTATCATAGATTGATTATTACTAGTTAATTCTGTCAAATTTTGCTAAATATTAAATATTAATCATGCTCGAATGGAGAAACGTTATAAAGAAATCAAGTCGAGAAATAATTTCTGAGTTACAGTCAAGAAGAGAAAAAGCACGTCTTGGTGGCGGAAGAAAAAGAATAGAAAAACAACATTCAGTTGGAAAACTTACTGCAAGAGAAAGAATAAATACTCTATTAGATGAAGGTTCATTTGAAGAAACAGATATGTTTGTTATCCATCGCATAAGAGATTTTGGAATGGATGGGAAGACTATCCCAGGGGACGGTGTTTTAACGGGATCTGGAAAAGTTAATGGGAAATTAGTTTATATTTATGCGCAAGATTTTACTGTTTTTGGAGGCTCATTATCATCAGATCATGCAAAAAAAATTGTAAAAATAATGAAGCTAGCAATACAAAATAAAGCACCAATCATTGGCTTGAATGATAGTGGTGGGGCAAGAATTCAAGAAGGTGTCGAATCTTTAGGTGGTTACGCTGATGTTTTTCTGCAAAATGCTCTAGCTTCTGGAGTAGTCCCACAAATTTCTATGATTATGGGGCCATGTGCTGGAGGAGCTGTTTATTCACCAGCTATGACAGATTTTACATTCATGGTTAAAGGAACAAGCTATATGTTTGTTACAGGTCCTGATGTAGTTAAAACTGTTACCTCAGAAGAAGTTACTGCGGAGGAACTAGGGGGAGCTGACACTCATACAAAAATTTCTTCAGTAGCAGACGGATCATTTAATAACGATATTGAAGCTTTAAATGTATTAAGAAAATTTCTAAGTTTTTTACCATCTAGTAATGAATATCAATATACTAAAAGAAAAACTCATGACCCAAAAAAAAGAATTTCTTTTGCATTAGATACATTGATACCTGAGAATCCAAATTTACCCTATGATATGAAAGAGCTTATTGTATCAATTGCTGATGAATACGATTTTTTTGAGTTACAAGAAAATTTTGCAAAAAACATACTTATTGGTTTTATAAGGTTGGATGGCCAAACTATTGGAGTTGTAGCAAATCAACCAATAGTTTTAGCAGGTTGTTTGGACAATGATTCTAGTAGAAAAGCAGCCAGATTTGTAAGATTTTGTGACGCTTTCAATATTCCTATTCTGACATTAGTAGATGTGCCAGGGTTTATGCCAGGAACTGCTCAAGAATATGGTGGTATAATTAAGCACGGAGCGAAACTATTATTTGCATACGCAGAAGCTACAACACCAAAGGTTACCTTAATTACTAGAAAAGCATATGGTGGAGCATATGATGTCATGAGTTCAAAACATTTAAGAGGAGATGCTAATTATGCATGGCCTACTGCTGAAATTGCAGTTATGGGAGCAAAAGGAGCAGTAGAAATTCTTTTTCGAAATGAATTAAATGATCCAAAAAAAATAGAAACCAGAACATTAGATTATGAGGAAAGATTTGCAAATCCTTTTATTGCTGCAGAAAGAGGTTTTCTTGATGATGTCATTATACCTAGCAATTCCAGATATAGGTTGATACAAGCATTCTCTAAATTAAAAAATAAGACACAAAAAAATCCAGATAAAAAATTTGGAAATATTCCACTTTAATAATAACAGAAGAATAATATGTTTAAAAAAATTTTAATTGCAAATCGTGGAGAGATAGCTTGCAGAATAATCAAAACTGCAAAAAAAATGAAAATTAAAACTGTTGCAGTTTTTTCAGATGCTGACAGATATGCAGAACATGTTCGTTTAGCAGACGAAGCTGTTTACTTAGGACCATCACCAGCTTCAGAAAGTTATCTTAGAGTGGATTTAATAATAAAAGCTTGTAAAGAAAAAAAATGTGATGCTTTACACCCAGGATATGGATTTTTATCTGAAAACTCTAATTTTGCTGAAGCTTTAAGTGAAGCAAAGATTACTTTTATTGGCCCCTCAAAATCATCAATAGCATCAATGGGTGATAAGATTGAGTCAAAAAAAATTGCTAAGTCAGCAAATGTTAATACTGTTCCTGGTCATATAGGAATAATAAAAAGTAAAAATGAAGCAATAAGGATTGCAGATGAAATAGGCTATCCAGTAATGTTAAAGGCTAGTGCTGGTGGAGGCGGTAAAGGTATGCGTATTGCTTTTTCAAGCGACCAGGTAGAAGATAATTTTGAAAGAGCTTCAAGTGAGGCTCTTAAGAGTTTTGGCGATAAACGCATTTTTATAGAAAAATTTATTACTGAACCAAGACATATTGAGATACAAGTATTAGCTGATAATTTTGGTAATGTGATTTATTTAGGTGAAAGAGAATGTTCTATCCAAAGAAGAAATCAAAAAGTTATTGAAGAGGCTCCTTCACCTTTTTTAGATGAACAAACAAGAAAACAGATGGGTAATCAAGCCGTTCAATTATCAAGAAAAGTTGGTTACAGTAGCGCTGGAACAGTTGAATTTATAGTTGATAAAGATAAAAATTTTTATTTTTTAGAGATGAATACACGTCTTCAAGTTGAGCATCCTGTTACTGAATTAATCACGGGAATAGATTTAGTAGAGCAGATGATAAAAATAGCATACGGAAAAAAACTAGAAATTACCCAAAATGATGTTCGTTTAAATGGTTCAGCAATTGAAACTAGAATATATGCAGAAAATCCGTACAAAAACTTTCTACCCTCGATTGGAAGATTGACTAAATATGACCCACCTAAAGAAAAGCAACATTCGGATGGCACAATTACCAGAAATGATACTGGCGTAAGAGAAGGTGATGAGGTATCAATGTTTTATGATCCTATGATTGCAAAACTATGTTCTTGGGGTAAAACACGTGAATTATCTATTAATAGAATGGAGTCTGCTTTAGATAATTTTTTACTCGAGGGTATAGATCATAACATATCTTTTCTTTCAGCTATTTTAGCAAACAAAAGATTTAAATCTGGAGACATAAGTACTGCATTTATAGAAGAAGAATTTAAGGAAGGATTTCAAGGAATAATTCCAAACAAGAAATTGGAATGGACCATAGGATCTTTAATTTTAGCATATCATATCTGTGAAATTTCAAAAAATTTTGAAATTTTTGAAACTGATCAAATTTCTGATAAGTGGGATGTTTATTTTCATTACAAGCAATTCTCACAAAATCCTTCAAAATTAAAATATATGATCAATAAAGATAATTTAAATTTGCCTTTTGTTTCTATTAAGCCTATGCACAATCAAATAACAAAGGGTCTAAATGATGATTTTTTTACAATTGAAGTACGCCAAGATTTTATTAAAAAATTAGTTACATTCAAAATATACTCACAAGATTTATTAAATGACCCTCAAAATATTCAATGTAGACTAAATAACAAAAATACTAATATCGAGTTTCAATATAGAGGAATTACAATGTCGGCAAACGTGTTTCCTAAACACGTGGCTGATTATCATAAATATATGAAACCAATAAAAAACTTAGATAAATCAAATTTATTAATCTGCCCAATGCCAGGAAAATTAATTAAAATACTAGTTAAAGAAAATCAAATTATTGAAGAAGGACAATCCTTATGTGTTGTAGAGGCAATGAAAATGGAGAATACATTAGTTGCTCCAAAACAATGCACTATTAAAAAAATCTATTATAAAGAAGGTGACACGTTATCTGTTGATGAAGTCATTATGGAGTTCTCATTAAAATAAAATTATAAAAGTAAGAGATTTGTATGGGCAAAAAAGACAATTTAGAAAACTGGAAGAATAACGCTAAAAATGAGTTAAAAACTTCAAATGTTGATGATATCTACATTAACACATCAGAAGGAATTAATATAAAGCCATTATACACTTCAGTAGATAATGAAAATATTAGTCATCTTGATAGCTATCCTGGTGAACCTCCATTTTTAAGAGGCCCAAAAGCCACAATGTATACAGGTAGACCTTGGACAATTCGGCAATATGCTGGTTTTTCAACAGCTTCAGAGTCGAATAAATTTTATAAAAAAAATCTGGCTTCTGGACAAAAAGGTTTGTCAGTTGCTTTTGATTTAGCAACTCATAGGGGCTACGATTCAGATCATGAGAGGGTATATGGTGATGTAGGTAAAGCAGGTGTTGCTATAGATAGTGTAGAGGATATGAAAACTCTTTTTGATGGTATCCCTCTTGATAAAATGTCTGTGTCAATGACAATGAATGGAGCAGTTCTTCCTGTGTTAGCAGGTTATATAGTTGCGGCTCAAGAACAAGGTGTAAGTACTAGAGAACTTAGCGGGACTATACAAAATGACATACTTAAAGAATTCATGGTTAGGAACACTTATATTTATCCCCCAGAACCGTCTATGAGAATTGTCTCTGATATTATCAATTTTACATCAAAAGAAATGCCAAAATTTAATTCAATATCTATTTCAGGGTATCATATGCAGGAGGCAGGTGCCTCTCTCGTTCAAGAATTAGCTTTTACAATTGCAGATGGATTAGAATATATTAGAGCAGCAATAAAAAGTGGGTTATTGGTTGATGATTTTGCACCAAGATTATCCTTTTTCTTTGCTATAGGAATGAATTTTTTTATGGAAGCTGCTAAATTGAGAGCGGCGAGATATTTATGGTCTCAATGGACAAAAAAGTTATTTAATTGCCAAAATCCAAAATCACAAATGCTTAGAACCCATTGCCAAACTTCTGGGGCAAGTTTACAAGAGCAAGATCCTTATAATAATATTATTAGAACAACTATCGAGGCATTGGCCGCTACTTTAGGGGGCACGCAATCTTTGCATACAAATTCATTTGATGAAGCAATAGGTTTGCCTACTGAATTTTCTGCTAAAATAGCCAGAAACACCCAACTAATTCTGCAACATGAAACGGGTATTACAGATACAGTGGATCCGCTTGCTGGCAGTTATTTTGTTGAGAATTTGACAAAAGAATTAATTGATAAATCTAATGAACTAATTGAAAAAATTGAAGAAATGGGAGGTATGACAGTAGCCGTAATTAATGGTTTTCCAAAATCAGAAATAGAAATTTCTGCGACAAAACGTCAAGCAAAAATTGATTCTGGAGAACAAGTTATTGTAGGAGTAAATAAATATAAGTCAGATCAAAATGAAAATGTTGATGTTCTAAATATTGATAATAAAGCGGTTCGTGAAGAACAAATTAAAAAATTAAATCAAATAAAAAAAGCTAGAAATTCAAAAGAAGTAAAAAAAGCATTACAAAAATTAAAAGAAGTTGCAAAAGAAAATAAAGGTAACTTGTTAAATTTGACAATTGATGCAATTAAAGCAAGAGCAACAGTTGGTGAGGTGTCTTATGCTCTTGAAGAAGTCTATGGTCGTTATGGAGTAAAACAAGATATAATTAAAGATGTATACAAAAGTTCTTATCAAAATGAAGAAGACTTTAAAAAGGTAGATATTGCTCTATCTAATTTTAAAAATATTGCAGGTGAAAATCCAAAAATCTTTATGGCTAAACTTGGACAAGATGGTCATGACAGAGGAGCAAAAGTAATTGCTTCTGCTTTTACAGATATTGGTTTCTCAGTCGAAATTGGTACTTTGTTTCAAACTCCGAAAGAGGCTGTGGATCTTGCTATAGATTTAGGGGTTCATGTCATTGGTATATCCTCTTTAGCAGCGGGTCATAAAACATTGATACCTGAATTAATAGATGAACTTAAAAAAAGACAAGCTGATGATATTCTTATAGTTTGTGGTGGTGTAATCCCTGTACAAGATTATCAATTTTTATATGATGCTGGTGTTGCAGCTATCTTTGGACCTGGCACACCTATTCCTGATGCTGCATCAACAACTATAAATAAAGCAGCTGAACAATTAATGAGAATGCATAATTTTAGAAAAGCTAGAACGAAATAATTGTTATTTTTTTGGGGGGGTAAATTTGGGAAATTACAAAAAAATTTATGATAATTGGCAAAAAGACCCAAAAATATTTTGGAAAGAACAATCTGAAAATATTGATTGGGAAAAAAATCCTAAAAAGATTTTAGATGATGATAACAAACCATTTTATAAATGGTATCCAGATGGAAGTTTAAACACATGTTTCAATGCTATCGACAGACACGTCATAAATGGGAGAGGAGAACAAGATGCAATATTATATGATAGCCCTGTCACAAATACAAAAAAGAAAATTACCTATTCCGAACTTCAATATCAAGTTTCCATTTTTGCTGGAGCACTTAAAAAATTAGGAGTTTTAAAGGGGGATCGTGTAATCATTTATATGCCAATGATACCTGAAGCGTTGGTGGCTATGCTAGCTTGTTCTAGACTAGGAGCAATCCACTCTGTAGTATTTGGTGGTTTTGCTTCAAATGAACTAGCTGTGAGAATTGATGATTGTAAGCCAAAAATAATAGTGTCTGCATCGTGCGGGCATGAGCCAAATAGAATTGTTGAGTATAAACCTTTACTTGACAACGCAATTAAAATTGCTAGTCATCAAGTAGAAAGATGTATAATTTATCAACGTCAAGCCTTAAATGTTGAGCTTATTCCAGACCAAGATATAGATTGGAATGAGGTTGTTAAAGGTGTTTCATTGACTGATCCTGTTGAAGTTAAAGCAAACGACCCTTTATATATTTTATATACATCAGGAACAACTGGAAAACCGAAAGGAGTTGTCAGGGATAATGGAGGACACGCAGTATCTCTAAAATGGTCAATGAAAAATATTTATAATGTAGAACCTGGGGATGTTTATTGGGCTGCGTCGGACATTGGATGGGTAGTTGGTCATTCTTATATCGTTTATGCACCTTTGCTTCATGGCTGCACGACAATTTTATTTGAAGGGAAACCTGTTGGAACACCAGATGCTGGGACATTTTGGAGAATTATTTCTGATTATAAGGTCAAGGTGTTATTTACAGCTCCAACAGCTCTAAGAGCTGTTAAGAGAGATGACCCAGATGGTGAGTTTATTAAAAAATTTGATTTAACATCCTTACAGTCTCTATTTCTTGCTGGAGAAAGAGCTGATCCTGATACGGTTTTGTGGCTGGAAAGAAAATTAAAAGTTCCTATAATTGATCACTGGTGGCAAACTGAAACTGGATGGCCTGTTGCAGCAAACCCTTTAGGTATAGAATCGCTTCCAATTAAAACTGGTTCTCCAACTTTAGCTATGCCAGGATATGATGTAAGGGTTTTATCAGAAGATGGCAATGAGGTTCCAAAAGGAACATTAGGAGCAATTTCAATAAAATTACCTTTGCCACCAGGATCTTTACCTAGTTTATGGAATGCAGATGATAGATTTATAGAGGCTTACTTATCAACTTTTGAAGGTTTTTATGAAACAGGAGACGCAGGTTATCAAGATGAAGATGGTTATTTATACATTATGTCAAGAACTGACGATGTAATAAATGTTGCAGGTCATAGGCTTTCAACAGGCGCAATGGAAGAAACTTTATCTAATCATGTAGATGTAGCTGAATGTGCAGTTGTTGGCGTTTCAGATGATTTAAAAGGACAAGTTCCATTAGGATTGATATGCTTGAATAAAGGATGTAATAAAACTCATGAGGATGTGTGTAAAGAAGTTGTAGATTTAGTTCGAAATGAAATAGGGCCAGTTGCTGCATTTAAATCCGTGGCTGTTGTTTCTGCTCTTCCAAAGACAAGATCAGGAAAAATTTTAAGAGCCACTATAAGAAAAATAGCTGATAAAGTTGAATGGGAAATGCCTGCCACAGTAGATAATCCAAAAGTATTTAAAGAAATTGAAGAAGCTTTAGAACCATTAGGCTATTAATTTTAACTTTATGAAACTTTCATAATAAATTTTCCAACATGATCTCCTTTTTCAAGAGCCTTATGTGCTTCACTAGCATCGCTTAATAGAAATTCTCTTTGAATTATTGGTTTAATTTTACCTTTTTCTAGATATTCCCAAGCATTTTTAAATAAACTATTTACATATTCTGTTTTTTTTGTTGATGGTTGAGGTCTCAATGTTGATCCAGTTATTGTTTGTCTTTTTATCATGATATTTGCAAAATTAACTTCATCCTTAATACCACCTTGGACAGCAATAATGACTAGTCTTCCATTAATACTTAAACATTTTAAATTTCTTGAAATATATGGTCCAGCAACCATATCCAAAATTACATCTACACCTTGTTTATTTGTAAGGTGATTTATCTCTTTCTCAAATTCTTTTGTTTTATAGTTAAAACATTTTATAGCTCCTAGTTTTTCTACGACTTGACATTTTTCATCACTTCCAGCAGTTGCATAAACTTTAGCACCAAAATGTTTAGCCAACTGAATTGCAGTTGTACCTATACCACTTGCACCACCATGAATTAGGACTTTTTCATTCTTTTGTAATTTCCCTCTCATAAATAAATTGCTCCAAACTGTTATAAAAGTTTCTGGTATACATGCTGCTTCCGCCATCGAATAGCCCTTAGGTAATGGCATACAGTGACCCTCGTCTACAACCACATATTCGGCATATCCACCACCATGACAAAGTGCGCAAACTTTATCGCCAACATTAAATTTTACATTTGAACCTTTTTTTTCAACAACTATACCAGAAACTTCTAAACCAGGTAAGTCTGAGGCATCTTCAGGAACTTTGTAATTACCTTGTCTTTGCAAAATGTCTGGTCTATTAACACCAGCAAACGATACTTTAATTAAAATTTGATTATTGGAAATTTGAGGAGTTGGTCTAATGCAAAGTTTTAAATTATCAGCTTTCCCAAATTCTTCTATTTCTATAGCGTGCATGTTTTTTGGTATGTTTAAAAATTCTTTTTTCACTTTTATCTCCTAAAAAGATTTTTGCCCCAATTCAGTCGTATTTTGTCATACTATGGCCATCTAATAATGTAAAAAATATAACATAAAAAGGAGAGAAAGATGATATTTTTAATTGTAATTTTTTCAATATTTGCACTTCAAGAGCCTCATGTAAAAGAATATTTAGTAGAGGCTTCTAAATCTGGTCCAGCAAATTATAAATTTGTTAAACCAGTAGATTGTTCATCCGGCAAATTAAAAGACAGTTATGTACTAGCACAAAATGGAAAAGTCGTTCTAAAGCAAATTTCTGAAGATGGTTCGATAGGACCTATTTGTATTAAATAATCTCTTATTTGTGGTTTTCAATCATTTTTTTAACTCTTAATCTCAATGCATTTAATTTAATAAAACCTTCTGCATCTGAATGATTATAATCCGCTGTACCTTCTTCAAAAGTTACTAAACTTTCTTTATATAGTGAAAAGGGTGACTTTCTACCAGTTATTATAACATTACCCTTATAAAGTTTTGCTCTTACAGTGCCAGAAACATTGATTTGACATTTGTCAATTGCTGATTGTAGCATTTCTCTTTCAGGAGAGAACCAGAAACCATTATATATTAATGAAGCATATTTTGGCATCAATTCATCTTTTAGATGAGCGGCACCTTTATCTAAAGTTATTGATTCCATAGCTTTTCTCATATGAAAAAGAATAGTGCCGCCAGGAGTTTCGTATACACCTCTAGACTTCATTCCAACAAATCTATTTTCAACTAAATCTATTCTTCCTATTCCATTTTCTCCACCTAAAATATTTAGCTCATGAAGCATTGTTGCAGGAGATAAATTTTTTCCGTTCAAACTTACTGGATCTCCATTCAAAAACTCTAATATTATTTCAGTTGGTTTGTTTGGGGCTTCAAATGGTGATTTGGTTCTAGAATAAACAAATTCTTCAGGCTCTACCCACGGATCTTCTAAAATTTTTCCTTCTGCAGAAATGTGTAACAAATTTGCGTCAACACTAAACGGAGCTTCACCTCTTTTATCCTTAGGTACTTTTATTTGATTTTCTTCGGCGTATTTGATTAGGTTTGTCCTACTAGAAAGATTCCATTCTCGCCAGGGAGAAATCACGTTTATATTTGGCTGTAAACTATAATACCCTAATTCAAACCTAACCTGATCATTACCTTTGCCAGTAGCTCCATGTGATACAGCATCGGACCCAGTTTTATTAGCAATTTCAATTTGTCTCTTTGCTATAAGAGGCCTTGCTATAGATGTACCTAGCAAATATACGCCCTCATATAAAGCATTTGCTCTAAACATTGGAAAAACAAAGTCTTTAACAAATTCCTCTTTTAAATCATCAATAAAAATTTCTTTTACACCCAACAATTCTGCATTTTTTCTGGCAGGCTCAACCTCTTCACCTTGTCCAATGTCAGCTGTAAAAGTTACTACTTCGCATTGATAATTGTCTTGCAACCATTTTAAAATTACAGATGTGTCAAGCCCCCCCGAATAAGCTAAAACTATTTTTTTGATTTTAGAATTTTTATTTAGCATTCTTTTTCCTTAATTAAGTAAAATTATCAAAGATCATGACTTTATGTATAACCTCAAATTATAATTTTGTAATTATGTTAAATAATCTTTTTAAAATTCTCACCAAAGTAAACTTCTTTATTAAAAGGTTGTCACTATTTATAAATATAGTATGTTATGAATAATAAGTTTACTAAGAATAACTATTTATTTCTTTAACAATAAATCAATATGGTCATAGATTTGCATTAATTGTGATTATATTAAAGAGATTTGAGATAATGATTATTAATTTTTACAAATATTTTATTTTTATATCTCTATTATTTTTTTTTATAAACCCAGCTTTAAGTGAAACAAAATTGTTGGGAACTGAAAAATATTGGAAAGCCTATTCAACTAAATCAGATAAAATTAAAACTTGTTTTATAACTTCTGAACCAATAAAAACTGAAGGTAAATTTAAAAAAAATAATAGAGGGAAACCCTACGTTTTTGTTACAAATATTAAAAATGGAACACATCATGAAGTGTCTATTAAAGCTGGATTTAATTTTAAAAAAAATAAAGATGTAATTTTTGACATTGATGGAAAGAAAACAAAATTATTTCCAGTTGATGACAGGGCTTGGTCAGAAAGTTCAAAAATTGACAGATACTTAGTTCAATCTATGAGGAAGGGACAAAAATTATTTGTTACTGGTACTTCAACTCCTGGCAATAAAATTACTGATACTTATTCATTGTCGGGTTTTACAAAAGCACTTCGATTAATTGACAAAAGTTGTTCTTAATTAAAAACAATAAACTGAGAAAGTTAAAATGATTAAACAAGATCTTTTAGATTTTAGTTTTGATGAATTACAAGATTTTTGCAGAGATAATAATATTCCAAAATTTAGAGCATCTCAAATTTGGAGTTGGATGTATTGTTTTGGACTTAAATCTTTTGAAAATATGAATAATGTATCAAAAATATCTAGAGAATTCTTTAATAATATTTCTTTTATTTCAAGACCAGAAATATCCGAAATGCAGAAAAGTAAAGATGGTACAATAAAATGGTTATTAAAATTAAATGATAATTCTGAGGTTGAAACTGTTTACATACCACAAGATGATAGAGGAACAGTTTGTTTGTCTAGCCAAGTCGGCTGTACTCTAAACTGTTCATTTTGTCACACTGGAACACAAACACTAGTAAGAAATCTTACTTCTGGTGAAATTGTTGGACAGTTGATGATTGTTATGGACCATTTAAATGATTGGCCCTCTGGAAAAAATAATAGAAAAGTAACTAATATTGTTATGATGGGTATGGGTGAACCATTACTTAATTATGATCAAGTTTGTAAAGCAATTAAGATTATGATGTCTGAAGATGGTATTGCTATTTCAAGAAGAAGAATTACTTTATCAACATCAGGAATTATTCCAAACATTGAAAAAACTGGAATTGACCTAGGTGTTAATTTAGCTATCTCGCTACATGCAGTTAATGATGAATTGAGAAACAAATTGGTTCCAATTAATAAAAAGTATAATTTAGAAAATTTGATAAACTCTTGTAAAAATTATCCTAAATTATCTAATTCCAGAAGAATTACATGGGAATATGTAATGTTAAAAGATGTGAACGACAATTCAGAAGATGCCATTAATTTGATAAAGTTAATACGTGGCATTCCATCAAAAATTAATTTAATTCCTTTCAATCCTTGGCCAGGTTCTTTTTTTGAGGCATCAACTCAGAAAAAAATTGATAACTTTGCAAAAATTTTGATGTGTGCAGGATTTGCCTCTCCAATAAGAAAGCCAAGGGGACAAGATATTTATGCTGCTTGTGGACAGTTAAAGTCAAATAGTGAAAAAATAAGAAAATCACAAATTAATAAGCTTGTGCCAATTCATAATTTTTAAAATATTAAATTTTTGTCAAACTATTGCTTTAGGTCACATTAAGTATTACATTATAAATAACTTAAATTAATTATTTAAAAGGATAATATTTTCATGAATGATAATCGTTTTATGTCAAGCTCAAATGCTCAAGCTACCCAAATTGATTTGGGACTAAGATCATATATGCTTGGTGTTTATAATCATATGACAACTGCCCTAGCTTTGACAGGATTAATGGCTATGGGATTAAATTTTCTTGCCATTTCAAATGGTGCATTAACACCCATTGGTGAATTATTTTTCTTAAGTCCACTGAAGTGGGTTGTTATGTTAGCACCTTTAGGGATGGTATTCTACATTTCAGCAAAGTTAAATAGTATTTCTGCTGAAAAGGCTAGGAATTTATTTTATATTTATGCTGGTCTAATGGGTCTATCATTATCATCATTGTTGCTAATTTATACTGGTGCGTCAGTAGTTAAAGCTTTCTTTGTTACAGCTGCGGCTTTTGCAGCATTGTCTATCTATGGTTATACGACTAAAAAATCTCTTTCTGGATTAGGTTCATTCCTTATGATGGGTGTGTTTGGACTAATAATAGCGCAGATAGTCAATATTTTTATGGCCTCAACACAATTAGATTTTATGATATCTATTGTCGGAGTATTAATATTTGCTGGCTTAACTGCTTATGATACCCAAAAAATTAAAAATATGTATTTAGCTGGTGATAATAATGAAGTAGCTGGAAAAAAGTCTGTATTAGGTGCTTTAACTTTATACTTAGATTTTATCTTAATGTTTCAGTTTTTATTAGCTTTTTTAGGAAACAGAGAATAAATTCTACAAATCAATTCAAAAAAAACCATCGAAAGATGGTTTTTTTATTGTAATATTACTTTATCAATTTCTTTTGTAATTTTATTCGAACTTGGCTGTGTTGTACTGGCAAACCATTTTACTAATAAACCTTCTTTATTAATAAGATATTTATAGAAATTCCATTTTGGAAAAGCTAAAAATCCAGCTTCTTTTTTTATCCATTTAAAAAAGGGGTGTCCTTTCTCCCCTTTTATATCAGTAATTTCAGTAAGCAAAAAAGAAACGTCAAAATTTATGGTACAAAATTCTTTGACCTTTTGATTTGATGATAACTCTTGATTTCCAAAATTATTAGAAGGTATACCAAGAACAATTAGTCCATCTTTCTTATATTTCTGATGAAGAGATTCTAAATCGCTGTATTGATAAGTAAAGCCGCAAAGCGAAGCTGTATTAACAATGAAAATAGGTCTGCCTTTGAAATCATTCAAATTAATGTTTTTTCCATCTATTGAATTAAAACTAAATTGATAAACATCTGCTTCAACGTTAGAAGTCATTGATACACCTATAATTGTTATTATAAAGATTAAAATTTTATTCATAACTCTCTGTTGTCCAAATAGGACTCAAAATTTTATTCAATAAATTATTCCCATTTAACTTCAAGCTATAATCTCTAAAATATTTTGCAATATTTTTTGCATTAAGTATCTCACCAACCATTTTTGAATTTTTAGCCAACATATCTTTTTTTGTATATTTTTCTTTAACAAACATACTTACAATTTCATAAAAGTCATAATTTTCGTTCAATAATTTCTTGATGTAAACAGCATCTTCTAATATTTGATTGCCTGCTTGGGCAGTATGTGGAGGGATTGCAAAAGCAGCATCTCCAAATAGAAATAATCCGTTCTTATAAATTGAAGTTTTTTCTCCATCATTAAATGAGGCATATGTAATTCTCCAATCTAAATTTTCAGGAATAAGATAATTCAAAATCTTATTCTTTAAGATTGGAGGTTTAGTCTCATTATTTTGTGGAACAAAAATATAATTTGTTGTTTTTTTATTATTAATAATTGTGGGATAAATTACATAATAACCATTTTCATGAATTAAAACCTGTAAAATTGTTTTTGATAAATTGTAGGCACTGTTATTAAATGAGACTGCTCTAAAAATTTTTTTCTTTTTCGTATAACTATTTGTTCCAACTACAAACTTTCTACTAACTCCTTCAATACCATCAGAACCAATCATTAAACTAGCTTTGTATATGTTGCCTTCATCGTCAATTAATTCTTTACAATTATTACTAGAAATTATGTTTGTCACATTTGAATTATGTATTTTTATAGTATTGTTTTTAAGGGCATGATTTTTGAAAAAACTAATTATTCTTTTTCTTTCAATAGAACCATAATTGTAATTATGTTGTAATAAGTTATGATGGTATAAAAGTTCTAAATTATTTTTTGAATTTAATTTTTTTATGTAAATATTATAAAATGGTTCCAAATATTTTTGAATATTTTTGAATTCTATAAGATTTGATAAAGCTTCCCAGCCATTGGGAGTAATCTGTTGGGATCCAAAACTTTCGTTTCTTCCTTCAAAGATATCTATGGAGTAACCGCTGTTAGCAAAAACACTTGCAGCTATCCAAGAAGAAAATCCTCCACCAATTATAGTTAAATGCTTTTTCATCTATTTATAAAATATTTTTAATATAATAAGAATAAAACCTTGAAATCAAATAGTAAAATAGTATATGGCTAATATATTAGAAAAAACTAATAATTTACATCATTTTTTTGATTTTTTTAATATAACTTTATTAATTATAATTAACTTGAACTTTAATCAAAAATACTAAACATTAATTTACACGCATAATTAAATTTTGAGAATTTTATGAATACAAAAGTGCAAAAACAATTATCTGACATTGGAATAAATAATATTTCTGAAATAGTTTATAATCCATCTTATGATCTTCTTTATGATGAAGAAAATTCTAAAAGATTAACAGGTTTTGAAAAAGTGCAGAATACTGAATTTGGAGCTGTTAATGTAATGACGGGCATTTATACTGGCAGATCCCCAAAAGATAAGTATATTTTAAAAGATGAAACAACTAAAGATAATTTATGGTGGACTTCAGAAACTTCTAAAAATGATAATAAACCAATTGATAAAAAAATATGGAAAGATCTATACGATATAGTTAGTAAACAGCTTTCAAATAAAAAACTGTATGTAGTTGATGCATTGTGTGGAGCTAATAATGAAAGTTGCCTTAGAGTAAGATTTGTGATGGAAGTTGCTTGGCAAGCGCATTTTGTAAAAAACATGTTTATCAGACCATCTGAAGAAGAACTCAAAGATTTTGAACCAGATTTTCACGTTTTAAATGGGTCTAAATCAATTAATAAAAACTTTAAAGAACAAGGTTTAAATTCTGAAACATTCATAGCTTTTAATTTAACCGAAAAAATTCAGATAATAGGTGGTACTTGGTACGGCGGTGAAATGAAAAAGGGAATGTTTTCTGTGATGAATTATCTTTTACCACAAAAAAATATAGCATCAATGCATTGTTCTGCTAATAAAGGTCGTGACGGGTCTGTGGCATTATTTTTTGGTCTCTCAGGCACAGGAAAAACAACTTTATCTACAGACCCAAAGAGGCAATTAATTGGTGATGATGAACATGGCTGGGATAATGAGGGTGTATTTAATTTTGAAGGTGGTTGTTATGCAAAAACTATCAACCTTGATAAAGATAAAGAACCAGATATTTTTAAAGCAGTTAGAAGGGACGCTCTTCTTGAAAACGTTACTGTTAACGAAAATGGGATTGTTGATTACAATGATACTTCGGTTACTCAAAACACTAGAGTTTCATACCCAATTCATCACATTGAAAATATTGTTAAGCCTATCTCAAAAGGGAAACATGCCTCTAAAATTATTTTTTTAACGGCTGATGCTTTTGGAGTTCTTCCACCAGTATCAAAATTATCATATGATCAAGCTGAATATCATTTTCTATCAGGATTTACAGCAAAATTAGCTGGTACAGAAAGAGGTGTGACGGAACCTCAGCCTGCTTTTTCAGCATGTTATGGAGCGGCTTTTTTAATGTTACATCCAACAAAATATTCAAATGTTTTGTCCAAAAAAATGAAAGCTTCAAATTCAAAAGTTTTTTTAGTTAATACAGGTTGGAATGGTAAAGGTGATAGAATTTCTTTGAAGGATACAAGATTAATCATAGATGCTATATTAAATGATGAATTAAATAACATAGAAACTGAAGTTATACCTTATTTTAACTTAGCAATCCCTAAAAGTTTAAAGAGTATTTCGCCAAATGTAATTGATCCAAGAAAATCTTGGAATACAAATGTTGAATGGGAAATAAAGGCGAAGGAATTAGCTAAATTATTTATCAATAATTTCCAAAAATTTTGTGATAACGATCATGGGAAAAAACTACAAGTTTCTGGCCCCCAAATTTTAGAATAATATTTTGTTTTTATATATGGAAAAAATGAAAATTTTATTTGCTATATTAGTTAATCTATCAATTTTTATTTCATTTCCTTTATTTGCTCAATCTTCTTTAAAGAACAAGGGTAAAAGAGTATCTTTAGTTAATGTAAATAAAGTTCAATATTTTGATCAAGCAGAAAAAACTGAATCTATAGGTATATTAGTAGCTACTAATCCAACTATTATTTCGTCTAAGATTAATCAAGAAATTTTAAAAATTCACTTCAACATTGGGGATAATGTTAAGAAAAATGATGTTTTATTCACTCTTGATTCAAAAGATATTTTGAGAAATATTGAACAAATTTATGCTGAAATGAAATATGAAAGACAGATACTTGATATTTTAGAAAAAAAACTATCATTAAGACTTTCAAAGGTTGAAAATGCTAAAAATTTAAAAAAACAAAATATAATTACTCAAGATAACTTAGATGGGATTAATATTTTACTTCTTGAAAATCAACAACAAATTACTCAAAGAAAATATAATATTAAAAGACTTGAAATCTTACTCAGAGAAAATACAGAAAATTTAAGTTTCTCTAAGGTCTTATCACCAGTTAATGGAAATATTGTCAATATAGATGTACAAGTTGGAGCTTTGGCATCCAAAGGAAAAGTTTTAGCATCTATCCTTAACAATAAATCATATGAAATAGAAACTGATTTAAGATCTGATTTGGTCTCTAAGGTTAAACTTGGATCAAATGTTGATATATTAAAAGATAATCAAATCTTTTTAGGAAAAGTTAGAGGTATTGTTAATCTTGAAAATATAAGAACTGGAACAAGGAAAATACGAATTAGTTTAAATGACATCTTGCCAAATAACCTAAACGCATCTGGTACTAGATTTACATTATATATTTCAGTTGGAGATAAAATTCCAAGACTACTTATACCAAAAGACGCGTTAATACCTATTGGTAATAAAAAAATTGTATATGTAGTTGATAAAGGTTTAGCACAAAAAAAGTTTATTGAAACTGGGGTGTCTGTTGGAGATAAAATAGAGATTTTAAAAGGGGTGGAAGAGGGACAATTAGTCGTTACAAAGGGAAACGAAAATTTAAGACCCAACCAAGAAGTTAAAATAAAAAGATAGAAAAAACAATTTTAGATTTAGCTACATGATATGGATAACTTAATCAAATTTGCAATTAAACAGCCTATAGCCATTGTTGCAATGGTAATTTTAATTTTTGCTTTTGGTTTTATTTCTTTACAAAAAATACCAATACAAATGACACCTGATATAGATAAACCCATTTTACAAGTGAGAGTTTTATGGCCCGGTGCATCACCAAAAGACGTAGAAAGGGAAGTAGTTACTAGAGTTGAATTAGCAGTTAGTTCACTTATAGGTGTTGAAAACGTTGAATCAGATAGTCGCTTTGGATCAGCAAAAGTAACACTTACATATTCTCTTGGCCAAGATATGGATGTAGCACTTGTTAAGCTTCTTAATAAAGTCTCCTCAATTGATGGTTTGCCCCTTGATGCAAAACGACCCACTGTTAGAACCTCTAATTCAGAGGATAGCCCAATCTCTTATCTAGCAATGATTAAATTACCAGAATCTAAAATAAAAGATTTATGGAGATTAGGTGACTTTGTTGAATATGAAATAATTGAAAAATTGTCTAAAATTGAAGGTATCTCAGAGATATCATCTCGTGGGGGACAAAGAAAAGAGTTAAAGGTTTCATTAGATATTCAAAAATTATCCAAATATTCAATTTCAATTCCAACAGTTTTGAATGCGTTAAAAGCTAGTTCTGCGCAAGTGACTGTGGGTGAAATAATTGAAGGAAAAAGAACATATTCTGTAAGAGCAGAAGCTATATCATATACACCTTCAAGTGCTAAAAACATTATTTTGAGATCTGAGATTGGATCAGATGGCATTCCAGTAAACATTAGACTTAAAGATGTAGCAAAAATTTATATGTCTTACAAAAAACCAACTAGTTTCAGAAGAATGAATGGACAAGATGCTATTACTTTTAGAGTTATTAGAGAAGCAAACTCAAATGTAGTAAAAATAATTGAAAATTTAAAAGCAGAAGTTGAAAAACTAAATAAAGGTATTCTTGCAAAAAATGGACTTGACCTAAAAATTGTTTATGACGAAACCGTATATATTAATGCAGCTATTAAACTGGTTCAACAAAATATTATAATTGGTGGAATTTTGGCTGTTTGTATGTTGATGCTTTTCTTAAGAAATTTCAGGCCCACATTTATAATAATGTTGGCTATTCCTATTTCGATCATTGGAACCTTTGTAGTAATTTCGTGGTTAGGTCTATCTGTAAATGTTATTTCACTTGCTGGATTAGCATTTGTAGTAGGAATGGTTGTTGATGCTTCAATAGTAAGTCAAGAGAATATCTTTAGATTGAAACAGGCCGGGATGTCTTCCACTTTAGCATCTTACAATGGTTCAAGACAAGTTTGGGCTCCTATATTAGGATCAGCTCTTACTACTGTTGTGGTGTTTATTCCAATTTTATTATTAAATTTACCAATTGGACAATTATTTAGAGATATTGGCATAGCAATCTCGGTATCAGTTTTAATTTCAGTATTAATTTCTATAACATTAATACCTTCAGTTTCTGCAAGAATATTAAGTGATTCCTCTAAAAAACAATCTAAAAAATTTTCTATTAAATATATAGATAATTTCGCAAGTAAATTTGCTTCAGTAATACTGAAATATGCTTCTTGGTCAACTAGCTCCATAAAAGCTGGTTTGGTAGTTGTTTTTGGATTAATAGTAACCTCTATAATAATAATAATATCTCTTCTTCCTCCACTTGATTACTTACCAGATGGTAATAGAAACTTTGTCTTTGCGCGTATATCAGTCCCACCAGGTTATAATAAAGAAGCAACTCTTGAAATATCTAAAGCAATGGAAAGAGCAGCAAAACCACTTTGGGAAGCAGAAATCGACGACCCTAATGACAAACCAAAGATTGCACGTTTCTTCTTCATAGCTTACTCTGGCGGGGCATTTGCAGGAGCTGCTGCTGAAAATCCACAAAGAGTGAGAGAAATTTTACCTGTATTGACAAAACCAATTAGAACTCAACCAGGAGCAAGAGCTTTTGCTCAACAAGCTTCATTATTTGGAAGATCTGTTGGTGGATCAAGAGTGATAAAATTAGAAATTACAGGACCTTCTTTGGATTTGATTCAACCTATTGCACAGAAAATTTTAATCAATATTAAAAGTGAGTTTCCTCAAAAAAATGGACATCAAGTACGGGCAGTACCTCAAATGGGAACAGGGTCTCCACAGGTTATAATAAGACCAATTACTGAAAGGTTAGCTGATGTTGGAATATCGGCTAGAGAGTTAGCGCAAACTTTGGATGTTTATAATGATGGGATTAGGGTTATTGAGATACCTTTTGAAGGTAGGTTAATAGAACTAGTTTTAACCTCTAATAAGGCTGAGACAAATAAAATTGATGATCTAAAAAATTTACCTTTAATCCTTCAAACTGGTGAATTAGTAAGATTGTCGCAAGTTGCTGATATTAATTTGATTGGGGCTCCTGAACAGATTAAAAGATTATTTGGAAAAAGAGTAATAACTCTACAACTTCGACCACATGAAAGTGTTTCTTTAGAAAATGCTGTTTTAAAATTACAAACTTTAGTCATTAAACCTTTAGTGAAAGAAATACCTAATAATATTTCAATTAATTTATCTGGTGCAGCTAGTGAATTAGAACGCACATGGATGTCAATGAAAAATAATGTAATGATTGCATTTGTTGTTATTTTTTTATTACTAACTGTTTTAATGAAATCGTTTATACTTCCTTTTGTTATAGTTATAACTGTTCCAATAGCTGGCGCAGGAGGAGTATTGGGGCTAGTAATTTTAAATCAATTTAGTGCTCAATCAATGGATATGCTAACTATGTTAGGTTTTATAATTTTAACTGGAATTGTTGTTAACAATTCTATTTTAATGGTAGAACAAACTCTTTGGCATTTAAGACACGAAACCAAGAAGATTTCTGATGCTATTACAGAGGCTACTAGGAATAGGATAAGACCGATCTTTATGTCAACTTTAACAAGTCTGTTTGGATTGATACCGCTTGTAGTTTTCCCAGGTTCTGGATCAGAATTGTATAGAGGTATAGGTATAGTAGTTTTTGGCGGTTTATCTACTTCTGCTGTTTTAACTTTGCTTATGGTTCCACCATTACTGGCATTAGCATTGAAATTTGAAAAAATAAATCCAATGTCTCAAGTGAAGCAAGAAGAAATTTTATAATTTAAATAAAATTTTCAAATCTTTGTTTTTTATTTAGTGACAAAAGACTTAATAAAAAGCTATATAAGCATCATTTTATAATATCGTTTAAAAATTGAAGATAAAAAATGAAAAAAAATAATTCTGCTGAAGAAAAAATAAAATTAATTAGAAATATAGCAATAGTTGCACACGTGGATCATGGCAAAACAACTTTGGTTGATACTCTATTGCAACAATCAGGTACGTTTGCTGCGCATACAGAATTAGTTGAAAGAGTAATGGACTCAAATGATTTAGAAAAAGAACGTGGTATTACTATTTTATCCAAAAACACAGGATTAAGATGGAAAGATTGGAGGATTAATATTGTAGATACCCCAGGACATGCAGACTTTGGAGGAGAGGTCGAAAGAGTGCTCTCAATGGTAGACTCCGTGTTATTATTAGTCGACGCTGTAGAGGGTCCTATGCCACAAACGAGTTTTGTAACTAAAAAGGCCCTCGAAGCAGGTCTTTGTCCTATAGTGGTAATAAATAAAATTGATAGAGACGGTGCTAGACCAGATTGGGTATTAAATCAAACATTTGATCTTTTTGATAAATTAGGCGCAGATGAAAATCAACTTGATTTTCCTATTGTTTACACTTCTGCAATTCAAGGTTGGGCAACTAATGATTTGATAGATAAAAAAAATAATATGGATGTAATTTTTGATACAATTATAAATAACGTCCCTTACCCCAACGTAGATCCAAATGGAAATCTTCAAATACAAATATCTGCTTTGAGTTACTCTAATTATGTTGGTTTGATTGGAACTGGAAGAATTAGAAGAGGACAAATAAAAAAAGGTCAAAATGTTTCTGTTGGAGATGAAAATGGTAATATGCGCCAGGGAAAAATTTTACAAATAATGAATTTTCATGGCTTAGAACAGAAAGAAGTTGATGAAGCTAATGCAGGAGACATAGTAGCAATAAGTGGCCTTGGTGACTTAAAAATTTCAGATACTATTTGTGAGATTGGAAAATTTGAAGCATTGGAAAAACTTTCAGTTGATGAGCCTACAATTAGTATGATGATACAAGTAAATGATAGTCCATTTGCTGGCCAAGAAGGAAAATTAGTTACAAGTAGATCAATTCGTGAACGATTGCATCAAGAATTAAAAACCAATGTTGCTCTTAGAGTTGAAGACACAGACAATCCAGATAAATTTAGAATTTCTGGTCGTGGTGAACTCCATTTATCAATTCTCATTGAAAATATGCGAAGAGAAGGTTTTGAATTGGGTGTTTCTTCTCCAGAGGTTATTACAAAAATTATAGACAACTTAAAAAGTGAACCATTTGAAAACTTAACCATCGACATAGAAGAAATTCATCAGGGCAAAATAATGGAAAAATTGGGTGAAAGAAAAGCCCAATTAATGGATATGGTACCTGACAGCAATGGAAGAGTGCGCATGGATTATAGCATTGCTAGTAGAGGCTTAATAGGTTTTAGAACAGAATTTTTGACGTTTACCTCAGGTTCAGGTCTTATGTATCATACTTTTGACAAGTATAGACCTATTATAGAAGGGTTAAAGACTGGAAGAAGAAATGGAGCTTTAATTTCAATTGGTCAAGGAAAAGCTCTTCCATATGCTTTATTTAATCTTCAAGAAAGAGGTAAAATGATAATAAAAAATGGTGTTGAAGTTTATGAGGGGATGATAATTGGTATACATAGCAGAAATAATGATCTTGTTGTAAATCCTCTCAAAGGTAAACAACTTACAAATGTTAGGGCTTCAGGTAGTGATGATGCTGTTTTATTAACAACTCCTATAAATGTTACCTTAGAATTTGCATTGCAATTTATTAACGAAGATGAGCTTATTGAAGTAACCCCAAGTAGTCTTAGGATTAGAAAGAAATTTTTAAAAGAACACGAGAGAAAAAAGGCTGCAAGGACTGCATCTTAGATTAAAAGTTTGTTTTTGTTTACTAGCTCGTCTCTTGTGTCAATGTCAATAATTGTTCCAACACCAGTGTTAAAAGTAATTATATCTTTGTCTCTAATTAGTGACTTTGCACCAAAGTCATCTTTGAGGCTTTTTAAAGTGTTAAAATAAATTCTTGGAAGTATAACAGGATTACCAGTTCTTGAATTATGTTGAGGTATAATAACTTTTTCACAGTTGTATTCGAAAAACTTTTTTTGCAAATTAATTAGATCTATAGAAGTTATGTATGGCATATCTGCTGGTATAATCATTGCTCCTTTAATATCTGTTTCTAAATTTTTAATTGCTAATGAAATTGAAGTTCCAACACCTCTTTTATAGTTAACATTTTCTAAAATTTTAATTTTTTCATTATTAATTAAATTTTTAATTGTTTTTTGCTCATATCCTACAACTATTATTAATTCTGAAGGGTCAAATATTTTTAATAATGTGTCTAAAATATTATTTATTATAGGTTTGCCATTTAAAATTACTGAAAGTTTATTTTTCTTTCCAAAACGGTTACTTCTACCAGCGGCTAGTAAAATTTTTTTAATTACTTGATTATCTTTTTTTTTATTTGTCATAATAAGATCGTCTATAATATATTATCTCTGCTAATATTGATGTAGCAATCTCACAAGGTGTTTTTGCATTTATATTTAGGCCAACTGGGCCATGAATTTTGGCTAATTCATTTTGTTTGAAGCCTTTTTGAATTAATCTTTCACATCTTTTATGGTGTGTTTTTTTACTACCCAATGATCCTACGTATCCAAGATTCTTTTTTATACAATACATTAAGGCTAAGTCATCAATTTTAGGGTCATGAGTAAGAGTTACTAGATGTGAGGATTTGTCTAGATCAAAATTTAAGAGTGCTTCATCTGGCCACTCATTAATTATTTTACAGTTTGGAAACCTATCTTTCGTTGCAAAATGTTCTCTGGGATCAATCAATATTATTTCATAATCGGCCACATTAGCTAATTTAACAAGTTCTTGGGCAATATGTACAGCTCCAACAATAAATAATCTAGGTTTAGGGTCAATAATATGAATGAATTCATTCTTTGATTTATCAAAATAACTTATCTGTTTATCTATTGTGTTATCTATTTTCCTATTCCCAGTTGCACAATCAATTCTTAATTTAACAGTTTTTCTTTTTTCTATACTCTTTACTATTGAATAAACAATATTATCTTCCAGATCTAAAGGTTGGATAAGTACTTTTAGTTCACCACCACATGCTAATCCAACCTCCCAAGCCATATTATTTGAGATACCGTAATCTTTTATTATTGATTTACCGTTTTGAATAGAATTAATACCCTCAGAAATTACTGCTCCTTCAATGCAGCCACCAGAAACAGAACCTATTATCTCACCATTTTCATCAATTGCCATTTGTCCACCTACAGGCCTTGGTGAGCTTCCCCATGTTGATATTACAGTAGCCAGGGCAATTCGTCTTTTTTGTTTCAACCAAATACTTGTAGGTGTAAGAATGTCATCGACATTATTCATTTTATAACCCCATAAAATATAATTTTTATAAAAAAATTATTTATGATATATACACATATTATATTAATATTAATAAGTTAATCTTTATTTTAAAAGGGATTTTGTTATGAATGACATCAAAATATCAAGAGTAAGTTGGTTAGAGAGTTTTGTCTTAAAAACGAAAACTAAAGAAAATTTTTCCCAACTCACGACTTTTGTAACTATTGTTATTTGTAGTTTTTTATTAATATTATCTGCAAAAATTAAAGTAGACTTGTACCCGGTTCCAATGACTTTGCAACCTTTAGCTGTTCTTATGATATCAATGTTATGTGGTAGAAATATATCTGTTGCTGCAGTGAGTTTATATTTATTTCAAGGGATGATTGGTATCCCAGTATTTGCTTATGGTGGAGGATTGCCATATTTACTGGGACCAACAGGTGGCTTTTTGTTTGGCTTTTTATTTTCTTCAATCATAATAGGAGAATTTGCAGATAGAGGATGGGGAAAAACTTTACATAAATCTATCTTTGCAATGTTAATTGGAATGTTAGTAATTTATTGTTGCGGTATACTTCAATTAAGCATTCTAAAAGGTTTTGATTTTGCCATTATAAATGGTTTACAACCTTTCATAATTGGTGACTTCTACAAGCTTATTTTAGCTGCTCTTCTATTACCACAAATTTGGAAATTTGCTAAATAAGTTAAGTAAAGTAATTCAAAATTAAATTTTTAATAAAATACTAAAGCAATTTATTTAAGCATCATTTAACGCACTATTTTGAGCATCCAGAGATGTAAGTCCTGCGTAGTTATTATCAAGTGCATCTTCAAAAGCTAGCATCTCAATTTTTTCGATTGCTTCAATTTCATTAATAAAAAAATCCTCAGGAGTAATATCTGATGGGTGTTCAATTTTTATTGCAATTATAGCTGCTATTGTTGATGAAACTCTCTTTATTTTCTTATCTTTATAATTTTCAAAAAAAATTACCTTACACGGTGTTTTATCAGCACCAGGTTTCTGCTTCATGAAATATACTCCATAAAATATATATTTTTTTTACTATTGGCCAACTCTTCTAATAACGATTCTACCTGATGGCTTGTTATTTACGTTTTCAACTGTTCTAGTAGCTTGACTATATAAATTTGTTTCTATACCAAAATTATCAACAACTGCTACTCTAGCTCTTACTTGAGAACCTACCAATGTTTGAGTCAAAGGAAGAATAGGTCCACTAAGGCTGTTCAAACCAATCCAATTTCTACCATCTTTTGATGTTTCCCAGCTAATAGATATTGAGGCAATTCCATCTTCATCTGAGAGAGAACCAGATAGAGCTCTGAGAGTTACACCTTCTTTTGGTTCACCAATAATACTGACTTCTCCCTGCACAGGATCATCTAAGTTATCAATTGTTTCTGAGGGGCTCGTATAAAGAACTTCTCTTGTACCATGTGAATCAATATATGAAACAACTGCTCTGTACGAATATCCTACTTGACTTTGTGTTAGTCTTAACACTTCATTTTGGCCAGCTGGATATGCTTCCCAAGAAGATTTTGAAGATGACCTTTGCCATGTAATATCAAAACCACCAATTCCATCCTCATCTGCTATACTTGAGGTATCTACTACTAAGGCACTATCTTCGACAGCAGAACCAATTAGCCTTGCTGATCCAGTAGGTTTATCATTAACATTTCTTACAGGAGTAGATGGCGGACTAGTAAGTGGTTCTAGATTGCCTTGACCATCAACGTAAGAAATCGAAACACGTAATCTGCTTCCAACATGGATTTCTCTTGGGGTGAATGATTGATTGGTTGCACCACTAATATTCGTCCATTTTTTATTATCATTTGAAATTTGCCATTGTACACTTACTGAACCCATTCCATCTGAGTCAGTTACTGATGAAAGATCTATAATCAAGGGAACGTCTTCAATAGCGGCAAATCCAGCTGTTTCTACATTTTCACTTTTTTCTAAATTTTTGGAAGAATCAGATTTATTAATTTCATTTTTCTTATTGGGGGAAGATAATTTTTTTTGTTTATCAACGTAAAGCTTACTGTGATCATGCTGTTTGATGTTACTTTTAAACTTTTTAACTTTACTATCCTTTACTGAGGGATCTCCACCTGCTAAAACATCTTTGGAATCAAGCGTTGCAATACCAACTACCACACACAATGTTAATAGTAAGAGATTGTCTTTTATTAAACGCATTTAAGCCTCCACTAACTTAATTACTAGCACTCAATATATATCACACAACTAAAAAAGAAACAGTTTTTTTAACACTTACACTTCATTTAATAAGATAAATTAAAAAACTAATAAAAAAACAACTTTTTTAAATTAAAATTTTATTTAATTTTTAACAATATTTCTCTAAGTAAATTTTCTTGGTTAGATATTGTAGATTTTAATAATTTTAATTCATTTTTAATCTCATTTAAGGCATCATTATTATAAATCTCATCTTCTTTTGGTACAATTTTTGTTAATGTAAGAGTATTATTCAAATTACTTTTAAAATCGACTGGATCCTTGTCTGCAGAAATTTCTAAATTATTATTTGATACTAAAACATTTTTTATTTCCTCAATTTCGGATTTAATTGAATTTAGTTTTTTCTCTCTTATTTTGCTCAATTTTATTCCCAATTCTTATTTCATTAAATTTATTCTATAAAGAAATATATTCTTATATTATAACATTTTTTTGAATTCATGCTATAATATATTAATTTTAATTATTTCATATTAAATCTACAGGAAAAAAATGAACATTCTTGATTCTATCAAATCGTCTATTTTAACTCCAATACACCCGGCTGGTATACCTTTTATCGCAATTTTTTTCATTTTGACTATCATCATAGGTTGGATTTGGAGCCCTTTATATTTTGTTGGTATTACGTTGACACTATGGTGTGTATATTTCTTTAGGAATCCTAGAAGAATTACTCCAATTTTGTCTGGTTCAAACAAAAATAATCTTATAATTTCACCTGCAGATGGAAAAGTAATAGAAATTTCAAATATAATCCCATCTGAAGAAATAGGTTTGCCTAAGGGAAGTTGGACAAGAGTATGTGTTTTTATGAATGTATTTGATGTTCACGTAAATCGATCACCCATGACAGGACAAATTTCATATAAAAAATATTTTCCAGGTTCTTTTTTAAACGCAAGCTTAGATAAAGCATCAGATGAAAACGAGAGGCTTATCCTTAATATGGATACTGAAAATGGAAAAAGAATAGCTTTTGTTCAAATTGCAGGCTTAGTTGCTAGAAGAATTATTTGTGATGTTGATATTGGGAATTCACTAAAAGCTGGGGAAATATTTGGTCTAATTAGATTTGGAAGTAGAGTTGATATTTATTTTCCATCTGAGGTCTCTATTATGGTTTTGAAAGGACAAAAAATGATAGCTGGCGAAACAATAATTGGTGATTTTAGTAAAAATGCAAAGTCTGTAAAGGAAAATTCAGATGAAAAATAAAGGCATTAAACTTGCCAAAAAAGCATTTCAATCAAGACCCAGACGTTTTTCAGTTATTTGGATGCTTCCAAATTTTCTTACAGTATGTGCTTTAATTTTTGGATTGCAAGCTATGTATCAGGCAATTTTCAATAATTGGGATAATGTTATTATAATGATAATTATTGCGTCTGTTTTTGATATGTTGGATGGGAGAGTTGCAAGGTTATTAAAATCTACAAGTGAATTTGGTATGCACCTTGACTCTCTCTCTGATTTTGTTGTTTTTGGAGCTGTTCCAGCATTTTCAATATATTTATGGATGGAAAAGCCACAGGGGAATTTTTTTTGGATTATAATCGTTTTATATGTAATCTGTTCTGCACTTAGATTGGCAAGGTTTAACTCTGAACTATCTGATAGACCAAATTATGCTAAAAATTATTTTACTGGAGTTCCTACGCCTGCTGCAGCTTTTTTAATGTTGTTTCCTATTGCTATAAATGATTTTTTAATTTTTCACGATTTAAAATCATTTGATATAATTGGGTTTTGGATTGGGTTTATTTCGATTGCAATGGTTAGTAATTTACCCACTTTTTCTGGGAAAGTTTTTCAAATTCCAAAATCTTTTGTTATACCTTTATTGATAATTTTAGCCATTTTGAGCAACGCAATAATTAGTAATCCAATAAAAGGTTTTATTATCTTAGTATTATCATATTTGGTAAGTATTCCTTTTGCATCGATTTTTTATTTGCGTTTAAAGAAGAAAGCAGAGGCTTTGAATCAAAAAGCTTAAAAAATTAATTTTACAAAAATAAGTTTTTCCATCCAGGTTTAGAGGCCCCAATTGATTCAGCTTCATAGATAGCTCTATTGCAAGCTCTAGCAACGCAATCACTTGCTCTAGCACCTAAAGCTAGTATATCTGTATTTTCTAATACTTGTTCTTTGATATCCTGATATGTTGTTATTGAAAAAATTGTGTCTCCATCCATCGGTGTATGGGAAGGACTTAATGATCTTGCTATGCCATCATGTGCCATAATAGACAATCTTTTTAAATTTGAACGAGTTAGTGGTGCATCCGTAGCTACCACACCAATAACTGTATTACTTGAAATATCATTAAAAATTTCTGTTTGACCTATAGATGATGGTAACCTTTTTGCCCTTAAAACATTATCATAAAGATCATTAGAAACACCATATCCACCATATTCATTACCAAATTCTAGGTTAGCAGATAAGAAGTGGGGTCCATTATTAAGCAATGGATTTCCTACAGCATTATTTACTACAATTGCTCCAACTGTATATTTTTCTCCATTGGAAAAAGTTTGGGTCCAGGATGTTGAGCCTTGCCCTCCTTTAAGGGTGGCAGTTGTTGCACCACATCCAGCTCCAAAAGAACCTAAAAGAAAATCTGTGTTAGCTGATTTATATGCTTTATTAGCCAGTTTTCTCCATGGGGAATGTTCTCCGATAATGTTTATGTGTGGATTGTCATTTATATTTAGATCAAAAATTACTGCTCCAGGAACAAGAGGAACAACTGCCTTGCCTACTTTATACCCCTTATTATCTTGTCTTAACAAATCTTGAACTTCTGAGCAAGCATCTAGCCCAAATGCAGAACCACCTGAAAGCACAATTGCATCAGCACGTCCAATTGAGTTTTCTAAACTTAACATATCTGTTTCTCTGGTACCTGGCCCTCCCCCTCTTACATCTACAGCGGCTGAAAAAGGTTTGTCTCCAGTTATGACTGTTACACCAGTACCAATTTTGTTATCTTCAGCATGACCAACTTGAATTCCTAGAATATCTGTAATAAGGTTTTTATTTCCGGGGGCAGGATCCATTATAGACCTTTCTTCATCACTGTTTATTAAGAATGACTATTAAATGAAGTTAATATTATCTACTTATAAAGACAACAAGTAGTTGGAAATTGATAAAAGAAATATTTTAGTTCTTTCAGTTGCACAAGGCTTATCTATTACTACCACGAATATTAACATGATTAATACTGGTTTAGTTGGGTCTGTGTTAGCAACAGATCCATCTTATGCAACACTTCCATTGTCACTTCAATTTTTGACAATAGCTTTAACTCTTATACCTGTTTCATTATTAATGGGCAAAATAGGAAGAAGGCCAATGTTCTTAATTGGGGCATTGGCAGCTTTAATTGGTTGCTTGATAATAGCTTGTTCAATTTTATATAAGGTCTTTTCCTTATTTATAATTGGATCAATTTTATTAGGTTTTTCTCAAGCAAATCAACAGTTTTATCGCTATGCTGCAGCTGACAACATCACTATAAAACTAAAAAGTAAAGCTATATCCTTAGTTTTAGCAGGAGGGCTAATCGCTGCTATAATAGGACCAGAGATTTCCAAATACTCTTTTGATTTTTTTCAGGATTATATATATTTAGCAACTTATTTATGTGCTGCTCTTATACAAATATTCAATTTTGTAATTTTAATCTTTGTTAAAATAAAAAAACCAAAGCTAATAAAAATTTCAATTAGACCATTAAGTAAAATTTTAATGCGCAGAACTGTCATTATAGCAATTTTAGCTGCTTCAGTTGGATATTCTTTAATGAGTTTTATTATGACTGCAACTCCCCTTCAGATTGTAAATGTTTGTAAATTAGGAGATAGCGCAAGTGCAACTGTAATTCAGTGGCATGTCATTGCTATGTTTGCACCTTCATTTTTTACAGGATCAATTATTAATTTTTTGGGTAGTCGTAAAGTTATGATGATGGGAGTTATCTTATACATAATGTCAATTTGTTTTGGTGTTAAGGGTCAAATCATTGAATACTTCTGGATATCACTGTTTTTATGTGGTTTAGGTTGGAATTTTCTTTATGTAGGAGGAAGTGACATAATAGCAAAATCTGCTTTACCTGAAGAAAGAGCTAAAGTACAGGGTGTTACGGATTTCATTATCTTTATATTTGTTGCCTCGGGATCTTTTTTAGCAGGTAGTTTACATAATACACTCGGTTGGGAAGTAATGTTATTTTATACGTCAATACCCATATCACTTTTATTTTTAAGTATAGTGTTTATTAACCCCAGAGAAATAAAGGCATCTTAGAGTTATCCCCCTGTCAAGGACATATGTCTATTCACAGATATATTTGGTGACTGACGTGAAATTTCAAAATCATGTCCTTTTGGTTTTCTTTCAATTGCTTTTCTAATGGAATCTTCAAGCGCGTTTAAACCTTTTTCTCTTAATACAGTTTTTAAATCAGCGTTATCATCTTGACCAAGACACATATAAAGAATTCCAGTGCAAGTAAGCCTTACTCTGTTACAACTTTCACAAAAGTTATGAGTTAAGGGGGTAATAAATCCTAGTTTGTTGTTAGTTTCTTTTACATAAACATATCTTGCAGGCCCGCTTGTTTTTTCTGGAATATCTTTTAGTGTGAAATTTCTTTCAAGTTGTTTTCTTACCTGAGATAAAGGTAGATACTGTCCATATCGTTTATCACCACCTATATCGCCCATTGGCATTACTTCAATTATTGTCATGTCAAAATTTTCTTCTCCACACCATGTCAATATATCGGGTAAATGATTCTCATTGAAATTACTTATAGCAACTGTATTGATTTTAATTTTAAGACCAATCTCGCGAGCTTTTTTAAGTCCTTTTTTAACTTTTTCTAAGTCTCCCCATCTGGTTATTTCTCTAAACTTTTCTGGATCAAGATGGTCTAACGATACGTTAATTCGTCTAACTCCAGCATTATATAATTCTTCAGCTTTTGCTTCTAGTTGGCTACCGTTTGTTGTAATTGTTAATTCATCTAGAGAACTTCCTACTTCATTACCAAGATTATTAATAACTTGCATTATACCTTTTCTTACCAAAGGTTCGCCACCTGTTAATCTTATTTTTCTTGTTCCAAGTTTCATAAAAACCCTGCAGACATCCTCAATTTCCTCAAGGCTTAAAATATCTTTTTTAGGTAAGAACTGCATATCTTCAGCCATACAATAGGTACATCTGAAATCACACCTGTCAGTCACAGATACTCTTAAATAATCCACCGTTCTTCCGAAGGGATCCACTAATTTATTTGTATTTTTGATTATTTCATTCATAGAAATCTTTCTTACATATCTCCCAAAGAGTGTGTATTATACTCTAATTTTTTAAATTTAAGTAACAATTTTTTTTGAAGCATATATAATGCGTCTGGTAATGTGTTTGAAAACAATAATCTTAGGTAAAAATGGATAATTATAAAATTTATAGACAAAATCCAGCTGCTGGGGGAAATGCAAATAAGTTAGTAGTTTTTCTTCATGGGTATGGCGCAGATGGAAAAGATTTAATTGACTTAGCCAATCCTTTTGGAATGGCTTTGCCAAATGCAGCTTTTATATCCCCAGATGCTCCTTATGAATGCGCAATGTCTCCTCAAGGTAGGCAATGGTTCCCAATAGAGGAAATTCCAAAAGGTGCTATCAAAGCGTCAATAGATTTACTTGATTTAATCAAAAATGAAGCAAAAAAATTAAATCTTACTTTCAAAGACGTAATATTAATTGGGTTTTCACAAGGTGCTATGATGAGTATGCAGTGTTTATTAATTAATCACACACAACTTGGGGCAATTATTGGTTATTCTGGTGCATTGAGAGAGGAAAATATAGAGGCTGCAAATGATCAAATTTTAAATGGTAAACATAATTTTTCAGATACCCCAATATTACTTATTCACGGAGAAGAAGACGAAATTGTACCATTTCAATCATTAGAAAGATCAAAAAATCTCCTAAATAACATTGGGTTCAATGTTCAGACTTTATCTAGAAAAAACCTTGGTCATGGAATCGATCCCGAAGGAGTAAGCAAAGGGATGGAATTTTTAAAATCACTAAATTAATCCATATAAAAAAAAATTTTGTTTAATTAAATTTTAATATTGTTTAAGGTATAAATATTAAACTAGTATTAAACAATAAATTTTTATGACTGCTTTTTCATTTTCTCCTACTTTAGTTTTAAATGCTGACTATCAACCCTTAAGTTATTTCCCATTATCATTGTGGTCATGGCAGGATACAATAAAAGCTGTTTTTCTTGATAGGGTAAACATAGTATCTGAGTATGATGAAATTGTAAGATCACCAGGGTTTTATATGAAAGTGCCAAGTGTTATCTCTCTAAAAGAATATGTAAAAAATCAAAAATCACCTGTTTTTACAAGATTTAATGTTTTTTTAAGAGATAAATTCTCTTGTCAGTATTGCGGCGTAGTTAAACAGTCACATGATTTAACTTTTGATCATGTAATACCTAGATCTAAGGGTGGAAAAACAAATTGGACTAATGTGGTAGCTGCGTGTAGGCCTTGTAATTTCAAAAAAGGAAGTAAAAATGCCAAGGAAATAAATATGTTTCCAATAATTAAACCCGAAGCTCCAACAACTAATTTGCTAAAAAGAAATGGGAGACATTTTCCTCCAAATTATTTACATGAATCTTGGCGAGATTTTTTGTATTGGGATACTGAATTAGAAAGTTAAGTTAAGTTTATTTTCAATTATATTTTTTCTGAAATCTTTATAGCAGTCCTACAGCCAAGTTGAACAATAGCTTTCATTATTCCATAACCAGGTGCGTTTTTCCCATCATGTTCTACACCTGTTTCTAGATGATCTAACTCATCATCTCTGAATTTCATTAATGTTGATTTAAGTTCTTTATGATCATCATTTAAGGTTTCTGCTTGCTGCGCATAATGCTCCCCAATGACTTCTTCTACTGCAATAGTACAAGCCATAGCTGCTTTTTCTCCCATTACAGCACTGGCAACTCCAAGGCCAAAGCCCATGATATTCCAGAGTGGAAGTAATGCCGTGGGTCTGGTATCATTTTCAAATAGTAGTTTATTGAATGTATCTAGATGTTCTTGTTCTTGGTCTTTCATATGTTGAATTGTTGGACCAACAGGAGTGTTTTTTAATATTGCTAATTGACCATCATATATTTTAGCAGCTGCAGTTTCTCCAGCGTGATCTACTCTTAAAATAGAATCAATATGATTTTTGTTTAATTTTTTGTTCATATTTTCATTAACCTTTTGTTTAATAATAAAATATTAATTAATAAGAATATAGAAAATGAAACTAGCGCGTTCCAACCAGCAAGAGATAACCCAAATATTTCAAACATTACTTCGTCACACTTCAAAGGAGACTTGTTAAGTAAATATGTAAGTATATCTTTTGAAAAATCAATATTTGATGAACACCCATCAGGACCTGTCCAAAAATTCATCTCTATTCCAAAATGGTATAATCCTGCTGAAGAGCTTGAAAGCCATAGAATAGCGCCACCTAATAGTAGAAGTTTTTTAGAAATTATAGTTTTGTTAATAATAAAAATAATTATGAAACTATAAGCAATGATTGCACCATGAAACCATCTTTGTGTTATACAAAGATCGCATGGCAAAGCTCCATGAAAATATTCTAAATAAAAGGCTGAGATTAGCATTAAAGAGGATATAAGAAATGAAATTTTAAAAATATTATATATGAGCATTTAAAAAATATAAATCGAAATCATGATAATTGCTATTCCTAAAATGCTAGAAGATAAAAGAAGATGTTTCTGAAAAAATTGTAGAGCAGGCATGCCAAAAAATTTTGTTACATATGCAACTATGAAAAACCTTATACCCCTACCAACAAGAGACATTAATATAAAGCCAATTATGTTTATTCCAGCCATGCCACTTGTAATAGTTATGATTTTGAATGGTAGTGGGGTAAATGCTCCTAAAAAAATTATAAGCATACCATTTTCATTATAAGCTAATTTTACTGCATTAAATTTTTCTTCAGTAAACCAAGGTATATTCAATAGTATATTCTCAATTGAGGGTCCTACAAAATATCCAAGAAACCATCCAATAACTCCCCCAATTACAGAACCAACTGTACAAAATAATGCAAATTTAAATACTTTTTTTGGGGCAGCTAACGTCAATCCAGCAAGCAATGGGTCAACTGGTATAGGAAAAATTATTGATTCTATCAAAGAAATAAATCCAATAATTTTTTGTGCTACAGGTTTCGTAGCATTATGCTTTGCTTTTTCAATTAAACGATTAATCTTAGTTTTTACATTTAAGAATTTCATGTTGCTTCTTATACATGAAAAAAATTATATTGATATTTTAAATTTAATAACATTGTTATATGTATTAAAAGTCAATAAATATAATAATGCGGGGATATGGTGAAATAGGTAAACACGCTGGTCTCAAAAACCAGTGCCGCAAGGCTTCCCGGTTCGATTCCGGGTATCCCTACCAAACTTCACAAATTTATGTAGGTAAGGATTTTAGAAGATTATTCGTGATTTCGAATTCAACCAACATTCTTAAAATTTAACTTTTAGAAAACGCTAACTCTTCTGATCGCGCTCGGTGCCATAGCGCAGCGGCTGCAGTTTCTGCAGCTTCTAGAACAGCCGATTTGTCCACTCGCAGTGGCTCTCCACCAGAAACAACTACTTCCCCTTCCACAATGACTGTATCTACGTCTCGACCCTGTCCTGTGTGTACAAGTGTTCCCAATACGTTTGTAAGCGGTCTCAAATGTGGGCGCCTAAAGTCAAACATTACTAAATCAGCGCGTTTACCAACTGTTAAAGAACCAACCTCGTCTTCCAGACCAAGCGCCCGCGCACCTCCAATTGTAGCAGCCTCAAATACATTGGCAGGTTGCCAATCGTTAGTAATTTTACCATCTTGTAAACGACCCGAAGCTAAAGCCCATCTCATCAATTCCACCATATCAGCATGCATGTTGTCGGTTGAAAGTGTCAAATTCATACCCGCGCGACGCAGAGCACTGGTCGGCGCCACATGACCGTGTGTTTGATTGCCCTTAGCTATATGAGCCAGATGTGCGCCTGCGCGTCCAAGACGCTCTATATCTGTTTTCGAGACGTGTATACAATGCGCACCAATTAAACGATCATCTAGAAGTCCGACATCTTCCAATAATTCAGGTGGACTCATCTTGTCACGTTCTCGAATGAAGTCAACCTCAACTTGACTTTGTGAAACATGAGTATTGATCCGCAACCCTTTGTCATCGCGCATATTACGTACTTGTCGCAATAGATCTGGCGAACAAGTGTCTGGCGCGTGAGGTGCTAGGACCACCCCAGTGCGTAGACTAATTGGATCGTGGTTTTCTTCAATCAGCTCCGAGGCTTCCCTGAGAGTCTGCTCTCCTATTTCTGTGTTATAGGTCCACTCACCGAGATGTACGCGTGTAAAATCAACATCGTGGATTCTTCCACAGCCCCATGCTCTGATCCCCGTTTCAGCCATCGCTGGAAGTGCAATATTCTGGTGTGTAAAGCTATCGTTTATTATCGTTGATCCGAAGAGGAGTGCTTCTAAACCGCCCAGCTGAGCCATAGCATATGCTTCTTCTGGGTTTGGATCATGTCCATGAGGCACACCAATGGTATAAGCCGGCGCAAACCCCATGTCTTCTGCCACTCCGCGAACCATACTAAGGATAGCATGGGTGTGGACGTTAACGAACCCAGGTGTAATGACAAACCCCTTCGCATCAATTACTTTTGTTGCCGGGTTAATCCTGTCCGGCTTTTCGTCTTGAATTGACTGTATTCGGCCGTTATCGATAACTACCCAACCTTCTTGGACGTAAGGTTTACTGGGATCTGAGGTAAGCAGAGTGCCACCTGCTACGATCATATCTGGTATTGCAAGAGCCTCACTCATGGGTTAAATGCCTAAGAAACCGCTGTGCACCAGGCGATTTTGGTTTTCTGAACAGAATTTCTGGTGGACCCTCCTCAGCAATCCTTCCATTCTCCATATAAATTACGCGGTCTGCAACTTCACGCGCGAAATTCATTTCATGGGTAACTACTACCATAGTCATACCTCCGTTTGCTAATTCTTTCATTACATCTAGTACCTCTTGAACCAATTCAGGATCCAGAGCCGAAGTTGGTTCATCAAACAGCATAACTCTAGGCTTCATTGCTAGTGCTCGTGCTATTGCTACTCTTTGCTGTTGCCCGCCAGATAGTTGTACTGGACGCTTCATTGCGTGATCAGACATATGAACCCGTTTAAGTTCAGCTCCAGCGAGAGCTCTTGCATCCGACTTAGACATCCCACGAACCTTTTCAGGCCCGATAGCTACATTATCGAGGGCAGAAAAATGCGGAAATAGATTGAACCTTTGGAAAACAAAGCCAAATTGACTGCGTTGGTCTGCGATTTGTTTTTCAGAACCACTATTCACCACTGGGTTTCCATCTAACCGTACAATACCAGCGCTAGGCTCTTCCAACCTATTCAGGCAGCGTAGAAAGGTGGTCTTACCTGAACCAGAGGCTCCAATTATTACAACAGTTTCACCAGTAGCTACATCCATAGATACACTACGTAACACAGAATTATCCCCAAAGCTTTTGTTAAGGTCTTGCACCTGGATTACCGGAGTTACCATGTTGGAAGCCTCTGTTCAAGTCGACCCGACAACCAGCTTAATACTTTAATAAGAACATAATAATACAGCGCCAGCAGAGTATAAATCTCAAATGGCACAAAGTGCACTGAGATTATCGCCTGACCTGCTCTTGTTAGTTCATAAACTGATATTACTGAGAGCAAAGATGAATTTTTTACTAAGCTTATTAGCTCGTTTGTAAGTGGCGGAACCATTTGTCTATAAGCTTGTGGAAGTAAAATATATACAAGGATTTGTCTATGTCGCATGCCTACGGCAGTGGCTGCTTCGGATTGGCCCCGCTCAATAGACCCAACGCCACCACGCACAACTTCTGCTACGAATGCTGCAGAGTTCAAAGAAAGTGCAACTACACCGGCCCAAAATTCATCAAATCGAATACCAAGCGCAGGGAGTGCAAAAAAAACTAGAAAAATTTGAATCAGCAACGGTGTACCGCGTATAAAATCAACATAACCTGCAACAATCCAACGAAGGGGCCTGCTATGCGACAGTGAGCACAAACCTAAAGCTACACCGAGCGCCAAACCTAAGACAGATGCTAGCGCTGAGACTTGCAACGTTACCACTACACCATGACCAAGGAGTGGCATGCTTTTTAATATAATGCCCCAATCAATAGTCATATAAACACCTTTTCAACCTTGTCCCCTAAGCTATTAAAGGGACAAGGTAAGTTAAACTAGTAATCACGCAAACGACGGAATTGTGTCGGACAGTTCCATTTTGAACCCAAACCACTTTTCTTGCAACTCGTAAATCTCTCCGCTATCTTTCAGCCTTGTCAGTTCAGCATCCATCCAATTGACAATTTCTGTATCTTCTTTACGCGCCGCTATCCCTGCCCAATTCAACTTTCCGACTGGGCGTACCAATGCGTATGCACCTGGACGGTCCTTCATCACTTTTCCTAATGTTGGCAGAGTGTTAAGCACACCATCAACTGTTCCTTGACTGAGCGCAAGGTAAGCAGAAGGATGATCATCATAAATTTTTACGTCAGAAAATCCAGTTCCTTTGGCGGCTACGATTTCTTTTTCAAGAGCTGGCTTCATCATTTCACCAGGTGATCCAAGTTTAACTCCAAGTACTTTCCCAGAAAGATCCTTCACTGACATAATTTTTGATGCATCATCTGCTCGAATAAGCATAGCTTGGCTTGCTTCAGCATACGGAATAGAAAAAGCAACTTTTTCTAAACGCTCTTTACGGTAACTCATAGACGACATAATCACATCGAACCTTCCAGCGTAGAGCGCTGGAATTACACCTGACCATTGCGTGTCAATAAATTCTGGCTTAACTCCCAATGAAGAACACATCAAAGCTGCTAAGTCCACATCATAGCCCACTATCTTACCTGCGTCCCGAAAAGTAAAAGGCGGATACGTTGCTTCACATCCTATTTGCAATACTCCCGACGCTTTCACATCAGACAAAGTTTTACTCCCTGCTCGAGCTAAACTAGGTGTCAACATTGATACTGCCAAACCCGAGGCAGCAGTTACTAAAACTTGACGACGTGTAAATTTAGTTGTTTTCATATTACTACATACTCCTATATTTGCTTTTTCATTAAATAATTGTCGGAAGGTATTGTTTTGAGTTATATAGTACAATTTTTATCCGGCTTTTTTGTACTGAAAACACGGGGTGCTAAAAAATTAAGCTAAATCAGCAATCATTTTAATCAATGTTTAATAAAACAGCATAAATCGAATTTACTTATATATCGAAAATACAAACTCAATTTAAGCATTTTAGTACAATCACTTTACAACTTGAATCTCAAAACTTATTGGATATTTGAAATCCTCTTAATGTTAAATCTAGTTGTGTCATTCGTATATTGACACCTATTTATCAACAAAATGACGTGACAGTCCAATGTGAATAAAGCAATTAAATAGAAAATTTAAAGTAATTATCAATATCGCTAAAGCTATAATGATGAGTGCCGTCAAGTTATTCTCCATAACTGTTTAATAAGTGTGACGATAAATGATACAAAAATCAAATAAACTGGCTTGACTGTGTTTACAATACAGAATAACAATTGACCTATAATTGTGGGAATACCTAGAATTACTTGACTATATTGGTTATACATAAGTTGTAATCAGGTAACCCAAAAACCAGTGCCGAAAGGCTTCCCGGTTTGATTCTGGGTATCCCTACCACAATTCCTAATTAAGTGTAGGCAGAAATTTTAAAATGGAACTTAATGATGAGGTCAAAATACCAGCAAAATTAGAATACGTTTACAATTGTTTGAACGATCTTGAAGTTTTACAAAAATGTATTCCAGGATGCGAAGAATTATTAGAAGATACAGATGGTTCTTTGTCAGCTAGGGTAGTTTTAAAAATTGGACCAATAAAAGCAAATTTTAAAGGGAAAATTGTGTTAGATTTATCAAATGGCCCTGAAAAGTATTCGCTAAATGGTGAAGGGGATGGTGGCATGGCAGGTTTTGCAAAAGGAGGTGCTGATGTCGAACTAATTGCAGATGGTAATGAGACAATTTTAAAATACGTTGCTAAGAGTTCTGTAACAGGTAAGATTGCTCAACTTGGAAGTCGCTTAATTTTAAACACAGCTAAAAAATTATCTAAAACTTTTTTTGAAAATTTCAGAGAATATATCCACAATGAAAAAAATGAAAATGTTCAAGTATAACTAATTGTAATTATTGTTTTCAATGTTAGATCTATACAATCAATAAATTCTTAAAATCTTAATAACACTTAGCTTGATATTTTGTAAGTTAATGTGCTAAAGAATTTTACAATAATTAGGTAATTGATCTACATTTAAGCTATGTAAAATAAGTCTTAATTGTTTACATGTGTGATTAAATTTTTAAACCCTAATATAAGGATTTCAAAAAGAGAAGTAAATCTATGGAATTGAATGACGAAATAAGAATCCCTGCAAAATTAGATTTTGTTTATAAATCTTTAAATGACTTACATATATTGCAGACTTGTATTCCTGGGTGCGAAGAATTAATAGAAGGTCAAGATGGCACATTGAGTGCTAAAGTTATTTTAAAAATTGGCCCTATAAAAGCTGGCTTTAAAGGTAAAATAAACTTAGATCTTTCAAAAGGTCCTTCAAGATACTCGCTAACTGGTCAAGGTGATGGAGGTGTGGCAGGCTCAGCTTCTGGCGGTGCTGATGTTGAGTTGATAGAAGATGGTAATGAAACAATTTTGAAATATGTCGCTACAAGTAATGTTAAAGGAAAAATTGCTCAATTGGGTAGTAGATTGGTTTTGAGCACTGCTAAAAAGCTTTCAAGAGCATTTTTTGAAAATTTTAAGAATTATGTTACAGAAGAACAAAAAAATTAGATAAATATAAAAATTTCATTGTTGATAAACCTTAAAATGGATCATCACTTAAAACTTCCAATATCATCTAATCAACTATTAAAACAATTAGATGATTGGAAAATCATTTATAAACACTTTACCCATAAACCATTGATTTCAGTGAATGAATCTAAATTAATTCAAGAAAAACTTTTTGGTAATAATAAAGAAAATGGTCATATAAAGAATCTTTATCTAAGAGATAAAAAGAAAAAAAATATATTATTTGTAGCTCATCAAGATGCAGTTATCGACTTAAAGCTACTTGCAGAAAAAATGAACATGGGTCGTTTAAGTTTTGGTTCTAAAGAAAGATTAATGGAAAATTTAGGTGTATTACCAGGAGCTGTCTCTCCATTCGCCATGATTAATGGAGTTAAAAATAACGTTACTATTTTTTTAGACACAAAGCTTAAATCTTATAAAAGGATTTTTGCACATCCACTGGAAAATAATCAAACTCTTGAAATAAAATTTGATCAACTTGAAAAATTTTTTAAGAAAATATTTGTGACAACTTATTGGATTGATTTATAGATATAGTTTTATTGATTTTGAATCATAACTTTATTTATTAATTATCCCAAAAATATATTATAGTAAAACAATGTTCTATAAATTAATAAAAATGTATTTTAAGTTCATTATTTTTATTATTTTTGTATTTAATTTAACAGTAAGTTCTTGTTACGCGAAAGATAATTCTCTGTTGTTGATGATAACTGATAAGACATGTTTAATTTGTATGGTATGGGAAAAGCAAATAGGTAAAATATATCCCAAAACTGAAATTGCTAATAAATTTCCTCTTTCAAGAATTGAAATGAAAGATTTTGTGAATTACTCTAAACATAAAATAAAAAAAACAAATATAACCCCAACATTTATTTTTATAAAAAATAATAATGAGCAGGGTCGATTTGAAGGATACACAAGTCCTGAAATGTTTTGGTGGCAAGTTGACGAAATAATTGGTGACTAATATAATATAATAAGTAATTATTAAACTATTAATTTTTTGGAGATTTCTATGAAACGTCAAAAAATGATTATGATTTCAAGAAGAAATATTATGTATCTATTAGGCGGGGTTGCAAGTACTGCATTATTTTCAAATTATGCATTAGCTAAACCCAACTTAGCTCTTAAAAGAATCAAAGAAATAAGTAAAAACAATGTTGAAGAAATTGATTTATTTTTAGATGTTCCTGAAATTGCTGAAAATGGAAATCAAGTAAAAGTTAGCTTTGATATTGATAGTCCTATGACTAATGATGATTTTGTTAAAACAGTTTATTTATTAGCAGATGGTAATCCAGCTCCTAATGTAGCAAAATTTTCTTTTAGCACAGATATGGGAGCATGCTCAGCAACAACTAGAATGAGATTATCTAAAACACAAAATGTTTATCTTTTAGCAGAATATAATAATGGTAAATTTGCCATGACAAAATCAAAAGTAAAAGTAACAATTGGTGGTTGTGGCGGTTAGAAGGAGAGATACGTTATGTCTAAAATTAAACCAAGAGGAAAAGTACCAAAAAAAGCCTCTGTTGATGAAATAATAGAGATAAAAACACTTATTAGGCATCCAATGCATAGTGGACGTATGAAAGATAAAAATGGTAAAAACATCCCAAAACGTATAATTAACAAATTTTTAGTCAAGTTTAATGGCAAACAGGTTTTTGTGATGAATTTAGAACCTTCCATATCAACAAATCCATATATTGCATTCCCTTATAAGGCAAAAGAAACAGGAACTTTTGACTTCGAGTGGACTGATGATAATGGTGAGAAATATACAATGTCCAGAAAAATGACAGTATCCTAAATAAGGTTTTACATTGAAAAAAAACAAAAAGAAAAAAATAAAGATAAATCGCAGAGAATTGCTTGCAGGTACTGCCTCATTCGGTGCTATCGCTCTTACAACAAAGGTAGTTAATTCTCAAGAAGCAAACCCCAATAATTTACCACCTAATGTTCCGGAGTGGACTGCTGAATTAGGAGCTGGGGTTGACGCTAATCCTTATGGAATGCCATCTGAATTTGAAAAAAATGTTATTCGAAGAAATGTAGAATGGTTAACAGCTAGTACTGAGTCCTCTGTTAATTTTACTCCTATACAAGATTTAGAAGGAATTATAACACCTAATGGTTTATGTTTTGAAAGACATCATGGTGGAGTATCTATAATAAACCCTAAAGATTATCGACTAATGATTAATGGTTTGGTTGATAGAGAAATGATCTTCACATTAGATGATTTGAAAAGATTTCCACAAACTAATAAATTTTATTTTTTAGAATGTGCTGCTAATGGAGGCATGGAATGGAAAGGATCACAACTTAATGGTTGTCAATATACTTTTGGTATGGTCCATAATGTCCAATATACTGGAGTAAAATTATCAGATTTAATTCTTGAAACTGGTCTAAAACCCAAAGCTAAGTGGGTCCTTGCAGAAGGTAGCGATTCATCAGGTATGACAAGGTCAATTCCTATTGAAAAAATTCTTGATGACTGCATGATTGCGTGGGCCATGAATGGTGAGGCATTAAGATCTGAACAGGGATATCCTGCTAGGTTAGTTGTTCCAGGTTGGGAAGGAAATATGTGGGTAAAGTGGTTAAGAAGGCTAGAATTTGGCGATATGCCTTATATGACAAGAGAAGAGACTTCAAAATACACAGATTTACTACCTGACGGAAAAGCAAGAATGTTCACTTGGGTTATGGATGCTAAATCTGTAGTTACCTCTCCAAGTCCAGAAAAGGCAATTTTTAAAAAAGGAGTTCATCAATTAAGGGGGCTTGCATGGTCTGGCAGAGGTAAGATCAAAAGGGTTGATGTTTCTTTAGATGGTGGAAAAAACTGGGAAACTGCAAAATTACATGATCCTGTATTGAGTAAAAGCTTAGCCCGATTTACCTTACCATTTGAGTGGAATGGTCAAGAGCTTTTGGTTCAATCAAGAGCTATTGACGAAACAAATTATGTACAACCAACTATTCAAGAACTTCAAAAATTGAGAGGTGTTAATTCAATTTATCATAATAATTCCATTGCAACTTGGAAAGTTAACAAAGATGGAACAGTAGACAATGTTCGACTTGGTTAGAAAACTAACAATATTTTTTATAATGATAGCTATACCTATAATCCTTCATGCTAGTGAAAGAAAATTTAATTTAGGTAAAATTGCAACTAAAACTGAAATCGCTGGGTGGGATATCGATGTTAGACCTGACGGAGTGGGTGCACCAATAGGTAGCGGTAATGCAATAGACGGTGAAGAAATATATGCAGAACAATGCGCATCTTGTCATGGAGATTTTGGCGAAGGTCTTGATAGATGGCCAGAATTAGTTGGTGGCGAAGACAGTTTAGATACTCATGATCCAGTAAAAACAACCGGAAGTTATTGGCCATACGCATCAACTATGTATGATTATATATATCGCGCAATGCCTTTTGGTGTAGCTCAATCATTAACACACGATGAAACATATAGTGTCGTTGCTTATCTTTTAAATATGAACGAGATAATTGAAGAAGATTTTGTATTGAATGATAAAAATATTGGCAAGATAAAGATGCCAAATGTAGAAGGTTTTCTTTTACCAGATCCAAGACCAGATATTTCAAACTTAAATGGTAAACCATGTATGAAAAATTGTGTTTCGCCAACTAAAATTATTGGAAAAGCCCGTGATATAGACGTAACACCTGAGGACGAAAAATCGTAAACAAAGGGAAAGTTCATGCGTTCTAGACGTGAATTTATTCAACTGGCATCTATTTCAGCTATGTTGCTGGCAACCAAACCTTGGAACTCTATTGCCGCAAAACAAAATTTAAAAATTGAAGATCTTTTGGAGTTTGACACAAAAGGTCAAGTTACACTATTACATTTAACAGATTTACATGGTCAGTTAAAACCTGTTTACTTTAGACCACCATCAGAAAATTTTGGAGTAGGAAAATACGAGGGTATACCTCCACACTTAGTTGGAAAGGCATTCTTGAAACATTTTGGTATCTCGCCAAAAACACCACTCGCATACGCTCATACTATGGTTGATTATATTCCATTGGCCATGGAATATGGTAAATTAGGAGGTCTAGACCATACCTCTACATTAATAAATAAAATTCGTGCTGACAGAGGTGATGATAAGGTTTTACTTTTGGATGGTGGCGATACTTGGCAAGGTTCTTACACTTCACTAAAAACTCAAGGTGAAGACATGGTTGAACTTATGAAAGCAATAGGAACCGAAGCAATGGTTGGTCATTGGGAATTTACTCTTGGTAAAGAAAGAGTTAAAGAATTAATACAAAAGATGGAATATCCATTTTTAGGAGGAAATGTATTTGACACTGAATGGGATGAACCAGTATTTGAAAGTACAGCTTTTTTTGAAAAAGGTGGAGTGAATATTGCCGTTATAGGTCAACATTTTCCATATACCCCTATTGCGAATCCAAGTTATCTAGTTAAAGGATGGTCTTTTGGAATTAGGCCAGAGGTTATACAAAAAAATGTTAATAAAGCACGAAAAAGAGGTGCAGAAATAGTTGTGCTTCTATCCCATAACGGATTCGATGTAGATCAAAAGTTAGCAACAATGATAGAGGGTATAGACGTGATTTTAACTGGTCATACACATGACGCTATACCTAAAGCAATAAGAATAAATGGAACTATTCTTTTATCATCTGGTTCGCATGGTAAATATTTAGGTAGAATAGATTTAAAGGTCAATAATGGTAAAGTTATAGAAACATCTTCAAATTTAATTCCAATTTTTTCAGATGTAATTCCACCAGATCCAGAGATTTCAAATTTAATAAATAAAGTAAGAGGTCCTTTTGAACAGGAGTGCAATCGCATTGTTGGTGAAACAGAAACACTTTTATATAGAAGAGGTAATTTTAATGGGAGTTGGGATGACATTATTTGTGACTCTATTATTCAAGAGAGGGATGCAGAAATATCTTTAAGTCCTGGATTTAGATGGGGAACTACAATTTTACCAGGACAAAAAATTACAATTGATGATATTTATTCACAAACTGCAATGAACTATCCTGAAGTTTATAGAGTAGAAATGTCTGGGAAAATGATAAAAGAAATTCTTGAAGATGTTTGTGACAATATTTTTAATCCTGATCCTTTTTTTCAACAAGGAGGAGATATGGTTCGAGTTGGAGGAATTAAGTACACTTGTAGTCCAAAAAATGAAATGGGAAAAAGAATAAGTAACTTAAGAATAGCTTCTACAGATCAACCTCTAGAGGCTAGTAAAAAATACATAGTAGGTGGCTGGGGATCAGTTAATCCAGATGTCAATGGGCCACCTATATATTCACTTTTAGAAAAATATATATCAGAAAAAAAAGTTATAAATTCAAAAAAATCTGAAATTGTTGAAGTTCTTGGAATGTAAATAACAGAAGGTAACCTATGAAATGATTACCTTCTGTTGGTTTTTAAATTATGAAAACATGTCGGATGTAATTCCTGAGTACCATCCGATTGATTCTTCATAGGTTGCTTTTCTTAAGTTACTGTCTTCACCAGTCTTAGAAATAAACCCACTGGTTTTATCAATTTTTTCTGCTGTGGCTTTGTAGTTTGCTCCAACTTTAATACCATCATTGGTTGCTACAAGTGACCAACAAGTATTAGCAAAACGCGGAGTAAATACTTTACTACCTGTTAAACTTCCTCTGATATGGTTTGCAGCAACTTTGGCTTGACTGTTAGCAGAGAAACCAGACTTAGGCATTGACTTAGCAATTGAAGCGTCACCTAAAACATAAATATTTTCATCAGCTTGAGCTTGCATAGATGCAGGAACGATTGGACACCAATCACCTTTGTTTACACCAGCGTTCATTGCTATACGTCCAGCTCTTTGAGCAGGAACAACACTTGCTGCATCTGCTTTGAAAGTGTCTAAATCAGTTTCAAACTCCATGGTTGCAGCATTAATTTTTTTGATACCGCCATGAGTTTCTGCGCTTATCCATTCAATCATCCCTGGATAATGCTTCTGCCAACCTTCCATAAATAAGCCTTGTTTAGAAAACTTATTTTTAGGATCTAAAATTACAATTTTAGCTGTAGGATTAGATTTTTTAAATTGATGAGCAATCATTGAAACTCTCTCATAAGGTCCAGGTGGGCAACGATATGGGTTTGGTGGAGGTACCATTACAAATGTTCCACCTTTCTTCATACCTTTAACCTGATTCTTTAACAATTGAACTTGTGTACCAGATTTCCATGCGTGTGGCATTTTAGATTGCGCTTCTGCAGAATATCCGTTTACACTTTCGAACTTAAGATCAATTCCAGGCGAAATTACGAGTTTATCATATGAAATACTTTCGCCAGAACCTAGATTGACCTTTTTTGCAGCATTATTAACGGATAAAGCCCATTCATGAACCATATTCACACCATGATTTACTGCTAATCCGTAATAATTATGACCTATAGAACCATAAGCCCTAAAGTCTCCTAAATAAAGATTTGAGAAGAAACACGTATAATATCTTTTTGATGCTTCAACTAAAGTAACATCAATAGCTCCTTTTGAGTCTTTAGCAATATACTTTGCTGCGGTCGCTCCACCTGCTCCACCGCCAATTACAACTACTCTTGGCAGTGCCCCAAAAGCAATTGAAGGCATTGAAAGTGCCGTTGTTGTGGCTGCTGCAAGCCCAACAAAAGTTCGTCTTTTTATTTTTGTCATTTAATCCTCCTCCAGAAGTTAATAACTAATATAAATGTTATAGTTTTTTCATCTTAAGTAAAATTTTATTTTTATTTCAACTTGCTTAGGTAAAGAGCAAGTGAGTTTATTTCTTCTTCTCCAAGTCTTTCTGCAACCATTTGCATAACTGCATTTTCTTTTTCTTTTGATTTGTAAGCCAAAATTTTGGTTATAAATTGATTCGTCTTCATTCCAGTTATTTTTGGTATACCTTGTCCTAATCCAGTTGAATTATGGCAAGTAACACATTCACCAAATAGATGTTCACCATAATCAGCATCTGCGCCAACCAGTTGCTTTTGGTCAGCAAATATGCTGTTAGTAAAAATTAATGAAAATACAATTGATAAAAGTACTAATTTGGACTTCATAACCTCCCCCAGGCTTGAAAGTATATTAATTTTACTTTTAATAATTTAATTATTTCCAATTTATTTTTTTTATCAAGAGATAATTATAATTCACAAAATTTTGTTGTTATGATTTTAGTTTACAAGTAAATTATCTAAAATATTCAAAGAATTTATTATAGCATCTTAATTATATTTTTAATTTGTGGGAAAGATTATGAGTTTATATACCAATTATTTGTCAGAAATAGAAACTAGAAAAAAAGAAGGTTTGAAGCCCAAGCCAATTGAAGATGGTAAGTTATTAAAAGAAATAATTTCACAAATTAAAGATACTAATAATAATTACAGAAAGGAATCTATCAATTTCTTAATTTATAATACTATACCTGGAACAACCTCAGCTGCTCTTGAAAAATCTAAATTTCTAAAAGAGATAATTTTAGAAAATATTAAAGTTGATGAAATAAAACCATCATTTGCTTTTGAATTATTGTCACATATGAAAGGTGGTCCATCTATCGAAGTTCTTCTTGATTTAGCACTTAGCGATGACAAATCTTTAGCAATAGATGCCGCAGAAGTTTTAAAAACCCAAGTTTTTTTGTATGAGGCGGACACTTCTAGATTAGAAAATGCTTACAAAGATGGAAACAAAATTGCTGAAGACATTCTAAAAAGTTATTCTAATGCTGAATTTTTTACAAAACTTCCAGAAATTGAAGAAGAGGTAAAAGTTGTAACTTACGTTGCCGCAGAGGGTGATATTTCAACGGATTTGTTATCACCTGGAAATCAAGCACACTCTAGATCTGATCGAGAGTTACATGGTAAATGTATGATTTCAGAAAAAGCCCAATTGGAAATTACTGAATTAAAAAAGCAACATCCTGATAAGCGTGTGATGTTAATCGCAGAAAAGGGCACTATGGGTGTTGGATCATCACGAATGTCTGGTGTTAATAATGTTGCCTTATGGACTGGAAAACAAGCAAGTCCCTATGTGCCATTTGTAAATATTGCACCTATTGTTGCTGGTACAAATGGTATCTCTCCAATATTTTTAACTACTGTAGGAGTTACAGGAGGAATAGGTATAGACCTAAAAAATTGGGTAAAAAAACTTGATTCAGATGGTAATCCAATAATTAACAACGATGATAATCCGGTTCTTGAACAAAAATATAGTGTTGATACTGGTACAGTATTGAAAATTAACACAAAAAAGAAAAAACTTTTTGATGAAACAGGAGAGAAAGAATTAGTTGATTTATCATCTTCCTTTTCACCTCAAAAACAAGAATTTATGAAAGCAGGTGGATCCTATGCAATTGTCTTCGGAAAAAAATTGCAGAGTTTTGCCTGTAAGGTTCTAAATGTTGAATTAAAGTCTGCTTTTGCACCTTCAAAACAAATCTATAATGAAGGGCAAGGATTTACAGCTGTTGAAAAGATATTTAATGCAAATGCAGTTGGTGTAGAAGAGGATGTGCTTTTACACGCAGGCTCTGATGTGAGGGTTAAAGTAAATATTGTTGGATCACAAGATACTACAGGTTTAATGACGTCTCAAGAATTAGAGGCAATGGCAGCAACTGTAATTTCGCCGACTGTAGATGGTGCTTATCAATCAGGTTGTCATACAGCCTCAGTTTGGGATTTTAAAGCTCAGGAAAACACTCCAAGACTGATGAAATTTATGCATAAATTTGGTCTTATTACTGCGCGTGACCCAAAAGATTCTTATCATTCAATGACTGACGTTATCCATAAAGTATTGAATGATATAACTGTTGATGATTGGTCAATTATTATTGGTGGTGACTCTCATACTAGAATGTCAAAAGGTGTAGCATTCGGGGCAGACTCTGGAACTGTTGCTTTAGCTTTAGCAACTGGTGAAGCAACAATGCCAATACCAGAGTCAGTGAAAGTAACTTTTAAGGGTAAAATGGGCGATCATATGGACTTCAGAGATGTAGTTCACGCTACACAAGCCCAGATGCTTAAGCAGTTTGGCGATAATGTATTTCAAGGGAAAATTATCGAAGTTCATCTTGGAACTCTTCTTGCTGACCAAGCTTTTACGTTTACCGATTGGACTGCTGAGATGAAGGCAAAGGCATCAATATGTATTTCAGAAGATGCAACATTAATTAAGTCATTAGAAATTGCTAAGGACAGAATTCAAGTCATGATAGACAAGGGAATGGAAAACGAAAATAAAATGCTTAATAAGTTAATAGGGATTGCTGAAAAAAGAATTTCAGAGATCAAATCTGGTAAAAAACCAGCCTTAAGACCTGATAAAAATGCAAAGTATTCAGCTGAAGTAGAAGTTGATCTAGACTTAATAGATGAACCAATGATTGCTGATCCAGATGTTAATAATTCAGACGTGTCAAAGAGATATACACATGATACAATTAGACCAATTTCTTATTACAATGCTGAAAAAAAGGTAGATTTAGGTTTTGTCGGCTCTTGTATGGTACATAAAGGCGATGTAAAAATTGTCGCACAAATGCTTCGTAATCTTGAAAAAGCTTCGGGTCAGGTAAGGTTTAAGGCACCTTTAGTTTTAGCAGCTCCAACTTATAATATAATTGATGAACTTAAGGATGAAGGTGACTGGAGTATATTACAAAAATATTCTGGTTTTGAATTTGATGATAAAAATCCTAAGAAATCAGCTCGTCTAGAATATGAAAATATTCTTTACCTTGAAAGGCCAGGATGTAATCTTTGCATGGGCAACCAAGAAAAAGCAGCAAAGGGTGACACAGTGTTAGCCACTTCAACTAGACTATTTCAAGGAAGAGTGGTTGAAGACTCCCAAGAAAAAAAAGGTGAGTCACTGCTTGCATCAACACCAGTTGTTGTTCTTTCAGCGATTTTGGGAAGAACCCCAACTATTGACGAGTATAAAATAGCTGTTGAAGGTATTGATCTTACTAAATTTGCACCACCAATAGAAAAAAATCAAAATAGTTTATCAGCACATTTTTAATTTAGGTTCAAATTATTAGATTAACAGAAAAATTCTTGTTTAACTTAATTGATTGGTTAATTGTGTGAAACAAAAAGTAAAAATTTATTCTTTACTATTTTTTTTAAGCATTTTTTTAATAAATTTTGAAAGAGTTTTTGCCGCTTCAAATACTAAATTTACTCCCTACTACATTTTAGATTTAAATACTTTTGATACAATTCCAAAAAGATATTTAGAATTTGCTGAGGGATTTGATGAAAATGTTTCTTTTAAAACTCTATCTGACTTAGAGTGGAAAAAGACTTTAGATGATGATCAATCATTTGTTAACGGTTATTGGGTTCGTTTTAGTATCTTAAATAATACTAAAAAAGATAGTATTGGAATTAACTATAGTTACAATAATGAAAAAAAAGTTTTTATTCACAATATTAATGGAATTATTGAATACCCTTACTGGAGAGAGAAATTTGACAATTGGATTGATGATAAAAGGATAAGAACAAGTTATAAACTTTCTATTAAATCGAATGAAATTGCTCAAGTTTATAGTTTTTTTAGAAAAAAACCATTTGATAGATATATGGGTAGAGATAGCTTACATCGAATGACCGTAAGTACTTGGGAAAATATTCGAACCCATCAATTTGTTAAAATTGCAGCAAATATTGCAACATTTGCAATAGCAATAACTTTTGCTATTTATTATTTATTCATTTTTATTGTTTCTAAGGGAAATTATTTATGGCTGTCACTTAGCCTCTTTCAAATTTCTTTTCTTTCCATTACAAATTTAGTAGTTGGAAGGATTATTGGTATAACTTCGTGGTTATATGCAAGTGAATTTTCTTTAAGTTTAATTTCCTTTTTATTTTTGTTGTTACTTCAATTTTTTAGACAGTCTCTAAACTTAAAATTGAATTACCCATTGCTTAACAAAATATTTCTATTAGTCATAATTTTCTATATTTTAATGTTTGTTTTAAATCTTTATTCGTCTTTATTTTGGCCAAGTGTTCCTTATCTTGATTTAAATCTTTATCCGCCTGACATGAATGGGCCGGGTCTAGTTAAGCCAAAATATTTATTTATACCTTTTATCATATTATTACTAACTTCAGCTGTTGTATCATTTCATCTGTGGAAAAAAGGGAGTAAGTATGCAAAATATTTATGTATATCCTTTGCACTTCCTTTCTTGTCGGCACCAATTTCGGGTATAGCTTATTTGTTTTATGATTTTAATTGGATCACTTGGTTAATAATAAATTCTGCTGTTGGAATTTTATTTCTAGGGATGTTTATAACTTTTGGTTTTGCTGTTGCACAGCAACTAAATGATATGAAATTATTAGCACTTCAACAACAAGTTAAATTAACTGAAGCTTACCAAAGATTTGTTCCATCTGAATTACTCAAAAATCTTGGGAAAAATAGTATTTTAGACGTCTCATTAGGTGATCAAGTAAACGTAAAAATGAGTATATTATTTTCAGATATAAGATCCTTTACATCCATATCTGAGAAAATGACGCCTAAGGAGAATTTTTCTTTTTTAAATTCCTATTTAAATCAAATGAGCCCAATTATAAGAGAAAATAAAGGATACATTGATAAATTTATGGGCGATGGTGTTATGGCTCTGTTTAAGAATTCTGCAAACGACGCTGTAAAAGCAGCAATAGAAATGCAAAAATATTTGATTCAATATAATGCTAGTTCTTTTAAAAATAAAACTCATAAAATTAATATTGGAATAGGTATTAATACCGGAGAAATGATGTTAGGCACACTAGGTGAAATAAATAGAATGGAAGGATCAGTAATCAGTGATGCTGTCAATTTAGCCTCACGACTAGAAGGGTTAACAAAAAATTATAAAGCTGGCATTATTATTTCAGAAGAAACTTATAAAAATATTAATAAAGATTTATTCGCCATTAGATTTATAGATCTTGTAGCCGTAAAAGGAAAAAATAAAGCTATAAAAATTTTTGAAGTTTTTGATGCAGATCTTGAAAAATTAAAACAACTAAAAATTGAAACTTTAAATGATTTTAAAAAAGCCATCAAAGGCTATTTTGAACATAATTTTGAAAATTCACTAAAATTATTTTCAAAAATAAATAAGATTAATCCTGATGATAAGGTAACAGAAATATTTATTAATAGATGTAAAAAAATCATAAAAGAAGGTTGGAATCCTAATTTATGGGATGGTGTTAATCGTTTAAGCAATAAATAATGAACTGGTAAAACATTGACAAAATCAAGTACTTTAAAAAATAAACTTAAATTTAGTTTATGTGTAATAATAATGATTTTACAATTTTCTGGTTGTGATCAATTTGGATCAATACCTAAAGATGATGATTACTTTAGAATGAAAAAATCGTCTAATTATAATATTCCAGAAGATAAGTTTGTAAATCAAAACCCAGACGTTATGGAAAATGTGAAAAAAAATAGTGGATTTTGGGCAAATCCTAGAAAAAATATGGCTAACAATTATTTCTTTAATTCCAACAAGACAGAACCAGAAACAATGTTACCAGAAGATAAAACTTCATTAAATGAAAATTTTGTAAAAAGTAGTAATAATATTAAATTTGCTTGGTTAGGTCATTCCAGTATTTTGATGTCTATAAATAACAAGATTATTTTAATTGACCCTATATTTTCATCATCTGCGTCACCATTTAGTTGGCTTATTAAAAGGTATCAACCACCTGTATTTAAATTGAAGGAATTACCAAAAGTTGATTTTATACTTATTTCGCATGATCATTATGATCATTTAGACATGAAAACAATAAAGTTTTTTAACAACAACAAAGATATTTCATTTGTTGTACCATTAGGAGTAGGATCTCATTTAAAAAAATGGGGAGTTGAAAATTCAAGAATAACAGAGATGGATTGGTGGGATACTAAAATAATTAAAGGCATTAAATTTATTTGTACTCCTGCACAACATTTTTCTGGAAGAAAAGCTTTTATAGAAACACAAAAATCATTGTGGGCATCGTGGCTTGTTAAATCAGGAGAGAGAAGTTTTTATTTTAGTGGTGATTCAGGTTATGCAAAACACTATAAGGAAATTGGAGATAAATATGGTCCTATGGAGGTCGTATTCATGGATAGTGGGCAATATAATACTCGATGGAGAGAAGTGCATAACATGCCTGAAGAAGTTATCAAGGGCTTCATTGATTTAAAAGGTGAAAATCTTATACCCATTCATTGGGGTATGTTTACTTTAGCAATGCATAACTGGTTTGATCCTCCAGTTGAAATTAAAAAAAGAGCAGAAGAAAAAAGTATATCTCTAATTACTCCTATAATTGGTCAGGTAATAGATATGAAAAATTTAATTGATACTGAGAGCTGGTGGGAAAAATTTATAAATGTAATTAAATAAAAAAATCAAATATTTTTAATAAAATGAGATTAAATATGAAAATAAACAATTTAAATGAACTTAATACTCCTTGTTTGATTTTAGATAAAAAACTTTTAGAAAAAAATTGTAGTAAAGCTAGAAAAAGATGTGATGAATTTAAAACAATATTAAGACCACACGTTAAAACTCCTAAAAGTATTGAAGTTGCTAAAGTTGCTCTTGGAAAAGATGTCGGTCCTATTACTGTTTCAACCCTCGAAGAAGCTGAGTATTTTGCAATTTCAGGTTTCAAAGATATTACTTATGCTGTTTGTATAATTCCTGCAAAACTTAAAAGATTAAATTATATTCAGTTAAAGTATAACTGCATAATACGTATGGTTATAGACTCAGTTATTGTTGCTAAAGAAATTGTCAATTATAGTAAATTACATAGTGCAAATTTTGAAATTCTGATTGAAATTGACTGCGGTGAAGGAAGAAGCGGTTTAGCTTATCAAGATGAAAAAATTAGAGAAATATCTAAAGTTTTTAAAATAAATCATTATACAAAGTTGTTGGGAGTTTTAGCCCATGCTGGTCATAGTTATTCAACCAACAATAAAAAAGAAATTATATCAATTAGTAACATTGAACGTGAACAAGCTATTGCGTCTTTAAAGAATTTTGTAAATACCAAAAATAATCCTCCTATTATAAGTATAGGATCAACTCCTACAATGTATTATGCTGAACATTTAAAAGGTATCACTGAAGTAAGAGCAGGGATTTATATGTTTTGGGATTTAGCTCAGGCTTCAAGGGGTATTTGTGAAATAGATGAAATAGCTTTAACCGTTTTATCAAGTGTAATTGGTCATAATCAACAAAAAGGAAAAATATTAATTGATGCTGGTGCATTAGCTTTATCAAAAGATGTTAGTGCAAATAATTTTATGCCTGAAGCTGGGTACGGATTAGTTTGTGATCCTAACACAGTACTACCCTACGAAGGACTCAACATTTCTGAAGTTCATCAAGAGCATGGATCAATCAATATAGATAACACAAGCTGGTACGATAAATTACCTATAGGAAGTTTAGTACGCATATTACCAAATCATGCGTGTTTAACTTGCGCAGCTTACAGTAATTATAATATTTTAGAAAACGGAACAATTGTCGACAGTTGGTCAAGAACCAATGGTTGGTGATTCTATAGAAATTTAAACCAAAATGGATGGTACCCAACAAAATCCATTATTATCAAGTATGTAACATTCTCTCATACCGTGAGGTTTATTCATTGAATTAGATAAAATAATATAATTTTCGTTTCTTGCTCTTTCTTCTGCTCTATCAGGATCACAACCTATAACTCTTAATTCTATTCCTAACCCTTTTAGTTTAGAACTTTTTATAATATTAATATACGGGTGATTATTATAAGTATGGTATGAATGGATACACCATCTACTTCCAAACCCTTCTATTGCTGCAAAATCAGGATCTTGATATATAATTTTAGCATTAATAATTTTTTGTAAAAAATGTATTGAATGTTTAATGTCCTCGACTAATAAATTTATTGTTAAACCAGATAAATCTTTAGAGTATTCACTGGCAGATTTCCAAGGATCTTTTTTTCTTAATTTCATAACTATTCCAATTCAAATAATAGGTTTAATGCTTTATTATTTATTTTTAGTAATTATATGTAAAATATAAATCCGTTATAACTTTGAGAATTAAATCATGTCAATTTGGGGAAGTTTATTAGGTGGTGTTATTGGTTTTTCTTTAGGTGGTCCCTTTGGAGCTTTGCTTGGATCATTTTTAGGAGGAAAAATTTCAAATATTAGCTCATCAAATACTCTTGGAAGCCAACAAAATTCACAACAAATTTTTGCTTTATCGTTAATAATTCTCTCTGCAAAACTAAGCAAAGCTGATGGAAGAGTTAGTAAAGAAGAATTAATTGCAGTAAAAGAGAAACTTCGAATACCAGATAGTGAAATTGATCAGGTAGCCAAGATTTTTAATAAGGCTAAAGATGAAAGCACTGGGTATGAACCTTATGCAAAACAAATTGCAGAAATTTTTAAGGGCAATCAAAATGTTTTAGAAGAAGTCATAAATATTCTTTTTTACATTGCAGAGGCTGATGGACATGTAAGTAATGAAGAAGAATCTATGATAGCTAACATTGCTTTTATTTTTGGTCTTAGTCAAAACCAATACGAAAGTATTAAAGAATCTAGAAAATCGTCAGACAAACTAAATCCTTATATAGTTTTAGAAAGTCAACCAACTGATGATTTAAAATCAATTAGGAAAAAATATATAAAGCTTTCTAAAGAACACCATCCAGATCTTTTGATTAGCAAAGGTGTGCCTATTGAAGTCATAAATGAGAGTAAAAATAAAATGAGAGCGATAAATGCTGCTTGGGATCAAATACAAAAATTGAAAAGTAGCTAAATTTCAACTTAACTCACTTAACACCATTTAAATCAAATTCATTTTCAAAAAATTTTTTCATGTCATTTTTATACCAATCATCGTAATCCCATGGCTCTGACGAAATAAGATTGGCTTTAGGTAAATAGATTTGAGCATCTAAAATATTATTCTTTGTATTAACTTGAATAAATTGTCTAAAGTAATTTTCACCTTCAAATTTATCTAATTTCATTAATTCGTTGTATGTTAAATTTTTTGCTATTATTCCCTCAACGATGTCGTTTTTGTTGTTAGTATATTTTATCAAAGGATAATGAGTGTCTTTAACTTTAAATACTTTATATTTTTGTAAAGTAGCAGTATCAATAATGTTTTCTCTTATATCTTTGCCAAGGACTGCCGTTCTTACTTCTGATGATCTTAATGTGCCATAAAAAAACACTGCATATTGAATATTATATTTTTTAAGTTCATCTCTAATTCTTTTTTCATAAGAAAAACAATTATTATTTTTATTAAATTTCTTAAAATATTCTTCTGTGTTTCCATCTAATTCATGATTAATGTAATCTGCACAGCTTTTAATATAATTGTTAATTAAAGTAGCAATTTCATGATTGTAATTTTTAATATCAAACAAATTTGTAATAGAAATTAAATGCTTTAATTCGTTCATATCAAAATCTCTGAAAACAAAACTTAACTGTAAATATGTATCTTCAAACCTATAATCATGTGGAAATTCTTCATTCCATAAATCAGTATCAAGGTTCCAGTTTTGTTTAAGATTTCTACTTAAAATCTCTAATTTTAATATTTTTACATCATCATTTATATTTGGTTGTTCTGCCATTTTTTTATTATTTATTTATTGATTATTTATTTATTATAATAACCTTTCTAATAAAATTAAAACTAATGTTGAAGATAAATATGAGAAATACAAAGAAAGAAATTTTTAAATCATTTGACAAAGATTTGATTTATAAAGAAATGGTAAAAACAATATCCTTACATGAAATAAAAATCTATCAAGCTAGAGTTGATAGAACGAATACAAGAATGCAAAGATATTTTAATTCAACACCTCTAAGAAACGTTTTTGCCAGAATTTGTAACTATGCGTATACTGTAAACCAATTTTATACAATTTCATATGTTACCAAAGAGCTTAGAAGTACTAGGCAGGCGATATCCTTAATTGTGGATGAATGTGAAAATGAAGGATGGTTAAATATTCATAGAAGAGCAAACAAAGTTGAGTTCCAAGCCTCTGAAGAGCTTTATGAATCATGGAGAGATTATGTTTATGCAAGGACTAATATAATGACTAGTGATGAACGTAATGATTGGATTAGCATGCTGACTTTGTATAAAAATCTAAAAGAAAAATATTAAAAATAGTGTAAAGTTACTTTGTATTGATCATTTAGGTTAGATTTTTAAAATAAAATTATATTTATAAATTTTAGGGAGGTCTAAAAGTGATTACATCCAAACTTGGTGATGCTATTGGCTTAGAAATTAATGATCTAGATGTTACAAAGATTTCAGATAAAGAAACTATTAATAAAATATCAGATCTCTTATCAGAATTTTCTGTAGTTGTTATTAGAAATCAAAATATCACAGATGATGACCACATAAAATTTAGTGAAAATTTTGGTACTCTTGAACTGACAAAAGTTGGTACAGATGGATCTGGTTCAAAACTTATTATTCTTCGTAACTTTGATGAAAATGGAAACATTGTTTCACCCACAGATAGACAAAGATTAAATAATTTAGCCAACCAAGAATGGCATAGTGATAGTTCATTTAAAAAAATTCCATCTAAAATGTCAATTTTATCAGCTAAAATGATCCCGTCACTTGGAGGAAATACAGAATTTTTGTCAATGAGAGCTAGCTATAATGCTTTGCCTCGGGAATTAAAATTAAAGATTGATGATAAAATTTGTTGGCATGATTATTCTCATGGGAGATCAAAAATTGATCCAAACTTAGTTACCCCTGAAGAAAAACAAGCTCTTCCTCCAGTTAAACAAAAATTAGTTTTGAGTGATAATAAGCATGGAAAATCTCTTTATTTGGGTGCACATTGCAGAAATGTAGATGGGATGTCAGAAAATGACAGTTATGCTCTCTTATCTGAAATTAACTCTTACATTGACAAAGAAAAATTTATTTATTCTCATGTTTGGGAACCATTTGATTTAATTATGTGGGATAATAGAGCTGTATTACATAGAGCTACCCCAATAAAAGGAAAAATAGAAAAAAGGTTAATGGTTAGAACAACGGTAGCTGGCCAAACATCAACTATAAATGAATATTAAAGAAAATATTATGGAAAACTTTGATTATGTAGTAGTTGGGGCTGGGTCGTCTGGTTCGGTCATAGCTAACAGGTTATCAGAAAATAACAAAATAAAAATTTGTGTTATTGAAGCTGGAGGAAGTAATCAGCATCCATATGTAAAGATGCCAGCTGGTTTTATTAAAACAATTAATGATAAAAGGTTTAATTGGTGTTTTAAAACCGAAGGAAGTGATTATGTAAATAATCGAGAAATATTATTTCCAAGAGGAAAAGGGTATGGAGGTTCTAGCGCCATTAATGGTCATCTATATGTTAGAGGCCAACCAGATGACTATAATCAATGGGCACAACTAGGTAATTTGGGCTGGTCATATGACGATGTGCTTCCATATTTTAAAAAATCAGAATACAAAGAAAATGGAGATGATGCTACTCGCGGAAAACAAGGTCCTTTGTATGTATCTGATATTGTTGAAAAACATCCTCTATGTGAAGAATTTATTAGAGGCTCCAGTGAATTAGGTATACAAGTCCAAAACGATTATAATTCAGGTCAACAAGAGGGTATTTTTTACTATCAACGTACCATTAAAAATGGCACTAGATTTAGTGCTTATGACGCTTTTTTAAAACCAGCTTTAAAAAGAGAAAATATAAATATTAAAAAGAATACAACAGTTTTAAAAATTATATTTAAAAATAAAAAAGCAGTTGGCTTATTGTGCAAGAAAAATAATAAAACATTTGAAATTTTTCCAAATAAAGAAATTATTTTGTGTGCTGGTGCAATTGGCACTCCACATTTGCTCCAAGTTTCAGGAATAGGAGACGCTAAATATTTAAAATCTATAGGTATTGAACCATCATTTGAAATTAAAAACGTTGGTGAAGATTTGCAAGATCATTATGCTGTTAGGGTAGCTAATAGAATAACTGAACCTATTTCATTAAACGAGAAAGCACGTGGATTAAATCTTGTATTAGAGATAATAAAATGGTTTACGTCCAAAAAAGGTTTGATTTCATATAGTCCAGCACATATTGGAGCATTTTTAAAATCATCTCCCAAAATAGACTCTCCTGATTTACAATTTGTTTTTACTCCAGCCTCTTATACCGAGGGAATGATAGGCAAGCTTCAAAATTTTCCTGGAATGACATGTGGCGTGTGGCAATCTAGACCTCAAAGTAGAGGTTATGTAAGAGCCTCTACAAATAAGATAACTGACCCACCAATAATTCAGCCAAATTATTTGAAAGAAAAAATAGACCAAGATGCTTTGGTTGAAGGTGTAAAAATTTGTAGGTCACTTTTGAGTACTTCCACAATGAAAAAAATTTCTGTTTGTGAAACTCTTCCTGGAGACAGTATAAAATCTGACGAAGAAATTTTTAATTTTATTAGGAATAAGGGTGCAACTGTATATCATGCAATAGGTAGTTGTAGAATGGGTGTTGATAATAAAGCAGTTGTTTCTCCATCTCTTAAAATAAATGGAATTAGCAATATTAGAATTGCAGATGCTTCTATAATGCCAACTATGCCATCGGGAAACACAAATGCCGCAACTTTAATGATTGCTGAAAAAGCATCTGATCTCATCAAAAAAGATTTATAAAGACTACTTATTTTTTAAATGTAGAGATATCGCTCTCATTTCTTTATCAATTATATTTAACTCTTCGAGACTTTCTAAAGTGTATTCAAAATACTCCTTGCAAGTACCCAAAAATCCATTCGCTTTTGAAATCATTCTAGCTTTAACGGAGGTATTTTTTTCACTAAAATAATTTTTATGTTTTTTATCTACTGTAAAGGCTAGTGACAAAACCATTTCATCGTTATCTAACTTTGTTTTAAGTAATTTTGGTTTGTAAGCTCCTGTTACCATTTCTCTTTTAAATAAGATGTCTATGTTTTTAATTGCATCATCTCTATCAAGTTTATAAGCAGATCCTCTGCATGATCCTCCTTTATCTAATCCTAGCATGAGACCAGGATTTCTAAATGATCCTCTTCCTAAATGAGTTTTCATACAGAAACTTCTATGAAAGCCGTAAATTTTTGCTAAATGTTGGGTTACATAATTTATTGTAGGGTTCCATAAAAGAGAGCCATATCCAAAAATATAAATATCTTCTCCAATACCATCGTCAGGTATTATTTTTCTTCTTTCCTTAATTAATTCATTTTTGGTAAGAACTTTATCGCTTCCACTTATACTTTTAATCTTCTTACCTAGGCGCCCCTCATTAATATTTTCCTTTGTAAGTTTAACTATCCCTTTATTTAATTTTTTTGTAGTAGACATTAAACTAAATTTTTTGAGTTAATTATTCTATGTGGATATGGTATTTCTATTCCTGCATGATCTAGCGCGGGTTTTAATTTACGCATCAAATCTGTGTAAAGAGCATACCAGTCTTTTGTATGTGAATATAATCTTAATCTTACAACTATAGCGCTATCATCATACTTCATAACTAAGAATTGTGGTTTTTTAGGTTTATTTAATACTCTTTCATCTTCTGCTAATTTTAATAAAGTCTTGGACGCTAAATCTAAATCAGTGTCATAATGTATTCCTATATCAACATCTATTCTTCTAGTTTCATAATGTGAATGATTAGTAATGGTACTATTCCATATGCTTGAATTAGGTATTGAAACATAAACATTGTCAAAGGTATCAATAATAGTTGTGAAAAGACCTACCTCTTTAATGGTTCCGGAAACATTTCCTGTTTCTACCCAATCACCGGTATTAAAGGGCCTTAATAATAATAACATTACTCCAGCTGCTACATTTGATAAAGTTCCTTGGAGTGCTAATCCAATTGCTAAACCAGCAGCACCTAGGACAGCAATGATTGAAGTTGTTTGAACACCAAATTGTCCCAAAACAGCTATAATTGTAACAATAATTATTCCATATCTAATTATATTTCCAATTATTGGTACTATGAGGGGATCAATTTTTTTTAAACGACTTAGATTTTTCCTCGCAACTTTACTCAGTTTCCCAGCAAAATAGAAACCAAGAATAAGTATAATTGTGGCCCCTAAAACTTGGCCAGCGTATGTAACAAAAATTTGAACTGAGCTATTTACAAGGTTTGAAATAATTTCAAAATTGATATTCATTTTATCCATTTAAAATTGAGCTCCATTAACTCTATTTAAAGCTTTTTTCTACTAAATACTATTCCATATAATTAAGCTTTATATAACAAAAATAATTACAAAGAGTATGAAATTGTTTATATATCATCTTGAGTTAAAAAAATTAATATGTTTATAACATTCCTATGAAGATTATTAAATGGAAAATTGGTGATAATACACCTCATATTGAAAAACAATTAGCCGTTGCCATTGGAAATTTTGATGGCATTCATCAAGGGCATGTTAAACTTTTAAATGAATGTAAATTGCAAGCACAAGAAAGCAACCTAGCTTTTGGTGTTGTAACATTTGATCCTCATCCAAGAGATTTTTTCAATCCAAAAAATCCTTCTTTTAAGTTGTTAGATTCTCACGAAAAAGAAATATTATTGCGCGAAATTGGTGTTGAATTTCTAATAATTATTGAATTCAATGAACAATTGAAAAACTGTCATGCAGAGAAATTCCTATCAGAAATTTTAAAACAAAACTTCAACATTTTAAAAATGTTTGCAGGTTCAAACTTCAAATTTGGGAAAAACAGAGAAGGAAGTATTGAAAACACAGAAAGTTTTGCAAAAAGTATTGGATTAGATGTTATTTCTATAAACTTAAAACAAACTAAGTCTATAAGAGAAAAAGAAAATGAAATAATCAGCTCCCAAAAAATAAGAATGTTGATTCAAAATGGTCAATTAGAAATAGCTAATGATTTGCTTGGCAGAAATTGGTATATAACAGGTACAGTGGAAAAAGGAAAACAGCAGGGAAGAAAGATTAGTTTTCCTACTGCAAATTTAAGTTTGAAAAAATTCTTAAAGCCACCATTAGGTGTCTATGTCTCTAGATTAAAAATAGTTAGTAGTAAAAACCCTGAGATATGCAATGATTGGTTGCCATCTATCTCAAATATAGGTACAAGACCTACGGTTTCTGGTGATACTATAAATTTAGAAACTCATATAATTGACTTTAAAGAAAAAATTTTTGATACGAACTTATATGGAAAAAGAATAAATGTTGAACTTATTGAATTTTTAAGACCTGAAAAAAAATTCAATTCTCTATCTGAACTTCAAAAGCAAATCGAGGTTGATACAAGAAGGGCATATGAATTTCACGAATTACGAGATAAAAATTAATAATTTGATTTATATAGAGACAATTTAATGACTGATTACAAAGATACCGTTTATTTACCTAGAACTGATTTTTCGATGAGAGCTGGACTTCCAACTAAAGAACCACAAATATTGAAATTATGGGAAGAAACACAATTATTTAAAAAGTTAAGAGAACAAAGAAAAAATTCTCAGCCTTTTATACTTCATGATGGTCCACCATATGCTAATGGTAATTTACATATTGGTCATGCTCTAAATAAAATTATTAAGGACGTAATAAATAGATCCCAATCCATGCTTGGCAAGAATGCAAACTATGTTCCTGGGTGGGATTGTCATGGATTACCAATTGAATGGAAAATAGAGGAAAATTATAGAAAAAAGAAAAAAAATAAAGATGAGGTTCCAATTATAGAATTTAGAAAAGAATGCAGGGATTTTGCTGAAAAATGGATGGGCGTTCAATCTGAAGAATTCCAAAGACTAGGTGTATATGGTGATTGGGAAGATCCATATTCGACTATGAAGTATGAATCTGAGGCCATTATAATGTCTGAAATAGGAAAATTTCTTATGAATGGTAGTCTATATAGAGGAATTAAGCCCGTAATGTGGTCTCCTGTTGAAAAAACTGCTTTAGCAGAAGCTGAAATTGAATATCATGATCACATAAGCACTACTATTTATGCAAAATTCCCAGTTATAAAAACATCATTGGATATAATAAGAAACTTCGACATTATAATTTGGACAACTACTCCTTGGACTATGCCTGGTAACAGAGCGGTAGCATATGGAAAGGATATTGATTATTCACTAATAGAAATTACTAATGTAAATGAGAATTCTCTAGCAAAAATTGGTGATAAAATTATTGTAGCAAAAAAATTGGTACAAGAGGTGATGAAAGAAATTTCTGTCTTAAGTTTTAATTCTACTAAAACTCTTAAGGGAAGCGATTTAGAAGGAACAATTTTAGCACATCCACTAAATAATAAAGGTTATGAACATGAGGTTTTACTTCTAGAAGCTGACTTTGTAACAATTGATCAAGGTACTGGTTTTGTTCATATTGCTCCTGGTCATGGTGCAGATGATTTTGAACTTGGAAGACAAAATAATTTACAAATACCTGAAACTGTTTCAGATAATGGAATACTAAATAATGATTTACCGTTATTAGGAGGGCTTCGAGTCTTAAAGGATAATGAGATAATTGCTGATATTATGTCTGAACATAATGCCTTAATTGGAAGAGGAAAATTAAATCACTCATATCCACACAGTTGGAGATCAAAAGCTCCACTTGTTTTTAGAACAACACCTCAATGGTTTATTTCAATGACATCTAATAAATTAAGAGATACTTCACTTAAAGCATTGTCAAAAACAACTTTTTATCCTCCTCAAGGTCAAAATCGTCTAACAAAAATGATAGAAGACAGGCCTGACTGGTGCATATCTAGACAAAGAGCGTGGGGGGTTCCTCTTGCGATATTTGTTAATAAAAAAACTCAAGAGCCATTAAGAGATCAAGAAGTAATCGATAGAATTGTAGATGCTTTTAAAACTGAAGGAGCAGATGCATGGTTTGAAAAACCTTCTTCTTATTTTCTTGGATCAAAATATAATCCGAACGACTATGAGGCAGTAACAGATATAGCAGATGTTTGGTTTGATTCTGGCTCTACTCATTCATTTGTCTTAGAGGAAAGGGATGATTTATTTTGGCCAGCTTCATTATATCTTGAAGGAACAGATCAACATAGAGGATGGTTTCACTCTTCTTTACTAGAAAGTTGTGGCACAAGGGGACGTGCTCCATATGATGCGGTTTTAACTCATGGTTTTGTTTTAGATCAACAGGGTAGGAAGATGTCAAAATCTCTTGGCAATATAACTGCACCCCAAAAAGTTATTAATGAGTTTGGTGCTGATATTCTTCGACTCTGGGTGGTTGGATCAGATTATTATGATGATCTTAGAATTGGAAAAGAAATTTTAATAAGACATTCTGATCACTATAGAAGACTTAGAAATACACTAAGATATCTGTTAGGTGCATTAAACGAATTTAATGAAAAAGAAGAAGTAAAATTTACTGAAATGCCTGAATTGGAACAATGGGTTCTCCATAGAGTTTTTGAATTAAGTGATAAAATACGTAAGAATACTGAAAAGTTTAATCTTCATGATATTTACTTGGACATTCATAATTTTTGTACTATTGATTTGTCAGCATTTTACTTTGATATCAGAAAAGATACATTGTACTGTGAAGATCCAAATAGTGTTGAACGAAAATCTTGTAGAACTGTAATGGATATTTTATTTCAATCATTGACTACATGGCTTGCTCCAATAATTTGCTTTACCGCAGAAGAGGCATGGCAGAGCAGATATAAAGACAAAGATAACTCAGTTCATATGCAAACTTATTTTCTAGCTAAAAAAGATTGGGAAAACGCTTCGATTGGTAAAAAATGGTCTGAAATAAGAGAGTTAAGATCAGTCGTTACTTCATCTATTGAAGAGAAAAGAAAAGAGGGAATTTTGGGCTCCAGCCTTCAAGCTAAAGTTTTAATAGAGGCAAATGAGGAATCTTATAAGCTGCTCAAAAATATAAATCTACCAGAGATTTTTATTTGTTCTGATGTAAAAATGGATTTAAACCAAAATTTGTCTGAAACAAAAATTAAGGTAAATGTTGAGTTGGCATCTGGTGGAAAATGTTTGAGATGCTGGAAAATAGTCCCAGAAGTTAAAAATAACATTGAACTTTGCAATAGGTGTACTAACGTACTTAAATTTAATTAAATGAAAAAAAATTTTGGTGTTTTTAATCTTCTTTTAATTTTTATAGTTTTTATATATTTTGACTATGCTTTAAAATTATGGGCTATTGAAAATCTCTTTATTAAATATCAATCCATTGAATTGACATCGTTTTTATCTATGACACCAGTGTGGAATAGTGGAATTTCTTTTGGCTTTTTTCAAGATTCTGGTGAGATAGGTAGATATGGTTTCACTATTTTTGCTTTTTTAGTAAGTGTTTGGCTAATTTTTTCTTCTTTCAAGTTACCTAGATATTCATCCCTTGGATTTACTCTTATTGCTAGTGGAGCGATTGGTAATGCAATTGATAGAATAATTTATGGTAAAGTTGTAGATTTCATAGATTTTCATATTGAAGATTTGCACTGGCCAGCATTCAATCTTGCTGATACAATAATATTTATTGGTGCAGGTTTATTTCTTTATAATCAATTTTTTACTATTGAAAGTACTTACTATGAAAAATAAATTCCTAAAAATATCTGTTCTAGGACTCCTTTTGTGGACATTATCAAGTTGTTCTGATTTTAGGAAAGCTGTTGGAAAAGAAAAAGTAATTCCAGATGAATTTTCAATTGCCTTAAGCCCCTCTTTGTTAATTCCACCAGGATATAAAATTGACCCTAAATCAATTAAAAATAATGATTTGAAAAAAGAGGAAAACGAATTCTCTTTTATTAAGGAAATAAAATTTAAGGATAATAAAGAAGCAAATAGCTTTAATGAGTTATTTAGTTCAAAAAATATTCCTAAAGATATAAGAAATATAGTTGATGAAGAAACTTTAGGCGTCTCCTTGAGTAATAGAAGTGGTTTAGATGTTCTATTTGGTAATATTCCTAAAACAGGAGTAGTAATTGATAATAAAAAAGAAGCACTAAGAATTAAAAAAAACAAGTTATTAAAACAAAAAATTAATTCTAATCCATCTCCTGCGATTGATATTAATTCAAGAAAGCCAGTACTTATAAAATAATAGGGTGACTAATTATGGAAATTAGGAGACTCCCTCAAAATCTTATAAATCAAATAGCTGCTGGAGAAGTTGTAGAAAGACCATCCTCAGCTTTAAAAGAATTAATCGAAAATTCTTTAGACGCCAATGCAACCCAAATAAATGTTCTGCTTGAAAATGGCGGAAAAAATTTAATTTCAGTATCCGACAACGGTATAGGAATTCAAAAAGATCAGATTCCTTTGGCTATTGAAAGGCACGCAACTTCAAAATTACCTGATAATAATCTTGACAAAATTAAATATTTGGGTTTTAGAGGTGAAGCTCTACCTTCAATTGCTGCTATAAGCGAATTAAATCTGCAATCAAAATTTATTGACTCAAACCAGGCGTGGTCATTAGATGTTATTTCAGGAAGTTTCAACGAGGTTTACCCTTCATCAAGAGAAATTGGAACAAAATTATCAATTAAAAATTTATTTTTTGCAACTCCAGCAAGATTAAAGTTTTTGAAATCTTCACGAGTAGAAAGAAGTTATTGTCATCAAGTTATCCAAAAGATGGCTTTGGTAAATCCATTTGTTGGTTTCAATTTTAAAGCTGATGGCCGTGAATTACTAAACATTAAACCTGAAAGTAAATCTGGTGATTTTTTTTTAAATAGAATTAGAAACGTAATGGGTACAAGTTTTTCAGATGAAGCAATAAAAATTGAAAATTCAAAAAGAATAACAGATACAAAATTTGCGAAAATATATGGTTTAATTGGTCTTCCAACTTTAAATAAATCAAATTATAACCTTCAAAATTTATTCATTAATGGAAGGCCTATTCAAGACAGAAATCTTTCAGGTGCAATTAAATCAGCATATAGAGACACTCTTCCAAAAGGACGATTCCCAGTTTTTTGTATATATATTGATGTACCAACAGATTTTATTGATGTGAATGTTCATCCTGGAAAAACAGAGGTTAGGTTTCAAGATAACGCATTAATAAGAAGTTTATTGGTTGGTTCAATTAGTAGAGAATTAAATTCAAGTTTTTTTCAAACAACAAATGAAGTTTCTAAGGATGCTATTAACAGATTTTCTGAAAATGAAATATTTAACACTGCCAAAGCTAATATAATTTATGATAATCAAGACATAAAACAATCACTTTTCAATAAAATTGAAGCTAAACCTCTAAAAAAACCTATAAAACAAAATGATTTTGAAAATAATATAATTCAGAATATTGATAAAGAGAGCTTCCCTTTAGGTGCCGCATTAGGACAATTTAATAAAAATTATATTATATCACAAAATTCTAATGGTATAGTGATAATTGATCAACATGCTGCACATGAGAGATTAACTTTAGAAAAAATGAAATTTGCAAGACAGAATAAATCAATCGAAAGACAAATTTTATTGCTTCCAGAAGTTATTAATCTTCAACCTGTTCCACTAGAAATAATAAAAGAGAATATTGAATTGTTAGCAGAAATTGGTTTTGTGATAGAACCCTTTGGTGAAGGTGCGGTTGTTTTAAGAGAAATCCCTGCTTTGTTAGGAGATACTGACATTAAACAAATAATTATTGATTTAGGAGATGATCTATCAGAAATGGGTCTTCCATCTTCTTATCTTGCCAAAAGTGATCTTATATTAGGAAATATTGCGTGTCATAGATCAGTAAGATCAGGGCGTAGTTTAAATGAAACTGAAATGAATCAATTACTGAGAGAAATGGAAAAAACACCAAATTCTGGGCAATGTAATCATGGAAGACCTACCTCAATTAGTTTATCACTTAAAGATATTGAGAAATTATTCAATAGAACTTGAAGTTGATAATTTTAATATAGTTAATTTCGAATTTCCGTATATTTTTATGTCAACAATTTGATAACCATCATAATTGAAAGCTTTGGTTTTACTACTCTCTGCAAAAATATAACTATCTTGATTTATTAAATTAAATTCTTTTAATTTAAATAAACATTTCTCTATGATATCTGAATTGTATGGTGGATCTATTAAAACTATTTGAAAATTTTTCTTAATATTTTTTAATACTTTTGTTGCCTCACCTTTAATAATTTTAATATTTTTTTCTATTTGTTCATTAATCTTTAATTTTGAGATGTTTTTATGAACTAATTTTATTGATATATGATCTTTATCAATAAAATAAACTGAAACTGCACCCCTTGAAAAAGCCTCAATCCCTAATGATCCAGTCCCACTACATATGTCAAGAACGTTACAACTATTAATATTTATATTATATTTATTTGAAGTAATAATTGAAAAAAGAGATTCTTTTAGTCTATCAGAAGTAGGTCTAATTTTAAAACCATCTGCTGGTAGAAGTTTTGAACCTTTGTATTTGCCACCTATTACTCTCATAATAAAATCTTAATTTTTAAAATTATTTTCTATTTTATTCGTGGTCTTTGAAAATCCTAATTGGTCATTGAGGATTTTGTTTTTTACTTCCTCTATCTCTCCAGAAGAAAGATTTTTAATTTGAAAGGGTCCAAATGATATTCTAATCAAACGATTAACATTATATCCAAGATAGTTCATTACTCTTCTAACTTCTCTATTTTTCCCTTCTCTTATACCTAAAGTAAGCCATGCATTACTACCTTGTTGTTTATCTAATTTAGCGTCTATTTTACCATATTTAATCCCATCTATTGTGACACCATTTTTCAGTAATTCTAAATCTTTTTTTATTACATAACCATGTACTCTAACTCTATATTTTCGAAGCCATCCAGTCGAAGGTAATTCAAGTTTTCTTGCTAAATCACCATCATTAGTAAGTAATAACAGACCTTCTGAGTCCATATCTAATCGGCCAACTGAAATAAACCTAGTGTCTAATTTCTTCTTTAATTTATCAAAAATTGTAGGTCTTCCCTCTGGATCATTGTTTGTCACTAAATATCCTCTTTGCTTATTGTAAAGCCACAACTTAGTTGCAACCTTTTTCGGTAAAGGCTGATTATTTACTTCGATCTGATCTTTTGAAGTTACATTTACACCACATTCTAATAATATTTTATTATTAACTTTTACTTTACCGTTTGTGATCAAGCGTTCAGCTTCTCTTCTAGAACATAAGCCTGATCTTGCAATAACCTTAGCTATTCTATTGGTCTTTGTATTATTTGAGCTTATTCCTAATTTCATATTTTAATATAGTTTTGGATTAATTTTTTTGTGAGTAATTCCCATAATTCTGTATTATAGCTTTTTATAAGTATTAGCAACATTGCTGAGAAAAAGGGGAAAAATTTGGTTTGTCAAATGAATTATATGGAACTAGCTATTAAAGAAGCAATTAAAGCAAGAAAAAAACAAGAAGTACCTGTTGGTGCTATTATAGTAGATAAAAATGGTAACGTTATAGCTAAAGCACATAACTTAGTAGAAACTAGAAATGATGCAACAAGCCACGCAGAAAAACTAGTAATAGAAAAAGCTCTAAAAATCACAGGAAATAGATATTTAAATAATTATGATATTTGGGTGACATTAGAACCTTGCATAATGTGTGCAAGTATAATTAAGCAAACAAGAATAAGACGTTTATATTATGGTGCAGAAGATAAAAAAGGTGGGGCTATAGATAATGGAGTCAGAATTTTTTCAAATTGTAGATCTAAAACCAAATTAGAAATTTACTCAGGATTTTCTGCCTATAAATCTGAGAAATTACTTAAAGAGTTTTTCAAAGAAATAAGATAATTTTATACTTTACCTATATCTTTTCTATAAAAACCTTGTTTCCAATTTATAGCCCTTACAACGCTATAAGCTTTTTGCCTACATTCTTCAATGTTATTTCCAATAGATGTTATTGATAAAACTCTTCCCCCATTCGAAACTAGGTTTCCACTCTTATCTCTGGAGGTGCCTGAATGGAACACAGATATTTCAGTTTCGTCATCAAACTTTTTGAATGACGGCAATAAAACTCCTTTATCAAATTCTTCAGGATAACCATTACTTGCTATAACTATAGTAATTGCATTTTGGGGGATAAAATCAATAGTTACATCTTTAAGGGATTTTGAAATTGTTTTTTGAATGATATCAACTAAATCAGTATTCAAGCGTGGGAGTATAACCTGAGTTTCTGGATCACCAAATCTACAATTAAACTCAATTACTTTAGGTCCTTTATTTGTGATCATGACACCAGCATATAAAACACCCTCATAAGAATATCCTTCTAATTTCATGCCGTTAATTGTAGGAATAATAATATTCTTAAATATTTCTTCAATTAAATTTTGGTTTAACGCAGGTGCAGGAGAAACAGCTCCCATACCACCAGTATTAGGACCTTGATCATTATCGTAAGCTCTTTTATGGTCTTGAGCTGTTCCAATTAAAATTGCAGTTTCTCCATCTGACACTGCAAATACACTTGCTTCAATACCATTTATTCTTTCCTCAATTAAGATTGATTTTCCTGCGTTACCAAATTTATTTTTTTCTAACATCTCTGTTGATGCAATCAGAGCTTGATCAACTGTGTCACATACAACAACGCCTTTGCCAGCTGCAAGTCCATCTGCTTTGACAACGCAATAGCCATTTAAAAGTTCTATTTGTTTTCTTGCAGTTGCGATATCAGTACAGTATTTGAATTCTGGTTGTGGAATATTATGTCTTTGACAAAAATTTCTAGAAAAAGTTTTCGAACCCTCTAATTTTGCAGCATTTTTAGATGGTCCAAAGGCATTAATTCCTAATTTTAGTAATTCATCTTTTAAGCCTAAAACCAATGGTATTTCGGGGCCTATAAAAACAAAATCTGCTTTAATTTCTCTTGCTAACTGGCATTGTCCAGGGATATCATCTGCAGCTATTGGGTAACATTCAGCAAATGTTTCAATTCCAGGATTTCCTGGAGCAACAACTAGTTTTGTTGTTAAGGGTGACTTAGATAATGATTCAGCAATAGCGTGCTCTCTACCTCCTCCACCAACTACTAAGATATTCATAAATTATTTACTCCAAAGGGCTTTAGATTTTATTGAATATGCCATACTATCTTTTCATGATAAATAAAAATATTAATGAAATTTAATGGATGCCAGCACCAATAATCCTGTCTATTCTGTAGGTGAATTTTCGCACGTAATTAAAAAGTTAGTTGAGACAAATTTTAGTTATGTTCGTATTAGAGGTGAGATATCTCGTCCTTCATTTCCAGGATCAGGACATGTTTATTTTACTCTAAAAGATACAGATGGCACAATTGCTGCAATCATTTGGAAATATAATCTACAGAGGTTATCAATAAAACCTGAAGAGGGTATGGAAGTCATTTGCACTGGAAAAGTAACTACTTTTGCAGGACAATCTAAATATCAAATTATTGTAGAAAGAATGGAAGTGGCTGGAGAGGGTGCGCTTCTAAAAATGCTTGAAGATAGAAGAAAAAAACTTCTTCAAGAAGGATTGTTTAATCAAGAACACAAAAAGCCTATACCTTATCTTCCCGAAAGAATAGGCGTAATTACTAGCCCATCTGGTGCTGTCATAAAAGATATACTTCATCGTTTGTCTGATCGCTTCCCGTCGCAAGTTTATTTATGGCCAGTTGCTGTTCAAGGTGATGGATCTGCACAACAGATTTCAAATGCAATCAACAAATTTAATCAATTAACAGAGAAAACAAATATTAAAAAGCCAGACTTGCTTATAGTTGCAAGAGGTGGCGGAAGTATAGAAGATTTGTGGTCATTTAATGAGGAGATTGTTGTTAGATCAGTATTTAAAAGCTCTATACCTGTAATATCGGCCGTTGGTCATGAAACTGATACAACATTGATTGATTTTGTATCTGACTTAAGAGCACCAACACCAACAGCAGCTGCAGAAAAAGCAGTTCCAGTAAGAGATGAGTTAATAGCAAGAATTTATGAAATAAATTTAAGGTTTAGAAAGTCATTCAATAATAAATTAAATAACAACAAAGACAGACTTAACAGTTTAATAAGACTCTTAGGGAAACCTGACCAGATTTTTGAAAATAAAATTCAAAAGTTAGATGTCATATTTAAGGACATCGAAAATTTATTTAAGGATATTTTTGTAGAGAAAAAAAATAAAATTACTCGACATTCACAAAGTTTGTTACCCCCAAAAGTTTTAATAAGTAATTTAATTTCAAAACAACAATTTTTAGAAACAAAATTCAAAAATAATCTAGAAAATATATTAAATAGCAAAGAAACAAAATTAAATTCACTTAACCAACTTCTTGAATCATCTAGCTTTAATAGAGTTCTTGATAGAGGTTTTACACTTGTAATGGATTTGGATGATAAACCTATTAAACTAAGCAGTGAAGCCCCTGAAAATGCTTATGTAAAAATCAAATTTTCTGACAGAGTAAGAACTGCAAAGCTAGATTAACAAAAAGATTTATTAACTTATAAAAGTAATTTGTTTTGATAATATTAAATTGGATTTGTAAGTTGTAAAAAAATTAATTTTCTTAAATTAAATATATGACTTTTATCTTCTCTAGTATGATTATTAATTAAGCTAGTTAAGTGTTTATTTGCAGAAAAGAGAAATGAAAGTGAATTTCTACAGTTTGATAAAAACAAAATCAATGTTTTTTCTGATTTGAAA
>CACBDG010000002.1 GCA_902537945.1 uncultured SAR116 cluster alpha proteobacterium
TATTAAAAAATATATAACCTTTTAACAAAACCAAAAAACTGACTACTCCCAAAAATATCTTAAAATCTTTACTCATAATATTAAATGACCTCATACTTTAATTTACGTAATATAAAGGTAATTCTAAATTAGATAATTTCAATCTACATCTCACAATTCTTTTGATGTTTTCAATCTGACTGATAAATCTAATCCTTACACTTCTAATATCTTTAATACAGTTATAACAAATAGAAACCCATTCTTAATGATGACCATATTTACATCTCCATAAAGTCTTAAATGGGTATTCACATTTATTACAAAAATAACTCATCTTTTATCTCTATCTAACATATTTCTATTCATAAAAAAAGTTGTTGTCTGATATCCCATAACAAATAACAAACTAACCTAAACCCAAATAATAGTATTCCTTCAAATGGTGTCATAAATATCTCCAAATAATACCCTCTAATTCACTCTCTGATACACATTTTATGAAAGTTATAATAATATACCAATTCTTTTTTTATGGTGGTTCTATGACTCTCTAAATGACTCTAATTAGAGTGTTACTTTGAATTCAGTCCGTTACTGTTGAATAAATCCGAATACGGATTTAGCGAAACAAAGTATTCCCATTATTTATGTTTTCAAGTTTCAAACCGAACAAATAGATTCACTGTTCGTAATAGTAATAGATATTCTGAAAGACAAAAAAAACTGCATGACTACATCAAGAACTTGAAAGAAACAAGCATGTCATATCGCAGAATTACAAAATATCTAAATGATAAGGGTATCAAGACACACACGGGAAAAGAGTGGGGTAAAACTGGAAACTCTGTTTACTCAGTCCTCAAGAAGTACCGTCTAAGAGAAGAAAGAATAGAACTTCTTAATGAGGAATACGAACTTAAATGGGGAACTATGGAAGTTAAGTGGGAAAAAAATTAAAGATTTTTAAATTAAAAAAATATAAGAATTCGTATAGGAGGATATGATGAGTAATAGGGATTGGTTTTTAGTTATTTCCTTGGGAATACTATGGGGCGCAAGTTTTTTATTTGTTGAAGTTTTATTAGACTTAATTAATCCATTTCTGATTGTGTATTTTAGAGTATCAATAGCATCCGTAATTTTGGTGCTGTATTTATATTTTTCTAAGACAAAATTCAAAGTAACTAATAAGATAGTCTATAATCTTTTTATAATGGCGTTGTTAAATAACGTCGTTCCATTCCTCTTGATTGCTTATGGTCAGCAAACAACTACTGGAGGTTTGGCATCAATTTTAAATGCAAATACTTCTCTAATCACCATACTTTTGGCATCAATGTTTATTTCTTACGAAAAATTAACGGTTAATAGACTTCTCGGTGTCCTTATCGGTTTATTTGGGATAATAATTGCAGTTGGTTATGAGAGTTTTTTAACTATTTATGATGATAGTCACGGTAAATTTTTAATACTATTTGCAACAGTTTCTTATTCCTTTGCAGGTATTTGGGCAAAGTTGAAGTTAAGCGATGTGCCTCCATTAATATCTGCAACTGGAATGTTAACATTTAGCACAGTTATTCTATCCCCATTCGCAGCAGTTTATTTTTATGATGATTTAATGAAGCTAAATTTTACCATCATTTTTTATTCGGTAATGTTTGCTTTATTATGTTCAGTAGTAGCATATTTTTTATACTTCAAAATCCTTGAAAAAACTGGTGCAGGTAATTTATTGATATGCACAATAATCATACCTCCCGCATCTATAATTCTAAACTCTTTAATATTAGGACAAATAATTTCAATATCAGAATTAACAGGTTTAATGATAATAACCCTTGGACTCATTGTATTAGATGGTCGTTATAGAAAACTTTTGACGATAAATAATAAGTGATTATGACTTTAATCCGTATTCAAACCTAATTAAAGACTGTGGGATAGTAATATAGGTATGCAAAATCCTGACTTCAAAAATATCACCATTTAATATGGGATGATATACTAAAAAAATTTCAAACTTCTAAAATAGTAATAACTTTAATGCATTTATTGGTATAGAATGGGACCAAAGTTAGTTTATATGAATAGACAAAAAAATTTAAAAAGATTAAAAGATTATAAAATAATTAATGAAAAAAATATTTTGTGATTAGATCAGTTAAGATTTTGAGAATTTAATAATGAAAAAGCTTTTTATAATAACTTCGATATTTTTAATACTGTCTTTTCCATCTTTTGGTAGTGTAGATGGCAAAGGAATTGTTTGTAAGTGTATAGACTGTAAGTTAGAACATTTAGACCCTTCTTCCTATATGCCAAATAATATACCAACAGAAATTGGATTTCATTTTAAAATTAATAAAGTAGCAATATATTATATAAGAAAAATTGGTGATAAAATTAAGGTAGGTGAGAATATTCAAACAACTCTTCGAAAGAAAAAAAGATTTTTGTCTGATGAAAATGAAATTAAATGGACGTATAAAGATAGTTTAAATATTTACGCTTATTCTTTAGATAGAAAGACATTAATTTTAAGAAAAATGAATATTACAAAAACAGAAAAATATAATGTTAGAAAGTGTGAGCCATTTACAGAAATTGAATTCTTTAATAAAATGAACAGATTATCTGAAAATTATCAAAATGTTTATGATAACAAACCTAATAAAAATAAAATCTAAATGAGAAAAGAACTTAATTTACTATTACTTTTTTATAACAATTTATATTTCTAGTCATTTTTTAAAAAATTTTAGACATGCTAGTACTATTAGTCATTTACTATTCAATTTTCTTTATGTCTTCAATTTGGTAAATTTGCGTAAAATTAATAACTCTTTTTGATTCATTCTAATCCTTCTTCACATAATTTTTCAATATTATGTTTATTATTTATATTTCCATCTAATTCCATCTTCATTAACCTTCCATTCATCTAATTCTTTTATAAGCATTTTATAATTTTCCATTATTTGTGTCTTTGTGAACCATCCTTCTACTTTTAAATTTACAAATCCAGGTTTTCTTTCATGAAATAATCTTTGAAATTTATTAGTTGGATCATTCAAAAAATTGTCTTCGATTTCTCTTATTATTTTGCCTTGAAAAACCTCATTTGGTTTACAATTAAAAATCTCAGACAATTTTTTAAGATGTTTATTGGCATTTGAATCACCTTTTTCAATTCTAGAATACTGAGATTGGGTAATGCCAAGAAGTTTAGATATTTTATGTTGACTGTATCCAAGCTGCTGTCTTCGTCTTTCAAGTGGATTTGTAATATTTTTAAAAATATTCATAATTATACATATTATGTATTTTAATAAAAAATGTCAACTTAACATATAATTATTTAACTCAAGATCTTTGTTAACCATATCTAAATATCAGCAAGATTAATTAAATTAGGTATATTTTTTTTAAATTTAAAAAAACCTTTAGTAGCGTAAGGGAAAGCATTACGATCCCAATCTCTTAAGAAAAAATTATAGTTAATATTTAATTGTTTTAATTTATTTTTGAAATTTTTAACGTTAAAAATATTATTTCCTACGGTTTCATAGGGTAAAACTAGATTTTTGATTTTTTTATTAACTAACCAATCAATAATTTGATTATAATTTTCAGTAATTTCAAAATTTTTATTATTATTTAAAATATCTAGGATAATATTTTTGTTAAACTCATTTACTAGTTTAGTCTCATGTTCAGTTGAATAAACACAACACTCATAAGTCATTTTCTTATTATCAAAGATATGATTAAGGGATAAATCATTTTTATTTAAAATGATTCCTAAGTTATTAAAATTTTTAAACTCTATTTTATTATGCCTCATAAATGGAAATACATTACTACTATTTTGTTCTGCATAATTTAAGTTTACTTTTTCAATAAGTTGACCATTGGGATTGAATCTACCATTTGTAAAATAGCTAATATTATCTGACTTTGCCACATATGGCTTATTAATTGTTTGTAAACCTGCTACCCACCTCCATCCTAAAGTATTTGAAGCAGGACAAAAATCTAGTAAATTTTTTTTAAAAAAATCAGCTCCAGATTGCCAACTATAGCCTAAGGTAAAAATCCAAATACTAGCAAACCACATTCTAGAGTGATTATGTAAATATCCAGTATCAATTAGTTCTTCTTTCCAACTATCAAAACATTTTATTCCAGTTTTTCTTGGCAAGGGTTGATTATTACTAGTATTCAAATATTCCTCATAGATCCAAGGATGTGACTCTAACCAACCTCTCCAATAAGTTCTCCAGAAAATTTCTTCAATAAATTTTTCACTAGTTTTAATATTCTTTTTATTAACTGCAATTTTTAAAACTTCTTCTTCACTTATAAATCTTGTTCTTAAATAAGGAGAGAGTTTAGAAACATTTTTATGAGGTGGTCCAAAGTCAAAATTTCTTTTTTTTGAATAACTTGCAAGTTCTTTTTCACTAAAATTGATTAAGTTTTCAATTAGTTGAGATTTTGTTGTGGGAAACATTTTCATTTTCTCAAATATTCCTTACTAGAAAATACGAAAATAATAAAATAAATGTGACAAAAATAGTTAAAAGTCGTCTTAAAAATAAATACCAAATAGGAAATTTAAAATATTTTATAATAAACTCATCAACAAGTTGAACAATAATAAAGCAAACAGCTAAAATTATTATAGTTATGCTGCTACTAAAAATTAAAATGAGTCCACTACATAAAGATGGAATAATTGACCAGCATATAATATATGTTTTAACTTTTTCAGATATTAAATTTTTATTACTGTCATTGAGAATAATTCCCCAATAAACAGCGCCTAAAAATGTTAAAATAATAGAACCATAGTATTTTGGTAAATTGATCACAAAAAATAAATTATTTTTATTTAACAATAGATCAATTAACCCAAATAAAAATGGTAACAAACCTAAAATACTTAGAAGAATAATTAGTTTAGAGTTTAGATTTTTAAAAAAAATATGTTTTGAAAAATTCATATAAATACACTTAGTTATAATATATATAATTTATAATGTAACATAGTATTTTATTTATAGATTTCGAAAAGTATTATTTATGAATACATGTAAAGTTTGCAAAAGTTATAATCTTAAATTGTTTTTACAATTAGGAAAATTACTGTATTGGGAATGTAAAACGTGTGGCGGAAAATTTTTAGATCCACAAAATTACGTTTCGAATAGTTATGAAAAAAAACATTATTTAAAACATAATAATTCAATTAGTGATATCAACTTCAAAAATTTTCTTTTAAAATTGATTGAACCGGTGAAAGAAAAAATTTTAACTAGTGATATAGGTTTAGATTATGGTTGTGGGTATGTTCCTGTTTTAGCAAATATATTAAAAAGTTATGGATTTAAAGTAGAATTATATGATCCATTTTTTTTTCCTAATAAGGACGTTTTATTGAAAAAATATAAGTTTATTACTTGTTCTGAGGTGGTTGAACACTTTTTCAATCCTTACGAAGAATTTGAAAAGATTGATAATCTTCTAGATAATAATTCTTGGTTTGGTGTGATGACTACATTTCTACCAAAGGATGAACTGTTTGAAAATTGGTATTACAGAAGGGATCCAACACATGTTGTTTTTTATAAAAAAAAAACTTTTCAACATATTGGTTTTCAAAGAAATTGGGAGGTTTTTTTTCCATCAGAAAATATAGTTCTTTTTCATAAAAAAGTAATTTAAATTAAACTTGTATGAGTTATGAGTGTTTATTCAAAATATATGGATAGTTTGATGAAAAAATTTAGAATAAAAACATCTTGTGGTATTGAAAAATATAATAAATTAAAAATGAATAAAACTGTTTTGGGTAAACTTCGTTTTTATTGGTTTAGTTTTTTTGCAATTCTTAGAGATTTTAATAAATAATGGTAATAAAATCAAAAGATCAAAAAACTCTTTTTGATGGTGATGATTATCTTTTTAAAAGTTACTTGAAAAATTGTAATATTTACTTTGAATATGGTGTTGGTGACTCAACTATTTGGGTGTTAGAAAACACATCATCTAGAATAATATCAGTAGATACAGACAAAAAATGGATTGATAAAATTGATATATCTAAAAATAAAAAAAGAATAGATATTAATTGGATTAATCTTGGCGATTTAGGAAATTGGGGAAGACCTGAAACTTATAAATTTAGAAAAAATTTTAAAGATTATATTAATAATGTTTGGAAATTTGGTCTCAAAGCAGATGTTATATTAATAGACGGAAGATTCAGAGTAGCTTGCTTTTTATTTAGTCTTATAAATTCAAAAGTAGGTAGTGTAATTATCTTTGATGATTATATCAATAGACCGCATTATCATGTTGTAGAAGAGGTTATACAAATTCATGAAAATTGTGGTCGTCAGGCTATTTTTAGGGTACCTGCAACATTTAATAAAAAATTAGCTAAAAAATTGTTAAATAATTTCACTTATGTTTTTGATTAGTTACTTAAACTTTCGCCTAAAGTTCTAGTAAAAGCTTTAGGTTGATATTTGAAATCACCAAGATTTCTAAAACTAAATGTCAAGTAAACAGAATCTTCAGGTAATAAGTCTCTATCAGCAATACCACCACTACTTTTATATTCAAATAAAATAGTAAGGCAATTTCCAAACATATAACCAGTATCTGTATATTCTAATCCAAGGGACTCAGAAATAAGTTCTTCATCATTATTTCTAAGGTCATATTTTCTTGAATAGCTTGTCTTCCAGTTTGAAAAACCTTTTGATAAACCTAATACTAATTCTTCTCTATCATTACTATCAGAAATAAATGCTTTGTTTACTGACCTGTGATTAGCAGAATATGACCAACCTTCCCACGAACCATTAAAATTAAAGTCAGATGTATCTGATTTAAAATCATGGTGATTGTAAAGTGAAAACCATGAAAAATTATACATTTTATTAATGTTCCAACTTATTGTGTTAATAATGTGCGATTGTCTATTTTTATTAGCTAAAGAAACATTTTTTTGGGTACCACTTAATTTTTGGCTTTGTCCTACAAAAAAATTGAAATCACCAAGCATTTCTGTCATTGCCATTGTAGTTAGTCCGTAATTTAATCTGTCATTTGACTGTATATTATCTCTTCCTTGAAATTGATTATTTAAAAACAAGTTAGCTTCATCTAAGATAAATTCTGAGGAATCTCTATTCGGAACTTCATCTGTTCTGTCAGTAGAAAATACAGAGCTAAGTTGGATTTTAGGTTCTATTACAAAACTGGACGTATCACTTGTTAAATTGAATTGGTTACTTGCAGCAATTGCTAAGCCAGACGAAATTCTATCAATGTATCTATTATCATTTGTATCCGTCAATGGCCTTCCTTGTATAGAATATAAATCTAAACCTATATTAACATCAGTATCCAATAGTAAATTTCCGAAATATAACTTCTTATTAATGTTACCAAAACCCGACCATCTCTTAATATCATAACTTTCATCATTAATTATAGAATGTGCATCAAGCGTAATATCATAATTATAATCATATTTTTTATTTGTGTTAAAAATATGATGAGATATTGAAGGTGCCAAAGTAGGTTCATTATTGCTACTTATTTCATCAAGATTTTGAATGTTGTAAATCTCAATATTTGATATTGAATTATCATTTATTTTTTCTAATTCAATGTAACTTTTATAACTTGTTTCGTCATCAAAACCATATCTTCTCATAAATGTTTCTTGATCAGTGTATTTACCTTCAATTGTCATATCCCAATTATTTTTCAAAGAAGATGTTGCCTTTAAATTTATAGCGGATACATTATCACCATCTGATTTATTGGTATCTAAATTTCCATTATATATATTTGTTTCTAAGGAAACTTTATTATACTCTTTTCTTATATTTAATTGATCTAAATGCCCTGTCTTGCCATTTTGGTGAGAAGTAAATGTCATATCCCATGATGGATTATTTTCAGGAGCGTAATAATATGGAAGTTTAATATGAAATCTATTTCTATTAGAATAACCATAGGTAGGTGTCAAAAAACCTGATCTTCTTTTAACTGTCCAATCAGGAAAGCTTAAATATGGTAAATAATACACAGGTAAAGAAAATATTTTCATTACTGGATGTTTGAGGTAAATAGTTTGTGTTTTTGGATCATGATGAATTTGTTTAGATTCTAATCTCCAAATAGGTGTTTCTTCTCTTAAATCACAATCACAAGCTGTATATACACCCTCGTTAAAAAAACTTTCACCAAGATTAGTTTTTTTGAAATTTTCAGCACTTATATTTGATTTATCTTCTAATTTTCCAAAAAGTGGAATTGCAACAACTGACTTAAATTCATTAGTTAAAACTACCTCAGTAGATTCATATATAGATCCGTCATTTTCTGTTAATATCACTTGACCTGTTGCAATTGCCTTATCTATATTTTGATCGTAAACTACCTTATCAGCGAAAATTTTTCTATTTTCATTTATTATTACAACATTACCTAATGCTGTAACTATTTTGTTTTTTTCATCAACTTTTATTGTATCACTAGTAAACTCTACCTCTTTTGTATTTGAAGATAAATTATTTTTAGTTTCTCCAAAAGATTTACTGGAGAGAATGATTATTAATATGAATATTATACTTAAAATTTTCATTTTTATTTACTTCAATTATTAATCTAAAAATAATTAATTTAACTAGTTAAAATTTAAAATAATACTTTTCCTGGGTTCATTATACCTTGCGGATCTAATTGTTTTTTTATTAATCCCATAATTGAATATGCTACTTCATCTTTATGAGTTTTTAAACTATCTTTTTTTAATTGACCAATCCCATGTTCAGCAGAAAATGAACCATTATAATTATGGACAATTTTGTAGAGTTCTTTAGTTAATTCTAAACTCTTTCCCTCAAATCCATCAGGCAAAGATCCATTCCCAAAGACATTATAGTGAAGATTACCATCACCTAAATGACCAAAATAAATTGTTTTAAGATTTGGTAAAAAATTAGAAATCATAATTTGTGCATCTTTATGAAAATTATCGATTGATTCAACTGGTAAAGATATATCATGTTTCAAGCACTTTATGAGATTTGAACTTTCAAGCTCTTTTTTTTCAGATTCAGCAGCTGCTTCTCTAATAGACCAAAGTGCTCTTTTTTGATTTTCATTTGTGCAAATTGTGGCGTCAGATATTAGATTAACCTCAAAACATTCTTCTAATACATTTTCAATTGATTTAATTATTTGAATTTCTCCTTTTTGATTAGGAGTAATTTCATTATTTGAAAAACTAGAAACATCTATTAAAACACCCATTTTAGGCATTTTTCCAAGGGGCATTACAATATTATCAATATTATTTTTTGCAACTTCCCAAAAACTTTTTGGCATAAGTTCAAAAGATTCAATTCTATCTGGGAAGTGAGATTTAAAAGTGTTCAACAACTTAACTGCATTGGAAATTTCATCAGCCTCTACAAATAAGGTGGTAATCATTTTAGGTAATTGAAAAAGCTTTAAGGTGGCAGCTGTAATTATTCCAAGTGTTCCTTCAGCACCAATAAAAAGGTTTTTTAAGTCATAACCTGTATTATCTTTTTTAAGTTCTGAAATTAAGTTCATAATTTTGCCACTTGGCAAAACAACCTCTAGACCAAGGCAAAGTTCTCTTGTGTTTCCATATTTTAAAACATTTACACCTCCGGCATTAGTGGATAAATTGCCGCCAATCATGCATGAACCTTGGGCCCCTAAACTCAACGGGAAAAACAAATTTTCCTTTTCTACAACATCATGTATCTGACTTAAAATAACACCGGATTCCACTATTATTGTTTGAGATTCTTTATTAAATTGTCGAACTTTATTCATTTTTTCAAATGAAACCACAATTGACGTACCACTATTATCTGGTGTTGCTGCTCCACATAGACTTGTGTTTCCGCCCTGAGGTACCACGCCAATTCTATTTTCGTTTGCAAGTTTTAAAATACTTGAAACTTCTATTGTATTTATTGGTTTTAATATTGCAGCAGCATCTCCTTTATATTGACCTCTCCAATCTTGAACATATTTGATATGATCATTTTTTGTGAAAATTGGATTATGTTTTAAATTTAGTGACTTAAGTTTTATTTCTAAAGCAGTATTGTCCATTTTCTCTAATTCTTAAAAGATGCTCTTTTTAATCTATCATTTATTGCAATACCAACGCCCTTCATGGGAATAGGCATAACTTGTATAATTTTAACTCCAAATGAGTCTAGATATCGCAGACCAGAATATAGCAAATTACAAGCTTGAAATAAATTTCCACTTGGACTTAAGTTAAACATAATCTTTTCTTTCTGCAATGTTTTTGGAAGATTTCCAAAAGTTAACCAAGCACTATCACTAACATTTGACTTTTGATTTATATAGACTTTGGCTTTTGGAGAATAATGACTATTCATTTGCCCAGGTGAAATTAATTCATCAAAATTTTGGGCCCCTAAAATGTCAGAATTAAATATATCTGAAATCATTTCTGAAGTTACGTAACCATGTCTAAGTATAATTGGAAGATCACCTCTACAATCGACTACTGTTGACTCTATTCCAACTTCACATGATCCATAATCAATTATTTTAGATAAATTCCAATCTTTTCCTCTAAATTCAGGTCCAAAATCATCTTTCACGTGATTGATTTCTGTTGGACTCACACCACCAGATTTATTTGCACTTGGAGCTAGGATAGGTATTTTTAACTGCTCTAAAAGATCTCTGGCGACAGGATGAGACGGCACTCTAATAGCTATTGTACTTTTACCTTGGGATAATGATTTTGCTAAATTATTTTGTTTTGTCTGTAAAATGACGGTTAATGGACCAGGCCAATATCTTTCTGTTAAGACATCTGCAGCACTAGTAAATTCAGCATATTTTTCTGCTTCTTTTTTATCAAAAGTATGAACAATTAAAGGATTATTTGATGGTCGTGTTTTTGCATGATATATACTTTTAATTGCTTTTTCACTATTACCTATAGCTCCGAGTCCGTAGACAGTTTCAGTTGGAAATACTACTAAATTTTCTTTTTTTAATTCACTAATGCTTTCATTCATATCTTTATCATAATTATCAAAGTTTTTGTTTTTTAACTTTATCAAAAATTTGTTGGGTATATTTTTTGTTTTTCCGTGAGCAAGAAAAATATCATTTTGAAACTTCATTTTTCCATATTTAATTTCAATACCAGAATCAGAAATTACGTTGCCACCAGCAGATTTTAAAATACTATGTCCTGCTGCAATATCCCATTCCATAGTAGGTGATGTTCTTGGATAAAAATCTACCTTGCCTTCAGCTAAATAGCAAAATTTAATACTAGATCCTATGTCTTGATCTGAGAGTGGTTTAACAAAAGAGATCCAGTCCTCTAGTTCTTTTGATCTATGATTGAAACTACTAAGAGTTCTAAGTTTTTTATAATTTATTTCTTTACATTGTATTATTTGAGAACTATTAAAATCTTGCTCATTATCTAATTTCCATGCCTTATTATTAAAATTGTACCAAATTGTTCCTGTTGTTGGTTGAGAAATTAAACCAAAAATGGGTAAGTTATGTTTTACAAGAGCAAAATTAATAGTAAAATTTGGGTTTTTGTTTATAAATTCTTTTGTTCCATCTATAGGATCAATTAGCCAAAAATATTTGTTGTTTTTAAAAATATGTTTTGAATTATAAAGCTCTTCACTAATGATTTCTATATTTGGGAATAACTTTTTTAATCCATAAACAGCAATATTATTAACTTCAACATCAGCTTTTGTAAATGGTGAATTATCATCTTTATAACCTACTGATTTTTTGTCAAATTTTTTGAAATGATGAAGAGCACATTCATTACATTTTTTAGCTAATTCAATTATTTTTACTATTTTATTTTTAGTTATCATTTTTTTGAAGATTTCATCTTAATTTTATTATAAAAATGCCAAAGGAACAAGGCAGCCGCTCCTCTGTAAGGTTCCCAATTTTTTCCTAATTTTTCCATTTCGACTTGATTTGGTCTTCTAATTAAATTCGTCAATATTTTTACTGCTTCTTGAAGTGCCAAGTCAGCTGACGGCCAAGCATTTATATCTTGTAAGGCAAAGATTTTGAAGTTGTTAATCGTCCATTCTCCAATTCCTTTGATTGGAAGTAAGACATCGGTTACTTTTTCACTCGATACTTTATCTAGGGAACTTATGTCTAATTGATTGTTTATTGACAATGTAGCTAAATTCTTAATGTAAAATGATTTTTGTGTAGACAACCCAAAATGCTTGAGTTCTTCAATATTTGTTTTTGATAAAATCTCTTCGTCTAACATATTATTTTGAGAAAGTTTTTCGTATATTTTTTTTGCAACATTTGTTGAAATTTGCTGTCCAATTATAATTTTTGCAATGCTCTTAAAATTTTTTTCTATGGCACGATTTTCAGGTAATCCAAACTCATCAAATATTTTTTTGAAGTTTTCATCTTTTTTTTTGATCTCGTAAAATGCAGTCAGCATTTTACTATTCCATTTTAATTTCATTTTTAATAACTATGTGTAAATTAGTATAATAATTAACATAAAGAAAATTTATTTTGAAAGAAAATAAAAGAAATAAAAAAATATGGGATCTCCCTTTGAGATTATTTCATTTAAGTTTAATTCTTGTTGTAATAGGTTCTATATCATCAGCAAAATTGAATATGTTAGATCTTCATCAGTTTTTTGGTGTGGCATTGTTAGGTTTGGTTTTTTTTAGAATAATGTGGGGATTTTTTGGGACTTATTATTCGAGATTCACAAGTTTTAATCTTTCAATCATAGATGCATTATCACAATTTTCAAAGACTAATATGATTACATCAATTAGAACACCAATAGGATGCTATTCTACCTTAATATTCATGATGGTTTTATTATCAATATCTGTGTCTGGGTTATTTTCGAGTGACGATATTTTATATGACGGCCCACTTTCGTTTTTAACACCTAATCATATAAGTGATTGGACCTATATTCATAATACTCTTCATTATTTGTTATATATATTAATTGGAATACATATCTTAGCTATTATGTATTATCAAATTGTAAAAAAAATGAAAATTATAGAAAGAGTTCTGGATGGTTATTCAAGAATTGAAAAAATAAATATTGTTTCAATCAATGAAAAACCATTAATTGGGATTATTTTATTATTATTTCTGACATTTTTACCTGTCTTAATTTTATTATATTTTAATTAACTTATCCTATATCAGGTTTAAATCCAGCTGCTTCAATGCCAAAAACAGCAGCTATTTCATCATTATCGGATGTATCTCCTGATATACCTACAGAACCTATAATGTTATTATTTTTGTCTTTTATTAAAACACCTCCAGGGACTGGAACTAATTCACCATTTGTTAATGCATTTACAGAATTAATGAAATAAGCTTGTTGTTCCGCTCTATTAAATAATGCTCTTGATCCCATTCCCATTTGGAAAGCTCCATTTGCTTTACCATGTGCAATCTTAAAACGTAAACTACTTATTCCATCTTCTCCCAAACATGCTTTGATTGCACCACGATGATCTAAAACTACAACCATTACAGGATTAATTTTAATTTCTCTTGCTTTTTTAATCGAGTTTTGGATTATCAAATTTGCTTTTTCTAGGGTAATTTGTTCCATAATTATCTCTGACATTTAAATTCTCCATATTAATTTATAAATTTTAATTTTTTTTTAACTTATATACCTATTTATGCTATTAAGCTTATATCTTCTATATTTAAATTTTAAATAAAACAAAATGTCACCTAAATCAAATTATCTCAATTTTTTAAAACTAAATGAAAAAAAAATAAATTTATCGGATGTTAAAGTTGTAACTACTTTTTATAAATTTTTTGAAGTTTCAGATACCTTAGCGTTGCAAAATTCATTAAAATCAATTTTCAATAAGACTGAAATTAAAGGTACAATTTTAATTGCAAAAGAGGGTGTTAATGGAACAATAGCAGGAACAAAAAATGAGATTATGGCAGCATTAGAAAAACTTTGGTGTTTAGATTTTTTAATTGATTTAGAGCCTAAATACTCGTTTGCCTTTAAAAATCCATTCTTCAGAATGAAAATAAGACTAAAAAAAGAGATTGTTACAATTGGATTACCAGAAATCTCACCCAAAAAGATTGTTGGAGATTATGTTAAGCCAGAAAATTGGAATGATTTAATATCAGATAAAAATTTGTTGTTAATTGATACAAGAAATAGTTATGAAGTATCAATAGGCTCTTTCGAAAATGCTCTAAATCCAAATATAAAAAATTTTAGAGAGTTTCCAGGTTGGGTTAATAAAAATTTAATAAATAAAGATCCTGAAATTAAAAATAAAAAAATTGCTATGTTTTGTACCGGTGGTATTAGATGTGAAAAATCTACATCTTATTTGAGGTCTCTTGGTTTTGAACAAGTATATCATTTAGAGGGTGGTATCTTAAAATATCTTGAAAAGATTCCAAAAAAAGAAAGTAGATGGAATGGTAGTTGTTTTGTTTTTGATTATAGAGTTTCTATTGATCACAGCTTAGAACTAGGTCATTATGAAATGTGCTTTGCTTGTAGAATGCCTATAAGTCAAAATGATAAAAAGCATAAGTACTTTGTCCAGGGAGAGAGTTGCCATCATTGTTTTAAATCTTCAAATAATAAACAAAAAAAAAGATTTAAAGAACGTCAAAAACAAATTGAACTTTCTAGAAAAAAAAATCAATTACATATTGGTCAAGTTAAAACTTAAAATTTAGTCAAATAGACTTAGAACTGTTTCTGGTGGCCTTCCAAAAACTGATTGGACTAACTTATTATTTTGATATTTACAAATTATTGGTCTTTGCAATAAAATTAGAAATTTATAAATAAAATTAATTATTGCATCTTTAGGCAAATCTTTTTTTGTTAATTTTAATTCTTTATATGAATTTTCATTTGTTCTTATTATTTCGTCTTTAGATATACTATTTAAGTCAAGTATAGATTTGAGTTCAATAATATCTATTCCATCTTCTAGGTATTTTATTATTTTAAAATTTTTGGTTTTGGAATTGAGAATTTCTAGAGCTTCTCTGGATTTTGAACATCTTGGATTATGATAAATATTAAAACTAATCTTTATTATAACAACCCCCCATTACCCATATGATTTATGTCATCTGAAGAAATTTTTAAGTCACATAATTTCCTCCATAAAATCCAATCTACACCATTTTCTTTTTTTGATCTAGCACAACCAGGCATGCCAATTATTGAAATATGTTTTTTTGAAATTTCAATCTCAGCTAGCAGAATTAAATTTCCAGGTTCAACAGGCATTCCCAAACGTAAAATTTTACCATTTATCTCAAGTATTGATTGAGGTATTATATCATTTATGTCAGATATAGCAGATGTTCCAAATATTAAAATTATATCTGCATCTTCATTCACACTTTTTTTTAATTCTTCGCATATGAAATTAATTTTATGAGAACATTTTTTTTCTACAATTCTGTTATTTCCACAAGATGACAACCTATCTTTTGTAACGTCTAAAGTTTTTTCTAAAATTTTTGCACGAGTATTTTGATTAGTTGTTTGAATAAGATGAATATTTTTTTTTTGAAAAGGTAAAATTTTAAAACATTCTTGGCAAATATTAATTATATTTTGAAGTTTATTTTTTTTAATTCCGAAAGGAATAGCTTTAATTGAGGCAACTATCTGATTTTTTTTGACCTTTGAAAACGCTTTTAAAGAAGCTATTCCAATATCATTTGTTACTGAGTTTATAGAAAATAGTTGGTTTGGTTGAAATGTTATTATTCCATCAACACTGGATACTAAGTTACATCTTCCATTTTTGGGATCTTGAATTATGATATTTGATTTATTTGAAGCAATAATCTTTTTTGATATCTCACGAACTGATGAATTTTCATCAATTTCATCATCATCCAACTTAGCACACTTTATATGCTCAACGTTATTTAATAATAAAAGATCTAGTAAAGTTTTGTCGATAACTGTTCCTTTTGTAATTTTAATTTTATTTTCATTTTTATAAATTTCTATGGATGATGATAGAATTCCACCTAATGACAACTCTGTTTTCAGTTTACCAAAAAACATTTTATTCCTTATTGATAATTTCACAGCTTGATAACATATAATATATAAATAAAAATGTTAAATAATTTGAATTATATATATAAAAAATCTTGACGATATTGCTTTCTAGGGATATCTAAACAATTATAAATGTATGGGGCTGTAGCTCAATTGGGAGAGCGCCTGCTTTGCAAGCAGGAGGTCGTCGGTTCGATCCCGTCCAGCTCCACCATATATCATATTTTTAAAAGGTGAGAATGAATTATGGCTGTACCAAAAAGTAAAATTACCAGATCTAGAAGAGGCATGAGACGTTCTCATGATTCCTTAAGCCCTGATGCGTATGTTGAAAGCAAAGAAACTGGTGAACTTCATAGACCTCATCATATTGACCTTAAAACGGGTATGTACAAAGGTAGACAAGTATTAAATATTAAGTCAAAGACTTAATTATATATAATTTTATCAAAGTATTTAAGGTAAAAGAATGTCTAGCAAAAAAAAAGATGAAGAGAAAATAGATCACTCTATTTCTGAAACAAAAAATTCAAACAATATTAAAGTCTATAAGGATCCTTTATTTAATATAGGAGATATTGTAAAGCATCGTATTTATCCCTTTAGAGGAGTTATTGTAGATGTTGATCCTGAATTTTCAAATACTGAAGAATGGTATCAATCTATACCTGCTGAAATTAGACCCTCCCGAAATCAACCTTATTATCATCTAATGGCTGAAAATACAGAAACTTTTTATACAGCTTATGTTTCTCAACAAAATCTAGTAGATGATGGAGAAAATGGTCCACTTGAACACCCAGATTTGGACGAAATTTTCAGTGGTATGAAAAAAGGAAAATATCACTTAAGAAACGAAGTTAGAAATTAATTTACTTTAATCTTTAATTAGTACTAGAAGTGTACTATATAAGGTTTATGATAAGACTTAGTAAAATGACAGATTATGCTGTTGTCTGCCTAGGTATGCTAGCTCGTAGACCAGGGTCTTCAATGTCGGCAACTGAATTATCAAAAGAAACTGGACTAGCATTATATACAGTTCAAAAGTTACTAAAATTACTAGTTTCAAAAGGTGATTTTATTAGGGCAAATCGTGGAGCACTTGGTGGTTATATGTTAAACAGAAATTCCTCAGAAATTTCAGTTGTAGAGATTATAGAAGCACTTGATGGACCTATAACTTTAACATCTTGTGTTGATAAATCTGAAAGTTTTTGTAAAGCCAGCGATATTTGTTTTTTAGGTGGAAAATGGAACAAAATAAACGAGATTATTAGAAAATCTCTTAATGATATATCTTTAAAAGAGCTTTTAAGTTATGAAACTCCATTTTTAATAGATAACAATAAAGATGCATTGATTGATAGATTAAATTAAAAGGAAATTAGATGGTTGCCACTCAAGAAACAATTGACAAAGTAAAGGAAGTTTCAAGTACTTATAAATATGGTTTTGTTACTGACCTGGAAGCTGAAAAAGCCCCACTTGGTCTCAGTGAAGATATTGTTAAATTTATTTCACATAAGAAAAAAGAACCTAAATGGTTATTAGAATGGAGACTAAAAGCTTATAAAAAATGGCTTTCAATGGAAGCACCTAATTGGGCTATGGTTGATTTTCCTAAAATTAATTTTCAAGATATTTATTATTATTCAGCTCCTAAAACCAAACCAAAATTGAATAGTCTTGATGAGGTTGATCCAGAATTATTAAGGACTTATGAAAAATTGGGTATACCAATTAAAGAACAAGAAGTTTTAGCAGGTGTTGCAGTGGACTATGTATTTGATTCTGTCTCAGTTGCAACCACATTTAGAGAAAAATTAGCTAAAGAAGGTATTATTTTTTGTCCTATTTCGGAAGCAGTTCAGTCTCATCCTGAACTTGTAAAAAAATATATTGGATCAGTTATACCAATTAGTGATAATTATTATGCTGCTTTAAACTCTGCTGTTTTTACAGATGGGTCTTTTGTCTACATACCAAAAGGCGTTAAGTGCCCTATGGAGTTATCAACGTACTTTCGAATTAATGAACAAAATTCTGGACAATTCGAAAGGACACTTATTATTGCAGAAGATAATACATATGTATCTTACTTAGAAGGTTGTACCGCGCCACAAAGAGATGAAAATCAACTTCACGCAGCAGTAGTAGAATTAGTTGCTATGAATAATGCAGAGATAAAGTATTCAACAGTTCAGAACTGGTATCCAGGTGACAAAGATGGTAAAGGTGGTATTTACAATTTTGTTACTAAAAGAGGAAATTGTCTTGGAAAAAAATCTAAAATTTCATGGACACAAGTAGAAACTGGTTCTGCTATAACATGGAAATACCCATCATGCGTACTTAAAGGTGATGATTCTGTTGGCGAATTTTACTCAGTAGCTGTTGCTAATAACGCACAACAAGCTGATACTGGTACAAAAATGATTCACATTGGCAAAAATACAAAATCAACAATTATTTCAAAAGGAATTTCAGCTGGTAAAGCCCAAAACACTTATAGAGGCCAAGTTCAAATACAAAAAAATGCAAAAGGGTCAAGAAATTTTACTCAATGCGACTCTTTACTAATTGGCGATAAATGTGGTGCACACACTGTTCCATATATTAATCAATTTACACCCCACGCTCGAGTTGAACATGAAGCAACTACTTCAAAAATATCTGAAGATCAACTTTTTTATTGTTTACAAAGAGGCCTTGATACAGAACAGGCTACATCTTTAATAGTTAATGGTTTTTGTAAAGAAGTTATGAAAGAATTACCCATGGAGTTTGCAGTTGAAGCACAAAAACTTATTGGGATCAGTTTGGAAGGATCAGTTGGGTAACTTAAATTAGTTTACTAACATTGGAAGTAATATGTCACTACTTGAAATTAAAAATGCTAAATTAAAACTTGATGATAAAGATATTCTTAAAGGTTTGTCTTTATCAGTAAATAGTGGTGAGGTTCACGCTATTATGGGACCTAATGGCTCAGGTAAAAGTACTTTATCTTATATGTTAGCAGGAAGAGATGGTTATGATTTAGAAAGTGGAGAAGTTTTTTTAGAGGGACAGTCTTTGTCTGACATGGAGGCTGACGAGAGAGCAAGGTCAGGCTTGTTTTTAGCTTTTCAATATCCTGTTGAATTGCCAGGTGTAGGTGGGATGAGTTTTTTAAGAGAAGCTGTTAATACTAGAAGAAAATTTCTAGGAGAGGAAGAACTAGATCATTTAGCATTCGTTAAAGAAGCTAGAAAAGTTGCTTCAAAAATGTTTGTTAAAGATGAGATGTTAAAGAGAGCTGTAAATGTTGGTTTTTCTGGTGGAGAAAAAAAACGTTTTGAAATATTACAAATGGCAATGCTTAAGCCAAAAGTTTCAATTTTAGACGAAACTGATTCAGGTTTAGATGTTGATGCGTTGAAAATAGTTTCGGATGGAGTAAATGCTCAAAGAAATGATGAAAATGCTATAGTTGTAATAACGCATTATCAAAGACTCTTAGATTATATAGTTCCAGATTTTGTTCATATTTTATCTGATGGTAACATTATAAAATCTGGAGGCCCTGAATTAGCATTGGAAGTTGAAAAAAATGGTTATGCAGGTTTGATTAATGCTGCATAATGTTAGAGATAATTATATCATTTCAGTAAAAGATCACGTTAGTAAATTTGAAGAAAAAAGTTTTAGAAAATTAGCATCGAATGATTTCAAAAGTTGGCCAAGTCCTAGAGAGGAAGCTTGGAGACTAAGTAGGTTAGGTGTTTTATCTAGGAAAGAGATAACCCCTATAACACCTAATTTCAAAAAGCCAATTTCCTTTGTATCAAAGTTAAATGGTTCTAAAATAATAAGATTTGTAGATGGTGCTTTTCGAGAAGATTTATCATCAAAATTACCACCAGGTTTGTCTTTGAATATTTTAGGAGAAGAGGACTCCCTCAGATGTTTTCATAAGTTTAAAAATAGTAACTTGAAAGATCATCCTTCTACAAATGCTTCATTTTCTTGTACCCCTTCAATATTAAAATTAACAATTGAAAAAGATATAAAGATAAAAGATCTTTTTGAAATAATTTATGAAGGTGGTGATGACGAATCATCCGTTCATCCTGCTTTGTATATAGAGTTAAAAGACAACAGTAGCATAACAATAATTGAACGCTTCAACCATTTAAGTTCTCTTATTATGCCTTTACAATTAGTTGAACTAAAAAAAAATGCGTCAATTAATTCATTGAAAATTTTTAATGATAATCAACAATCTTACAATTTGTCAGCTAATTGTACTTTTTTATCAGAAAAATCCAATTATAACTCTTTTTCGCTAATTAAAGGTGGGTTGTTTACACGCTCAGAAACTCATGCCTATTTAAAAGGAGAAGATTGTAATCTAAATCTTAATGGTGTATATTTATCCTCTAAAAATCAACACCATGACCTAACAACAGCTATCTATCACGACGTACCCAACTGTACTTCAAAACAAATTGTTAGAGGTGTATTGGGGGGCAAATCTACAGGCGTTTTTCAAGGTAAAGTTAGGGTGGCTCCAGATGCACAGAAAACTGATGGACAACAAATGAGCAGGGCTATTCTATTATCAGAAAATGCAATTGCAAATGCAAAACCAGAGCTTGAAATTTATGCAGATGATGTAATTTGTGCACATGGTGCAACAGTTGGAGAAATTGAGGATGATCAACTGTTTTATCTTAAAAGTAGAGGCATTCCAGAAAAAAAAGCAAAAAAAATACTTATAACGGCTTTTCTTAGAGATATCATTAATGAGTCAGTTGAAGAATCTATAAAAAATTTTGTTTTTGAAGAAGCCGAACTAGCCTTATCAGATATTATTAGTACAGAAATATAATCACATGAAATTATATGATACAAATTTTATTAAAGATCAATTTCCAGCTCTACAAAGGAAAGTTTGGGATAAAAAACTAGTTTATCTTGACTCTGCTGCATCTATGCAAAAACCAAAAAGAGTATTAGATGCTATAAGCAAAAGTTATTCCTTTAATTATTCTAATGTCCATAGAGGCCTTCACAAGTTATCTGAAGAGGCAACTGCTAAATACGAAGGTTCAAGAATAAAAGTAGCTAAATTTATAAATTGTTCCGAAAATGAAGTAATTTTTACATCTGGTGCTACTGCAGCATTAAATCTTATAGCATATAGTTGGGGAATGAAGAATTTATCTGCAGGCGACGAAATAATTATTACTATTGCAGAACATCATGCCAATATAGTCCCATGGCAAATTATTGCAGAACAAAAAAATGTTAAGATAAAAGCTGCACATGTCGATCCAAACTCTGAATTTAATCCAGATATAATTAGAGATTTAGTTTCTGATAAAACAAAAATTATTGCTTTTCCTCATGTTTCTAATGTTTTAGGAACTACTTTCCCTGTTAAAGAAATCTGTAAAATAGCTAAAGAATGTGGAGCAATAAGTGTGGTAGATGGTTGTCAGGGTGTTATCCATGAAAAAGTTGATGTAATTGATCTAGGTTGTGATTTTTACTGTTTTTCAGGACATAAGTTATATGGTCCTACTGGTATAGGAATTTTATTCGGAAGATATAACTTGTTAGATAAGATGCCACCGTTTTTAGGTGGTGGTGACATGATAGATATTGTAAAAATCCAAAAATCTACATATGCTGATCCTCCTTTAAGATTTGAAGCTGGAACACCACCAATTGTTGAAGCAATTGCTTTGGGAGAAGCAATTGATTGGGTTAATGAAATTGGAATTGAAGAAATTGGGCGTCATGAAAAAAATATTATTGACTATGGTACTTCTTTATTAGACTCAATTAATGGTGTTTCAGTATTTGGTAAAGCTCCAAATAAAACAGGTGTTGTATCTTTTACGATGGATTGTGCTCATCCACATGATATAGCTACAATTATTGATAGAGAAGGTATTGCAGTCAGAGCAGGGCATCATTGTGCCCAGCCTTTAATGGATGCTTTTAAATTAGTTTCAACTACTAGAGCATCGGTTGGAGCCTATTCAACAAAAGAAGATTTTGATGAGTTAGCAAATTCGCTTACAAAAGTAAAAAAAATATTTGGTGTTTAGTATGAATAGTGATGACAAACTTCCATTATCAGCTTTTATGTCTAATCATCCCTCCTTAGATCCTCATGAGCCATTTATTGTAACAGCAGGAAAAAAAAATAAAAACTCTACTAGATTTATCGATAAATGTGAAATAATCGAAAACCTTAAAACTATTCATGATCCTGAATTACCAGTAAATATTTATGATTTAGGACTTATATATGATATTATATTAATTGATAAAAATGATTTAAAAATTAAAATGACTCTTACAGCTCCAGGTTGTCCTGTAGCTGGAGAAATGCCAGGTCAGGTTGCGAATACACTTGCAAAAATACCAAATGTTGGCTTAATAGAGGTAGAGCTTGTTTGGGAACCTGCATGGACTAAGGATAGAATGAGTGAAGATGCAAAGTTGGCACTTGATATTTATTAATTTTGGAGCCTTTAATGAATAACGAAAAAAAACCTCTATTAACTTTAACAGATGCAGCAGCTAATAGAGTTAAAGACTTAATGAGTAAAGCTGACTCAGAAGTTATTGGTCTTAGAATTGGAATTAAGACAGCTGGTTGTTCTGGAATGAAATATAACGTGGAATATGCAAAGGAAATTAAACCGTTCGAAGAGAAAATTATATCAAAAGATATTATAATCTGTATTGATCCTGCTGCAATAATGTTCTTGATAGGATCTGAAATGGATTATAAAGAGCAAAAATTTAGCTCAGGTTTTGAGTTTAATAATCCAAATGAAATTGCACGCTGTGGATGTGGTGAGAGTTTCACTGTAGCATAAAAATTCTAAATATTTTAGGAATAAATTATGAAAAATGCTGAAGCATTTTCTTCAAATGATAAAATTTTAACGCCACTCAGAACACTAAATGAATTGTTAAGATTTGTTATTCCAAAAGGCAACAAAGAAATGCCAATTAGAATAACTTTAGCTTTAATATTTTTGATATTAGCAACACTTGTCAGTGTATATACACCATTCTTGTATGGTAAAGCAGTTGATTTAGTTTCTGATAAAAACTCTATAAACTTAAGTTTACTTTGGTTTATTATAGGATCATATGCCTTAGCTAGATTGGGACAAGTATTTTTTGATGAAGCTAAAGAGTTTGTTTTTGCAAGAGTTGCACAAAGAGCTGTGAGAGGAGCCGCTTTAAAAGCTTTTAAACACATGCATAATTTATCTCTAACTTTCCACTTAAATAGACAAACTGGTGGATTAACCAGGGCTATTGATAGAGGAGCAAAAGGAATTGAATTTTTATTAAGATTTACAATTTTTGAAATAGTCCCAGTTTTAGTTGAGTTAATTACAGTTGGAATAGTTTTATGGGTGACCTTTGGATTTAGGTACTCGGCTATCACCTTATCAACAGTTATAATTTACATAGTTTTCACAATTAAGGTAACTGAATGGAGAATCTCCATCAGAAAAAAAATGAACATAGCTGATGAAAATGCGTCTACAAAAGCTGTAGATAGTTTATTAAATTATGAAACTGTAAAATACTTTAATGCAGAAATAATGGAGGCAGACAGATTTAACAAAGCTATGAAAACTTACGAAGAATCTGCTGTAAAAGCTAGAGCATCTCTTTCAATAGTAAATATAGGTCAAGGTGGAATAATAGCATTAGGACTCTTTTTAGTTATGGGCATGGCTGGAGAAGATATAGTAAAAGGGAATATGTCTGTTGGAGATTTTGTGATTGTTAATACTTTTTTGTTACAATTATATTTACCATTAAACTTTTTAGGTTTCGTTTATAGAGAAATCAGACAGTCATTATTAGATATGGGTAGAATGTTTGCTCTTGTTGACGAAAAACCTGACATAATTGACCAAGAAAATGCTTATGAATTAATAGTGAAAAATGGAAAAATTGAATTTATCAATGTAAATTTTTCATTTGGTAAACGCAAAATTTTAAAGAATTTAACTTTCACTATAGAGTCTGGAGAAAAGGTTGCTATTGTAGGACCAACTGGTGCAGGTAAATCTACTATATCAAAGCTTTTATTTAGATTTTATGATCCATCTTCAGGAAAAATTTTTATAGATGGTCAATGTATAGCTGAGGTAACTCAAAATTCGTTAAGATCAAATATAGGAGTGGTTCCTCAAGATACAGTACTTTTTAATGATACAATTAAATATAACATTGCTTATTCAAAACCTAATTCTTCTATGAAAGAAATTGTTAATGCAGCTAAGTTATCTTCTATAGATAAGTTTATTTCAAATCTTGAAGTAGGATACGAAACTTTGGTAGGGGAGAGAGGGTTGAAACTATCAGGAGGTGAAAAACAAAGAGTTGCAATTGCAAGGGCTCTTCTAAAAAATCCTCAAATTTTTATTTTTGATGAAGCGACATCTGCACTAGATACAAAAACTGAAAAATCAATAGAAAAATCTCTTAAAAAATTATCTAATAAAAACACTACACTTATAATTGCCCATAGATTATCAACAATAATTGATGCAGATAAAATTATTGTTCTAGATAACGGTACTATAGTTGAAACAGGTAGTCATCAAAAGCTTATAAATAAAAAGGGCTTATATGCTGAAATGTGGATTAGACAGCAAGAAAACTTAAACTAATATCAATCAATAGAAAATTGCTCTTTTAGATATTTATCCTCCATGCTATTCGTTTTGTCATAAAGAATTCGAAGATTGATATCATTTTTTTGAGATACTGAGACTTTTGATATATTTTTAACTTCAAAGGCATCAGCACTTGCGCTTACAGGTCTCATTTTAGGATTAATAACATTAAGTTCAATTACAGAGTTATTTTTGATCAATGCTCCTCTCCATCTTCTTGGTCTAAAAGGACTTATTGGTGTAAGAGCTAAAATTTCTGATCCGATTGGTAATATAGGACCATGTGCAGATAGATTGTAAGCAGTTGATCCAACAGGTGTTGCAACCATAACTCCGTCACATGTTAATTCACTTAATCTTTCTGCATCGTCAATTTTAATTGAAATTATGGCACTTTGATGGGTTCTTCTAAAGATAGCCACTTCATTTATGGCAAGTTCAGTATGTTTTTGGTTTTTTGTGTCTATAGCAATCATTTCAAGAGGGTGAACAATAATTTCGTTAGCTTCTTTAAGTCTGTTAATTAGGTTTGAATTATTATATTCGTTCATTAAGAACCCTATGTTACCCCTATTCAATCCAAATACTGGGATGTCATATAGGATACTTTCACGCATAGCAGCTAACATAGCTCCATCTCCACCAACAGCTACAATAACCTCAGCTTTTGAAACTTCCTCTTGTCCATATAACTTAAGTAAATCATTAGAAACTAGTTTAGCTTTTTTATTTTTGGCGATACTAAAGTGAATCTTCAAAATTTTTTGCCCTTTTTGTGGTATTTTAAATAATTTCAAGTTAAAACATATCCATATTAAATGGTGATTTATATGAAAGCAATAGAAACAGCATTAAGTTTAACTCAAGCCTATAAGCTAGGTATTGAGAGATTTGAAAAAATGCTTGGAAATGAATTTGCAAAAGCTGTAGAAACTATGAATAATTCATCTACACATATTATTGTTTGTGGGATGGGAAAATCAGGACTTGTTGGAAGAAAAATATCATCTACACTTGCATCAACAGGAACGCCTAGCATTTTTCTTCATCCAGGTGAAGCTATACATGGAGACTTAGGAAAGGTTCAAAAAAATTCTGTTGTTTTGCTTATATCATATTCAGGAGAAACAGGTGAAATAATTGCTTTAATTCCAGCGTTAAAAAGGCTTGATGTAAATATAATAGCTTTAACTGGAGTTAAGAATTCAACTTTAGCTAACATATCTGACATAGTTTTGGATACTTCAGTTGATAGAGAGGCATGTCCATTAAATTTAGCACCTACAACATCAACCATGATTACGATGGTTTTAGGGGATGCCCTAGCTGTTTCATTAATGGAATTAAAAAACTTCAAGCAAGAAGACTTTGCCTTAACTCATCCTGGTGGATCTCTTGGTAGAAGATTGTTATCAAATGTTAAAGATGAGATGAAACAAAATAATTTACCATTTATTGATCAAAACTCCATAGTGCAAGACGTTTTAGTTAAAATGACAGAAGGTCGTCTTGGTCTTGCTCTGGTTGGTACGAAAGAAGAATTAAAGGGTGTGATTACAGATGGAGATATCAGAAGAGCTTTAATCGATAATAAAAACTTTGCTGAATTGAAAGCCAAAGATTTAATGAATACAAATCCATTAACAGCACTTGAGAGTGACAATTTGCAGTTTGCAGAAAATAGAATGAGAGAAGCAAAAGTACAGTGTTTAATAGTTAAAAATCTAATGAATGAAGTTGTGGGTGTAATCCAGATTTTTGAATAGATGCATGGAACCAACAATGGATATTTCTTTATTCGATTATGAATTAAATTCAAATTTAATTGCGCAAAAGCCATGTGTGCCTAGAGATCATTCACGGTTATTGAATTGTACAAAAGAGGTTGCTGAAGACCTTCGATTTAAAGACTTACCTTCAATTTTAAATTCTGGTGACGTATTAGTTATTAATAATACAAAAGTCATACCATCTCGTTTGTTTGGAAAAAGAGATCAAGTAAAAATCGAAGTAACATTGCATATGAAAACTATGAAAAATACTTGGAAAGCATTTTTAAAACCTGGTCGCAAGTGCATAATCAATGACACCATACTTTTTCAAAATGACTTAAAAGCTAAAGTTATTAAAAAATATATTGAAGGTGATGTGCTACTACATTTTAATAAAAATGATCAAAAAGTTCTTAAGGAAGTAAATTATCAGGGTCAAATGCCTCTTCCTCCATATATAAAAAGAAATGAAAAAAATGAAAGTGATAATCAAGATTATCAAACAATTTTTGCTGAAGAAGATGGAGCTGTTGCCGCTCCTACTGCTGGATTACACTTTACTGATGAGTTAATTAAAATATTAAAATCTAAAGGTGTACTATTTGCTCCGATTACCCTTCATGTAGGTGCGGGTACTTTTTTACCAGTCAAAGTTAATAATATATATGATCATAAAATGCATGAGGAATTGGGATTTTTGAGCAAAAATACATCTGATATAATAAACAATGCTATCCAGAATGACAAACGTATTATTTCTGTAGGAACTACTAGTTTACGAATATTAGAAACAGTAGCAAAATTAAAAAATGGAATAATTGAACCTTGGTCTGGAGTTACGGATCTATTTATAACGCCAGGCTTTCAATTTAAGATTGTAGATTTGTTGATAACAAATTTTCACTTGCCTAAATCAACTCTACTAATGCTAGTTTCAGCTTTTCATGGAAAAGAAAAAACATTTGAACGATATAAATATGCTATTGAAAAAAAATATAGATTTTTCTCTTATGGAGACAGTTGTATTTTTTCAAGAGAAAATAATTTAAAATGACTAATCTTTTTAATTTTGAATTAATATCAAAAGACAAGGATGCTCGTTTAGGCAAACTAACAACTGCTCATGGTAAAATTAATACTCCTATTTTTATGCCAGTTGGAACTGCGGCTACTATAAAGGCAATGCATTTAAGGGACGTTGAAATTTCAGGCGCTGAAATAATTTTAGCTAATACTTATCATTTAATGTTAAGACCTGGTCAAGAAAAGATTAGAGAAATGGGTGGTGTTAGAAAATTTATGGGCTGGAATAAACCACTTCTTACAGACTCAGGTGGTTTTCAGATTATGAGTTTAGGTAAGTTAAGACAAGTTCAAAATGATGGTGTAATCTTTAAGTCACATCTTGATGGCACTAAATATTTTTTGTCACCAAAAAAAAGTACAGATATTCAAAATGCTTTAGACGCAACTATTACAATGCAACTTGATGAATGCATTTCATTTCCTGCGTCATATGAAGAAGCAAAACGAGCAATGAAATTATCTCTTGAATGGGCTGCTATGAGTAGAGAAGCATTCGAAGAAAGAAAGGGTTATGGTCAATTTGGAATAGTACAGGGATCTACTTTTTCAGATCTAAGAGAGGAATCTACAAAAAAACTTATTGAACTAGATTTCGAAGGATATGCAATTGGAGGATTGGCGGTTGGTGAAGGGCAAGATCAAATGTTTGAAACTTTAGATTGTACTACAAAATATATGCTCCAAAACAAACCTAGATATTTGATGGGTGTAGGCAAACCAGATGATTTAATCGGAGCAGTGAAAAGAGGGGTTGATATGTTTGATTGTGTATTGCCAACTCGGTCTGGAAGAACTGGTCAAGCTTTTACATCCAAAGGTCAAGTAAACATAAAAAATGCTAAATATATTCTTGATAAAATGCCATTAGATTTAGAATGTAGCTGTCATACTTGTCAAAATTTTTCTAGAGCATATCTCCATCATCTTTTTAGAGGAAAAGAAATTTTAGGCCTTATGCTTTTAAGCTGGCATAATATCCATTTTTACTTAAATCTTATGAAAAATATGAGAAATGCAATTGAAAAAAAAGAATTTGAAAAATTTGAAAAAACTTTTTTAAATAAATATTATTCGGGTGAAGATTAACTAGAATAATGAGTTTTGTTTATAATATGTATAAATTTGATGAAAAAAAAATTATTCAAGATTTAGCGAAAGAGTTTAAATTTGATGTTTGTAAAATTACAGATACTAAATTATCTGTAAATACTGGTTTAAGACTGAAAGAGTTTATTGATTTGGGCTTTCATGGTGAAATGAACTGGCTTGCAGATAGTTTTGAAAGACGAAAGTCGCCGTTAAATTTATGGGATGATGCAAAATCCGCAATTATAGTTGGTTTGAATTATGGCCCTAAAAATAATCCCTTAGAAAAAATCAATAAAAAAAATTTGGGTAACATCTCTGTATATGCTCAAGGAAAAGATTATCATAAAATAATAAAAGGTAGGCTTAAGTTATTTTCAAGCAAACTAATTTCAAAGTTATCGAAAGCAAAAAAAACAAAAATCAAAGTTTTTGTTGACACAGCTCCTTTAATGGAAAAACCTCTAGCAGAAAAGTCTGGTTTAGGGTGGCAAGGAAAGCATACAAATTTAGTTTCAAGGGATTTTGGATCATGGTTGTTTTTAGGGGTTATTCTAGTTAATCATTCCTTTAAATATGATTCACAGGAAAAAAATTATTGTGGTTCTTGTACTAAATGCCTAGATATTTGTCCAACAGATGCATTTTATGGAGAAAATAGGTTAGACGCTTCAAAGTGTATTTCATATTTAACTATAGAGCACAAAAATGCTATTCCAAAAAAATTAAGGAAAGCCTTTGGTAATAGAATATTCGGGTGTGATGATTGTTTAGCTATTTGCCCTTGGAATAAATATGCAAAGATTACAAAAGAGTCTCATTTTAACGATAATAAATATAACTTTAAATTAAATGAATTATTGAATCTTTCAGATAAGGAATTTAGAAATAAATTTACGGGATCTGCAATTAAAAGGATAGGAAGAGATAGATTCTTAAGAAATTGTTGCATAGCAGCAGGAAATAGTAAAAATAAAGAATTAATACCTATGCTAATTAATTTACTTTTAAAAGATAAATCTTTTTTGGTAAGAGGTGCAGCTATTTGGGCACTTCAACAATTAGATAATCAAAACAATTTAAAAAGTATAAAAAAACAGCATTTAAGTTTTGAAAAAAATAATAGTGTAGCTGCTGAATGGTATATCTAATTTGATTAAAGTGCGTTATTTTCTGTTTCGCCTGTTCTTATTCTAGTTGCACTGTAAAGATCTAATACAAAAATCTTTCCATCTCCAATTTGTCCTGTACAAGCACTTTGGAGAAGAGCTTCATGGACTGCATCCTCCATATCATCAGTAACTGCTATTTCTATTTTAAGTTTAGGAACAAATGATACACTATATTCTGCTCCTCTATATATCTCAGTTTGGCCTCTTTGCCTTCCAAAACCGCGAACTTCTGATGCCGTTAAGCCTTCAACCCCAATTTCAGTAAGAGCATTTCTTACATCATCTAGCTTGAAAGGTTTTATAATAGCAATGAAGTATTTCATGATGGAATCTCCTAATCTGAATGATATCCTTTTTCTCCGTGAGAACGCAAGTCTAAACCTTCAATTTCCTCTTGTTCGTCAACTCTTAATGAAACAACTAAAGAAGTTAATTTAAGTATTAAATATGTAAAAAAAGATGTCCAAACGACAGTAAGAATAACTGCCTTAAGCTGTATTATAAATTGAGAAACTGCTGTCTGTCCTTCAGCAAGACCTAATCCAGAGAATGTAGAAGTTGCTAAAAATGCAACAAGTAATGTACCTAAGATACCACCGACACCGTGAACCGCAAAAACATCAAGGCTGTCATCTATTTGAAGTTTGCCTCTGATGTAATCAACAGCAATGTAACACAGTAAGCCGCCTAAAAATCCTAAAATTAATCCTCCAGGTACACCTATGTAACCTGAAGCAGGTGTAACAGTAGCCAGTCCAGCTACCATTCCAGTAACGATACCAATTAAAGATGGTTTTCCAAATCTTTTCCATTCAATAAACATCCAAACTAATGAGGCAGTTGCTGCAGATATATGTGTAACTAACATAGCCATACCCGCACCGCCATTAGCACCTAGAGCTGAACCAGCGTTAAAACCAAACCATCCAATCCATAACATTGAAGCTCCTATCATAGTTAATATAGGACTATGTGGTGGAGTGATAGATTTTGGGAAACCTCTTCTTTTGCCAAGTGTTAAGGCTGTTATTAAAGCAGCGGTACCAGCTGTAGCATGTACAACAATGCCTCCAGCAAAGTCCATTGTTCCCCAGGATGACAAAATACCACCACCCCAAACCCAGTGTGTTACAGGAACATATACTATTAAAATCCAAAGACTTAAAAAAATTAGCATTGCTGAAAACTTAATTCTTTCAACAAATGCTCCTATCATTAATGCAGGGGTGATTATTGCAAAAGTCATTTGGAATGTAGCAAAAAGGCTTTCAGGTATACTTCCAGAAGGTGTTTCTAATACAATTGAATTCATAAACATGTTTCCAAGGCCACCAATCCAAGCATTACCTTCAGAAAAAGCTAAACTATAACCTACAACCACCCAAATAATAGATACCACACAAGCAAGGGAGAAGTGATGCATTAATACTGATACGACATTTTTTGAATTTACTAGACCTGCATAGAAAAGAGCTAAACCTGGTAAAGTCATAAATAATACTAAAGCAGTTGATGTCAAAATCCAGGCTGTATCACCATTATTAATATCAGCAAAAGCTGGAAATGAAATTAAAGTTAAGAGTAATGTTGAAATTATACTAAAAATTTTTGCATTATTTCTGAAATAAAAAAAACACATATTATCCCCCTAATTGTTAGGAGATAACTTAGTATTATTTTTAAAAAAAACAAAATATGTATGAAAATTGTTCAAATAAAATAAAATTTGCCTAAATTTTAAACATTTTACTTTTATTAGATATTATGAATTAATTATATTTCAGTTTATAAACAAATTTTTTGAGTGTATAAATCAATTATAAATAATCAAATGAAGAGGTTTCTTTGATAGAAAATGTCATTAAACAATTAGCTCCAATGGGATATCTTAGAGCTGCTATAAATTTAAGTAATTTTTTATTAGTTACTGGTAAAGATAGTAATGGTGAACCACAAGGAGTTTCTCCAGACATGGCAAAAGCGCTTGCTAAAGAATTAAATGTAGATATTAAATTAATTACTTTTAATAGGCCAGGGGAACTGGCAGATGCAATTTCAGAGGACGTTTGGGATATTGGAAATATTGCTAATGAACCTGCAAGAGCCAAATTGATTACTTTTAGTTTCCCATATACAACTATTGAATCAACTTTTCTAATTAGGAATGGTGTTAATATTAAAACTTTAAAAGATGTTGATAAAAAAGGAATTAAAATTGCCGTTGCAGAAAGAAGTGCATATGATCTTTGGTTAACGGAGAATATAAAAAATGCAAATTTAGTAAGAGCAAAATCTATAGATGAATCTTTTGCTATTTTTCAAGAAAATAACTATGAAGTATTGGCTGGATTAAGACCTAAATTAGTTGATGATATAAAAAAAACAACTGACTGTTTTATATTAAATGAACCATTCACTTTTATAAACCAATGTATTGGAAGTAAACCTGGAAATTTAGAGGCTGAAAATTTTATTAATAATTTTGTAAAAAAAAATATAGAAAATGGTTTTATCAAAAACCTATTATCTAAGTACAATGTATTAGGTAAATTATCTCTCCCTATAAACTAGAAGATTAATTGTTGTAAAATTAATGAAAAAAATAGTTCCAATCATAGCTATATTTTGTACTATTTTTTTTTGGGGATCTTCATTTCCAGCAATGTCGTTTCTTTTAGAAACATCAAGCCCTTTCATCCTGGCAGCAGGAAGGTTTTCTTTGGCAGCTTTTCTAGCTGTTATTTGGTGCATATATAATCATAAACAAAAGGTAAAGTTAAACCACTTAATACGCTATATTTTTGCAGGGTTTATTGGAATTTTTTTATATAATTTATTTCTTAACCATGGACAAGAGAGTGTTTCAGCTGGGGCAGGTAGCTTCATTGTCAATTGTAATCCATTATTTACTGCTTTAATTGGTTTTTTTATTTTGAAACAAAAGGTTTCATATATACATTGGCTGGGAATAATTATTTGTATGTTTGGAGTTGGTTTAATATCTTTTGATCAAGAAGGTGGCTTAAATATAGGTGGTGGATCAAGCTTAATATTATTTGCTGCTATCTTAACTGCTGCCTATTTTCATATAGTTAAACCGTTAGTAGTGATATATGGTGCAATAACTTCTACTGCATATACAATAATTTTTGGAACCATACCCATGTTATATTGGTTCCCAGAAACTTATGATTTTATTTCTAAATCTTCTAATGAAATTAAATTAACCTATTTATGGTTGGCATTGTTTCCTACTGCATTAGGTTACTTAACTTGGACCTATTCAGTTGGTTATTATGGAGCCAATAAAGCTTCGTTGTTTCTTTATTTAATTCCACCAATTTCTATTATTTTGAATTTTTTATGGTATGAAAAAAATCCATCTTTAATTACTACATTCGGAGGTTTAGTCATATTATTAAGTGTTTTCTTTACCCTCCTATTACAGCAAAACACAAGAGAATATTAAAAATTAACTAATTGTAGAACTTACATATCAACTACTTAGGGCGACTGATTTACATGAGATGGAGCGGGTAGCGAGAATCGAACTCGCGTCATTAGCTTGGAAGGCTAAGGTCTTACCACTACACAATACCCGCATATTTTTTATTTTATAAGGGTTAATATTTGAAATGTAAACACTAACTTTATCAATTTTAATTTGTTCTAAAATTTATTAAATTTAATTATTCCAACCTAATAAATTTTGTTTAACTATTTCATTTAAAAATTTAATTGAATATTCGTTGTCATTTAAACAAGGTATATATTGAAAAGTTTTTCCACCATTCTCAAAAAATAATTCTCTTGCTTCAACATTTAATTCTTCAAGTGTTTCTAGACAATCAGAGATAAAACCAGGAGCAATCAAAGCAATATTTTTAGACCCTTGTTTAGCTAATTCTACAATTGTTTCGTCAGTATAAGGTTGAAGCCATGGTTCAGGGCCGAATCTAGATTGAAATGTAACTAAAACTTTATTTTGTGGCCATTTTAATTCTTCTTTAAGTAATCTGGCAGTTTTGATACAATGACAATGATATGGATCACCAGCCATAAAATATCTCTTGGGTATACCATGGAAAGATATAACTAACTTGTCTATTTCATCTCTATCTTTTAAATGTTTTTTAACTGTTAAAGCTAAAGCTTTTATGTAATTTTTATTATCAAACCAAGGAGGTACTGTCCGGATATCTGGTTGCCATCTTTGTTTTAACAACCATTTAAAAACTTCGTCTTTAACGGTTGCAGTAGTGCTGGCTGCATACTGAGGATAAAGTGGAACCAAAAGAATTTTTGAACAGCCATTTTTTGTCATTTTATTTAAAATTTTGTCTATACCTGGGTTTCCATATCTCATTGCATAGTCTATGAAAATATTGGGATTGTTTTTAAAAAAATTCTGTATTTTATTTGTTTGTTTAATTGTAAACCCTCTTAATGGTGATCCATGGTTTTTTTCATCCCAAATTTTTTTGTAAGCTTTCCCAGATTTTGAAGGTCTGAATGTGAGTATAGGACCATTTAATATTAACCACCATAAAGGTCTAAAAAGATCTACGACTCTTTTGTCCATAAGAAATTGTTTTAAATATTTTCTCATAGACCAATAATCAGTGCCATCAGGTGTGCCTAAATTGACAAGTAATACACCAATTTTATTTTTATCATGAAAAACGGGGTGATCATTAGGTTTTTTTATAATAGTCAATTTAATATCTTTTAATATTATTATGCGATTTTTGAGTAATTATTTTTATTAGTTTTATTGAAAGCGTATTTAAGTGCAATCGTTAAATCAGAAATCATTTTTTCAGTATGTAAAGGGCCTGGTGTAACTCTTAATCTTTCTGTGCCTACTGGAACAGTTGGATAATTAATTGGCTGTATGTAATGATTAAATTCATTTAACAGAATATTACTAATTTCTTTACACCTTAAAGGGTTATTCACCATTATTGGTATTATGTGACTTTTGTTATCCAAAAAATTTATGTTTTCTTTTAATAGATATTTTTTGAGCAAAATTGTATTTTTTCGTTGTAGTTTTCTTTCTTTATCAGATTTTCTTAAATAACTTATAGAAGTGCTTGCAGCTTTTACAAGTGCGGGTGGCAATGCTGTTGTAAATATGTATCCACTAGCATAACTTCGTATAGCATCGCAGATTATGTTTGAGGATGCAATATACCCACCCATTGTTCCAAATGCTTTACCTAATGTTCCTTGAATTATATCAATAGAATTTTGTAATCCTAACTCTTCAGCCACGCCTGATCCATTTCTACCATACATTCCAACAGCGTGAACCTCATCTAAATAAGTTAATGCATTATATTTTTTAGCTATTTTTGATATTCCACAGATATCACCAAAATCACCATCCATAGAGTAAATAGATTCAAATATAATTACTTTAGGTTTTTTTGCTGGATATTTTTTAATTAAATCTTCTAAATGATTTAAATCGTTATGTTTGAAAATTTCTTTTAAGGCTTTTGATTTTTTTATACCTGAAATTATTGATGCATGATTTTTTTCATCAGAAAAAACAACTACGTCTTTTAATAAATTGAGAAGAGTGCTTATTGTTGCTTCATTTGCTACATACCCAGATGAAAATACTACCGCTTTTTCTTTCAAATGAAAATCAGACAGTTCATTTTCTAATTGTACAATAGCATTACTGTTTCCAGATATATTGCGTGTTCCACCTGAACCTGTACCCATTCTTTTAACTGAATTTATCATTGAATTTATGACAAGTTTATTTTGACTCATTCCTAAATAATCATTTGAACACCAAACAATTATATCGTTTTTTTTTGAGTCTGTTATCCAAAAAGCATTTGGGTGCTTACCTGCTTTTCTTTCAATTTCGTTGAAATGCCTGTATCTACCCTCGATTTTAAGCTTATTCAGGGAAGATTTAAATATATCTGAATAGTTCAATGATTTACCTATATGTATAATTATTAAATAATACTATATTCAAAATTTTCAACTTATTACTTACTAAATTTTTAGCACAGATTTTATGCAATAATTAATTTTTTATTTTCGTGCTTGAACTTTTTTAAAGTTTTTATATAACAGTCGTAATTTAATATTTGGGAAATTAAAAGTGAGTTCATCAAAAAAATTATTAGAGACAACAGAAGAAAAATTTGAAAATGGTGCTGATAGAGGTGGTTTGCTTGGAAATAGGATAGTTCTTCCAGAAGATTATGTGCCATCTGTTGATGAAGAGTTTATGAATGATAATCAACTAGAGTATTTTAGACAAAAATTACTTAATTGGAAATTAGAATTGCTTGAAGAAGCAACTGATACCAAGGGTACTTTATCTGCTGAAGGTTTGCAAAGACCTGATATGGCTGATAGAGCTCAGGTTGAGTCCGATGCTTCTATTCAGTTAAGAACTAGAGATAGAGAAAGAAAACTTATTAGCAAAATCGATGCTGCGTTAAGAAGAATAGATTTAAAAACATACGGATATTGTGAAGAAACAGGTGAGCCGATTGGATTAGGTCGTTTGAAAGCAAGGCCAATTGCATCGCTAAGTGTTGATGCACAAGAACGACATGAAAAAATGGAAAGAATCCATAAAGACGAATAATTTCTTATGAATTTTTAAATTAATACAACATAAGAACAAATCAAGAACATTTGTTGACAAAAGAACAAAAGGTGAATATTGTTACACAATATTTATTAGTTGAAAGAATTGTAATCGTATGTCAGTAAGGAGATAGAGAATGAGTGCTGAGGTTATTAAAATGTCAAATCAAGATAAAGATAGAAACATAGCTTTAGAGTCTGCAATAGGACAGATAGAAAAAGCTTTTGGTAAAGGTTCTGTTATGAAGTTAGGTACATCTGGAGAAAATCTAGATGTGCAAGCGGTATCTACTGGATCACTGGGATTAGATATTGCACTTGGTATAGGTGGATTACCTAAAGGAAGAATTGTAGAAATTTATGGACCCGAAAGTTCAGGTAAAACAACCCTAGCTCTGCATGTTGTAGCAGAAGCGCAAAAAACAGGAGGGACTTGTGCGTTTGTAGATGCAGAACATGCACTTGATCCTGTGTATGCTAAAAAATTAGGAGTAAATATTGATGATCTATTAATTTCTCAACCTGATGCAGGAGAACAGGCATTGGAAATCGCTGATACATTAGTTAGATCAGGGGCTATATCTGTTTTAGTAGTTGATTCTGTAGCGGCATTAGTTCCTAGAGCTGAACTAGAAGGGGACATGGGTGATAGTCATATGGGTTTACAAGCTAGATTGATGAGTCAAGCTTTAAGAAAGTTAACTTCATCAATTTCTAAGTCCAATTGTTTAGTAATATTTATTAATCAGATTAGACAAAAAATAGGAATTATGTTTGGTAACCCAGAAACAACTTCAGGTGGAAATGCTCTTAAGTTTTATGCATCTGTTAGATTGGATATAAGAAGAATAGGAGCAATTAAAGACAAAGATGATATAATAGGGAATCAAACCAGAGTTAAAGTTGTAAAAAATAAGGTTGCACCTCCATTTAGAACAGTTGAGTTTGATATTATGTATGGTGAAGGTATTTCTAAAAATGGTGAGATAGTTGATCTAGGAGTATCTGCAGATATAATTGAGAAATCTGGATCATGGTTTTCATATAATGATCAAAGGATAGGTCAAGGTAGAGAAAATGTTAAAAACTTTCTCAATGAAAATTCTGAGATCGCTATAGAAATAGAGGATAAAATTAAAGGAAATACAGTTCTAGTTGAAGAAATTCTAATGAATCCAGACCAACAAATTCTTGAAGAAGAAAAATAATTTTATTGAAGTTTTGTATTTTGTTAAATTGATGTTATCAAGAGATGTAGATAATAAGCTAGTTTAACACATGAATAAAACTAAAAATTCAGTAAATGCAATCCGTTCGAAGTTCATAAATTATTTTAATAAAAATGATCATGAGGTTATAACTTCGAGTAATCTTGTACCGAACAATGATCCTACTCTGCTTTTTACAAATGCTGGTATGGTTCAGTTTAAAAATGTTTTTACTGGATTAGAAATAAGAGATTACAATAGAGCTGTAAGTTCACAAAAGTGTCTACGTGCTGGTGGAAAGCATAATGATCTTGAAAATGTAGGTAGAACAGCTAGACATCATACATTTTTTGAAATGTTAGGAAATTTTTCTTTTGGAAATTATTTCAAAGAGAAAGCAATATTTCAAGCTTGGGAATTGTTAACAAAAGAGTATGAAATACCAAAAGAAAAATTGTTAGTTACAATTTTTCATGATGATACAGAGGCTGAAAATTTATGGAAAAAAATCTCTGGATTAAATGATGAAAAAATAATCAAAATTAGTACCAGTGATAATTTTTGGAGTATGGGCGACACAGGTCCTTGTGGTCCTTGCTCAGAAATATTTTACGATCATGGTCCTTTAATTGAAGGAGGTCCACCTGGTTCTAAAAATGAAGATGGTGATAGATTTATTGAAATTTGGAATTTAGTGTTTATGCAATTTGAACAAATTTCTAAAAATGAAAGAGTTAATTTACCTAAGCCAAGTATTGATACAGGAATGGGTTTAGAAAGAATATCAGCCGTTCTGCAAAACACTCATAATAATTATGAGACAGACATGATGAAAAATCTAGTTGAGGCTTCTTCATTAGTAACAGGTGTAGAAAAAACAAAAGATAATATTGTATCTCATAGAGTAGTAGCGGATCATTTAAGATCAATTTCTTTTTTAATTGCTGAGGGAGTTTTACCAAGCAATGAAGGCCGAGGATATGTACTAAGAAGAATAATGAGAAGAGCAATGCGTCACACACATCTTTTAGGCGCAAGTGATCCAGTGATATTCAAGTTAGTTAAATTTTTGATTGAACAAATGGGTGATGCTTTTCCAGAATTAATAACTCAAAAATTGACTATAGAAAACACAATAAGGGATGAAGAAATTAAATTCAAAGATACGCTTGATAGAGGTATGAGTTTATTAATGAATGAAATAGACGAGAAAGTTTCTCCAGGCGTGCTTTCAGGTCAAAAAGCTTTTGAATTATATGATACCTTTGGATTTCCATTAGATTTAACAGAAGATGTCTTAAAATCATATGGGTGGAAGGTTGATCACCAGGGTTTTGAAAAATCTATGAATGAACAAAAAATTAAAGCAAGACAGGCTTGGTCAGGTTCGGGTGATGATGTTTATAATCAAGATATTCTAAAATTATTATTAGATTTACCACCTACTAACTTTAGAGGATATGATGAAAATACTTTTGAAACTAAAATTGATTTAATTATAAAAAATAATAAAGTTTATGATAATGTGTTAGCAAATGAAAAAGTTGATATTATATGCAATGAGACAATTTTTTATGCTGAATCTGGGGGCCAGATATCTGATAAAGGGGTTATCTTAGGAAAAAATTTTAAGGCGAATATTTTAAATTCTAAAAAAATTACTGTTGGAAACGGTAAAATTATATTTGTTTCAACAATAGAAATTGTATCAGGAAAAATCACAGTTGGTGATATAATCAAACAAGTAATAGATTTAGATTTCAGAAAACAAATATGCTCACATCATTCAGCAACTCATCTTCTTCATGAAGCATTAAGACAAAAATTAGGCTTGCATGTCGCTCAAAAAGGTTCATTGGTTACTAATGAAAAATTAAGATTTGATTTTAGTCATCAAAAACCAATTTCTTCAGAATTAATTAAAGAAATTGAAGATGAAGTAAATTATAGAATATTTTGTAACGATAAAGTTACCACTAAAGTTATGTCTCCCGATATGGCTGTTGAAAAAGGAGCTATAGCTCTATTTGGAGAAAAATATGGAGATGAAGTCAGAGTAGTATCAATTGGAAAAAGTATAGATATTGAAAGAGAGGCTTGGTCAGTTGAATTATGTGGAGGCACACACGTAAAAAATACTTCTGAAATTTCAACCTTTAAAATATTATCAGAGACTGGTGTTTCATCTGGAGTTCGTAGAATTGAAGCTTTAACAAATATGGCTGCAAAAAACTATTATAATAACGAGATAGATAAAATTAGATATATATCTTCTTCTCTAAAAACAAATAGTACTCAAGTAACAAAAAAAATTGAGCAATTAGTCTCAGACAATCAAAAAATGAACAAAGAATTAAAACTTCTTAAAAATAAATCACATCTTAATTATGATAACAATTCAACTAAAGAAACATTAAATGGAATAGTATTTGAGTATAAAATATATGATGATTTAGTAGTAAAAGAGTTAAAGCCTAACGCTGAAAATTTTATCAAAAACAATAATTCAAATATTGTTTGTTTAATTAGTAAAATTGATAATAAAGCTTCTATAGTAGTTGCTGTAGATAAATCACTCACGTCTAAATTTAGTGCAGTAGAAATGGTAAATGAAGTTTCATCAATTTTAGGAGGTAAGGGAGGTGGTGGAAGACCGGATATGGCCCAATCTGGAGGATCAGATCCAAAAAATAGTCTACAAGCTATTAATAAGATAAAAGATTACATCAAACTTAAAATTTAGAGAATATATTGTTAGAAAATTTAAACGAAGAAATAGTTTCCTTTAAAGAAACCGCAATTATGCAAATTGCTAATTTTGGAAGAAAATACCAATTAGAAAGTGGAAATTATATTTATCCTGCTTGGTTTGGGGAAGGTGATACATCCACAAGTAATTTAATTAACAACAAAACTATTGAGGCTTTAAAGCAAGGAAAAACATTTTATACATATCAAAATGGTATACCTCAATTACGATCAGAAGTCTCAAAATATATGAATGAAGTTTTTAATATAAATACTAAGCCTGAACATCATAGTGTTGTCACAGGTGGAATGATGGGACTTAGGTTGATTTGTGATTTAATTATCAGTGATGGCGATGAAGTTGTAATGGTTGGTCCTGTATGGCCTAACATAAGATCATCAGTTTTATTAAAAAAAGGAAATATAAAAGAAGTTTCACTAAGATTAAAAGATAGTCAATGGATATTAGATTTTGAAAAATTATTGAAAACAATTACGCATAAAACAAAAATGGTTTTTGTTAATAGCCCTGGAAATCCAACGGGGTGGGTGATGTCAAAAAAACAGCAAGAAACTCTTTTAAATCATGTTCGAGAAATGGATTGCTGGTTAATTTCTGATGAGGTTTATCATCAAATAATGTTTAACGATGATGTATCACCAAGTTTTCTTCAATTATCTAAGCCTACTGATAAATTAATAGTCATCAACTCAGCTTCAAAGAGCTTCAATATGACAGGATGGAGAATAGGTTGGATAACACATCCTGAAGAGTTAGGGCCTCACATAGCTAAATTAGTTCAAATAACAACAACGGGTGTTCCAGAGTTTCTTCAAAATGGTCTAATTTCAGCATTGCAAAACTACAAACCTCTTACCAAAGAAGTACGTCAAAATTTAAAAAAATCTAGAGACATAATGTTTCAAAGATTAGTTGAATGGAAGCGGGTTGAGTGCAGTGTTCCAGAAGCTGCATTTTATGCTTTTTTTAAAGTAAAGGATATACAAGATTCTTTAGAATTTGCAAAAAAATTAATCATTGATACTAATGTTGGGGTGGCACCAGGTATTGCATTTGGAGAATCAGGTGAAGGTCATTTAAGAATATGTTTTGCAGCTCAACAAAGCTTCATAAATGAAATAATGGACAGATTAGAACCAGCTCTGAATTAAAATTACCAAGGATTAATAGCATTTTTAAGTGCTTTATAGCCTTCAATAAACCCAGGTCGTTTACTACCATATATACTATCAAACACATTTAAAACATTATCTAACCAATTTTTCAGTTCAGCATTATTTGGATTAGCATCTAAGTAAGCGTCCCTAATCAAAACAAAATGAATTCTTGGATCGTAAGGTTTTTTTGTTCCACCCATGGTTTCATCACCATCAAGAAGTCTTAAAAGCATAGCATCAGCTGATCCTAGTGTTTGTTCATGAATAGGTGGTCCAGACATTCTATGCATTACTGATGTCATATCTCTTCCGTTACCAGTTGTGTAACCCATAGACTTCCATGCCTTATCTATGTCAATATCACTCTCAACATAATTAAGAATTTTTGTGCCAAAATCTCTTAATGGGTCAGATATATCAGCAAGTAAATCAGTCAATCTATCTCCGTCTAAATCAGTTGCTAAGACTATACATTCTTGTTTGTTAATAATATCCCATACTAATAATCCATAATTTGTATCAGAAATATGTTGTTCTATTCTACCAGACCAATTTTCCATACCATCTTTAAAGTTTTTAGGTAAAAGAGAAATTATTTTATCAATGTTTTTTTTATGTTCTTCGTAAGCATTTACAGCCCATTTTCTACCAACTGTGAACTTTGTTCCTTCTAGAAGCCAAATTAATATCCCCGCATTAATTCCATCTTCCATTGCTTGTGTTGGTTTAAAAGCAACTCTACCTAATTTACCTGTATCATTAATCATTTTTAAAAATAGACGACAAGCATAAGCCATTTGAATTCCAGGAGTATTCATTTCAGTATGTACAATACCAGTTTTTTCATCAACACTAAACTTAGACTTATCTTGTGAATAGGGTAAACATGGCATGCATCTAACAACTGTTATTGGTCCATATGGACGAACGTTACAAAATACTCCTGCTTGTGTTCTTAAAGGTGCGTTTCCAGACTTACCCATTACAACAACTTTATTTCCAGACCCATTATTAACATATGCATCACCAGCAGTTGACCATTTTATAGATGTGTTTTGCATATTGCCAAACCAGCTTAATGCTTCAAGTTTTGTATCATGTCGCATTTGTGACCACATTGGAACTGCATAAAAAGGAAGATTTAAGATATCAGCGGCTGCAATAGTTCCTAATAATGCGTAAGCGTCTGTTAATGAATGGCATACTGGATTTATAATTCCATCATGTTTCCCACCTCTCCAAACAATTGCATTTGGATACCCATTTGGCCTTACATCGGTCTTTTGGTAGAGTTGCCCAAGAACAGTTTCTAAGTCACCACCTTCAGATTCAGTAACAGCTATTTTCATTAAATCTAACATTTTATGTCCTTATTTTTTTCAGAAAATTATTCGTTTGAAAGTATTTCTATACATACATAAATAAATACAATATTTAAATATTTTTTAGAAATAATTTTAAAGAATTTTTGTTTCTTAATTCTTCAAAAAAATTCAAATTACGTGATCCCATATACTCTTCTCTAATTAAATGATTAATTAAATAAATAAGAGGATCCCAAAAATTATCGAAATTAACAATTCCAATTTTTTTATTAACAATTTGACTTAATTGGCACCAAGTTAAAATCTCGAAACATTCATCAAGTGTTCCTACACCGCCTGGTAAGATCAAGAAAGCATCAGATTTTTCATACATCATTTGTTTTCTTTGGTGCATGTTTTCTGTAATTATTAAATTAGTATTATATTTATTTGAATGTTTTGTCTCTTGTATATCTTTTTTTATTAAAAAATTTGGTATTATACCTGTTGTTTTAGAGCCATGTTTAATAGCTGTTTCTGATACTGATCCCATGATACCATTTTCGCCACCACCAAAAACAATGTCAAAATTATTTTCTGCGATAATTTGACCAACAGTTTCAGCAGATTTTATGTTCTCAATATTTTTACCTGATTTAGAACCGCCAAACACACATATTTTTTTTTTCAAAATCACCTCGTACAAATAACAAAATTAAAAAATTTATATATTATTATGATTATTTATCATAAAATAAAATATCTGTTTTTAACAAGGTTTTCTATGAAGTCTTCAAAAGCAATATATTTTTTAATGACTGGTGCAATAATAGCAGCATTAGCTTTATTCGTAGTTTTTTATGAAACTGAATCTTTTGACGATAAAGAAGTAGTTGTACCCCTAGTAAAAAAAGTAATTGATGCTAAGCCAATTGAAGTTAAACCAACCAGACAAGAAACTGCTGAAACAATTAAATTAGAAGTTGTTAGAGTTAGGCCAGACGGTAGCCTTGTTATTGCTGGGAAAGGATTACCAAACTCTAAATTAGAAATTATTTCTAATTCAGAAGTAATTGCTGTTACTAATAGTGATAAGATTGGAGATTTTGTTGCTGTTCCAGAAAAACAATTAAAAAGTGGTGAATATTTTTTATCTTTTAGGCAAACAACAAAAGATAATAAAGTTGTTATTGCTAAGAAATCTGTTGCTATCAATGTAACTGGTAATCAAAATGATATTCCAATTGTTGCCATTGTTGATAATCAAGGAAAATTAGGTGCTAAAGTAATCCAAGCCCCTGGTTTAGGAAAAAATGAAGAGACTATTAAAGAAGACGAAAAAACAAATACAAAAATTAAAAAAGAACCTCAAATCAAAATTTTGACTATCACACATGATTCAAAAGTAGGTCAAATTGTTTTGTCAGGCGTAGCTTATAATGGTGTTCAGGTAAATGCTGGTTTTACTGGAAAGGAAACTTCCTCTACTAAAATAATTAATGGAGAATGGATATTATCAATTCCAGGTAAATTAATTGCTGGGAAACAAAAAGTCTTTGCAGTTTTATTAGGTAAAAATGGTAAAGTATTAAGTGAAAATTCTGTCAAAATAAGTGGTAAAAGTATTGAAAATGCAAATGGAAAAACTTTAATTATCATACAAAAAGGTGATGCTCTTTGGAACATTGCATATCAGAGGCTGGGATTAGGAAATCGATATATTGATATTGTTGAGTTAAATAAAGATAAAATTAAGAACCCTGATTTAATTTACCCTAAACAACTTTTCATAATACCAAACAAAATAAATTAAAATTATTTTTTTATGATTGATGTACAAATAAATAAAATTATAAAACCTATTTTAAATATATTTGCTAAAAAATTATTAAAATTTAATATTAAGCCTAATTCAATAACTTTTATTGGTTTCTTTTTTGGAATTTGTTGTTTTTATTTTATTATAAACTCAATGTTTTTTTATGCTGCTATTTTTTTGTTATTAAATAGATTTTGTGATGGATTAGATGGAACGCTAGCGAGGTTAATTGGAGAAACAGATCTCGGTGCCTTTTATGATATTGTTCTAGATTTTTTGTTTTATTCACTATTTCCTTTATCTTTTATTTATTTGGATTTAGAAAACTCATATTCAATTTGTTTTTTGTTGTTCAGTTTTGTAGCTACTCAAGCAACTTTTCTTGCCTCAGCATGGATTATAGAAAAAAATAAATTAACAATTTCAGATGATCAAAAAAAATCTTTGTTTTATGCTGGTGGAATTACTGAAGGTTTTGAAACAATTATTTGTTTTATGATGATGCTTTTATTTTATGAGTTCATAAATTATATCTCGTATTTTTTTGGGATATTATGTTGGATTACTTTTATAACTAGAGTCTTATTTATAAGAAAATTGTTTAAATGATAAAATTCAAATTTATTTTTTTTGTAATTTATAATAAATTCAATCTAACAACATATTTATTTAATTTATTTGGTTAAAATAAGATGAGTAAAAACACAAAACATTTAACAGATGAGCAATATAGAGTAACTCAACACCACGGAACAGAACCTCCTTATTCTGGAGCTTATTGGGACAATAAAGAAGATGGAAGTTATAACTGCATTTGTTGTAATACACCTCTTTTTTTAAGTACGACTAAATATGATTCAGGTTCTGGATGGCCTTCTTTTTATAAACCTGTCTCAGAAAAAGTAATTGGTAAATCAGTTGATAATTCATTTTTTATGCAGCGTACAGAAGTTCATTGCGCAGAATGCAATGCACATTTAGGACATGTTTTTCCTGATGGACCTAAACCAACAGGATTGAGATATTGTATTAACTCTGCCTCTCTAAATTTTAAAAAAATTAATACCTAATTAATGTTTAGTTCAACAAAAATTTATGGATGTATTGCTGATCCAATTGATCATGTAAGGGCTCCAACTATTTTTACGTCTATTTTTAAAAAAAAAAATATTGATGCAGTAATGATACCAATTCACGTAAATAAAAATAATTTAGAAAATGTAATAGCATCATTAAAGCTAGTTAAAAATTTTGAAGGATTGACTGTTACAATTCCTCACAAAACTTCAGTTACAGATTTCTGTGATTATCTTGAAACTGATGCTAAATTAACTCGATCAGTAAATTGGATTAAATTTGATAAAGATAGAAAAATAATTGGTAATAACTTCGATGGTCAGGGCTTTGTAAGAGGTTTTAAATCGCAAAATTATTTATTAAAAAATAAAAATATTTGTATTTTTGGAGCAGGCGGTGCTGCAGTTTCTATTGCTTGTTCTCTTGCAAACGAAGAGATAAGATCTCTAAAAATTATAAATCGTGATTTTAAAAAAGCAAAAGATTTAATAAATAAAATAAAAATAAAATCAAAAAATTTGTTTGTTGATGTAATAAATTATAATGATAATTTCACATTAATTGATTTTGATATTATAATTAATGCCACAAGCTTAGGTCTTTCAAATAATGATAAACTACCTTTTGATGTTTTAAAAACTTCACCTCAAGCGATTATTGTAGACATAATTATGCAACCTGAAGAAACAGAATTGTTAAAACATGCTAAAAATTTAGGTCGATCTATTCATTACGGAAAATATATGATAGAAAGTCAAATTGATCTAGTGGGTGATTTTTTAGATCTTTGGTAGAAAAGGAAAGAAAATGGAAAAAAACTTCGTTTGGGACGATCAAAAATTAGAGAAATTAAAAAAATTATGGGATCAAGGATTGCCAATTACAAAGATTGGGATTGAAATAGGTGTTTCAAGAAATGCTATTGCTGGCAAAGCACACAGAATGGGGTTACCAAAAAGAAACTCACCAATTTCAAAATCAGGAGATCCAAGAAAAAATCAATCTGTTTCGGTGAATGAAAATTTGAAGCAATTACCACTTAAAATTTTGTTAAGAGATGTAGAATGGTCTAGAAATAGATGTTGTTGGCCAATTGGTGACCCAAAATTACCTGGATTTGCGTTTTGTGGTACATCAATTGTCCCTGGCAGACCTTATTGTGAAGAGCATTCAAACCTTGCTTACACTAATACAAGGGAAAGTTAAAAATATGAGTTATGAAAAAAGTAAGTAAAAAAAGAGATGAATACAAACCATTACTTTGGCTTCCTGCTGAAACTTATCTTCAAATTTTAATATTTAAAAATTATACTATTGTAAAATCAGAAATTTATTTCAAAAAAAATATAGACTTTCTTCAAGATAATTTAATTTCAGACAGTCATCTAGAATTAAATGGTGTTGACCTTATTACTAATAAATTCGAATTAATTATTGATGAAAATACACCACAAAATATTGAAATTGAAAAACTAAAAAAAATAGACGAAATTGTTCTAGTACAAATACCTATTCAATCAAGTTTTGTAAAAATTGCTACAGAAGTTAAGATATTTCCTGCAAAAAATAACTCTTTGGAAGGATTATATGAGAGTAATAATATGTTTTGCACTCAATGCGAGCCAGAGGGCTTTAGAAAAATTACATGGTTTCCCGATAGACCTGATTGTTTGAGTATATTTAATGTAAGGATAGAAGCTTCTGAAGAATTCAAAACTGTACTTTGTAATGGTAATCTTATTAAAGAAGGAAGAGTCAAAAATAGAAATGGAACGACAAATAGGTTATTTAAATTGTGGCATGATCCATTTCCTAAGCCTTCATACTTATTTGCATTAGTTATTGGAAATTTAGAATCAAATATATCTAAATTTATCACTTCATCAAAAAAAGAAATCGAACTTAAAATTTTTAGTGAGTTAGGGAAAAAGCATTTAACAAATTATGCTATGAAAAGCTTAAAAAAAGCAATGAAATGGGATGAAGAAAAATATGGACTAGAATATGATTTAGATACTTTTATGATTGTAGCTGTTAGTCATTTCAATATGGGCGCAATGGAAAATAAAGGATTAAATATTTTTAATTCTAAATTTATTCTTGCAGACAATGAAACGGCCACTGACAGAGATCTTCAAAATATCGAGAGTATTGTTGCACATGAGTATTTTCACAATTGGACTGGAAACAGGGTGACTTGTAGAGATTGGTTCCAGTTAACATTAAAAGAGGGTCTAACTGTTTTTAGAGACCAAGAATTTTCAGCTGATATGAACAATAGAGGAGTTAAAAGAATTGAAGATGTTTCAATGCTTAAATCAGTACAATTTCCTGAGGATGCAGGATCTAACAGTCATCCTATAAGGCCTAATGAATATCAAGAAATAAATAATTTTTATACACCAACAGTCTATGAAAAGGGCGCTGAGGTGATTAGAATGATTTATAATTATCTTGGAGATGAACTCTATAAAAAAGGAATGGAACTTTATTTCCAAAAATATGATGGAAAAGCTATAACCTGTGAGGAATTCATACAATCATTATCAGAAAGTAGTAAATTAGATTTAAGTGTTTTTGAAAAATGGTATTCACAATCAGGTACACCTAATCTAAAAATTATAAGAAAAGTTAATGACCTTGATTTAGAATTACATATTTCGCAAAAGATTAACAAAAAAATTAGTAATTTACCAATACCAATAAAATTTGGTTTTATAAATAAGAAAGGGTCTTTTGTTAAATTTAGATTAAATAACTCTAAATTAAAATATGAACATGTTTATTTGCTTTCTAAAGGTGATGATAAAATTTCTATTTCTTGTAATGATAAAGATATTATACCGTCAATGTTAAGGGATTTTTCAGCTCCTGTGCTTTTAAAATCAGATTTAAAAATTGAAGAATATATCCACATACTCAAATTTGACAATGATTCATTTAACAAATGGGATGCGGCTCAAAATATATATTTGAGTTATTTCTTTAATAAATTTAATATAAGAATACTAATTGAAACATTAAAAGAATTAATTTTAAAAGAAAAAGTTAATTATTCGTTAATGGCCCTACTCTTAGAATTACCATCTCGAAATACAATTGAGAATTTATCCAATAATGTAGATCCTATTTCAATCTTTGAAAGAAAAAAACAATTAATGAAAAAAATTGCTTTAGATTTGCAGCAAGTTTTTGAAATCAAAGCTGTAAAACTTCTAAATAGTAAAATCAATGATCATAAAAGTGTGGGAAAAAGAGCATTTTTAGAAAAATTACTTAAATATTTACTTCTAATTGAAAGTGAAGTTGGAATTGAAATAGCTCGAAAAATATCGTTGAGCAAAAATATGACATTGTCGACTATTGGTTTAAAATCTATGTGTTTGGGCGATACTAAAATAGCATTAAAATTTTTGAATGATTTTTATGAAAAATGGAAGAGTAATGATCTAGTTGTTGAAAAATGGTTTGAGATGATGTCAACTTTAAACGTTGGATCTCAAGGTTTAGATTTAATTAGAAATCTACTGGCGCATGAGGCCTTTGATTATAAAAATCCGAATAAATTAAGGTCTGTGTTAAGTACTTTTCAAAAAGAAAATGTGTTATTATTTCATGCAAATGACTCATCTGGATATAAATTTATTTCAGAACAAGTTAGTATCATTGATAAAAATAATCCACAAGTTGCAGCTAGATTAATTTTACCACTCACAAGATTTAATAATTATACAGATGAAAGAAAACTTAAAATCAAAAATGTATTAAAAGAAATTAAAAAACCAAATATATCTAATGATCTATCTGAAATAATTGAAAAAGCACTAGTTTAGTCTTTGTTGATAAGAAAATCTGGAATTTTTCCACTATCTTTAAAATTTAAAAAGTTTTCTTTAGGTAAAAAATCAGTTTTTAAATTAATTTTATTTTTTTCTTTTTCAATAATTTTCTCATTTTGAATTTTATGTTGCTTTAATTGTTTTGTAGAAGAAACAAGATTATCAAGTTTTACTTTAATTACTTTTTTATTTATGAGTTTTTCAATTGACACAATATTTTTTTCGTCACTTGCATCAAAAATTGTATAAGCTTTTCCTTTTTTTCCTGCTCTTCCTGTGCGTCCAATACGATGAACATAATCTTCAGGATTATTAGGAACATCATAATTAAATATGTGGGTTATACCGTCAATATCTATACCTCTTGCGGCAACATCAGAGGCAATAAGAATTTCAGCTGATTTTTTTTTAAATTTTTCAAGAGCTTGAATTCTTAAACCTTGATTCATATCCCCATGCAGGTTTACAGTTTTAAAGTTATTTTTTTCTAAAAAGATACTTAACTTCTTAATATCACTTTTTTTATTACAAAAAATTACAGCACTTTTTATAATTTCAATATTTAATAATTTTTTTAAATCATTCATTTTATTTTTATTAATGGTTTTAATAAATAAACTATCTATATTTTCTGATGTTGAAGAATAAGGGTTTATAGTAATTTCTTTGGGATTGATTAATAGATCCTTACCTATGTTACTTATTTCATGTGATAGAGTGGCAGAGAAAAATAATGTTTGTCTTATTCTAGGCAAGAACTTGTTAATTTTAATTATATCTGGAATAAATCCCATATCTAGCATTTTATCAGCTTCGTCTATAATAAGAATTTTAATATCTTTGACTAAAACTTTACCACGTTCTATATGATCTAAGAGCCTGCCTGGAGTTGCAATTATTGCATCTACACCTCTTGATAATTTTATATCTTGTTCTGTATAAGAAACACCTCCAATTAATAATGCCATTTGAAGTTTAAGGTATTTATTTATGGAATTAAATTCGTGAGACACCTGCATTGCTAGTTCTCTTGTGGGAGCAAGGATTAGCGATCTGGGCATTCTAGATTTAGACTTTCCTGAATTAAGTATTTCTATCAAGGGCATAACAAATGACCCAGTTTTTCCTGTTCCAGTTTGAGCACAACCTAATAAATCTCTACCCATTAAAATATGAGGTATTGCTTGTTTTTGAATTTCAGTTGGGGTCTGGTACCCAATGTCATTTATTGAAGATAAAATTTCACTACACAAACCTAGATCACTAAAATTCACAATTATAACACCATTGAAATTTTTTTATTTTACCAATGAAAAATACAAATAACACAAATTAACTTGTAATATTTAGATATCAAATTCATTTACAGTATTAGCATTTTCTTGTATGTATTTAAACCTTAATTCTGGCTTTTTTCCCATTAAAATATTAACCAAGTTATCAACTTCTCTTCTTTCATCAGCCCCATAGATATCTTTTTTTGGAACTGTTACTCTTAACAATTTTCTTGTCTTGGGAGACATTGTGGTTTCTTTCAATTGTGACGGTGGCATTTCACCTAAGCCCTTAAATCGGCTAGTTAACCCTTTGCCATTAAACTTTTCAATTAAAATTTTATTTTTATTTTCTTCTGTTTGAGCGTAGTAATATTGGCCATTAGAAGAAATTCTGTACAATGGAGGTTGGGCAATATACAGGTGTCCTTTTTCAATAATTTCTGGAAAGTTGTTGTAAAAAAAAGTTAATAGTAAAGCTGCAATGTGTGCTCCGTCAACATCCGCATCTGTCATAATTATTATTTTATTATATCTTAGGTTTTCAATATTCTTAGCTATAGTATGATCAAGTCCTATTGCTTGTTTTAAATCGTTAATTTCTTGATTTTGTAACATTTTTTCAGTTGAAGCACTTGCAACATTTAAAATTTTACCTTTTAAGGGTAAGACTGCTTGAGTAATTCTTTCTCGCGCTTGCTTAGCAGAACCTCCAGCGCTATCACCTTCAACAATAAATAGTTCAGTTTCTTCGAAACTGTTACTAGAGCAATCAGCTAGCTTTCCAGGCAAACGAATTTTTTTTGAAATAGCTTTTCTTGATACTTCTTTTTCTTTTTTTTTCCTTTTTCTCTCTTCATAATTATAGACTGTTCGATTTAAAATTGCTTCTCCAATATCTGGAAAGTTTGATAACCAAGTCTCAAATCTATCTTTTATTGCAGTTTCTACAATTTTTGTGGTATGTGAATTTACAAGTTTTTCTTTTGTCTGACCTTGAAATTGTGGTTCTTTAATAAAAATAGATAAAATTGAGCCTGATGAAACCATTAAATCATCATATATAATCTCATTAGCTTTTTTAAACCCTTTTAATTCAGCAAAATTTCTAATTCCCTTTGTCATTGCATATCTTAAACCAGTTTCATGTGTCCCACCAAGTGGAGTATGCACTGTATTACAGAATGTTTCTGTAAAACTAGTTTCGCTATCATCAAGCCAACTTACAACCCATTCAATAGTTTCATCATCAATTTTTACGTTTCCATGGAAAAAAGAAGAGGTAAAGAGCGGATGCGAAGAAGTTTTATGATTCATGTAATCCAAAATTCCATTCACATAACAAATTTTTTTTGATGCAAGTAAATTTTCGTTAATCTTAATAAGAGTTTCATCACACTTCCAATTGATCTGAACTCCTTTAAAAAGATAGGCTTTATTCTCTAACATATTTAAAATTTTAATAGGATTAAATATATTATTATTCCCAAATATTTCATTATCAGGACTAAAAGTAATAGATGTACCATTATTTTTCTTAGTATTGTCTTTTTTCTGCAGAGGTGTTGTAGGCAAACCTCTTGAAAATTCTTGAACATACAAGTATCCCTCACGAATAACTTCGACCTTCATGAAGGATGAAAGAGCATTAACAACTGATGCACCAACACCATGTAAACCACCAGAAGTTTTGTAATTTTTATTAGTAAATTTTCCTCCTGAATGAAGAGTAGTCATTATTATTTCTAAAGCTGATTTATTTTTAAATTTAGGATGATTATCTACTGGTATACCTCTTCCATTATCGGATATATTTATAGTATTATTATTAAGTAAGTTTACATTTATCGTATTAGCGTAATTTGCTACAACTTCATCCATTGAATTATCAATGATTTCTGATGCTAAATGGTGCAAAGCATTATTATCGGTGCCACCGATATACATACCTGGTCTACGTCGAACAGGCTCTAGACCCTCTAAAATTTCAATTTCAGAAGCATTGTAATGATCTAATAAGCTATTTTTCATAAAATTTTAATTACTTTATCTAGTGTATAATAAAAATATCAATACAATATTTAGCAATTTTTAGACAATTTTCAAATAAAAAACCCAACATTAAGTTGGGTTTTAATTATTTTTACTTTTTAACTTGAATAATACAACTTAAATTCAACTGGGTGAGGAGAATGCTCAAATTGAACAACCTCTTCCATTTTTAGATCAATATAAGCCTCAATTTGATCTTCTGTGAAAACATCGCCTTTTGTAAGAAAGGACATATCATTAGCTAAAGCATCTAAAGCTTCCCTAAGTGAGCCACAAACAGTAGGAATATTAGCTAATTCGCTAGCAGGCAATTCATACAAATCTTGATCCATAGCTTCACCTGGATCAATTTTATTTTGAATACCGTCTAAACCAGCCATTAACATTGCTGAAAATGCCAAATAAGGATTAGCAGTTGCGTCTGGAAAACGAACCTCAACTCTTTTTCCATTTGGACTATCAGTAAAAGGGATTCTGCAAGATGCTGATCTGTTTCGTGCAGAATAAGCTAAAATTACAGGGGCTTCGAAACCTGGGATTAGTCTTTTATATGAGTTAGTTGATGGATTAGTGAAGGCATTAAGGGCTTTTGCATGCTTAATAATACCTCCAATATAATATAGGCAAGTTTGAGATAATTGAGCATATTTATCGCCAGCAAAAAGAGGTTTTCCATCTTTCCATATAGATTGATGTGTATGCATTCCAGTTCCATTATCGCCAGCTACAGGTTTTGGCATGAATGTGGCTGTTTGACCAAATGAGTGTGCAACGTTTTGAACGGCATATTTATAAAGTTGAACGTTGTCAGCAGTATCAATTAAAGTTCCAAATTTCATTCCTAATTCATGTTGAGACGGAGCCACCTCGTGGTGATGTTTTTCCATATCTACTCCCATATCAACTAAGGACAATACCATTTCACTTCTTAGGTCTTGAGCAGAATCAACAGGAGGAACTGGGAAGTAACCACCTTTTATACCAGGTCTATGACCCATATTACCTTCTTCCAAGTCACTACCGGAATTGTAGGGTCCTTCAGTAGAATTAATGGTGTAAAATGAAGAATTCATTTCATCTTCGAATTTAACATCATCAAAAACAAAAAATTCAGGTTCTGGCCCAAAATATGCAGTATCACCAACACCTATTGAATTCATGTATGATAAAGCTTGCTTTGCAGTTGATCTTGGGTCTCTTTCGTAAGGTTTGCCGGAAATTGGGTCTAATACATCACAGAATATAGATAGTGTAGGTTGGGAAAAGAATGGATCAACTATTGACCTAGAGCAATCAGGCTTTAATTTCATATCTGATTCGTTAATAGCTTTCCAACCTGCTATTGATGATCCATCAAACATAAAACCATCAGCTAAAGATTTTTCGTCGATAGTACTTACATGTTGAGACAAATGTTGCATTTTACCCCTAGGATCAGTAAAGCGTAAGTCTACAAATTGAATTTCTTTTTCTTTAATTGTATCCATAATTTTTTTTGCATCTGACATATTATTCACTCCATGTTATATTGCTTCGTTGCCTTTTTCACCTGTCCTAATTCGGATGGCTTTTTCAATTGATGATACAAAAATTTTTCCATCACCAATTCTACCAGTTTTCGCGGACTCTTCTATACATTCAAGCGCAGATTCTAATAATTCGTCTTCAACAACTATTTCAATTTTTACCTTAGGGAGGAAGTCGACAACGTATTCTGCACCCCTATAAAGCTCAGTATGACCTTTTTGTCTTCCAAACCCCTTAGCTTCATATACAGTCAATCCTTGTATGCCAATTAAAGAAAGGGCATTTTTAACTTCGTCGAGTTTGAATGGTTTAATGATTGCTTCAATTTTTTTCATTTATATCATCCTTCGACAAACTATTTATATTTAAATACTTGGTAAACAAAATAATTTATGCTTCTGAACAATTATTTAAAAGAAAATGATTAAAAATTAAGCATTAATTTTTATTAAAAAAATCTTTAATTCTTGAAATTGCCTCTTCGATTGCAGAATCTGAGTTGGCACAAGACAGCCTTATATAACCTTCACCAAATTGACCAAATGAAGTGCCAGCTACTGTAGCAACTCCCAGATTATCTAAAAGAAAATTTTGAATTTCAGTAGAACTTTTCCCGGTACTATTAATATTTGGGAAACAATAAAATGCTCCATTTGGTTTTTGACATGAAAACCCTTTAACTTCGTTTAATTTGTTATACATCAAATTCGCACGCCTTTTAAAATGGTTATTCATTTCTACAACACAGTTTTGAGGACCTTTTAAAGCCTCTAGTGCTGCATATTGAGCACTTGAATTTACGCATGAGTGAATATTAACAGCAAGTTTCTCGGCTACTTCATATAATTTTTTGGGAAAAATTCCATAACCTAAACGCCAGCCAGTCATAGCATAGGTTTTTGACCATCCATTTAAAATAATAAGCCTCTCTCTTATTTCAGAAAATTTTAACATTGATGTAAATTTATTTTCACCAAAACAAAATTGATCATATATTTCGTCACTCATCAAAACCACATCCGGATACTTCTCTAGACCTTCCACTAACTTTTCAAGTTCACTTTTAGGAACTACACCACCTGTTGGATTTGCTGGACTATTAATAATAATTAAACTAGTATTTTTAGTGACTTTATTGAGTATATCTTCAGACGAAAAAGAAAAACCTCTTTTTTCACTTAATTGATAAGGAACAGATTTTGCACCAGAATAATTTATAGCTGATTCATAAATTGGAAATCCAGGGTTTGGATATAAAATTTCTTTGTTCTTTTCACCCATTAACATTGCAGAGAAGAATATAATAACCTTACCTCCTGGTACGATCATTATATTATCTGGAGAAATTATTTCATTATATCTTCGTTTTATATCATCTGAAACAGCTTCTCTAAGATTTGGAATGCCAGTTGATTGAGTATAACCGTGGTGACCATCTTTAAGAGCTTTTATTCCAGCTTCAACAATGTGATCAGGTGTTTTAAAGTCTGGTTGACCAATTCCTAAATTAATAATATTTTTCCCCTCCGAGGCCATTTTGTTTGCTTTTGCTAGTACAGTAAAAGCAGTCTCGGTACCGAGATTATAATTTCTAGATGCTAGATCATAGTTGCTTTTCATTTAATAAACCTTGATTAATTTTGCTTTATTAAATACTTATACATAACTATATTTAAAATAAATATATTATTATTTATTTAATTTAAGTATGAATATTTATTAATAAGATGGCGGGTGTAGCTCAGTTGGTTAGAGCGCGGGTTTGTGGTACCTGAGGTCGCCGGTTCGAAGCCGGTCACTCGCCCCAATTTATTTTATCATTCTAACTTGACCTTTAAGCTTTCCTAAGTTAGCTATTTGATAATTATAGTATAAATTAGTTAGCGGGCGTGGCGGAACTGGTAGACGCGCAAGATTTAGGTTCTTGTATCGAAAGGTGTGGGGGTTCAAGTCCCTTCGCCCGCACCAACATTTGAAATAATGAAGGCAGTTTAAAGGGGTAAAAATTAAAATGGCAATTACTCAAACTTTATCAGAAGGTCTAAAGCGTGAATTTGAAGTAGTTATAACTAATAATGAAATTAATAAATTAGTTGACAAAAAACTTGTCAGTATTGCTAAGGAAGCAACTTTACCAGGATTTAGACCAGGAAAAGTTCCTGTATCAGTAGTTAAAAATAGGTTTGGAAAACAAATTCTTGGAGAAGTAGTTAGAGAATCAGTTGATAATGCCACTAAAGAAACTATGGAAAAAAATAAATTAACGCCATCTTCACAACCTAAGATTGAAATTGTATCTTTTGAAGATGGAGAGGACTTAAAGGCTAAGCTTTCAGTTGAAATAATGCCTGAATTTGAAATACCTGATTTGTCAGCATTAGAGATTATTAAACCAGTAGTCAAAATTGGCGAAAAAGAAATCAATGATTCAATTGATAAAATAGCTAAAGAAAATCTTGGAACTAAGGAAATTAAAAAAGATAGAGCTGCTAAAAAAGGTGATACAGTTGTTATTGATTTTATTGGAAAGATTAATGATGAGCCATTTGAAGGAGGAGAAGCAAAGGGACATAATTTAAAGCTTGGTTCCAATGCTTTTATTCCTGGGTTTGAAGATCAATTAATTGGAGCTTTTAAAGGAAAAACTAAATCGGTTAAAGTTACTTTTCCAAAAAATTACCAAGCTAAAAATTTGGCAGGCAAAGAAGCTGTTTTTGAAACAAAAATTAATGATATTAGAGAAGATGTTGAAGTTACTGTAAATGATGATTTTGCTAAAACATTAGGAATGGATAATTTAGATGCATTAAAAAAAGCTGTGTCAGAACAAATTTCTAAACAACATGAACAAATGAGTAGAGAAAAAGCTAAAAGGCAAATTTTGGATAAATTAGCAGAAACTGTATCTTTTGATTTGCCAGAAACACTAGAAAAAGAAGAATACAATAATATTTGTAAAGCAATGAATCCTAATTCAAAACCAGATTCTAATCAAAGTGAAACAGCTGTTCCTGAACCTGATAAAGGCATGTCTAAAGAGGAAAAACTAGATGCATCTGAAATAGCTAAAAGAAGAGTTAGATTAGGCCTTTTACTATCTGAGATTGGAAGAAAGAACAATATAAAAATAGAAGAAGAAGACACAAGAAATGCAATGATGAGAGAAATACAAAAATATCCAGGACAAGAAAAGCAAATTATGGAATATTTTAAGAATAATCCTGAAGCTCAACAGCAATTGTCAGGCCCTATATTTGAGGATAAGATAATAGATTTTATTCTAGAATTAGCCATAGTGAAAGAAAAAACAGTAACATCTGAGAACTTATATAAAGAAGATGAAATGAATTTAAAAGAAGAAGCTACAAAGGCAAAAAAATCAAATAAAATTGTTGATAAAAATAAAGTCAAAAAAATGCCAAAAAAGAAATTAAATAAAAGTTGATTTAGTTTTTTTATTAAATTGTTGAAGGAGTTTAAGAATGTTTAAAAAGAATCAAGATTTATTTAATTCAATTAGAGAAAATGCTGCTTTAGTGCCAATGGTAGTTGAGCAGACAAGCCGAGGGGAAAGATCTTATGATATTTATTCAAGACTTCTTAAGGAAAGAATAATTTTCTTGGTTGGACCAGTTGATGATAATTTAGCTTCATTAGTCTGTGCGCAATTATTATTTCTTGAAGCAGAAAATCCAAAGAAAGACATATCGATGTATATAAATTCACCAGGTGGTGTGGTTACATCAGGGTTATCAATCTATGATACAATGGAATACATAAAACCAGATGTGTCTACAGTATGTATTGGTCAAGCTGCAAGTATGGGTTCTCTATTACTAACTGCTGGTGCTAAAAATAAAAGATATTGTTTACCTAATGCTAGAATAATGACACATCAACCGTCTGGTGGTTTCCAAGGGCAAGCTAGCGATATTGAAATTCATGCAAAAGAAATAATTAATTTAAGATCTAGGCTTAATAATATTTACGTTAAACATTCTGGCAAGAAAATTGCAGAAATTGAAGCCTTAATGGATAGAGACACTTTTCTTTCTCCAGATGATGCGGTTAAAATTGGTTTAATAGATGAAGTTGTTGAAAAAAGACCTAACGTTAAATAAGTTTAATTATTATATTTATATTTATTGCTTTTTAAAATAAACTTGTAGATTATTGTAACATATCAAAAGTTTAGGGGTGTAATGATGGATGAGCAGAAAAACGAAGGTAAAAATAAAACAACCTTGTATTGTTCATTTTGTGGAAAAAGCCAACATGAGGTAAAAAAACTTATTGCTGGTCCTACAGTATTTATATGCGATGAATGCGTTGAATTATGTATGGATATTATAAAAGAGGAACACCAATCATCAGTTACAAAAAATAAAGAAGGAATTCCTTCACCTGTTGAAATATGTAAAATTTTAGATGATTACGTAATTGGCCAAAATAAAGCAAAAAGAGTCCTTTCGGTTGCTGTACATAATCACTATAAAAGACTTTCTAATTCAACAAATATGAATGATGTTGAAATTTCCAAATCTAATATACTTTTAGTAGGGCCCACTGGTTGTGGTAAAACATTGCTTGCACAAACTTTAGCAAAAATACTTGATGTACCTTTTACTATGGCAGATGCAACGACACTTACAGAAGCTGGTTATGTAGGTGAAGACGTTGAAAACATTATACTAAAATTATTACAAGCCTCAGATTACAATGTTGAAAGAGCCCAAAAAGGTATTGTTTACATTGATGAAGTTGATAAAATTTCTAGAAAATCTGAAAACCCATCTATAACTAGGGACGTAAGTGGAGAAGGAGTACAACAAGCTCTACTAAAAATAATGGAAGGCACAATAGCAGCTGTACCACCCCAAGGTGGAAGAAAGCATCCACAACAAGAGTTTCTTCAGGTAGACACTACAAATATACTTTTTATATGTGGTGGTGCTTTTGCAGGCTTGGATAAATTAATTGCTAATAGAAATAAAGGCTCATCTATTGGCTTTGGAGCTGAAATAGTAAATGCACAAGAAACCTCATCTTCAGAAATTTTAAAAGATGTTGAGCCAGGAGATTTAGTTAAATATGGACTTATACCAGAATTTATAGGTAGGTTGCCTGTTCTTGCTTCACTAGAAGATCTTGACGAAGAAGCTTTAGTAACCATTTTAACAAAGCCTAAAAACGCTCTTTTAAAACAATATCAAAAATTATTTGAAATGGAGAATACTAAACTCGAATTTAGAGAAAATGCTTTAAAAGCAATAGCTGAAAAAGCAATAAATTTAAAAACTGGGGCAAGGGGTTTAAGATCTATAATAGAAAATATACTAATGGATACTATGTTTCAATTACCTTCTGAACCTGACATAAATGAGGTTGTTATTAATGAAGAAGTTGTAACAAAAGGCACAATGCCAATCCTAGTGCATGAAAAAAAGTCAAAAGAAATAAAAAATTCTATTTAATTTATTTTCAACTTGAAGTTTTTAAAAAATATCACATATGTATTTAATAAAATTTCATAAGGACATCCATCTTGAATAGTAACACATATCCAGTTTTACCTCTAAGAGACATAGTTATTTTTCCAAACATGATAGCTCCATTGTTTGTAGGAAGGATTAAATCTATTAATGCTCTCGAAAATGTAATGGAAGAGAACAAAGAAATAGTTTTACTTACTCAAAAAAAATCTTCAACTGAAGACCCTATTGCAAAAGACTTATTTAAAATGGGTGCTCTTGGAACGATCCTTCAAATGCTCAAGTTACCAGATGGTACAGTTAAAGTATTAGTTGAAGGGAAGTTTAGATGTAAAATTGAAGACATAATTCCATCAGATGATTATTTAAGTGCCAAATTAACTATTTTAAAAAATGAAATTTCATTAAACGATGACCAAAATAATATTACAAACCATTTAAAACATTCATTTGAAAGGTTTGCCAAACTTAATGGCAAAATTAATTCTGATATTTTAACTACAATAACTGATATAGATGATCCAAATGTTTTATCAGACACAATTGTTAATCATTTATTGTTGTCTATTGAAGAAAAGCAATCTTTTCTTGAAATGACTAACGCAATTGAAAGAGTTAAAACGCTTTCCTCTAAAATTGAGAAAGAAATTGAGATACTCAGTTCAGAAAGAAAAATTAGAACTAGCGTTAAAAAACAAATGGAAAAAACACAAAGGGAATATTATTTAAATGAGCAATTAAAAGCTATTCAAAAAGAACTTGGTACATCAGAGGATGGTAAAAATGAATTTGATGAATTTGAAGATAAAATTAAAAAAGCTAAGTTAAGTAAAGAAGCTAAAGAAAAAGCTTCGTCTGAACTAAAAAAGCTAAGAAATATGAGTCCCATGAGTGCCGAAGCGACAGTTGTGAGATCATATATTGATTGGTTGGTATCAATTCCATGGAAAAAAACAGATAAAGTAAAGTCTGATATTGTTAATGCCAGAAAAATTTTGGACAACGATCATTATGGTCTAGAAAAAGTTAAAGATAGAATTATAGAGTTTCTTGCAGTGCAAAAGCGAACCAAAGAAATAAATGGACCAATATTATGTTTAGTTGGTCCGCCAGGTGTTGGTAAAACTTCTTTAGGGAAATCTATAGCAGAAGCTACTGGAAGGCAATACATAAGAATGGCTCTAGGTGGTGTTCGAGATGAAGCTGAGATCAGAGGACATAGAAGAACTTATATTGGATCTTTACCAGGTAAAATTATACACGGTATGAAAAAGTCATCATCTGTAAATCCTTTATTTTTATTAGATGAAATAGATAAACTAGGAAATGATTACAGAGGTGATCCTTCTTCTGCCTTGTTAGAGGTTTTAGACCCTGAGCAAAATAAATCATTTCAAGATCATTACCTTGAAATTGATTATGATTTGTCAAAAGTTTTCTTTATAACAACTTCAAATACACTCAACATGCCCCAAGCTCTATTAGATAGGATGGAAATCATCAGATTACCTGGTTACACAGAAGATGAAAAACTAGAAATAGCAAAAAGACACTTATTACAAAAACAAATGGATAATTGTAAACTTCAAAAAACAGAATTTACAATTAATGAAGAAGCTATAAAAATGATTATTCAATCATATACAAGAGAAGCTGGTGTTCGAAACTTAGAAAGACAACTAGCTAAGCTAACTAGAAAGGTTGTTACATTAATTGAAAAAAATGAAGTGAAATCAATTTCTGTAACTAAAAATAATTTACCTGATTTGCTTGGTGTTCCTATTTACCAAAGGCTTGAGATAGAAAAAGAAAATCTAATTGGAGTTACAACAGGGCTTGCATGGACTGAGGTTGGTGGCGAGTTATTGTCAATTGAGGCTGTTAAGGTAAAAGGTAAGGGTAAAGTGACTGCTACTGGAAAACTCGGTGATGTTATGAAAGAATCAGTTCAAGCTGCTGAATTTTTTATAAGATCAAAGGCTTTTTCTTTTGGCCTAGATCCCTTTGATATTGAAAAACTAGATGTACATGTACACGTGCCTGAAGGAGCCACACCTAAAGATGGTCCTTCTGCGGGTGTTGCTATGGTTACAAGTATAGTGTCAGCTTTGACAGATATAAAAGTTAAAAATTCTGTTGGAATGACTGGTGAAATTACTTTAAGAGGAAGAGTTCTTCCTATTGGGGGGTTGAAAGAAAAATTATTAGCTGCGAAAAGAGGCAGAATTAAAACAGTTTTAATACCTGAAGATAATAAAAAAGATCTTATTGAAATACCTGATAACATCAAAAACAAATTAAAAATTATACCAGTTAGTTCTATAGATGAGGTCATTTCAAATGCCTTAGCTGATGCTCCACAAGCTTTAAGAGTACTAGATGCGAGTAAAATAGCTAAAAATGAGAGTAAAAATCCAGACAAAACTAGTGTTTCTCATTAATTCTCTATTTTTTTTAATTTGTTGATAATAATTAGCTTTATTTTCTAGAGTTATAGGGTAATATCAGTTAGTTTAACTATAATACTAACACATTACGGAGGTACGTATGAATAAGAATGAATTAGTTGCAAGTGTTGCTGACGCATCAGGTCTATCTAAAGTTGACTCTGCAAAAGCAGTTGATGGAGTTTTTGAGTCAATCACCAGCGCTTTAAAAGCAGGTGGTGATGTGCGTATAGTTGGTTTTGGAACTTTTTCTGTTGCAAACCGTGCCGCTACTACAGGTAGAAACCCAAGAACAGGTGAAACAATACAAATAAAAGCGTCAAAACAACCAAAATTCAAAGCTGGAAGCCCTTTGAAGGATGCTGTTAATAACTAAATTATAACTATAAAATTTAAATATGGCGTCTTATTTTAAGGCGCCTTTTTTAAAACTAGCCCTCTGTTTAATTGCCATTTTTCCATAATTTATAGGTCCATTATAATAACTTAAAGGTAAAAGATCTTTTCCAAAAATATCCAATAACTCGCCATCTTTAAGTAAGAAATTTGGATTTTTTGGTGAACCATATTTTTCATTTCCTGCCGAAAAAGTTTCGTAGAATAATAAACCATCTTTTTTAAGTAAATTTATTAGTTTTTTTATACTAGGTCTATACAAGTAATTAACTACTATAATTATATCATAATATTCTTCAACCAAAGGCCATTCTTCTTTAGTTTCGAGATCAAAACAAATTGTATTTATATTACTTAAATTTTTATATAGATTTAGCTTTTCTTGATCTTTATCAATAGCTGTTACAATTATATTCTTATTTGATAGTGAAATACTATTTCTACCATTTCCAGAGGCAAAATCTAAAAGATTTATTTTTTTTATAATCTTTTGAGTTTGTATTTGACTAAAAATCCATTCAGAGTGCATTATAAAAAATTTCTTAATTTTAAAATTCTATTTATTAAATTTATAACTTACTTATTGTCTTTATTAAAAAAATTAAGTATAAAATTTTTTCTAAGGGCGGTTAGCTCAGTTGGTAGAGCATCTCGTTTACACCGAGAGGGTCGGCGGTTCGAGACCGTCACCGCCCACCAAAATTTTCGCTGATTTTTTTTATTAAATTTTCCAATAGTCATTATATAGTTTTTGTTGTTAAATCATAGTTATCTGACTTTAATTAGTGGAGTAGATAAATGTCAATTTCAGAAAAGCCAGTATGTATGATTACTGGTTTAGGCGAGGGAACTGGAGGTTATACAGCTAGAAGGTTTGCAAAAGCTGGGTATAGGATAGCAATGCTAGCAAGAACTGAGGAAAGGTTAAGAAAATTTGAAAATGAATTACTTGGTTCTAAAGGTTATGTGTGCGATGTATCAGATTTAAAACATTTGGAGTATATTTGCAAAAAAATTAAAAATGAGATGTCTACCCCAGAAGTTCTAATTCATAATGCAGTTAAAGGAAACTTTGAATGTTTATTGAAAGGCAAACCTGAATGGTTAGAAAAGAACTTCAGAATTAATACAACTTCACTTATGTATTTATCCCATTTTTTAATACCAGATATGTTAAAAAACAAAAAAGGAGTTATAATTGTAACAGGCAATACAGCCGCACATAGGGGGGTTCCTATGACACCATATTTTGCTCCTACCAAAGCTGCTCAAAGAATTCTTGCTCAATCATTAGCTCGTGATTTTGGCCCTAAAGGTATTCATGTTGCTTATATCACTATTGATGCATCAATTAACACTCCATGGACTCGAGGAAGAATAAATCACCAAAAAAATAAAAATGATAATGAATTTGCTCAACCACAGGACATAGCAGAAGAAATTTTTAGAATTTCACAACAAAAGCGTTCTGCTTGGTCATTCGATGTAGAGTTAAGACCAGATATAGAAAAATGGTAAATTAACCCGCAAATGCTTTTTCTAAAACAAATTCTCCTGGATGATTATTAGCTCCCTCACGAAAGTTATTTTCTAGCATGATTTTTTTAAGATCATTATTTAAACCCATTGACCCGCAGAACATAAATTTATCATCAGAGGAAAATGGATTTATTTTTAAATCATCAAATAATTTATTTGATAATATAAGTTCAGTAACCCTACCATGGACAATATAATCATCTCTAGTTGTAGAATGATAACTAATTAATTTATTATTTGTAAATTCGTTAATTAACTCATCATTCTTACATTTATCTATTATACTTTTACTATAAGATAATTCAGAAACCATTCTACATGTGTGTGTTACTATTATTTGTTCAAATTTTTCATAAGTTTCTGGTTCTCTTATTAACGACGCAAAAGGCGCAAATCCAGTTCCTGAAGATAATAAAAATAGTCTTTTTCCGGGTTTTAATGCATCTAAAACAAGTGTGCCAGTTGATTTAGGCATCATAATAATTTCATCACCAATTTTTATATTTTTTAATTTTGAAGTTAAAGGTCCATTTTTTACTATAATGGAATAAAACTCTAATTCTTCAGACCAACTTGGTGAACAAATTGAGTAAGCTCTTAAAATTGGTTTATCATTGTTATCGGGTAGACCAATCATTACAAACTCACCTGATCTAAATTTAAAACTTTTTGGCCGGGTTATTCGAAAAGAAAATAAATTTTCAGTCCAATGTTTAACGAATGTAACTTTTTGAAAATTTTTATAAAATTTTGTCAAAATGCTTATCCTAGGAATAAATCAATTACTATTTAATAGTGATTTAGTTAAGTCTAGTAAAGCTAATTTGTAATCTGGATATTTGAATTTGTAATTTAATTTATTATTAATTATTTTACTTTTAACAGTTCTGTTTACTTCATAGAAGGATTTTAATTTTTCAGAGACTTTGTTAGAATCGTATCGAACAATCTTTGGTTTTTTTAACTTTAGTTCATCACTAACAAATTTAATAGCATCATAAGTACATATTTTTTTTTGATCGCATATATTTATAATTTTTTCATTACACTTTTTATTTAAGAATTCAATGGTGATTAATGATAAGTCCTCTACATGTATTCTATTTGATGTATAATCTTCTTTAACAATAACCTTATTATCTCCTTGGACGTACTTAATCATAGGATGTCTCTTGGGACCATAAATACCAGATATTCTAAATATTGAGGTTTGAGCATTTGTTTTAATCCATTCTTTTTCACAATTAAGTCGTATGAAGCCTCTTTTATGAGTGGGTGATGGTTTTGAGCTTTCATCTACTATTCCGTTCCCGTAGACTGAGGTTGCCGAATAATAGATAACTTTTTTCTTATTTGAAGAAATAGAATTTTGATATTTTTCTAAAACAGGATCCAAACCTTCTTTTGTGAATGGAACAGTCGAAATGATATTGTCATTAGCTAATTTTTTTTCAATATTAATAGAATCAAAAAAACTTAAGTAATGTATATTTTTTTTGGGATTTAAAATATTTCTTGTAATTATTGAAACTTCATAACCATTTCTTAGAGCGTCTGAAGCTAAAAATTGAGTGGTATAGCCATTTCCAATAATTGTTAATTTCATTATTTTATTTTTTACTTGCTTTTATTTTTAAATTTATATTTATAATAAGTTTTTATGGTGCTTCGAAGATTTCTTCAAGCTTAAAATGGGAATTTGGTAATTCAAAAGAGTTATAAGCCAAAGCTGTACCCGCAACTGTAAATGCTGAGTAAAGGCTGTAGTGCCACTGGAAATTTTCTGGGAAGGTTGCCTAAACTATGAAGCATAAGCCAGGAGACCTGCCATAGATTGTCGCTTTGTCAGCCTCCGGGAATAGTTGATGACACGTAAAATATTTATCGTCTAGCGACTTAATTATTTGAGTTTGTACTCTTTAACTTATTTTGCTGGGAGGTAAATATGCCATACATTATCATCTTGTTAGTATCTTTTTTTTTCAATATATCTAGTTCTTTTTCTAATAATGAAAAACTTATTCGCATAACAATTTATCCTTCATTAATTGAGAGAGGTATTGTTGGTAGTTCTACCAAAATAATTAATTACAAAACCATTAAAAATTCATCATATAAAACTCTTGGTGATTTATTATCAAAATATTCAGGGATTTTTTTCGAAAATCTTTACTATGGAATGGATACAAAATCAACAGTAAGAATGAGAGGTTTTGGTGAGCAAGCATCAAGAAATATTATGATACTTGTCGATGGAGTTCGTTTATCTGACATGACCATTGCTGGTGCAAATTTATCAAGAATTCCAATAGATAATATTCATGAAATTCAAATTTTAAAAGGTGGATCTTCAACTGTTATTCATGGAGATGGAGCTGTTGGTGGATCAATTAATATTATTACAAAAAATCCAAAATATTTAGAAGATGTAGTAAATATTAAATCATCTATAAGTTCATTTAATACAAAAGAAAATTCTATTTCCATTAATAAAAATATAAAGGACTTTGTCCTACAAACTTTTGCATCGACAAACGATAGTAGAGGTTATAGACAAAACAATAAGTTTGAAAATGATACATTTCAATTTAATTTATCTTATTTAAAAGATCCTCTTACAAGATACTCTTCGGGTCTTGACTACTCTGAAGAATATACTGGGTTACCTGGAAGTATAACATTAACTGACTTTTATAATCGCCCTAGATTTGTAAGGTCAGGTTCTATCGACAGTTTTGCTGAAGAAAAAATTCAATCATGGAAGTTTAATAATGAGAAAAAAATCATTAAAGGAAAAGCCTTAACAACAATTAAGTATGAAGAAAAAGATCAAAAAACTTCATCGATGTACAGTGGGGTGAATATTAGAGCAAAAACTGATTTGAGCACTTACACTTTAAGTTCAAAATTAAACAAAAAATTTAGTAATAATGATTTTGATATGGAAACTAACATAGGTGTTGATCATTATAATTCAATTTATAGAGCTATAGGTAACAATTGGGCTGGGACTCCTTATCATAACATTGCTTCACAAAAAATAGTTGAACCATTTGGTTTAGTCAAATTTTCAAATATAAACAATTCTAATATTGAATATGAGGCTGGTTTTCGACAACATTACTATGATTTAGATGCTGATAATTATACTAATAAAAGTAGTTTGTTGTCTAGGGTAAGGCAAAATTATGCTTGGTCATTGGGTTTTAACTATGTTTTGGATAATAATAAAAATTTTTTTGGTCATATTTCACGGTCATTCAGATCACCAAGATTAGACGAAATAATTTCTCTAGTAAGTCCTAATCCAACGTCAACTGATATTAAACATCAATACTCTCATGATATTGAAATTGGTCATAAAATAAAATCGAATAATTCAAATTTTAGCATAGCTTTATTTAGATCACTTATTAAAAACCAGATTGTCTATAATTCGGCTGCATTTGCTAACCAAAATTTTGATCCTTCCATTCAGCAGGGTATAGAATTTGAATTTGACACTTTAATTAATCCAAACTTTAAATTTGTTTCTAATTTAAATTTTATTGACTCACATTTCACCGATGGAGTTGAAAAAGGTAATCAAACACCTTACGTACCAAAATTATCTGGAAATTCTGCCATTCATTTTAATTTTGATAAACAAACCAACCTCTCATTTAATTACAAGTATATGGGTCAGAAAAGATCTGGTAATGATCCTAATTACATTCTACCTAAATCTAAGTCGTATCAGGTTCTAGATTTTAATATTAATTACAAAACTAAGAATTTTATTGTCAAAGGATCAGTTAATAATTTATTAGATAAGAGATATTATACAAATTTAATTAAAAGTTGGGATAATAAAGCGTATGTTTATCCTCAACCTGGAAGAACTTTGTTTTTAGGCATAGAAGCTAAATTTTAACAAAAATATTGTGTCGAATTACTTATTTGTTTATAAAAAGATATGATTAAAAGTTATATTATAAAAAATCTTTTATTATTTTTGGGATGTGTATGTTTTGTTCTTATTTTTCGTTTAATCCCACATCCACCAAATTTCACGCCAGTGATTGCTCTTAGTTTATATTTGCCATTTATATTTGGTTTTTGGTCTATACCTTTTTGTATACTTGGATTTGCTATTACAGATTATTTTATTGGATTTCATAGCCTATTGATCTGGACATGGGGTGCTTTAGCTTTTACGGGATATACCTCTAAATTTTGTAAAAAAATGTTTTCAAGAATAGTTTTAAGCTTTATTGGTGCTCTTACTTTTTTCATTGTTTCTAATTTAGGTGTATGGATTTCTGGTTCATTATATGAAATTTCTGTTCAAGGATTACTGACCTGTTACATAATGGCTATTCCTTTTTTTACCAATACATTATTAAGCACAATGTTTTTTGCAGTAATTTTTGAACTATTTATTTCAAGTAAATTTTATTACTTAATTCCAAATTTTAATAAAAAATAAAATATCTTTTTTGATCTAAAAATTAATTATTCTTTTCTTGACCAAAACTTTATCTACCTCTATCAAGTATTTATAAACCTTTTAAGGGGGGTGTAGCTCAGTTGGTTAGAGCGCCGGCCTGTCACGCCGGAGGTCGCGAGTTCGAGTCTCGTCACTCTCGCCATTAATTTACAAATTTAAAGAATTGCTTTTTAACTTGTTAATAATTAAAACAATTATTTTATTATTAACTTTGAATGATGGCAAATATGAAGCTTCAATTACACCACATAAATTTGTCTACGGATAAAGTAGATGAAATGAATGATTTTTATTTAAATGTTATGAAACTTAAAACAGAAACTGAGGGATTACCTGTTTTAGAGAAAAAAAAGGGTTATTCTGGAGATGTAGCTTTTGTATCAGATGGTAAAATACAAACACATTTAGCACAAAAAGATTTGGATGTTTGTTTTAAAACTGGTCACACAATTAATCCACTTGAAAAAGGTCATATAGCTTACCGAACAGATGACTTAGAAGCTTTTAAAGAGCATTTAAACGAATTAAATATCAATTTTTCAGATTGGGGTGAAACTGCAGTAGCAGGATGGAAACAAATTTTTTTTCATGATCCAGATGGAAATATAATTGAAGTTCACGAAATAGAACAGTCATAATTTTAAATCATAATTTTAAAATGATTATTAGAATGGTAGTCGAATTTGAAAAAACCCAATATTAATTTGTTGGCAGTAATAGTTGCTGTACCGGTCATTGGAATGACAATTATTGCGCCTGCTTTAACTATTATAAAAAATGATCTAAATATATCTTTTGAAAACACACAATTGATTTTAACACTATATTTTACTTTCTTAGCTTTTGGTCAAATATTATCTGGGCCATTTTCTGATAAATATGGAAGAAAACCAATTTTACTGTTGGGAGCTTCGATCTATTCAATTTCTGCCTTTTTTGCATCCTTATCATCTAATATAGAAATTTTATTGATACTTAGGTGTTTTCAAGGATTTGGCGCTGCAGCATGTTTATCTGTTGGAAGAACTATTTTAAGTGATTGTTACGAAATAAAAAAAGCAGCAAAAGAAATGTCTAAAATGACAGCTATAATGGCAGTTATTCCAATTTCTTGTTTTATCTTTGGAGGGTTTCTTGCCGAGTTTTTAGGATGGAGAACTAATTTAATTGCTTTAGGCATAATAAGCTTAATTTTGATAATAGCTATGTCATTATTTTTAAATGAAACATTAATAAAAAAAGCTAAAAGTATAAGTTTTAAAAATATGTTTATAGTTTATAGAGGATTAATAAAAACACCTTCTTTTAATTTTTTTACCATTACTACTGCAATGCAGACATCTATGTTCTTTGCAATGAATGGTTTCATGCCATATGAATTTGAAAGAAAAGGTGTCAGCATGTCAGAGTTTGGAATATGGTTTTCATTTACATCTATAGGATATATTTTTGGAAATATTCTAAATAGTAAATTAAGCCCAAAAATTGGTTTAGAAAGAATGTGTCTTTTAGGAACAATTTGCTCTTTTTGTACTGTATTGATATTTTTTATAAATAATAATTTATTCCAAAATGGACCACTTGTTTTGTCATTAATATGTTTGTTATTTGGATGTTCGAATGGTTTTGCAGTAGCGAATAGTATGACTGGAGCGATAAATTCTTCAGTGTCAAATAAAGGCGCAGCAAGTGGTTTGATGGGTGCCTTTCAAGTTGGGTCTGGAGGACTTGCTGGTTTTCTAATAATATATTTTGGAGGAGCTCAAAATTTTAATATATGTTTATATGCTTTATTTATAATGTCGGGTATTTCAATAATGTCCTCTTATTTAATATTACAAATAAAAAGGATGAGTATTATATAAAATGTTTGAAGATCAAAATATAGAAATCTTAGATTCTCATCATCATTTTTGGGATTTAGATAAAAATTACTATCCTTTCTTGTGTAATAAAATTGATCCAGATTTTTTCTTAGGTAATTACGAAATGATTAGAAAAAATTATCTTCCTTTTGATTATGAGAGAGATTCAATAAATCACAAGGTTATAGGTACTATTCATTGTGAAGCAGAGTGGGACAGGAATGATCAGGTTGGTGAAACAAAATGGATAGAAAAATTAGCTAAGAGGAATAAATATCCAAATGCTATCATAGGTCATGCTTGGTTCCATACCAAAAACGCAGAGACCATAATTGCTGAACAAGCCAGTTTTGATATGGTTAAAAGTATTCGCTCAAAACCAAATGTAAAGTTTGCAAAAAACTCTATTGATTATTCTCATGATGGTTCTATGCAAGATATTAATTGGAGAAACGGTTTAAAATTATTAGAAAAATATAATTTAAATTATGATTTAAGGGTTCCTACATGGCATTTAGAAGAAGCAGTGGAAATTGTAAGATTAATACCAAATACTAAAGTTATTATAAACCATTGTGGTTTTCCCTGGGATAGATCTTTCGATGGAATGGAATTTTGGAGGAAGGGGATCAAAGCATTATCTTTAGAGCCTAATACATTTATAAAATTATCTGAATTTGGTGTTAAAGGAGAGGAGTGGAATTTCAAAGAGAATGCGAGTATAATCTACGAATTAATAGATTTCTTTGGTCCAAAAAGGTGTATGTTTGCAAGCAATTTTCCTGTTAGTAAACTTAAAATAACATTTGATAATTTATTTAATAATTATAAAAAAATTGTAGAAAAATTCTCAAAAATTGAGAAGAAATATTTGTTTTCTGAAACTGCCATTGAAGCTTATAATTTAAATAAATCATTGTTAAATACAAATTAATAACATTCGTATTATTCAATAATTTAAATTTTTTTTTAATTGTGTTAATTAATTATTATAATTCACGAGGAGTTATGATTGAGTATCCAATTTACTGATATTGTTAACAAATTGCCAGCCTCTGTACCTTTTGTAGGTCCAGAAGCTCAAGAAAGAAGTATAAATCAACTTTTTAAAGCACGTATTGGAGCTAATGAGAGCGTTTTTGGGCCTTCAGAAAAAGCAATTTCAGCTATGAAAAAACAATTCAGTGAAGTTTGGATGTATGGTGATCCAGAAAATTTTGATTTAAAACACGCACTTGCAAAAAAACATAAAGTAAATTTTGAAAATATTGTTGTAGGTGAAGGAATTGATGGCTTACTAGGATACCTGGTTAGATTGATAATAGAAAAAGGAGATAATGTCGTTACTACTGATGGCGCGTATCCAACTTTTAATTATCATGTAGATGGATTTGGAGGAAATCTATATAAAGTACCTTTCTGTAATGACATGGAAGACTTACAGAATTTACTTGATAAAGTTAAAGAAACATCAGCAAAAATTTTATATGTATCAAATCCCAACAATCCAATGGGAACAATTAATAAACCTTCAGATATTGAAACATTAATACAGAATCTTCCAGAAACCACCTTGTTATGTTTGGATGAAGCTTATATTGATTTTGTAGATGATAACTTTGTACCTAAGATTTCATTGGATACAAAAAATGTAATTAGAATGAGAACTTTTTCAAAAGCATACGGAATGGCCGGATTAAGGGTTGGGTACGCAATAGGAGAAAAAGACTTAATCTTGAATTTTGAAAAAATAAGAAATCATTTTGGTATGTCAAGAATTTCTCAAGTAGGTGCATTAGCTGCTTTAGAAGATTATGAATTTATCAGTGATGTAATTAATAAAGTAAAATTATCGAGAAATAGAATTGCTGATATTGCAAATGATAATAATTGTAAATTTATACCCTCTTTTACAAATTTTGTAGCAATTGATTGTTTGAAAGATAGTAAATTTGCAAAAAAAGTACTTGAAAATTTAATTAATAACGGTGTTTTTGTAAGAATGCCATATTCATATCCTCAAAATAGGTGTATAAGAGTTACAGTGGGATTAGACAAAGATATTGATTTATTTGAAAAATATTTTCCAATAGCATTAAAAGAAAGCTAATTGAAATAATATATCTCAAATCTTTAACTGTAATTATCAATTTAAATAAACTAAGGAGTTTTTATATGTCAATAAATTATCCAGATACTCATCTTTTTCTTAATGGAGAATGGAAAGAAGCTGTAGCAAAAGAGAATCTTGAAATTATAAATCCAGCAACAGAAGAAGTTATTGGTAAAGTATCACATGCTAGAAAAGAAGATTTAGATATCGCTCTAAATGCTGCTGAAAAAGCATTTGACAGTTGGAAAAATGTTTCTGCTTACGAAAGATCAAAAATTTTACGAAAGGCTGCTGACATAGTTCGTAGTAAGGCAGACCACATTGCTACACTTATGACAATGGAACAAGGTAAACCAGTTATTGAAGCCAAGATGGAAACAATGGGAGCAGCTGATTCAATTGATTGGTATGCTGAAGAGGGAAGACGTGCTTATGGAAGAATAATTCCTTCAAGAGCCCCTGAAGGAGTTTACCAATTTGTTTTCAAAGAACCAGTTGGTGTGGTTGCAGCTTTTACTCCTTGGAATTTTCCTTTAAATCAAGTTGTTAAAAAAGTTGCTGCAGCATTTGCTGCTGGTTGTACTGCGATTGTAAAAGGACCTGAAGAAACACCTGCAAGTGTAGCTGAGTTAATTAAAGCTTTTGATGAAGCTGGAATGCCTAAAGGTTCAATAAATTTAGTTTATGGAATACCTGCTGAAATTTCCGAGTATTTAATCGCCCATCCCGTTGTAAGAAAAGTTACTTTTACTGGCTCTACAGCAGTTGGAAAATTATTAGCTTCTCAAGCTGGAACACACATGAAAAGAGTTACTATGGAACTCGGTGGTCATTCTCCTGCTATTGTTTGTGAAGATGCAGATGTAAAGACAGCTGTGAAGATATTAAGTGCAAATAAGTTTAGAAATGCTGGTCAAGTATGTATTTCACCAACCAGATTTTTAGTACATGATTCAGTTTATGATGAATTTGTTGATGGATTTGTTAAACAAGCCGAGTCTCTTAATGTTGGCAATGGACTTGAGGATGGAGTTAAGATGGGTCCACTAGCTCACGACAGAAGACTGACTGCAATTGAGGGATTTGTTGCTGACGCAGTTGAAAATGGAGCAAAAATTTTAACTGGTGGTAAAAGAAAAGGTAATAAAGGTTACTTTTTTGAACCAACTGTAATGACAAATGTCAGTAAAGAAGCTAGGATTATGAATGAAGAACCTTTTGGCCCACTAGCGCCAATAAATTCATTTAGTTCTATAGATGAAGTTGTAGAAGAGTCTAACCGTCTAAATTATGGATTAGCAGCATATGCATACACAAATTCTGCAAAAACAGCGCAAGATCTTGGTCATAAGATAGAAAGTGGTCAGGTATCAATTAATCATCATGGCTTGGGGTTAGTAGATACACCATTTGGTGGTGTTAAAGATTCTGGATATGGATCAGAAGGTGGCCCAGAAGGACTGGATGCTTACATGACCACTAAACTAGTATCACAAACTGGTTTGTAATCAGTTAAAAATGAAATAATGAAAGCAGTCTCCCTTAGGCTGCTTTTTTTTGTAAAAGACAAATTTTTTATTTAAAAATAATTAAAATTAATTTAGCATAATATATAGATTAATTTTATAGGCAATTTGATTATGGAATGGGTACCTGCACCTACACCGATAAATGAAAATAGAAGAGCACAAGCTGTTGAAAAAACTGGTATAATTGGCACAGATCAAATTTATTTATTTGATATCTATGTTGAAATTGCAAAAGATATAAGTGGATATGATGCTGGTAGTTTTAGTTTATATGACTCTCAAAATCAATGCATGATTTCAGAAATTGGGAAGCCAGAACCAAGAGAAATACACCGCAAAGCTGATAAGGCTGCAAGTATTTGTTCATATGTTTTGCTAGAAAAAAACCCGTTGATTGTATTTGATTTAAAAAAACATGATATTTTTAAATATCATCCAGCTGTTGAATCCGGCATGGTCCATAGTTATTGTGGATTTCCAGTGAGAAACAAAGATGGTTATGCTATGGGGACTTTTTGCATTTTTAATTTTGATGGTATAAAAGAGATACCAGAAGAAAAACTTGATTTGATAGAAAAATTAGTATCAAGATTAGCCTTACAAATAGATACTCAAACTGACCAAAAAGAATTAACTTCTCAAAAAATTTCTAAATCTGTTGATGTTTTTTATGATTTTAATTCAGAATTTAAACTCACAGATTATAAAAATTTTATTGATGTGTGTAGCGGACTAAACTTGTCAAAAGACATTGCATCAAACTTGATAAGTAGTGGTTTATGTGAATTAAAAAACAATAATGTTATCCTTTCATCTGAAGGTAATGAGCTACAAGAAAAAATGAATGTATTTACAAGAGTTTACAACAACATAAAAGTTGAAGGTAAAGAGGCTAATTCTTTAATTGACAATGCTCTTGATGAGTTGAGTGAATTATAATGTTTGCAAAAGTTTATCAATATAAGTTTGGAACGGTTGCAGAAGCAAAAGTTGCAGCATCTTTCTGTGCAGATAATTTGGGGAAAAAAATCAGTAAGTATAAATTTCAATCATTAAATGTAATGATTGGAAAAGAGGGTGACTTATCAATTTTCATAAAATTTGACACGATTGACAGACTTAAAAAATATGAATCTGAATCTGATGAGTTCATAAAAGAATTAAAACAAACATTTGTATTTAAAGAAAATCAATACGCTGGAGTTTTTGTGTATAACTATGAAGCTGAAGCAACTTCATCTGAAATTAAAATTACAACACCCGCGGCATAAAAATTTTTTCAAATTAAACTTATTTACTATAGATTTTTTCTAAATTTAATTATAAAAAATTGTAGAATTTACTGAGGTTATAATGGAAACGGACAAAGATAAGAAAAAAAAAGAAAATATTATATTAAAAAAATATATACCATTGCTAGGAAAGCATTATAAAATTCACGAATTAACCAAAGACCACCTTAAACGTGATCAAGATAATGAAGAATGCTTCATAATCAAAGAAGGTTCAGTTTTAGCTAGAGATACATCCGGTAAAACATTTAGTTTAGAACCTGGACATCCTATAGGATTTGCTGAAGCAATGGTTTCTAGATCTTATGAATTGGAGTATATATTAAAAGAAGATACATCTGTATATGCTTTTAAGAGTAGTGAAATAAGGAAGGCACTAGCTACTTCATCTTCTCTTACTAGAGGTATGGCCAAATATTCTTTAGATAGGATTTTTAATACGAAAAAGAGTAAAACGTATCATCTTATAGATGATGGTTTTTTATCTAGGCAGGAAGAACGTTTTCCTATGAGAGAATTTGCTGACGATGAAACTATATTCATGCGAAATCAAAAACCCAAATTTTTCTTTTATGTCGAATCAGGTAAGGTTGAACTTCATTCAAGAACGGATAAAGTTGTTGCTACTTATTATCCTGGAGACTCTTTTGGAGAAATGGCTTTATTCACTGATAGTTTTAGATCTGCAACAGCAAAATCGGTTGGTAGTACAACATTACAAATGGTAAGTAGAGAATATATTAAAGAATATTTTGAAAATGAAGATCCACTAGTTAAGTTTAGCCTTGTTTGCATCTTGGAGAGATTACGAGCAATGAACAATTTAAGAAATCTGATTTTATAATATAATTTTATTATAAGTATAGAATTCAACTTTAATGGAAAGATACTTTGGACAAATGGATAGCTGTTGATTGGGGTACAAGTTTTTTCCGAGCGTATTTAATAAAAGATGAAAAAGTTTTATGTGCTGCAAAAACAAATGATGGAATGAAATTTGTTCAAAATAATAATTTTGAAGAGACTTTGGTTAAGTCAATAGAACCATGGTTAAATAATAAATATAAAATAGAAGTATTAGCAAGTGGCATGATTGGTTCAAAGCAAGGATGGATAGAGGCCCCTTACCAAAAAACACCATGTAATTTAAATAATATTGAGTTTATATCTCCGTTTGTTAGAGATGACAGATTTTCTGTAAAAATTTTTTCAGGAATTGCACAGAGTAACAAACCAGATGTAATGCGAGGCGAAGAAACACAGATAGCAGGATTTCTATATGATAATCAAAATTTTAATGGTTCAATATGTTTGCCTGGAACCCACAGTAAATGGGTTCAAATCGAAAATGGAAACATTATAAATTTCAAAACTTTTATGACAGGTGAATTATTTGAGATTATTTCTAAAAATTCCATATTAATTCATACTGTAACATCCAAAAAAATTCAAAAAAATGAACTAATAAAAGCTGTTAATGAAATTTTTATAAAGCCTGAGATTTTTGGAAATGCATTATTTCAATTAAGAGCAGATGATCTCATAAATTCGAGAGGATCAGAAATTTATAAGTCAAAATTATCGGGATATTTACTAGGTTTAGAGTTATTAGGTAGTATGGAGTTTTGGGAAAAAAAGGATATAGTTTTGATTGGTAATGCAGATTTAGTAAAGATGTATGAGTATGTTTTGCAAAAAAAAGTAAATTCCATAAAAAGTTTTTTATCTGAGAAAATGGTATTAAAGGGATTGAAAAATTTTAAAAATAAATGCTTATAAAGTTATATGACTAACAGTAAAAAAATATTTAATTCAAGAAGACCATTAATAGCTATTTTAAGAGGTATTACTCCTCTCGAAGCTGAAAGTGTTTCAGATGTTCTAATAGAGGCAGGTATAAGTATAATAGAGGTGCCTTTAAATTCACCTCAACCTTTTGAAACAATAAAAAGAATGGTAAAATTCCATGGTGAAAATGGTATTTTTGGAGCTGGAACTGTTTTGAAAGAATATGATGTTCATAGAGTTCAAGAAGTTGGAGGAAAAATAATAGTTTCTCCAAATTTGAACACGCTTGTTATAAAAAAAACAAAAGAATTAAATATGTATAGTATACCTGGAGTTTTTACTGCAACTGAGTGTTTTGATGCCTTAGATAGTGGAGCTGATGCACTCAAATTTTTTCCAGCTTCTCTTTTAAAAGAAGAAAATTTTAGAGCTTTACATGCAGTTTTGCCAGAAAATACTATTTCTATTGCCGTCGGTGGTATAACTGAAAATGTATTTGAGAGTTGGTTAAAAGTTAATATTAATGGTTTTGGCTTGGGGTCTAATCTTTATAAACCTGGAATGTTGGTTGAAGAAGTAAAGTTAAAAGCACAAAATATTGTTAAGTTTTATGATAAGTGTATTCGAGACTGAGTGAAGTTAAATAATGAAAACAGTTAAATTGAATAATGATTTTAAGAATAGAAGTTTATCTAAAGATCAAATTTCACTTAAAAAAATTTTATCACCGTTAGAGTTTAGACGTGATTTGTTAATTGAACATTTACATAAAATTCAAGATCATTTTGGTTATCTATCAGAAAAAAATTTATCACTTTTAGCTGAATTTTTAAGTTTAAGTAAGGTTGAAGTATATGAGGTAGCATCTTTCTATGCGCATTTTGACTTTGTTAGAGATGGTGATAATCCTCCACCTAAAACAACTATAAGAGTATGTAACTCTTTATCTTGTCAAATCTATGGATCTGAAAAATTAAAAAATATAATAATTGAAAGATTCAAAGACCAAGATATGAGGGTTATTGATGCCCCTTGTATGGGACGTTGTGCCTCTGCTCCAGTCTTAGAAATAGGTCATTTTCATGTTGAAAATGGAAATTTAGAAAAAGTTTCTGAAGCAATTGAAAAGAAATGGAAAAGTCCAATCATTCCAAATTATCAATCTTTTGAAGATTATGTAAATAAAGGTGGATATCAGAAATTTAAGGAAATTAAAGTTAGGGAAGACATTTGGTATGATAATATTATCAAAGCTGATTTAAGGGGGCTTGGGGGTGCTGGGTTTAGAACAGCAAAAAAATGGGAGCTTGTTTCCAAGCAAAAGGGATTAAAATATTTAGCAGTAAATGGTGATGAAGGTGAACCTGGAACATTTAAGGATAAACATTATCTTGAAAAAGAACCTCATATGTTTTTAGAGGGAATGTTGATGGCAGCGGCTTCAATTAACGCTGAAAAATGTTTTATTTATATTAGAGATGAATACCCAGCAGTCCTTGAAATTTTAAAAAATGAAATTGTTAAACTTGAAAAAGAAAAGATTATTCCTTTAAATTATATTGACATGAGAAGAGGCGCTGGTGCTTACATTTGTGGCGAGGAGAGTGCCATGATAGAAAGTATAGAAGGTAAAAGGGGTTTGCCCAGGCACAGACCACCTTTCGTAGGCCAATCAGGAATTTTTGGCAAACCAACATTAGTTCATAATGTTGAAACTCTCTATTGGGTTGCTAAAATAATGAGAGAAGGTCCTGAAATCTTTACAAACTTTTCAAAAAACAATCGTACGGGACTAAGAAGTTATTCTGTTTCAGGAAGAGTTAAAAATCAAGGTTTATATCTACTTCCTTCAGGCTCTACTATTTTAGATATAATTGAAGCTTCAGGAGGTATGATTGAAGGTCATCAATTTAAAGCGTACCAACCTGGAGGGGCATCCTCTGGTCTTTTACCTGCAACTATAAATGATGTTCCATTAGATTTTGATACTCTTGATAAATATAACACATTCATTGGTTCTGCAGCTGTTGTTGTTCTATCTGATAAAGATAAAATAAAAGATGTGGCTTTAAATATGATTGAATTTTTTAAATCTGAAAGCTGTGGTCAATGTACTCCTTGCAGGGTAGGATGTGAAAAGGCTGTTACTATAATGAAACAAAAGGATTGGGATTTCTCTCTTCTTGAGGATTTATGCGAAGTAATGGAAAGCTCATCAATTTGTGGCTTAGGTCAGGCCGCAACAAATCCTATAAGGTCAAGTATTTCCTACTTTAGTGAAGAGTTAAAAAATGAATAATAAAATTTCATTTTTTCTTAATACGAAAAAAGTTGAAGCAAATAATAATGAAACAATTTGGGATGTCTCTAAAAGAGAAGGAATAGATATTCCTCATCTTTGCCACAGTAATAAAAATGGTTATAGACCGGATGGTAATTGCAGGGCATGTGTTGTAGAGATTCAAGGAGAAAAAACATTAACAGCTTCTTGTATAAGAAAACCAAAAGAGGGAATGAAAGTCTCTACCAACACTCCTAAAGTTGAAAATTCTCAAAAATTAATTTTAGAATTACTCTTATCAGATCAACCTAAAATAAAAGATAAAAACATTCAGAGAAATCATTTTTGGAATATACTCCATAAGAAAAAGATCAACAAATCTAGATTTTTACCAAAAAATAAGGATTATGTTCCAAACATTGATCAAAGTCACCCTGCAATGACTGTTTCCTTGGATGCTTGCATACAATGTGGGCTTTGCATTAGAGCATGTAGAGATGTTCAGGTAAATGATGTGCTAGGAATGTCTGGAAGGGGGGCTGAAAGCTATCCTGTTTTTGACATGAATAATCCTATGGGTGAAAGCAGTTGTGTTGGTTGTGGTGAATGCGTCCAAGCTTGTCCAACTGGCGCTCTTATTGAAACTTCTTTATTAGATAATAAAAACAATAAAACAGTCATACCAGAAAAAAAAATAGAGAGTTTATGTCCCTTTTGTGGTGTTGGTTGCCAGACTTTAGTGAGCGTTAAAGACAATAAAATAGTAGCAGTTGATGGTCATAACGGGCCTGCTAACGAAAACAGATTATGTGTCAAAGGGCGTTTTGGCTTTGATTATATTAATAATCCACAAAGATTAACTAATCCTTTAATAAGAATCAGCAAAAAAACAAAATCTTGGGATTTATCAATTGATGAAAAAGAAATATACAAATACTTTAGAAAAGCTTCTTGGGAAGAAGCTTTGGATTTTGCTTCTAATCGATTTACTAAAATTTTAAAAAGTAATTACAAAAATTCTTTAGCAGGTTTTGGATCAGCAAAAGGTTCGAATGAAGAAGCATATATATTTCAAAAACTTATAAGGACTGGTTTTAAGACAAATAATGTAGATCATTGTACACGACTTTGTCATGCATCGTCAGTAGCTGCATTATTACAATCAGTTGGATCTGCAGCTGTGTCAGCCCCATTTACTGCTGTGAAAGATAGTGAGTGTATAATTTTAATAGGAGCTAGACCTGAACAAAATCATCCTGTTGCAGCTTCATATTTTAAACAAGCAGTTAAAAATGGGACAAAACTAATTATTATAGATCCAAGAAAGCAAAGTCTATCAAGATACGCGACACATCATTTGCAATTTAATCCAGGACAGGATTTAGCTTTATTAAATGCAATGATTTTTACAATTATTAAAGAAAATTTAACAAACAAAGAATATATACAAAATCATACTGAAGGGTTCAAACAATTAGAAAAAGAGATAAAAAAATTTAATCCTGTACTAATGGAAAATTTATGTGGAATACCAAAAGGAATAATTAAAGAAGTTGCAAGAATATATGCAAAGGCAAAAACATCAATCATCTTTTGGGGAATGGGTATTTCTCAACATGTGCATGGAACTCAAAATGCTTTTTCATTAATAAATTTAGCGTTGATCACAGGACACCTAGGAAAACCAGGCACAGGTTTGCACCCTTTAAGAGGGCAAAACAATGTACAAGGAGCTTCTGATGCTGGGCTAATACCTATGTCATATCCAGATTATAATTCTGTTAAAATAAAAACAAATAATCAAAAAATGCAAAAGTTTTGGAATTCAAATTTAGACTTGAATGATGGTAAGACAGTTGTAGAAATTATTAAGGATATCGATGCAGGTGTAATTAAAGGATTGTATGTTCAAGGTGAAAATCCTGCTATGTCAGATCCAGATTTAATACATACTAGAAAAAGTTTAGTGAAATTAGATCATTTAGTTGTTCAAGATATATTTATGACTGAAACAGCATGGTTTGCAGATGTAATTTTGCCAGCAACTGCTCATGCTGAAAAATTAGGAACTTATACTAATACTAACAGACAAGTACAAATAGGAAGAAATGTAGTAGATCCTCCAAAAGGTGTAAAACAAGATTGGTGGATTATTCAAGAAATTGCTAAAAGAATAGGATTAAATTGGAATTATACCTCTCCAAAAGAAATCTTTGATGAAATGAAATTAATAATGCCTTCTCTAAATAATATCTCTTGGGAAAGGTTAGAAAAAGAAAATTATGTGACTTACCCTGTAAAAAATGAGAATATTCTGGGTGAGGATATTATATTTCACGATGGTTTTCCAACGCCAAATAAGTTAGGTAAAATTATGCCGGTAGATATAATTTATCCTAATGATGAAATAAGCAGTAATTTCCCAATGATATTATCGACAGGTAGATTGTTAGAACATTGGCATACTGGTACTATGACAAGAAGAGCATTAGTTTTAGATGAACTTGAGCCAGTTCCTATAATTTTCATTAATGAAATAGACAGTAAGTTTTATGATCTTGATTTAACCAGAAAAGTAACAATTGAAACAAGGCGAGGAAAGATAAAAATAAAAATTAGACATGACAATAACCTTCTTCCTGGTATGTTATTTTTACCGTTTTGTTTTAAGGAAGCTGCAGCAAATATTTTGACAAATTCAGATTTAGACCCTGTTGGGAAAATTCCAGAGTTTAAATATAGTGCGGCTAGGATCTATCAAATATAAATTAAAATATGTTGAAATTTGATAAAAGATTTATTTCTGATTAAAAAGAGTTTTTTTATGTTTGAGGCTACAAAAATTAAAGAATTTTTAAAAGGAAATATTAAAATTCCTCAATTCGATCATATAGTTGCTAATAAAGCTAGAGATTTTCAAAAACAACTAACTAAACCTGAAGGAAGTCTTGGGAAATTAGAGGATATCGCTATTTGGATGGCAGGTTGGCAAAAAACTTTTAAACCAACTATAAAAAACCCACATTGTATAATTTTTGTAGGTAATCATGGGATATCAAATAAGGGTGTTTCAGCATATCCATCTGAAGTAACCGCTCAAATGGTAGAAAACTTTAAGCAAGGTGGAGCTGCAATAAATCAACTTTGTAAATTAGCAAAAATTAAATTATCGGTAATTCCAATAGATTTGGACAGACCTACAATGGATTTTTCTGAAAGTAAAGCTATGAGCGAAGAAGAAGTGTTTTCCTTCATGCAATTAGGTTTTGACTCAATCCCTTCTAGTTGTGATTTACTTATTTTAGGTGAAATGGGAATTTCAAATACGACATCTGCAACTTCAATTTCCTGCGCTCTATTTAACGAACCTGTTGATGTAATGACAGGTATTGGGACAGGTATTAATAAGGTCCAACTATTTAACAAAATTAAGATAATTAAAAAAGCTCTTCAGTTGCATGGAAAAAAATTCAAAGATCCAGTTAGTATATTGTCATGTTATGGAGGTAAAGAAATTGCAGCTATTGCAGGATCGGTAATTTCTGCCCGAATAAAGTCTATTCCAGTACTTTTGGATGGATTTGTAACAACAGCTGCAGCCTCTACTTTAATAAGTTTTGAAAAAAATATTTTAGATCATTGTTTAGTTTCTCATTTATCTGCTGAACCAGGTCATGTTAGGGTATTAAATAATCTTAAAAAAGAACCAATTTTAGATTTGAATCTAAGACTTGGAGAGGGGAGTGGAGCAGCGATAGCTTCACTTATATTAAAAGCAGCTTTAGCTACACACAATGGTATGTCTACTTTTGACAATGCAAAAGTTTCTAAAAAAGTAACTTCATGAAAACTATTTTAAAAAATAGAGTTGTGTTAGATTTTTTTGCTAGTCTAATGTTTTTTACAAGAATACCAGTTAATTGGAAATTCTTTTCAAACAAACCACCAAATCTTACAAACGCGGCATGGAGCTTTCCTTTAATAGGTTATATAATAGGTATTATATCAGGATTTATTGGTGATCTATGTATTAATATTAATTTATCAATATTTTTATCTTGTACAATAGCAATCGCATTTAGTATTATGATTACCGGTGCTTTCCATGAAGATGGTTTAGCTGATATGGCAGATGGTTTTGGGGCAGGCGGTTCACCAGAAAAAATTAACAAAATAATACATGACAGTCGTCTTGGAACTTACGGAACAACAGCATTAACCTTGGGATTATTAATACGACTAGGGCTAGCAATAAATTTAGTAGAATTAGGTTATTCATTAATATTGATTTTATCTTCTAGTTTTGCTTCAGGAAAATTATCGATAATTTTCACAAGAAATTATTTTACTGTCTCAACTTTTTCAAAAACAGGTAGTATTTTTGAGACTGTTTCTACTAAAATGTTACTGATAGCTTCTTTAATCTGGCTAATACCAGTAGTTTATTTTTTTCCTTTCTGGGGTGTTTTAATAGGAGTTTTTTTGATTTTAGGAGTAATTTTTTTTATAGGTAAAATGTCTCAAAAAAAAATAGGTGGTATTACTGGAGATGTACTAGGAGCAATTGCCTTTACAACTGAATTAGTTTTTTTGTTTGGGATGATAATTTATTTAAGGTATTTATATTAATGGATACTTGTAGATTATATCTTATACGTCACGCTCCAGTTAAAAAAAAAGAGGGTTATGTCCCAGAAAATAATCCCAAAGCAATTATAAATTCTGATCATTTAAAAAAGCTTGCCGCATATATTCCAGATAATAGTTTATGTTATGTTAGTCCTTTGAAGAGAGCTATTCAAACTGCTCAAGAATTGTCCAAATATAGAAATTTTAAGGAAATAGTAATTGAAAAAAAATTGAGAGAGCAAAACTTTGGAGAATGGCAAGGAAAAAAAATATCATTAGTTTGGGAAGAATTAAAAAAATTAAAAACTCACCATAACTTTTCATTTCTTTGTCCTGAAGATTGTCCTCCAAAAGGTGAAAGTTTTCTTGATCAATGTAAACGCGTTTCTGAATTTGTAGATAATCTCAATTTTCATGATCATACGTCATTAATTTTTATTTCTCATTCTGGAACAATTAGAGCTTTTTTGTCTCGAATTTTGGACTTGGATCCTAATAAAGCGATTGGAATAGAGATTTCTCATTTAAGCATTACCTCTATAGAGGTTCTTAAGAAAGATAAAATTAGAAATAAAGGTGGTAAATATCGGTTACTAAGTGTTAACAACCAATTTATATAAAGGATATCTAATAAAGTTTGAGTATGTTAAAAAATTAAAATGAAAAATTGGCAAGATAGAATTTATAAAATATTAAAAAATGACGGAATTAAACTATTTAGCTATGTCCCTGATGCTGGACATAAGATATTAATAGATAATGCAACAAAAGACAATTCAGTCATAGCTATTCCTTTAACATCTGAAGAAGAGGGTATAGGAATTGCTGCTGGTTCACATCTAGGAGGATCTAAAGCTGTTTTGTTAATGCAGAGTAGCGGTGTCGGAAATTGTATTAATCAATTATCATTAATTAAACACGGTCAATTTCCTTTTTTTACTATCATAACAATGAGAGGTGAATTTGGTGAAGGTAACCCTTGGCAGTTTGCAATGGGTGAAGCAGTAATACCAACTTTAAATTCAATGGGAGTAAGTTGTATTAAAATTGAAAAAGAAGAAGATGTTGAAAGTACAATAAAAGCTGCTTTGACAATGGCATTTAATTCAGAGAGACCTGTTGCTGTTTTACTTTCACAGAAATTAATCGGAGCTAAGATTTTTTAGTAAAAATTATAAAAAATGGATTTATTAGACAGAAAAAAAGCAATTCCTATTTTGATTGGTGATCATAAGAGATTTCTTATTATTTCAGGTTTGGCAGGTCCAGCAAAGGATATTGGTTTTTTAACTAGAGAAAGCCCCAATACTTTTTTATTTGGAGGTGCCATGGGAGGTTCGTTGCCAACCTCTCTTGGTCTTGCTCTATCAAGACCCAATGATAGAGTTCTTTGTGTTTCGGGTGATGGTGATATTTTAATGTCCATGGGTTGTCTGGCGACAATAGCAACTATAAAACCGAAGAATCTTATCATTATTTGTGTTGACAATGCTTTATATTTAGAAACAGGTGGACAGACATCTCATACAGGTTTAGGTGTAAATTTAGATATGATTGCAAAGGGGTGTGGCTTTTCTTTTACTAAAACTATAGTAACTGAGGATGAATTATTAGAAGGAAAAAAAATTCTTGATAATTTTAATGGTCCAGCTTTCATACTATTAAAGGTTAATAAATCAAGTCCTCCCAAATATTCAAGAAATTGGAATGCTTCCGAAGAAAAATGGAAATTCAGAAAAAATTTAATAAACTAAATATTTATCTTTGATTAAATTAGTAAATATGTTAACTAAATAGTTTCCTAGTAAACTATTTTGCTGGTATTATTTTGAAAGAATCATTTGAAGATAATATAGGTTTGTTAATTCATGATGTGGCTCGATTACTTCGTGTTTTATATGATCGTCAAATGGCTTCTATAGGTCTAACTAGATCTCAATGGTGGCTATTGACTTATTTATATTTTAAAGATGGCATAAAACAATCCGAACTTGCAATACTTATGGATATGGAAAAAGCACCATTAAGTAGACTTTTAGACCGCATGGAATTAAAGGGATGGGTTGAAAGAAAAAGTGAAAGTAAAGATCGAAGAATAAAAAAGATTTATTTATCTGAAAGAATTAAACCTCTTATTGATTCCATGAGAAACAAAGCAGCATCTTATAGAAAAGATTCTTTATCAATATTAAATAATCAAGATCTCAACAAGTTAAGGGATTTACTACAGATTTTAAAAAAAGATTTATCTTCAAAACTATAATTTAAAGGAAAAGAGTTAATGTCAAATGAAGTTGATAAAGAATTAAACTCTGACAAAAGAGTAGTTAGATTTTTGTTGTTAATTTTACTTCCGACTTTAGTTGTGCTCACAATTATGGGTTATTTTTATTCTTTAGGTAGGTTTATATCGACTGAAAATGCATACATAAAAGCTCCTATAATCTCTGTTCAATCGGAGGTTTCTGGAAGAGTAGATATGGTATTTATTAGGGACAATCAAAGAGTTAAAAAGGGAGATAAACTTTTTAAAATTGATACTAAAAAACTTGAAATGGATTTAAGTGAACAAAAACAGAATCTTATAAATACAATTAAAGAAATTGAAAATAGAAAATCAAAATATAATGAGGCGAAAGAAGAAGTAAAATTAGCAAAAGAAGAAATTAAATTTTACTCTTCTGAAATTAAGAGAGTGAAATCTTTGGTGAATGTTGAGATTAAATTAGCAAAGGAAAAGGTTGAATATCTAAGATTAGAGCTAAATAGAATTAAAAATTTAGTTAAAAAAGGAGTTGGTCTTAAAAGTAAACTTGATGAAGCAAAATATCTTTATAATTCTGCTTTGGCTAATTTAAAATATGTAAATCTAAATAATGATTTAGAAAAAATTAAATATTCGTATTTGTCTTCAAAACAAAAATTAAAAATAAATCAAGATAAACTCAAAACAATCCTGACCACTTTAAATGGTAATGAAAAAATTTTGCCAACAAAACATCCATTATATTTAAAACATAAAAGTAAATTAAATAAAATAAACTTTGATATTAATCAGTCTATTATATTTGCTAAGCAAGATGGGATTGTTGCTAAATTGAATCTAGAAAAAGGAGAGTATATAGATGTTGGTAAAATTCTATTTGCAATAGTTGATGAAAAAAAATCTTGGTTAGAAGCCAATTTAAAAGAAACGGACTTAACTAATATTAAAGTTGGTCAAATAGCATATTTTATTCCTGATTCATATCCAGATACAAAATGGAACGCCCAAGTGCAAAGTATAAGTCCTGCCACAGGTGCTGAATTTTCAATTTTACCACCCCAAAACTCTTCTGGTAATTGGGTGAAAGTTGTTCAAAGAATTCCTGTAAGAATTTCCATTGGTGATCCGATTAATAAAAATGAAGATAATTTAAATATTGATAAACAGCTTAGGGTAGGTATGTCTGTGTCGGTTACGATAGATACTGAGTATGAGAGTGAAATTCCAATGATAATTCGACCTTTTGCTACTATTTTTAAATTACTAAGAGATTAAGTTGTCACCTCTAATATCTGAAACTAATACTTCATTTAAATGGTTTATTTTAGCTACAGCAACATTTGTAACTATGCTTTATGCGATGAATGTAACAATAGCTTCAATTGCATTATCAGACATGAGAGGAGCTATGGGAGCAACACAAGACCAGATTTCTTGGGTTGTAACTGGAAATATAGTTGCAACAGCAATCTTTACTCCTTTTGCTGGCTGGTTATCTACGAGAATACAAATTAGAACAATCCTTTTTTTTAGCGTAATAGGTTTTATAATTTCTTCTATTTTTTGTGGAATGTCAGATTCTTTGGAAGAAATTGTTATTGCAAGGGTGGCACAAGGCATTTTTGGAGCACCACTTCCGCCACTTTCACAAACGCTTGTTTTAGCAGTATTTCCAAAAAGACAAATTTCTGTGGCTATGGCAGTTTGGGGAATGGGTACAATTTTGGGTCCTGTGATCGCACCAACGATTGGAGGATACCTTGGTGAATTACTAAATTGGAGATGGGTTTTTTACACTTTAGTACCATTTGGGTTTTGTGCTTTATTAGCCGTAATGGCCACAGTTCCAAAAAGACCAGTTGAAGGTGGAATGCATTTAGACTGGATCGGTTTTTTAGCTCTTGCATGTAGTGTTGCTGCATTACAAATAATGTTCGACAGAGGAGAAAGAAATAGTTGGTTTGATAGCACAGAGACCATTATTGAGTGTGGAATAGCTATTATTGGCTTTTATATCTTTATTACTCACAGCCTGACTACAAAAAAGCCCTTTATAAATTTAAGTATTTTTAAAGACAGAAATTACACTGTAGGTCTTATTCTAATATTCTTCTTTGGCATGTTAAATTTTGTTCCAATGGTTATCTTTCCACCTTTACTACAAGAATTGAGAGGGTATCCTCAATCTATAATTGGAATAATATTAGGAATGAGAGGAATAGGAACGTTTGTTGGTTTTGCAATAATAGCTTTTACTAGCAGGATTGACCCAAGAATAATTATTTTTTTTGGCTTTGGGATACAGGCTGTCTCAGGTCTTTACATGTCAACTTTCGATATAAATATGACCTTTTCACATATAGCCTGGGCCAGCTTAGTTCAGGGTTTAGGTGTTGGTTTGACTTGGCCTCCAGTGAGTGTTATTTGCTTTGCAACATTGTCAAATAAATTTCATGGAGAAGCTACAGCTATGTTTCATCTAATTAGAAACATTGGATCGAGTTTTTTTATTTCAGTAAGTGTTGCTGTTGTTCTACATATGGGTCAAATCAACTTTGAGGAAATTGGTTCTACAGTATCATTATGGAACCAAGGGATTAACTTTTCAGGTGTCATTAATTCATTAGATGATTTGAATATTACAAAGTTAACAAATGAATTAAGTAGACAAAGTCTTATGGTTGGGTATATAGATGCATTTAAATTATATGCATGGGTAGGTTTTTCATCGATACCATTAATTTTTTTAATAAAAATAACAAGGACTCAAAATAATTAATTCTGATTTATAAGGAAATACATGAGTAATAATATAATTCTAATTGATGGCGGTATGGGCCAAGAATTAATACATAGATCAAAGGTTAAGCCTGATGGTCTCTGGTCAGCAAGAGTAATGATGGATAATTTTGAATTAGTTGTTGATTTGCACAAGGATTTTATAAAAGCTGGTGCAGAGGCAATAACATTAAATTCTTATAGTATCACACCACAAAAGTTAAAAAGATATAATCTTGAAGAATTATTCACACCTCTTCAAAAAAGTGCAATTAAAGCGGCTATTGAGGCCAAAAAATCATCGTCAGTTGAAACTGACATAAAAATTATTGGCTGTTTACCTCCACTAGTTATGAGTTATAAGACAACTATAGGCGTGGATAAGTATGAAGCAAAAGATACTTATAAGAAAATAATAGAAATTCAAGAGCCACATGTAGAAATACTTTGTTGTGAGACAGTTTGTTCAATTGAAGAAGCTCATATAGCAACTGAAACTGCTTTAACAACTGATAAAAAAGTTTGGTTAAGTTTCTGTGTAAAGGAAGAAGACGGAACCCTATTACGATCCGGAGAGCGTTTAGAAGATGCCTTAAGAGAATTTAATAATTCAAAAATTGATTCTATTTTAATAAATTGTGCTCCACCTGAAGCTATTCATTCTTCAATTAAAGTTATGAAAAATTTTTCCAAACCATATGGTGCTTTACCTAATGCTTTTGTAACAGTAAATGACCTAGACATTCACAATGATGTATCAATTCTTAAAAAAAGATCTGATTTAAACATTAACAAATTTACAAGTGAAATATTGAGTTACATTAAAAATAATGCTTCTATAGTTGGAGGATGTTGTGAGGTAGGTCCCAAATATATTGAAGCACTAAAAAACAAAATTTTTAATAAATAGATCAAGTTGTTGGAGTTAAGAAAGAATGAAATTTACTGGAACTCAAAATTATATTTCAACTGAAGATTTGAACGTTGCAGTAAATGCAGCAATTTCACTTGAAAAACCATTATTAATTAAAGGTGAACCAGGCACTGGAAAAACAGAATTGGCTAGACAAGTATCGGACAGCCTAGGATTAAGTATTATTGAATGGAATATAAAATCTACAACAAAAGCTCAGCAAGGATTATATGAATATGACGCTGTTAGTCGTCTCAGAGATAGCCAACTAGGCGATAAGAAGATAGAAAATATTGGAAATTACATAAAGAAAGGTAAGATTTGGAATGCTTTTGAGTCCAAAGAAAGATCAGTACTATTAATTGATGAGATTGATAAAGCAGATATAGAATTTCCAAATGACTTACTTCAAGAGTTAGATAAAATGGAATTTTTTGTATATGAAACTAATGAAATTGTTAAAGCAAAAAAAAGACCCATAGTCATAATAACATCTAATAATGAAAAAGAACTTCCAGAGGCATTCTTAAGACGATGTTTTTTTCATTACATTCAATTTCCTGAAATTGACACCTTAAAAAAAATTGTTCAAGTACACTTTCCTGAAATTAAAAAATCATTACTAGAAGCAGCACTAAATAGATTTTTTGAAGTTAGAGAAATTCCTGGATTAAAGAAAAAACCATCAACTTCAGAGGCCTTAGATTGGATTAAACTTCTCTTACTTGAAGATATTAATCCTATAGACTTAAAAAGTGATGGAAAGGATTTGTTGCCCAAGTTACATGGCGCTCTCATTAAAAATGAACAAGATATTCATTTGTTTGAAAGATTAGCTTTCATGGCAAGAGGAAATAGATAAGAGAATGTTTCTAAATTTCTTTTTCAAATTAAAAGATGCCAGAATTCCAGTTACATTAAATGAATTTTTTACTTTTTTAGATTCAATTAAATTAGACTTTATTCAATTTAACACTGAAAATTTTTATTACATGGCTAGAGCAAGTCTAGTCAAAGACGAAAGATTAATAGATCGATTTGATGTTGTATTTGGTGAATATTTTAAGGGCATTGAAACCTTAAAATTAGAAGATGTACTTGAACATTTAAAAGTCCCAAAAGAATGGCTTCAAAAAATGTTGGACAAGCATTTTACTAAAGAAGAAATTGAGGAGATAAAATCTTTAGGTGGTTTTGATGAACTAATGAAAACACTTGAACAAAGACTAAAAGAACAAAAAAAACGTCATCAAGGTGGTAATAAATGGATAGGTACAGCAGGTAAATCACCCTTTGGAGCTTATGGATACAATCCAGAAGGAATTAGAATTGGACAACAAGTAAGAGGGCAGGGGAAAGCTGTTAAAGTATGGGACAAAAGAGTATTTCGTGATTTTGATGATACAAGAGAATTAGATACACGAGGAATGCAAGTTGCATTAAAAAGATTAAGGCAATGGGCAAGAACTGGTATTGATGAAGAGTTAGATATAGATAATACAATATCACATACTGCAAAAAATGGTTATTTAGACATAAAAACCAGGAAAGAAAGAGAAAATGCAATTAAAATATTACTTTTTTTGGATGTAGGGGGGTCTATGGATGACTACATCAAACAAGTAGAAAATTTATTTTCAGCTGCAAAAAATGTTTTCAAAAACCTTAACTTTTTTTACTTTCATAATTGTCTATATGAAGGTGTTTGGAAAAGTAACGTAAGACGTTGGAAAGAACAATTTTCTACGACAGAAATTTTCAGGACATATGGAAAAGAATACAAATGTATCTTCGTTGGTGATGCTTCAATGAGTCCATATGAAATTTTAGTAGAGGGTGGTGGTAATGAACACTTTAATCAAGAAACAGGACAAGCTTGGTTAGAAAGAGCTATTGCCCAGTGGCCGTCAAATGTTTGGATTAATCCAACAAAACAGGAGCATTGGAATTATTCTCAGTCTACACATATTATTAAAGAAATATTTTCAAATAGAATGGTACCCTTAAGCATAAAAGGAATAGAAGAAGCTACTAAAATTTTATCCAAAACTAATTAAAATAAATAGGTCACTTAATAAATGAAAGAAAACAAAATTGGCGGCCAGCATTCAACTCCAATAATTCTTCCTGAACAGAAAGTTTTAAAAGAATGGTTGGATTATAATGGCCATATGAATGTTGCTTACTATACTCTAGCATTTGACAAATCCTTAGATATATTTTTAGAAGATTTACTTGGAATAGGAGAAACTCATGCTTATCAAAATTTCCAGGGTCCTTTTGTTGTTCAAGCTCATTATCATTATTTAAGTGAGATGAAATTAAATGAAAAATTTAACGTACGCTTATTTGTAGTTGATTGCGATAAAAAAAAGATGCACTTATGTTTAGAAATTTTTTCACAGCTTCAAGAAAAAGTAATTGCAGTTGTTGAACAAGTTTTAATAAATGTAAATTTAAAACTACGTAAATCTGAACAATATCCATCATGGGCTTTAGAAAAACTTCTCAAATTAAAAAATGCTCATAAAAATGCCTCACTACCGTCTGCTTTTGGAAAATCCATAGGATTAAAAAAGTAAAAAATATGATCTTAAAATTAATTTTAACATGTTTTTGTTGGATTGCTGTTTTACCTATAATTTATGGACTAAATTTTGGCGAAAATTATGTATTTTTTCTAATATTCATATATTTTTTATTATTATTTTGGATGTTTATCTTCTCAAAAAACACTACTAAGATAATTATTTCTCTTTTGTTTCTATTTACTTTTTTAATTTTAGATAATTTTCCATCAAAACAAATTATTCTAAAAGCTGGAAACTTTTTTATTATTTTTTCTGCTTTTCTTCCAAGTTTATGGTTACTAAGGGCTACAGCTGTCACTATGCCATCAGTTCAAAATACTCAATCACTTTTATCCAATTTAGATCAAAAAAAAATACTATCAGGTCTCCAATTTACCTCTCATTTTCTTGGAAGTGTTATAAACATTGGTTCTTTTCCCCTTTTGTCATCTGTACTTCCTAAAAATTCAAAAATTAGTTTGAGACAGTCTGCGGGTGAAGCATCAATTCGTGGAATGAATACAGCGGTTTTATGGTCACCTTTTTTTGTTAGTTTTGCAGTTGGGCAGATTTATCTCCCTGAAATGTCAGCATGGATAGGTATAGGGTTTGGAATTATTATAGCAGCATTCTTTAATCTCATTTCAATAAGATTTATGATTGGGAAATTAACAATAAACTATATTTTGGATTCTTTATCATGTATTAAACCAATATTTTCAAGGTTATTTATTCTGGCAATATCTGTATTGTTTGTTGGTCAAATTTTTAACAAAACTGCATTGAATGCCATAATAATTGTAGTACCAATTCTAGTTTTTATTCAAATATTGAGACGACCAGAAACGTCAAACTTCATTTTTAGAAATTTAAAAAATTTGATACAAAACTCTGGTGACGAAATGTTACTTATCTCGGTATCAATGTTTTTAGGATCAATATTAACTCATTCTTCAGAAATTCAAAGTTTTGTTTATAGTAATATAGGTGATAATTTTCCGCTTTGGATGATGATTATTGTATTACCTTTTGTAGTTTGGTGTTTTAGCTTAATTGGTATACACCCAATAATTACTTCAGCTCCAATTTTATCTATATTTGGTCCTTTATTATCCTTTTGGGAAGCAGCATTTTTAATGCAAGCCCATCTTATTGGTTGGTGTGCAGGTACAGCAGTAAGTTTTACTTCTTTATCCGTTTTAACAAGTGCTGAAAATTTTAAAATCTCTGTCTCTAAATTAGTTTTTGGGCCTAACTTGTTTGCTACCTCCGGACTTGTTTTCTTTGGGGCACTTTTCTTGATTCTATCAAATTATCTTTGGTAAAGTTTCATTTGAATTAATTTTATCTAATTTATGTTCCTTATAAGATACATAACATACACACATCATTATTAATGTGCCTCCAAAAATTACAAAAGGATCAAATTTTTCATCGAAGATAAACAAACCTACCATAGATGCCCATACAAGTTGTAAAAATAATATGGGTTGAGTAACTACCATTGGAGCAACTTTTATAGCTTTTGTCATAGTTATATGTCCAACAGTAGCTATTATAGCAGTAACAGTAAGTATTAAAAATGCTTTAATTGAAATAGGCTCCCAACTATAAATTGCAGAAGGAATTAAAAATATTGTTGTAAAAATGGATAACATTGCAACAATTTCAGAAGATGATCTTTCTTTTGATACTATTTTGGCAATTATATATGACATAGTGAAAACTACAGTTGCCATTAACATACTTATTTGACCGCTTTCTATTACTTTAAAACCTGGTCTTAAAATTATCAAAGCACCAATAAAAGATATTATTAATGCTAATAACCTATGTTTATGTAAAACCTCTTTTAAAAAAAAGCATGCTGCAAATGACACAAAAATATATGTTAAAAAACCTATTGCTGTTACCTCTGCAACAGGCATAACAGACATGGCATAGAACCACAATGTAACACCAATAGAGTGAACAAATCCTCTCAAAATAAATTTTTTCATAAGAGGTTTATTAGGTCTGATTTTAGCTAGTGAAATCAAAGAAGGGATTAATAGAATCGTTCCTATTGCATATCTCAGGAATGCAGCCTGAGGTGCAGGAATTTCTCCTTCTAAGTATCTAACAGTTGCAGTGACACCAACAAATAAGATAGTGGTGATTATCATCCATAAAATACCAATTAAAGATTGATTCAAAACGTAATCCTATATTTTATTTATCATGTTAACTAAATAATTTTAATAAGTCTAACTAATTGTTTTGAATTTACATTCCCTGGTAATTAGGGCCACCTCCACCTTGAGGTGTCACCCAATTAATATTTTGAGTGGGATCTTTGATATCACATGTTTTGCAGTGAACACAATTTTGTGCATTAATTTGAAGTTTTGGTTTTTTATCATTCATTACAATCTCATATACGCCAGCGGGACAATATCTAGTTTCTGGATTATCATATAATTCAAAGTTAGTTTTTATGGGCACATTGTAATCTTTAAGTTTAAGGTGACATGGCTGATTTTCTTCGTGATTTGTACCAGAAAATGAAACATTAGTAAGTCTATCAAAACTAATTACATTGTCTGGTTTTGGGTAATTAATTTCTTCATAATCATGTTTTTTACCAAGACTTTTGTGATCAGTTCCGTGATGATCAATTGTCCACGGTGCATTTCCACGAAAAATGTACGTATCAATTGCACTATATAATATAGCTTTCCAAAAACCCCACTTAAAAGATGGCCTTATATTTCTTACTTTGTATAATTCATTCCACAACCAGCTTTGTTTTATATCAGTTTGAAAATCTGAAATCTCATCTTGTTTATCTATATTTTCGAAAACTGATTGTGCTGCTATCATACCAGACTTCATAGCTAAGTGAGTTCCTTTAATTTTGGGAACATTCAGAAAACCTGCTTCACATCCCACAAGCATTCCACCAGGAAAAGTCAATTTCGGTAAAGATTGAACCCCACCTTCATTCAAAGCTCTAGCTCCGTAATTAATTCTTCTTCCTCCCTCAAGTAATTTTTTTATTGCAGGGTGATGCTTGAAACGTTGAAATTCAAGATATGGAGATAGATAAGGGTTCTTATAATCTAAACCTATTACGAAACCTATAGAAATTTTATTATCATCTAAATGATATAAAAAAGATCCACCATAGGTTTCATTATCCAAAGGCCAACCTGTAGTATGCATTATACTCCCTGGTTTACTATTTTCAGGGGTAACTTCCCATAATTCTTTAATACCAATTCCATAGGTTTGTGGTGAGTTATTTGAATTGAGATTAAATTTTTTCATTAATGTTTTTCCAAGATGACCTCGACAGCCTTCTGAAAATATTGTTTGTTTGGCTCGTAATTCTATTCCTTTTTCAAAGTTAGGACCTTCAGAACCGTCCTTTAATCTTCCCATATCGCAAGTAGCAATACCAACAACTTTATTATTTTCGTCATACAATACTTCTGAAGCTGAAAACCCAGGATAGATTTCTACCTCAAGTTCTTCTGCCTGCTGTGCTAACCATTTTGTAAAATCACTTAAACTTATAATGTAGTTACCTTTGTTATGCATTTGTGGAGGGGTAGGGAGTTGATATGATTTAGTTTCCGTTAGATATAAAAATTTATCGCTAGTAGCTTGAGTTCTTAGTGGACTATTTTTTGTTTTCCATTCTGGTATAAGTTCATCCAATGCTTTGGTTTCAATTACTGCACCTGATACTATGTGAGCTCCAACCTCAGATCCTTTTTCAATAACGCAAACTGATAACTCTGAATTAGCTTTTTTACTTAGTTGTTTTAATTTTATAGCTGCACTTAATCCTGAAGGACCCGCTCCCACAACAACTACGTCATATTCCATTATTTCTCTGTTAGTCATTAAATCGCCTTAAGATTCGTTTGAAAATTTTCACTTTGTAACTAGTAATTTCAACAATTTGTTTATATTATACATCTAGTAATTATTTTATAAAAAAAAAGGTCTAAAATGAATCCTGATGTTGGTATTATTTTATTAATTTTATATCCTATAGTACTTATTGGTGCAATTATTTGGTTTGGGAAACATTCTGTATCCCCTGATTAATTTTTTGATTTTCTTTTAAATCAATGGATTTATAAGTTGCCTCAAATGGCATCGTAATACACTTATGTCTATTTTTTATTTCTCTTATGGGTTCAAAAATCTCCATTTCAATTGGCAAATGATCTGAGAAGTTTTTTTCTGTGTTTTCAAGCCAATTTAAGAATTCATTTAAAAACCTCTCATCAGGAACATCTTTATTTTTAAATAACTCAACAACTAATCCTGCTGAAGCTTCACATAGTGCACAACCCCTTACAACTGCCGAAATATCAATTATTTTAGTTTCTATTAATTTTATACGTACTTTTACTTCATCTCCGCACATAGGGTTACGCATTTCAAAAGATCGATTAAAATCTTCTAGAGCAATTATTTTTTTATTCTTTGCAGCAAGACTTAATATTTTTTCTTGATAGATTGATAGATTATTCAATTATTGATTTACCATTAATAATACTACACTAGCTACAGCAATTGCGTAAAATACATACAATAAAACGTGTGTGTTTTCGTAGACATTTTCTTCAGGAACACCGTCAGGTAATTCTTTTTTATTCTTCTTCATTTTTTCCTCAATATTATATGGTACATTTTTCTTAATCTAGTTACTTTACAATTTACAAATAAATTTTCCATACAAAGATGAATATTAATAAAATTATAAAAAGTTGTACAATTATTAGAGTATCTTGACCAACTTCTCTATCAAAAATTTTGTTCTTTGTCATTGTATTAGCAAAAAACTTTTTTATAGATATAAACATAAATTCAAAAAATTGTTCAATTTTTTTGTTTATATCATTAATAAGATTTAAAAGAGGTAATAAAATTCCAGGTATCATCTTTCTATAAATCCAATCACTATTCAATACAGTTGAGTTTAACTCTGGGGGATAAATTTTGAAATGCCACAAACATATAAAAGCAAATGCAGCAAATGTTAAAAGCTGTAACTGTCCAACTACGTGACTAAAGTCATAGGGCTGATATTGGATTTGATAGGGTAAGATTTCATAAAAATAAGATGGAAAAACTCCTATCAATATACATAGAGCTGACGCAATAATCATAGCTATTATCATATTTAAAGGAGCTTCTTTTGTTTTAATACCGCTTTCGTGTGCAAAAAAAGCAAAGAATGGGATTTTAATTCCTGAATGGTGAAGTACACCTGCAGACGCAAATAAAAGCATAAAGTAGACAAATACTAGTCCTTCTTTACCAAGTGCTGACATTATAAGTGATTTTGCTACAAACCCACTAAATAAGGGAAAAGCTGAAATGGAAATAGCCCCGATAATAGTGCAAACCGCTGTAATTGGCATAAATTTAAATAGCCCACCTAATTCAGAAGCTTTACATGTTCCTACTCTATAAAGTACTGCCCCCATTCCCATGAATAGTAATCCTTTGTAAAGAATATGAGCAAACGCATGAGCTACCGCTCCATTAATAGCTAATTCAGTGCCAATTCCAATGGCAACTATCATAAAACCAAGTTGGTTATTAAGGCTATAAGTTAAAACTCTTCGTAGATCATTTTCAATAACAGCAAAGAAAATAGGATAAAAAGTCATAATTGCACCAATTATTATTAGTATTTCTGTGCCTGCAAAAGATCTAGCAAAACAAAAAATAGCTAATTTAGTTGTGAACGTTGAAAGAGCAACTGTACCTATCTCTGAGGCTTCTGGGTAAGCATCTTGTAACCAGCCATTTAATAATGGAAAAGCAGCTTTTATTCCGAAAGCTATGAAAATTAACTGGCCGTATAGAGAATTAAAGTCAAAACTTCTAAATTCTGCATTACCAGTTTGAGACATTAATAAAATTGCTCCAGCCAATAAAAACATTCCAGAACCAACTTGTATTAAAATGTATCTAAATGCTGATCTGTAAGATCTTTTTGTTTTGCTTGCTAAAATCAGAAATACTGAAGTAAAAGCAGTAGCCTCCCACCATACAAATAGTGTGAATAAGTCTCCAGCATGAACCGCTGCAATCGCTGCTCCACTGTAACTCATAATGGCTACATGCTGATTCCAATGTTTTTCGTGAGCGCCATAGATTACATTCAATATAGCTGCTATGTGAAATATTATTGCAAAGGGTAAGGTTAAAGAGTCTGATTGAAATATTATAAATTGAATATCCATTACTTCAATTTTTGCATGTATACCAAAACCCAATGTTAATGCGTAAGCTGAAACTAGTATAAGAACCATCATATATATCTGCCTAATTATATTAGGTAAGAAGGGAATTAATAATGCCCCAACAATCATTATTAAACCAGGAGGGAAACTACTTATCATAATAATCCTCATCTTTCATAAGGAATGATCTCAAACTAACACCAATTTTAAAAATTATTATGCATGATAGGTATCCAAATAAAGCAGGAAAGAATAAGATATCTTCTATTGATGTTTCTCCATGCCTATGTCCAATTAATTCTAAAATTAGAAAAATAATACAAAGAAAAAGTACTGCGGTATTTATTTTACCAAATTTTTCAATTAAATACTTCATACCTTACTCACCATCATAGAAGTTAGATTTTGAAACGGCTCTATAAAAAAGAACAATAAAATAGTTAAAAAAGAGGTTATTAAAGTTGGGATTAAAACAAGTTTTGGTATTTTTACTTTTATGTCTCTCTCTTTTTTAAAAAAGAATGCTCTAGCAGGGATTTCCATTAAATAAAATGCATTTAGTATAGTTGATATACAAAATACACCTATAACAACTTCATTACCACTGTCAGCCGCGCCCAACATTAAGAAGAATTTACTCCAAGAACCTGCCATTGGAGGAACGCCAATTATAGAGAGTGATCCAATAAAAAAAGCAAGAAAAATTAGAGGCGCACATAAGCCATGACCATTCAAATCTGAAATTTTTGTAATTTTTGCTCCAACGTACAAGGCGCCTGCTACAAAAAATAAAGTAATTTTACCCGCAGCATGAGTAATTATGTGTAAAGTAGCTCCTTGAGTAGCCATGGAAGTAGCCAACGCTCCCCCTAAAGTAATATAAGAAAGTTGACTAATTGTTGAGTATGCCAGTCTTGCTTTTAAATCATCTTTGTAAATAGCTATTATACTTGTTGCTAGAAGAGTAAAGGATGCTAACCAAATTAACCATTCTGACGCCCCTGTTTTGGCTAAAAAATCTATTCCAAAAACATTTGTCAGAACTATTAACATTGTAAACACTCCTGCTTTCACAACTGCTACAGCATGTAAAAGGGCAGATACAGGTGTGGGGGCAACCATAGCAGCAGGTAGCCACTTATGAATTGGCATCAGTGCTGCCTTTCCAATTCCAAAAACAAACATTGCTAATAAGAGGGGAGCATAAGCCACATCTAATTTGCCATCTAACACACCATTTTGGGACATTTCAAGAGAACCTGTAGCAACCCAAACCCAAATAATTGCTGGAAGAAGTAATATTACTGAAGATCCAACCAGTATGGACATATATAATCGACCAGCTTTTTGAGCCATTTCATCTTGCTTATGAGTAACTAGAGGATATGTTGAAAATGTAAGAACTTCATAAAAAATGAATAAAGTTAATAAATCACCTGCGTAAGCAATACATAAAGCGGCATGAACAGCCATTGCATAAAATGCATAAAATCTTGTTTGATTTTTTTCTTCATTTCCCTTCATGTAGCCAACTGAATATATGGCTGCTAAAATCCACAGAAATGACGCAACTAGTCCAAAAATAGCTCCTAAGGGTGTAATTTCAAAACCAATTGATATGCCCTCAGCAATTTTTACAATTTCTAAAGTGATGTTTTGATTATTAAGAGCTGAGCTCATAATATTATATGCACCCCAAGAACTAACTACACCGCCAATTGGTCCCAAGCAATCTCTTAAAATTGTACTTTTTGAAATAAATGGAGTTAAAACACAAACAATTAAAGGCGATAAAATTGTGATTAAAATAAAATTTTCAATTGTCATCATTTTAGATCCTCAATTAATTTTTCTGCGGCTTCAAAACTTCCGTCGACAACCAATGAGGCATCTAAACCAAAATAAATATTTAAAAAAGTTATAAAAATAAGTGATAAATAAATTGTAGGGTTTTCTTTTATCACAATTTTTCTTCCCTCTCGCATCCACATGACTTCTATCATTTTCCATAAATAAACTACTGATAATGCTGAACTAATTAATATGAGTATTGCTATCCATATACTATCTGAGCTGATGGTTGCTTTAATTAAATATAATTTAGAAATGAACCCAGCTGTAAGTGGAAGACCCGCTAGACTTAATGAGCAGAGGACAAAACAAAAAAAAGTTATAGGCATTGTTCTACCAAGACCAGATAAATTATTTATAGTAATTCTTTTTTGAATATAAAAACCAAGTGAAGTTATAGCTATGAATAAACCGCCTTTTATTATTGCATGATTAAACATGTGTATAAAACCAGCTGCAATACTTGCTTTTGTTCCAATAGCAAAAGCAAGAGTAATATATCCTATTTGTGCAACTGAAGAATGAGCAAGTAGCCTTTTAATATCTTTTTCATATATAGCCATAATTGTACCAGCAAACATAGCTATGATAGAAAGTGGAAGAATAACATATAATAAAGTATTATTTATTAAATCTTCTGAATTTTCAAAAACAGAAAATAATATGCGAGCTAATATGTACAAAGAAGCTTTTGTTGCTGTTGCCGCTAGTAAAACAGAAACTGCAGATGGAGCATAAGCATACGCCCTTGGCAACCAAATATGTAAAGGAAAAACAGCAGCTTTAACCATAATACCAATTATCATAAAACCAAATCCTGCAATTAATGCTTTATTGTTATTAAGATCAGATATTCTATTTGTTAAGTCCTCCATATTCAAAGTGCCAGTTATTCCGTATAATAATCCTACACCTATTACATATAGGGTTGCTCCAACTGCACCTATAATTAGGTAATTATAAGCTGCAACTAAAGCCTGTTTGTCTTTTTGAGCACCCATTGCCACAAGCGCAACCGAGGCTAAAGACGATATTTCTAAAAATACAAAGAGGTTAAATGCATCACCTGTAGTTACAAGACCTAGCAAGCCAGCTATAGCTAAAAGCCACAAACTGTAGACTTTTGATATTGATTTCTTTTCAATTTCTTCAGGCATTATCTTATAAGCAAATATAGTTGCAATTAAACTTATACCCGAAATTATAATAACCGGAATAATTGCCACTTTATCAATAATATATTCTATTCCTATCGGAGGCATCCATTTGCCTAAAGCATATGAAATATAAGAGTGAATTTGGATTTCTTGGTATAATAAAATTGAAAATAAAAAAGTTAAAAAAGTGCTTAAAGTTGTTAAAACCCAAGAAAAAAATATATTAGGAATAAGTACAACAAATAAAGAAGTAATTAATGGACATAAGACCACAATAATTGGAAGATTTTTAATTAAAATGTCTGTCATTGGTTAAAATTCAAATCCACACTTTTGCCAGTTTCAATATCATCGTGATAATCTACAAGATCTTGTGCAGATATATCATCTTCTTCGATGGTGCCATATTCGGAATTTATTCTTAATACTAACGACAACCCAAGAGCGGTTGTTGCAACACCGACAACAATGGCTGTAAGTATCAATACATGTGGAAGGGGATTTGAGTAAATGGTATCAATAGATTCATTTAAAATTGGAGGTGTGCCCCCTTTAATCTTTCCAAAAGTTATATAGAGTAAAAACACGGACGTTTGAAAAATAGTAAGTCCAACGATTTTTTTTAAAAAATTTTTTCTACCTATTACCAGAAATAAACCAATCATCATTAGACAAAAAACTATCCAGTAATTCCAAATTCCAATTGTTGAAGAAATCATTTTTATTTCTCTTCTATTTTATCGTAACTAGCGAATGCATTAAACAGTGCAATCATAACGTTTGAAACTGTTAAGCCAACACCAAATTCAACTAATAATATGCCTATGTGCTGACCAGATTGTGGTGAAGATCCGAGTATATTGTAGGCTAAAAACTCATCTCCTAATAACATTGAAACAAAGCCTACACCACCGTAGATGATTCCACCTAAGGCTAATAAAATTAAATTAATATTTGATGGGAATAATTTTTTTCCTGCTTCAATTCCAAATACAAGGGAATATAGGATAAATGCACTAGCTACAATTACTCCAGCTTGAAAGCCTCCTCCAGGGCCAAAATCTCCATGAAATTGAACATAAAGCCCAAAAAGTATGATGGGTGCAAAAAGAACTTTAGTAGAAATTCTTAAAATAGGATTGTTATGCATTTTTTCTAATCTTTTGTTTAGGTTGAGATTTATTTTTTTTTGCAGCATTTTTTTTCTCGAGAAGTGCCAGTACAGCTACTCCAGCAGTAAAAACAACTATCGTTTCACCAAAAGTATCGTATCCTCTATAACTTGCTAAAACTGAAGTAACTATATTTGGGATACCAATATCCTCTTTGGATCCTTTTATATACTCCGGTGCAATATGTTGATGTATTGGAGCTGTTAACTGACCAATTTCAGGCAAATCATAACTACACCAGATTAATATTCCTCCAAGAATTATACACGATAGTGCCGGAATAAATTCACTTCTAATGCTCTCTTCCTCTTTTTTTGGCAAATAAGCCATAGCTGCTAGAAAGAGTATTGTAGAAATTCCTGCACCAACTGATGCTTCTGTAAACGCAACATCAACTGCGTCTAATGTTATAAACATCAATGCAGCTACTAGAGAATAAGCACTAGTCAAAATCACAGTAAATATAACAGTTCTAGTCTTGATAAGAGCTATTGCAATACTAAGCATAATTGTGACTAAAAAAGCATTAATTAATAATTCAGAAATCATAAAATTTTTCCAATCTTTTTTCCTACTGGAATTATGTGTTTTTCCCTTGCCAGATTTGCAGTTACATGGCTTGTAACTGGACTAGTGAAAAAAATAAATACACCAATTAATATCAATTTAACGGTTATTAATGTCCAACCCGTCTGAAATACCATCCCTAAAATAAAAAACGCAGTACCACCAGTATCTATCATACCGGCAGCATGAATTCTTGAAAATACGTCTGGTAGCTTAATAAGTCCGCAGGCACCAATAATTATTGACAAAGAACCAATAAAAAAACAAATGCCAGTGAAAATATCTAATATCAATTCCACTTTTACTTATCTCCTCCTAATGATCCAGTACTAAAAAGTTTTAGAACAGCAACTGTACCAATAAAATTTATCAATGCATATACAATAGCAATGTCTAAGAATTCTGGTCTATTTGAGTAGAACCCATGAAGAGAAATGCTGATTACTATTACAGTTCCAAGACTGTTAACCGCTAAAATTCTATCAAATGTTGTTTTGCCTAAAATAATTCTTACTAAAATTAAAACTCCTGTAATTGCACAGGCTATTAAACCAGCTAAAAACATTATTTTTTGCCCTCTAACCAAGTTACTTTTTTGTCCATTTCATTAGTTCGAACGTCATTCCCGAAATCAGAATTTAGAGCGTGTACCTCAAAAACATCTTTTTGCATTTTTGTAGTAACTGTTCCTGGTGTAAGAGTAATGGAATTGGCATATGTAACTCTTGCGACATCAGTGACTTGAGAAGCTTTTACTGTAAAAGTTTCAGGCTCAACATTTCCTTTTATAATTACTTTTGCAGTACTTAAATTTGACTTCAATATTTCTTTAAATAACCATATCAAATAATTCAAAATCCTTGGCATAAAAAATATGGGTAAACCTTCATCATCTATTAGTTTGCCGCGTTTAGTAACATAAACACAAAATGCACACGAAATTATACCTAAACTGATTATAAGGATACTGTAATGTCCTGACATCAATAACCATAAAGAAAGCAGTATCAAAAAAAGGATTAATGTTTTCATTAATTTAAGCCCTAATTAAGTTATTATTAACCTTTACCCAATGTTAGCTTTAATTTCAATGATAGTTTTGTGTGTTATGGTTTTGCAAAAGTCTCTGCTTTTGTGATTTTTTTAATAATTCCTTTTGCTTTTAGAAACTTACTAAAATTTGCGTAGGTTTTTAAATCATGAGCCTGTGGCCTCAAAGCAAGCCTAGATATAGTATCTTTGTAAGCCCTTTTATTTAATTCATCATCTAAACCTTTTCTAAAAGACGAAAACTCTTTCCATGTAGAAACTGGGTCATTAATAATTGTTAAAGTAGCTTTCTGAATTGCGCTAAAAAATTTATCGAAAAGCGGGTTATTTTTATTTTTTTTATTTGCAATGTATATTAATTCTTCATAAGTTGGTACGCCATGCTCCTCTGGATAGAAAGCTCTACCTGGATGATTAACAATGTCCATTTGATTGAGCTCAAAATTTCTAAAAGCTCCAATTACTGCATCAACCTTTTTTGCTATTAATGAGGGTGACAATGAAAAGTTAATATTCACTAAATCTACATCAGACATATTTAGATTATATTTTTGAAGCATTCCAGAGAGTAGAGCTTCTTCAAATCCACCAACTGAAAATCCAACTTTTTTTCCTTTGAGATCTGAAATTGTTTTAATGGGTCCATCTCTTAAGACAACTAGTGAATTTAGAGGAACACTAACTAAAGTTCCAACTCTTACGACAGGTAAACCTTGATCAACTTGAATGTGTAATTGAGGTTGATAAGAAATTGCTAAGTCTAATTTACCTGCAGCAACTAATTTTGGCGGATCATTTGGATCAGCTGGCTCAATCATCTCAACTTCTAGGTTTATTTCTTTAAAGAAATTTCTTTTTTTAGCTATTATTAAAGGAGCATGATCAGGATTAATAAACCAATCTAGTCCAATAGTTAACTTTTGAGAAGAAGCATTAACATTACAAGAAAATATAAAAAGTAAAAAACTTAAAATTATTTTAAATATTGCATTCATTTGCTTCTCCCTCCGCTGGTTTTAACCAGATCAGGTTATAAGGGTTAATTTCTCAGCAAGATATATATCAAGCACCCCTGGCATTTTACTTCTATTACAAATATAAAAAAAATCAATAATATTTTATTTCCACCATACATATCTATTAAGAACATAATCTGTGATTTTATAAATAGTAATGGTCATAAAAATAAGAATTAATAGAGCAGCAAACATATTATCAGTTTGTAATCTTGCATTACTGTATATCATAAATGAACCAAGCCCTGTGCTTCCACCAATCCATTCTCCTACAACTGCTCCAATTGGAGCAAAGCAAGCTGCAACTCTAAGCCCAGAACATAATCCAGGTAAAGATGACGGAATTTTAATTTTCCAAAATAATTGAATTTTTGAGAAGTTTAGTGTTTTTCCAGCATCAATTAGTTCTTGAGGTACTTTATTTAAGGCATCTGTGAAATTAGATGTTATTGGGAAAAAAACTATTAAAACTCCAATTACTATTTTACTGATCATTCCATAACCGAGCCATAAAATTAACAATGGCGCCAAAGCAAAAACTGGAATTGATTGGCTGGCTAGCAATATAGGCATTATCCATCTTCTTAATGTGACCGATGAAGAAATTATCAAAGCTGTTGTTATTCCAATCAAAGAGCCAATTGCTATGGATGCTAATATTTCAACTAGCGTGTATGATGCGTGAACTATGAGTTCACTCCAGTTAACGTAAATTGATGAAAATACTTTTGATGGAGGAGGGAGCATAAATGCAGGTAAATTAAAAAATGAACAGCTTATTTCCCATATCACAAAAATAGTTGTTGCAATTAATATTCCTCTAATCATTGTAACCTTTGTGAAATTAATTTTATATTAATTATATATATTAAAAAGAAAAGAATGCAGAATTATTTATTTACAAGTGATATTTTTAGAGGTTCTAGGTATGAAAAAGGCCATCCCCTAGATATGGACAGAGTTTGGCCGAGTGTTGAGCTTATAAGATTAATGGGATGGATAAATGAAAATCAAATTATTAAAAATTCTCCAGCAGAGATTAGTGAGTTAATTAAATTTCATGATTTAGATTATGTCAAAGCATTAAAAAGAGCTGAAGAAGATCAAACTCTTCCCGATAAACTAAAGAAGAAATTTAATATTGGTATTGGAAATAATCCAATATTTAGCGAGGTTTTTTCAAGACCCGCAACAGCAGCTCAAGCCTCAATAAAAGCTGTTGAAATGATAGCGGATAAAAAAGCAAAAAAAATTTTAAACATATCTGGTGGAACTCATCATGGAAGAAAATCTCAAGCATTCGGTTTTTGCTTTCTAAATGACTGTGTCTTAGCAATTCTAAAAGCTTTAGATAAAGGTTTTAAAAATATTGTGTATGTAGATTTTGATGCTCACCATTGTGATGGAGTACAAGATATTTTTTCTGAGAATGAGAATGTTTCAATAATATCAATTCATGAAAAAAATAGATGGCCGAAAACTGGTAAATTTGAAGAAAATAAACTTTTCAATGTAATTAACTTCCCTGTTAATGAGAGTTTTAATGATAATGAAATGGATTATATAGTATGCAACGTTATTATTCCTTTTATAAAAACAAAGAAAGCTGATCTTTTAATAATTCAAGCTGGAGCTGATATGCTTGATGGTGACCCTCAATCAAGAATTAGTTTGACTAATAATGCATATTGGAAGGCGGTAAGGGATGTGCAGTCTCTTAATGAAAATGTAATAATATTGGGTGGTGGCGGTTATAATCCATACTTAACAGCTAAGGCGTGGGCTGGAAATTGGGTTTTAATTAATGATAAAGAGGAATATTTAAATCAAGAGATGAAATCACAGTGTTATGATCTTCTTAAATCATTAAGTTGGCGTAATAGACGAGTTAAGAATGGGATCCCTGATAAATGGATCAGCACTTGGAGAGATGAATATAAAAATTTTCCAATAGGAGATGAAATTTTATCTCTTGTAAATGAAATATTAAAGATTAAAAAAATATGATAAAAAAGATAAAAATAATTTTATTAGGATTTTTCCTAATTTCAACAGATCTAGTATTTGCTGAAGGTAAAAGCCCAGTCTTTAAACAAATTTTATGTTCTATTAATGTTAAAAAAAATAATCCTCAAAAGTTCTCTTTAGAAATAGCTGATAATGAACAAAAAAGATCTTATGGATTGATGAATAGAAAGGATATGAAACCTAATTCAGGAATGTTGTTTGTTTGGAAAGATAGCCAAATTCGAAATTTTTGGATGAAAAATACACATTTTAATTTAGATTTATTTTTTTTGAACAAACAAGGTGAAATTATTGAGATTTATAAAAATGCTAAAGCATTTGATGAAACAAATATTAAAAGTCAAAATAAAGTAAATTTTGTAGTTGAATTAAAATCTGGAGAGTATCCACTTTTGATAGGAGATAAATTTAACTGCCTATTTAAAGAATTATTGAAATAATTTAAATTTCTTGAAAGTAAAGCTTGATTTTGAAGATTTCTAAAGTATAAATCGAATTGTTCGGGGCGTAGCGCAGCCTGGTAGCGCATCTGGTTTGGGACCAGAGGGTCGGGAGTTCGAATCTCTCCGCCCCGACCACTACTGACAGTGTTGAAAGCTAAATCAGGCAACATTCTATTAATTTTACCATAAATTGTAAGTGATCCTGAAAACAGAAATCTAGCAATTTTTAAAATTAAGTAATTGTCAGGGATATAAAAATATAACTATTTTAACTTTCAAAATTAAGAAATTTTATGTGTGGTACAAATCATAGAAGTCTAACTTTAATTATGTTTTATTTTACTAAAAATAATAAATAAATCTTTTAAATTAGATTATGTCTGACAAGTCTAAATCTGTCAGACATATTACTTTTATATTTACAATGACGGTAAAGATGGGAGGTCTTGACCTAACCATTTTAGTGAAATTTTATTGAGATCACCACCAAGCTTCTTATGAAGAATAAAAACATTTACCCATCTTAATAAATCTTCATTACCTTTTTTAACTCCAATAAAGCAAGGGCTGTCTTTAATTATAAATTTCCTTTCTAAGTCAAAATCAGGATTAGCCTCTGTTACAGAAGCTGCAACTGTATTTCCTGCTACAAGAACTTGAACTTGTTTAGATTTTATGGCGCTTAATGTTGCGGCATTATCACCAAATCTTGTAATTTTAGCACCTTTAGGAGCCATTTTAGTTAGTTCTAAATCCTCTAATGTTCCTCCTGTTACACCAATTGTAAGACCATCTAGATCTGCATATGATGATACTTTAATAGAGGAAGGCGCAAAAACACCAGAATAGAAAGGTGCATATGCGCTAGAAAAGTTTATGGACTTAGCTCTTGATGGATTAGCACCCATTGTAGATATTACTAGATCAACTTTATCTGTTTCAAGAAAAGGAATTCTTTGTTTTGAAACTACTGGTACTATTTTAAGCTTAACTCCTAAATCCTTAGCAATAAGTTTTGCAACATCAACATCATAACCTTCGTGTTCTCCAGTTTTACCAACTGATCCAAAAGGTGCAAAAGCCTCAGGAACAGCAATCTTAACTTCACCATTTTTAAGAATTTCATTCAAATCAGCAGCATTTGCTGAATAATTTATAAAAAATAGACTTAACAAAAAGCTATAGATCATTTTTTTTGAAAACATTTTTTTTTCCTTTCAATTAGTTAAATTTTCAATAGTGTATTTTTTTTCTAAGTGTTTCGCATAAATAGCTAGGGGGTAACACAGGCAGAAATACAAAACTGCCATAATAGGAAAGATTATAAATGGTTCAGATCCTATAACAGGAGCATTCGCCCATCTTTTTCCTAATAACATTAAATCCTGAAAACCAATTATATATGCAAGAGAGGTACCTTTTATAATTTGAATAAGAAAACTTACAGTAGGTGCAATACTATACTTATAAACTTGAGGTATAATAATTAGTTTTAAAGTCTGCATGAAGTTAAGATTCAGAGCAGTTGCGCCTTCCCATTGCCCTCTAGGTATTGCTAGAATAGCACCTCTCCATACCTCTGCTAAATAAGCTGAGGTAAAAACTATTAGTGATATACTTGCAGCGTACCAGGGATCAAAGTTTTGACCTACAAAGCGTGGAATTCCTAACCCAATAATAAATAATAACATTAAAAGAGGCAAAGATTGAAATAACCATATGTATGAAAAGCTTATATAATTCAAAATTTTCGATGGATATATTCTTAAAAAAGTTATTAATAAAGCAAGTAATCCACCACCAAAAAAAGCTATTAATGATAAATAAATTGTAAATCTAGTAGCAGAAATTAATTGAGCTATAATTATTCCCAATGGCTTATCAAAGATGTCTATCAATAGCTCGTGCATCTACATCCTCTTTTTTAATGTTTTATTAAAAATAATTTCTAAAGAAGTTTTAAATAATAGAGAAAGAGCAACATATAAAAATGATAAAATTATAAATATTTCAAAAGATCTGAACGTTCTGCTATCAATATACAAACCAGCATGAGTAAGATCATTTACACCAATTTCAGAAATAATTCCTGTAGTTAAAAAAATAAAAATGAATTGACTGGACAATGAAGGGAACATTTTAATCAATGTGTGCGGAAGTACAATTTTTCTAAATATTGTATTTTTATTTAAATTTAAAGAATAAGCAGCCTCTAGCTGACTATTTGGAGTTGAATTAAAGCCTGATCTTAATATTTCACCAAAATATCCAGTAAAATTTATAGTTAATGCTAATAATGCATGTGCCCAAAATGGCCATACATATTGAAAAATTAATGGCAAACCAAAGGTTACAAAAAATAATTGAACAATTAATGGAGTATTGCGAATGAAATCAATCCAACAAATAGATAAATAATTTATTGGTTTTACTTTCCAATAAATAAAAGCAGCTAAAAGAAATGCAATTATAAATCCGATGCTACCAGAGATGACTGTTAAGCTAGAGCTTATTAAGATTCCATCAAATATCAGACCCATATACTCTGATGATCTATAAATTTCAAAAAAACGGAAATCAAACATTCATAACTCTCCAACAATTATGTGGTTTGGTAAAAGTTAATTGAATTAAGCAATCTATAAATTTAGCTTATTCAAAGTTCTATGCGATTATAAAAATAGACAGAATAATTTTTTTTTGAATTTATGATTAATTATTCATCAAAAATTACAATTTTATTCATTAATGATATTATATAAAAAATTTCATAAACTCGTCATTTAACTTATATCAATGCAGAAATGCTGAGAAACTTTCGATATGATTCGCTTTTTTGATTTGCTATACACAGATTGGTTTAACAAGACAAAGTTGTTTGCTAAATTAGTGTTGCCATTACCAAAATAAATTTTATCAGCTTTTAAATTTTAAGCCATAATTGGTTCTTGGTCACCAACTAATGTAACTCTATGCATAATTCTTTTTATAGTATTATTATTAAAAGGTTCAACAGAGTGCATGGTACATCTATTATCCCACATAACTATGTCATTATCATTCCAAATGTGCTTGTATACATACTTTGATTGAATAGAATGCCTTATCAAAAAATCTAACAATTCTCTTCCTTCATCATAGTCATAATCTATAATTTTTACCATCGTATGTGGTGAAAGAAAAAGACTTGGCTTATTTGTAACAGGATGTCTTCTTACAAGAGGATGAACTACTGGATCAAGTTTATCATAACTTCCTTTATCTTTCTTTTTACTTAGCTCTTTTGATAGACTGATTATATAATTATGATCATGCAGAACGTTTAAATTTTTAATTTTTTCTTTTGTTGTTTTGCTTAGATCTTCATATGCTTCATACATATTCGCAAATAGAGTATTTCCACCTTTTTTAGTGGTTGAAATTCCATGCAGTATTGAACCATTACTTGGAATTTTTCGAAATGAACTATCGGTGTGCCAAAGCCAAGATTGCTTTAAATATTGCCATGATGTTTCTTTATTTGGTATAATTTTTCCCTTTTCATCAACATTGGAAACACGATAAATTTCAGGATTTTTTGAGGATCTATGAGATAAAGACGGGTGGACTTCAAGTTCACCAAATTTTTTTCCAAAATTAATATGATCTTCATCAGAAATATTTTGGTTAGGAAAAACTATAATTAAATTTTTCATCCATAAATTTTTTATTTCTTTAAAAGTAATATCATCAATATTAGCGAGATTTACATTTTCAATAGAAATTCCAATATTTTTGTGAAGTTGTTTTAATTTCATTGAAGTCCTTATTTAACAATATTCTAAACTAACTATCCCAAATCAGACATTTATGAATTAGTATCATCATTACATTTTGTTTATTTTTAAATTAAATATCATAATTCATGTCGATTAACTTGTCTCCTTCATTTATAATGTCATTTTCTTTAACATAAATTTTAATGATTTTACCTCTATTTTTAGTAGTCACTGGAATAAGCATTTTCATACATTCTATTATTATTAAGTCAGTTTCTTTTTCCACAATTTGATCATGTGATACCAAAATTTCACTTATCGTTCCGGATACTTCTGAATAAATCATTTTGATTTCCTATACATAAATTATGGTCTCATTGTTCTATTAGTTATACCTGTTTTTCTTAATGGTGCGGATAAATCGGCAAATTCACACATAACTCTACGCGTATGTCTTGGGTCAATAATTTCTTCTATCAAAAAAGATTCGGCAGACCTTAGAGGAGATCTCAACTTGTTTAATCTTGTGGTAATTTTTTGAAGTTCTAATTTAGGATCATTTGCATTCTCAATGTCTGATCTATATGCAGCCTCTATTCCTCCTTCTAGTGGTAAAGATCCCCATCGTGCAGAAGGCCACGCAAATCTTGAAATATAACTGCTTCCTCTTTTATGTGCGGCACCAGCTACTCCAAAACAATTTCTAATAATTATAGACAACCAAGGCGTAGTAGTTTGCCAGATTGCTGACATTGCTCTAACACCTTCTTTAATTGTACCTTTTTTCTCTGCATCTAAACCAACTTGAAATCCAGGGCAATCTACTAAATAAATAACTGGTAAATGAAATGTTTCGGCTAAATCAACAAATTTTTGAACTTTTTTACAAGTATCAGACGTCCAACAACCTCCGTATGAGTATGGATCACTAGCCATTAATGCTATAGGCCAACCATTAAGTCTACAAAAACTAGTAACAATCGATTTCCCATAACCTTTGCCCATTTCGAAAAAAGAACCCTTATCAACTAAATCTTCAATAATGGGTCTTATTTTGTAAACAGATTGAATATTTTTTGGAATTGCTTCTATTAACCATTCTGAAGTCCTTTTTGGATCATCTTTACTAATTATTTGATCACTTAACTGATAAACAGAATTTGGTAAGTAAGATAAAAATTTCTTCGCAGCTTCAAAAGCTTCTTCTTCGGTATCTACAGCATCATCAACTGCACCAGATTTTAATTGAATTTCATAACCACCTAATTCATTTTTTGATAACTTTTGCCCTATCTGCTCTACAACAGGTGGTCCTGCCACAAAAACAGCTGACTTTTCCTTGACCATAACAGAATAGTGAGAACAAGCTAAGTGAGCTGCACCAAGTCCTGCAACAGAACCCAGACCTAGTGCAACTCTAGGTATAGTCCCCATACTTTCTACAACTAAATTCCATCCTTCAACCTCTGGCACATTAGCTCTACCCGAAGTCTCTATTGTTTTTACGGATCCTCCACCACCAGAGCCTTCAACTATTCTGATTAGAGGCAATTGTAAAGATAGTGCCATCTGTTCACATTTTAGGTGTTTTTCTTTTATGGAAGCGTCTGCAGAACCACCTCTTAATGTAAAATCATCACCACCAACAATAATGTTTCTTCCATCAATTTTTGCTTTTCCAAAAATAAAGTTTGATCCTTTAAAATCTATCAAATCATTATTTTCATTATATATTGCATGTCCTGCTAATTTCCCAACCTCATTAAAGGAAGATTTGTCAGTTAATAAATTAATTCTCTCTCTAATTGTATAAAGTCCAGCATCATGTTGCTTTTTAATTCTATCTTTACCACCAAGATTTTCAGATAATTTTTCTCGACTTACTTTTTCTTCTAACTCTTTTTCCCAACTCATTTTGAACTATCTATCCTTAATGCTCATTAGTCTTCAATAAGAAGCGTTTCCATTTTTTTTCTGTAAGATATAATATCTTCTACATCAAGTAGTTCTACATCATCCATATTTACTATTTCATCTTTTTTAACAGGGTTTTTCAATTTGACATTGTGTGCGAGACCAATTGGTAAAGCTCCAATTTTAGAAGATACTTTGGCAGGAATTGCTTTGGCCCAAACACAATATCCTCCTTCTCCGTCTAAAATATCTCCTATTCTGAGATCATGCTTGGCGGTAGCAACAGCATCACCATTCCACACAAGTGAGGAACCTGTTGGCTCATTTCTCAGAACAGAAGAAAGAATACTAGTATTTGTTTCTAATCCTATCAAATGAAAAGGTCTCCACATTGATGCATACCATCCAGTCTCATCTGTCAGCAATCCATATTGGCGGAAGCAGTCACGAGTATATTGGTTTGGTGCTTTGAATGTAACAAACATACCGTAACAAATATTATTATAAACATTTCTACCATCAGGTTCTCGACTAGCAGCAATATCCACAAGACCTGATTTTGCAAGCCTACCCCCATTAGAAATTGGTTTGAAAACAGCTGACAAGTCGTGAATACCAGCAGGATAGAACGAAAGTCCATCCTCAGGACAATCTAGATTAGTAGCATTAGCAACTGCAGCCATTTCAATTGCTGCTTTAGTTCCATCAGTAAAGGAATTGTACATTTTAGGATTGAAATCACCAGCTGATACTTCCTTTTTGGTCCAACCAAAATAATCCCATACTGTATCTGGGGTTGAATATCGAAAATGAGGTTGAAAATTCATTCCTTTTCCAGCTGCAACTAGTTCAAATCCATTTGTTCTGACCCAGTCAACAAGTTCACATATTGCTGCTGGTTGATCTCCATAAGCCATGCTGAAAACAACATTATTTTCTATTGCCTTTTGGTTAAGGAAAGGGCCACATAGAACGTCAGCTTCAACATTAACCATAATAACGTGCTTAGCATTTTCGATTGCCATAAGAGCATGTCTAACCCCAAATAGAGGATCACCAGTTGCCTCAATAACACACTCAATCTCAGGAATTTTACACACATCTTCAGCGTTTTCGGTCATCCATGTTCGTCCAGAAATAATTGCGTCATTAATACTTTTAGCAAAGCAATTTGAGGTATCCCAACCTACTCGATTAAAGGACTCTTTTGCTTTTTCGATATCAAGATCTGCTACTGCTGATATAATCATACCTTCGATATGACGTGCTTGAGACAAAATCATAGAACCAAATTTTCCTGCGCCTATCAAACCAACCCTTACAGGTTTTTGTTGCTTTTTGCGGGCATTTAACATGCTGCTTAAGTTCATTGGCTAAATCTACTAACTTTCTCAATTTGTAATAATAAATTTTATCATCTTAAATTTTACAATGTCAATTTCATGCTAATAATATCTATTTCCATACAGGCTGTCTTTTTTCTACAAAAGCTTTTAAACCTTCTTGAGCGTCTGGGGTAATTGCAGCATTACAAAAATCTTCAACTGCATTTGCAACTCCTCTCCTGTAATCCAGATCATTTGTTCTTAAAAATGCTGCTCTTCCTAAACTCATAGCTGTTGAGGACTTTTTTGATAAATTTATTGCTATTTCGTTAATTTTCTTTTTAATTTCAGTCGATGAAACTTCACGACTTATTAAACCCAACATAAGGGCTTCATCCGAGTAGAATGTTCTACCAGAAAAAAGTAAGTCAAATGCTTTATATCTTCCTACAACTTTTGGAAGATGTGTAAAATGAATTGCTGGTAACAATCCTAAGTTTATTTCTGGATATCCAAATGAAGCTTTTTCTGAAGCAATAATTATATCACATGATATAGCAAGCGTCATTCCACCACCTCTTGCCGCTCCATTGATTGATGCTATTGTAGGTTTCCCCATGTTATATTGAACATCCCACAGATCTATGTAGAGGCGCTTTAAAAACTCTCTAATTTCTAATCCTGACTTATTTAATAAAAGATTTAAGTCTAGACCTGCAGAAAATATTTTATTGATATCGCTTTCTATAATAATAACTCTAACATCTTTATCCTTAGAGGCAATTTTGAGTGTGTTCAAAATCTCATCTAAAAACTCTATGTTAAATGCATTTGAAGGATTACGTTTCATTGTTATCCATGCAATATGATCAATAATTTTATATTTGATAAATTCATCCATATTAGTATTTTTAGAAATCTAACTTTACCTAATTAATTGATTAAAAATTTGACATAAATAAAATTTAATTTGCAAAAATAAATAACAATTAAAATTTTTAATATTTTTATTTATAAGTAACATTTTACTTTTATTATTTATATTTTTATCATGCAACAATTCGATTACTTTGAAAAGATATTAAAAAACATTGTTTTTGAAAAAGATTTATCAAGTTTATCATTAAAAAATTCTAGTGATATCTTTTCAAAACTTTGTAGAGCTTTTGTAATTAAATTTTATAATGATAATAAAGATTACAATGAAGCTGTTTCTATATTGAGTTCTGTAGAAGATGATTTGTTCTTAAAACTTTTTGATAATTTTTTTAATTCATATTCCCAAAAAATAACATTTAATCATAATAGAAAAAACAAAGATCACGTTTGGGATATTCTTTGCCCAGAGGCTCTTGAGGCTTTTAATAAACCAGAAGAAACAAAGAATAAAATTTTACATAAAAGAAAATTGACTAATTTAAAAGAAAGCAAAAATTCTCTTAAAAATCCAACGAAAGAAATACTTTTTTTAAGTAATGTTTTAATAACAACTCCATTTGACTATTTGTCATCAAACATACCAGTTGAAATTAAAGATGAACTTCAAAAGTTCAAGAATGTTAAACAAAGCTTTTGGTATGATCACCCAATACCTTTGGATGCAACAATTAATGAAAATGAGATAATTTATGGATTGAAAAACCTTGATGAGGCAATGGCTTTCGAAGCAAAAAGAAACAACATTAAAACTCCAGAAAAAATTAAACTTATTCTATCAGTTTCTGTTACACATAATGGTTTAGAAAAAATAGCATTAGATTATGTCAAATTAATTATTAAGAAATCTTTAAATTTAAAGTTCATAGAAGTTTATCTTTTTGATGAAGATATTTGCAATAAAATTTACTCAGCAATTTTTCCAAAAAATGACAATTTTAATAATGTATTAGGTGTTAATGGAAATTATGGTCGTCATTATACTTTCTTAAAATACATACTATTAATTTGGAATAAGGTAATTAATACTGATTTTAGATATAGTTTTAAAATTGATTTAGACCAAGTTTTTGATCAGAAAATTTTGTTAAAAAGTACTGGTTCTTCAATACTTGAAATTTTTAAAAATCAAAAATTTTGGGGAGGCACTGCTACTGATTTTGATGGAAGAAGAGTAGATCTTGGGATGTTAGCTGGAGCATTAGTAAACAAGAATGATATTTCCAAAGATTTGTTTACTCCAGATGTACAAAGACCAAAGATTAAAAATTTTGCATCAGATTTATTATCAAAAAGAATTTTTTGTCCTGAATGGCCACAATCATTATCAACAGAAGCAGAATTAATGTATAGATCAGATGACATTCAAAGAATACATGTTACTGGTGGCACTACTGGAATAACTGTTGAGAGTTTAAAAAGATGGGCCCCATTTACACCTAGTTTTGTTAATAGGGCTGAAGACCAAGCTTTTGTTATTTCATCTATAAATCAAAATGAATATCTAAGTCATTCTCATGCCAACAATTTAATTATGCGACATGATAAGCATGCTTTTGCTCAAAAAAGTATAGAAATGTCCAAGTTTGGTAAAGAAATAGGAAATTTAGAGAGAATATTAATATTTAGTAATTATTTTGAAGCACATGAACTTGATTTTGAGGTTTTAAAAGAACACTTTTGGCCCTTTACTTCAGTCTTTTCAACTAAATATGCTGAACTACTTGTAGGTTTAGTATTTTTAATCGATGGATGTTTCAATGGTAAACAGTATGTAAGTTTAGGTTCAAAAAGGTTGTTGAATACCCAAGAATTTTGCAAAACCAAATTACATAATCAATATAAAACTGAAAAACAATTTTGGCGGGAATTTGTTGATCGGTTAGAGGTATTTAATGATAAAAGTAATGCATTAAAATCAATAATAAATTCAGCTAAGGTGTAACTTATCAAATTAGTTTATTCTATTTGTTTAAATTGCAACGTATTTATATCCATTACCAAATTTATCCAAATATCCAAATTTTGGCTCTAGAATATGGCCTCCTGAACAAATTATTCTATCATTACAAACCATATCAAACGCATGTTTTCTTGATTTTAGTCCTTGTTCTACATCTATATCGAATAGTACAGAAATGTTTGGGTCTGCTAACTGTAAATTAGGGGTATGAAGAACATCACCCATTTGTACAAAACTGGTATTACCATCATCTATTCTAAATCCACTATGTCCAGGTGTATGACCAGGAAGTGGTACAGGATAAATCCCCGAAATTATTTCTTCACTAGTTTTGATGGTTTTTACATTTTCTCCATATGCTTTTATAACAGATTTATTTAAATCAGCCATGTTTTTCCCATTTATTTCAACATCTTCAAAATTATCTTTGCTCCAAAAATTTAGTTCATCTTCTATTATATTAACGGTTGCATTTGGAAAAATTGCCTTACCATCTTTGTTAATTGATCCACCTACATGATCAGGATGTAAATGAGTAAAAAATATATCAGTAATATCTTCAGGTTTCACATTTGCTTTTGCAATTTCTTCATGAACAAATCCACAGGTTGGCCCAAATAGATCCCTACATCCAGCATCAACTAGTAGAATTTTGTCATTTTTAAAAATCAAATAAGCATTAATTTGACTATTTGTAAGTTGATTGTTTTCATCAGAAAGTTTTTTAGTAGTATCTTCATCTACATTAAGAAGAATTTCTTTAGGTAATGTTAATTCACCGTCTTTTAGAGCTACAATTTTTGTAGAACCAACCATTAATTCTTGTAAATCAGACATATCTTACTCCTATGAAATAAACTCCTTTGTAAATGTTAGAAAATTAAAAATTTTAATTCAAGATAATTAATGTGAAAAAGTTTTACAAAAATTCTAATTTAAATTCAGAAAGTTGTAATACTTCACTTGTTGGCTTATCTTCTCTAAGTCTCTTAATTCTAGGAAATCTCATTGCAACTCCCGATTTATGCCTTGTGCTAGAGTTAACTGAGTCAAAAGCAATTTCAATTACAAAAGTTTTTTCAACTTCTCTTACAGGTCCAAATTTTTTAATTGTATTGTTACGAACAAATTTATCTAAAATTTTTAATTCGTTATCATTAAAGCCAAAATATGCTTTTCCAATTGGTGATAGTTGATTTCCATTCCATAAACCAAAAGTAAAGTCAGAATAATATGAACTTCTTTTACCGTGGCCTCTTACTGCATACATTAAAATTGCATCAACAGTTTTTGGATCTTTCTTCCATTTGTACCAATGTCCTTTGGGACGACCAGAAATATATGGACTATATTTTCTTTTAATCATTAAGCCTTCATGCTGATCGTCAATAATTTCATTTTTTTTAATTTCAGCCAAATTTTCCCAACTATTAAAATTAATAATTTTTGATAAATCAAAAAATCTATTTTTATTTTTACAATACCAAGTCTCAAGTATTTTTCTTCTTTCATCCCAATTTTTTTTTCTTAAATCCTTATTGTTTAAATATAAAATATCATACAACTTCACAAAAGCAGGGAAGTCATGAATATGCTTTTGACTTACTTTTTTTCTATTTAATCTTTGTTGAAGCTTATTGAAATTCATTGGAATATAATCTCTTCCTACCAACAACTCTCCATCAAGTATCACCATTTCTTTTTCAAGACTCTCTATCTCAGGGAATGTTTGAGTTATATCATCTCCAGTACGAGAAAAAATTTTGATGTTAAAATCATGTAAAATAATTTGTACTCTTATTCCATCCCATTTCCATTCTGCAACAAAGTTCTCAGAATTGATGTTTGTAAAATCGTTTTCTTCAATTGGGTTTGCAAGCATCATCGGATTAAATGTTTTTTTTAGATCAATTTCTGGGATAGGACCTAAATTACTTAACCATTTGAATAAAGTTTCATATGGAGCTTCAATTCCATGCCATATTTTTTCAATATCATCTAGTTTTTTATCTCCAAATTTAGCTAATGCAGTTTTAGCTAGTCTAGAAGAAACACCTATTCTCAAACCACCACTAATTAATTTAATTAAGGCCCATCTTTCAGTTTCGTTTGCTATTGACAAAAAGGTTTTTATTTTTTTATTTAATTCATCTCTTTTAATATTTTTTAAAATACTAATCATTTTTGAAATTTGAGGAAGATGCCCATTTTCTTTATGAGGCCATATTAAAGAGATAGTTTCTGCCAGATCACCAACATAATCATATGATAATGCAAATAATTCAGCATCAACATTTTCTCTAACTATTTCCTTTATTTTTGAAATTGGAATATTTTTTAACTCTAGGCAATTAGTTATAATAGCAAGCGTAAAACCTCTATCTGGATCTGGGGTACTTTTAAAATAATCACATAAAATTTCAATTTTCCTATTTCTAGAGGAAGTTAATAACAATTTATCAATTAATTCACTAAAAGCTCTCACAAATCCTCCTCATCCTCTCTTCCAGATAAGGATAATGCTAATCCATTTATCTTATTCATTTTACACCAATGCACTATTGCTTCTTCCCTGCCATGAGTCACATAAACATTTTCAGCACCTGTTAATTTTATATATTCAGTTAACTCATTCCAATCTGCATGATCAGAAATGATAAGTGGAAGCTCTACTAAACTTTGTTTAGCTCTTTGTTTAATTGACATCCACCCAGAGGCTTGGCAAATTATCGGATCTTCAAATTTTCTAGACCATACATTTTTTATTGCAGATGGTGGAGCGAGAATAATTTCTCCTTGATATTTTTTTTTGTCTATAAGATTTGTTTTTGAAAATTTTCCTAAAAAAACATTTTCTTTCATGTAATAATTACATAACTTTTCTAATGCTCCATGTATAAAAATTTCCTTGTCATATTTTTGTTGTCTTAATAAACCTATTACTCTTTGTGCCTTTCCAAGAGCATAAACTCCTACTAAGTGGGGTCTTTCTGGAAATAATTCAAGAGATCTAAGTAGTTTTTTTATCTCATTATATTCATTTGGATGTTGAAAAATAGGGAGTCCAAAAGTAGCTTCAGTTACTAAAGTGTGACATCTTACAGGTTCAAAATTCTCACAAGTTTTGTCCTTTTTGGTTTTATAATCTCCAGTAAAGTTTATTTTCTCCCCTCTGTACTCTGCTAATACCTGAACGCTTCCTAATATATGTCCTGCGGGATAAAAGGTGATCTTAACATTGTCAATTTTTAATGTTTTATTTAATGGTAATTCTTGAAAATTTTCAGCGCAATTTTCACCATACCTTATCTTCATAATATTTATTGTCTCTTTTGTTGCTAAGACATTTTTATGACCTGGTTTCGCATGATCTGCATGTCCATGTGTTATAATTGCATTTTCCACTGGCTTAGAGGGATCAATATATGTATTGATTGGAGATATATATAAATTTTCATTAATCCATTTCATTATAGTAATATATAATAATGCCACATATTTTAAAGATTAAACCCATTGATAATTGGTTAAAAAAAAATAATTGGAACTATTATGATCATCAAATTGAAACTTTAAAATTATCTCAGAATGGTTTTGATGTTCTACTGGTTGCGCCTACTGGAGGTGGTAAAACACTAGCTGGTTTTTTGCCCTCATTAAATGATTTAATTAATAATAGACCAAAAAAAAATAAGTTACATACTCTTTATATTTCTCCTCTTAAAGCACTTACCATAGATGTTCATAGAAATTTAAATAATCCTATTGAAGATCAAGGCTTAGATATAAGAGTTGAAACAAGGACTGGGGATACTTCAGCTTATAAAAAAAATAGGCAAAAGGTTTTGCCTCCTCATATGCTTATGACTACTCCTGAATCATTGGCTTTATTATTGTCAAATAAGGAATCAAAAGATTATTTTAAGGATCTGAGATATTTAATTATTGATGAAATACATGTTTTAGTTAATTCAAAACGAGGTGATTTACTTTCACTTAATTTATCTAGAATTAATTCAATGAGTCCAGATTGCAAAAGAATAGGTTTGTCTGCAACGGTAAAAAATAAAAATACCGTTTTAAAATTTTTAACATCAAAAAAAAAGACAAAAATTTTAAATGTTGAAGAAACATCTCATCCAAAAATAGAAATTTTAGAAACAAATACAAGAGTTCCATGGTCTGGTCACATGGCAAGTTATGCAATTAAGGATATATACCAAAAAATAAAGAAATCATCTTTGACTATTGTTTTTGTAAACACAAGAGCGCAAGCAGAATTAGTTTTCAATAAACTTTGGCAAGAGAATGATAAAAATTTAAGAATTGCCATCCATCATGGAAGTCTTGAAAAAGAAATAAGAAGAAAAGTAGAAAGCTTAATGTCTCTGGGAAAAATCGACTGTGTAGTAGCAACAAGTTCTTTAGATCTTGGAATTGATTGGGGAGATATTGATTTAGTTATTCAGATTGGATCACCTAAAGGGATTTCAAGATTTTTACAACGCATAGGAAGAAGTAATCATAAATTTGATGAACCTTCAAATGCACTTTTAGTACCATCTAATAGATTTGAATATTTAGAATGTTTATCTGCAATTAATTCAATTAAAAATAAGTTATTAGATGAAACAAAAGAAAAAAAGGGGAGTTTAGATGTTCTTGCTCAACATATATTGGGGGTTGCTTGCAGTGCTCCATTTCATGTTGATGAGTTGTATAATCAAGTAATAAATGCATGGCCATATAGACATTTAACAAAAATAAAGTTTTTTGAGGTTTTAGAATTTGTAAAAAATGGAGGGTATTCTCTGAAATATTATGAACAGTACTCTAAGATAGCACTCAATAAAAATAAACTCTATGCAATTAAAAATAAAAGTATACGAAATAGATATAAACTAAATGTAGGAACTATTGTTGAATCTTATATGCTTAAAGTCAAATTAGGGAATAGAACTTTAGGTCAAGTAGAAGAATGGTTTATAGAGGGGTTAAACGAAGGTGATACTTTCTTATTTAGTGGTAGGGTCTTAGAATATCAAACTATTTTAAATGATAATGTTATTGTTAAATCAACAAGTCATACACAGCCCAAAATACCTTCTTACGCTGGAGGAAGGTTACCTTTAAGTACAGAACTTTCCATTGAAGTAAGAAAATTATTGAGTAAAAAACAATTTTGGAAAAATTTTCCAAATCAAATTAATGAATGGCTTAAGTTACAATCTAAATTTTCAAATTTGCCATCCTTAAATGGGCTTTTAGTTGAAACTTTTCCTCGTTTAGTGAGTGGTAAAAAAAGATTTTTTTTAATTTGTTACACTTTTGAGGGAAGGAATGCCAATCAAACACTTGGTTTTTTAATATTAAGAAAAATGCAACGCATTGGCTGTAAGCCTATAAGTTTTGTTGCTACAGATTATGCTTTAGCTATTTGGTCAATTAATGAAGTTAAAGATATAAACATTATTTTAAATGATGATCTTATGTTAGATGATTTATATGAATGGTTAGAAGAAACACCATTGTTGAAAAAAAATTTTCGAGATGCTGCCATCATTTCAGGTTTAATTGAACGTTCAATACCTGGGCAGAAAAAAACTGGCAAACAGGTTTTATTTAATTCTGATTTGATTTTCAATGTTCTTAGGAAACACGAACCAAAACATCTTTTATTAGAAGTTGCAAGAGACGATTCTTATAGAGGATTAATAGATTTAGATAGATTAAGTGAATTTTTGAAAAGAATTGAAAACAATATTACTTATAAAAAGCTTGACAGAATTTCACCTTTGGCGGTTCCTTTAATATTAGAAATTAATAGGCAAACTATTGATAAATCTGAAATGGAGGAATATTTCCTTGAGGAACTTGAAAATGAAATATTAAGTGAAGTTGGTTTAAATTGAAGACTATAAATTTTAATAATCATAAATTTCAAATTAGTAGAGATGGTATCTTATTTTGGTTTGATAAACAAATTGCAATTATATCAGATTTACACCTTGAAAAAGGGAGTAGTTTCGGTTCTTCTGGACAATTTTTACCACCTTATGACAGTGAAGAAACCTTAACAAAACTTTTAAATACAATAAAGAAGTATAATATAACAAAAGTAATTCTTTTAGGAGATACTTTTCATGATAAAAATGCATTCAGCAGAATGTCTAATAAAGTTTTAATTTTGTTTGAAACATTTATCAAAAAATACGAAGTAATTTTTGTGCTTGGGAACCATGAAACCAAGATGAAATTTGAACATATAAAGTTTTTTAATGAGTATGTTTTAGATGGAATTCATTTTATCCATCAAACATCAAAGAAATGTATATATCAAATTTCAGGGCACTATCATCCAGTCGCAACAATAAGAACAGGTGCTAAGAAAATAACTGGTAAATGCTTTATTCAAGAACAGTACAATTTAATTATGCCCTCTTATGGCGTTTATACAGGTGGCTTAAATATTAGAAATAAGATATTTAAAAAAATATTTAAAAAAGAACCTAATGTTTATTTTTTAGGAAAAAGATCTATATATAAATTTCCATATAAGTTTTATTTATAGGTCATATTAATCAAAGCAAGTTGTTGTTTATATAATAAATCCTATTTATTACCGGATTAAAAGGGTATTATATTATGAATTTTTCATCTATATTACTATCTCTAATTTTTCATACAGGTATTTTTTTATCTTTAATAACTTTTTTTAATCCAGAATTACGTCAAAGAACTAAAATTCAGCATGATTTAGTTTCATTTCAATTTATAGAAAATGATCTTTTTGAAAAACAAAAGGAAAATAATATTTTAGAGAATAAACAATTTAAAATTTATCAAAATAAAAAAAATGTATCTATACAAAATTTGATAAAAAAAAACCAAACTACCCAATCACCAAATCCAAAATCTCAAGTAGTTAAAGAAAAAAACTTTGAGGTAAAAAAAAAGGTAATCAAAAAAGTAAAATCATTAGTTCCACAGATTAAAAAAAAATTTAATGAAAATAAGTTAGTGACACGAGGCAATTTTTTTAATGAAAAGCCTTCTATGTCCGTAATACCGAATATTGAAAAATTTAAAAGTGCAAAATTAAACCAAAAATTTTATAGTTGTTCTAAATCTAAAAAATCAAAACTTGAGAAAAAAAATAAAAAAGACAGTTTTGTTAATAAAAATGTCACAATATCAAATTTGTTAGGATATTTTTATAATTATGATCCTAATTATATAAACATCTCTAATCTTTTAAAAAGTGATCAAAGAACTTATCAAAAGAACATAAATATTACTGAATTACTTAACAGTAAAATAGACAGTATTGAAGTATGTAATTAAATTCTTGATTTTTTATCTTTGATTTTTTAATATCTTAAATCTTTTTTATATATGTGGAGTTGGGCTTATGAAAAAAATTCTTTTATCAGTTTCATCAGTTATTTTGATTATTTTTTCAATTTCAAATGCCAATAGTCAAACAAAAGCTACATCAGACAGTGAAGCTAAGAAAAGGCAAATATTACGAAACATAGCTAATGAGGCAAAAAAGCCTAGTCCAGATATTCAAAAAAGATTAATGTTACGCAGTATTGCACAGGAAGCTAGAAAACCACAATATATAAAATTTTTAAACATTCTTCCTAAAGCTATTGAAATTGATGAGTCATTAAAAAATGCAAGATTAACTTATCAAGCATCTGTCGATGATGCAAAAGCCTCAAGATCAGCTATTTATCCAGATGCAACTCTAACGTTAACTGGACAAGAGCAAGATGATGTTAAACCAGATGCTGCAAACGATCAATACACCCAAAGAGAGGTAAAATTTGAAATAAAACAATCATTATATGATTTTGGAGAAAACCGGGCAGCAATCGCAACCAGTGATTTGCAATCAGAACAGAAATTCTTAGGCATTAATGCAGCTAGAAATGCTGCCATATTAGGTGCAGCCCAATCCTACATTGGATTAAAAAGTGCACAAGCTCAACTCAAAATTGCACTTGAATCTGAAGCTAGATTAAAAAAACAAACAGGCATGCAAGATTTTAGAGTTCAAAGAGGGGCTGCAGTAAAATCAGAGGTTTTACAGGCTAAAAATGCATTGGCAGGTGCTGTGGCAGCTAGGGTGATGGCACAGGGAAGTTATGAATTAGCTGCAAATGATTTTGAAAACAAATTTGGTTTTGTCCCTCAAAATGCTGAGTTACTATTGCCTATAAATATTCCAAACTCATTAATACCTAAGTCTAGAAAAGAATATAAAGATGCTGTTTTTAAGAGTGGTGATCAATATAAACAAGCTCAAATCGCGTATAAAATTGCTCAGATAGCTGCGGACAAAGCATTCGCAGAAAATTTTCTACCCTCTTTAGATTTCACAGGTACTGCTCATTATAAAGGTAATAATGCAGGAACACGAGGTGGTAAAACTGAATATATTGCAAAAGTTGAATTATCAATGCCAATTGAACTTTTTGGAACACAATTTAATAAGTACAGTTCTAGTGTAACTACTGGAAAATCGGCCGGAATTACTTTTAATCAAGCAAAACGAACAGTTGAAAATACTGTGAATTCTAATTGGATTAATTACTTAAATTCTAAAATGAACCAATCTAATGTAGCCAATCAAGTTGAAATAGCACGACAATTTCTAACTAATGCTCAAACTGCTGTAAAACAGGGTAGGGGACAAATGAATTTAGTAGTCAATGCACAAAATGCACTAGTGAATGCGCAAAAATCACTTGAAAGTACAAATACTAATTTTGCAGTTCAAATATATTCGATGCTGAGTGATATGGGATCTTTATCTGTTAAAAACCTTCAAAAAGCAGTTGATGACGATTTGAATATGAGAAAACAAAGAATGGAAACTCAAATGAAGATTAATAAAAAAAGAATGGAAGAAAGAAATAAGAAAATAAGAGAGTTTCAAAAAAATTTAAAGAAAAATACTAAAAAAAAGACCAAAGGTAATTAATTAAAATAATTATGGGGGCTTATGCAATGGATTTAAAAAATAATATAAATCAGGATAGCGCTAATAATGAAACTATTATTTTAGCTCAATCTCCACCTGGCATCATGCCGCCTCCAGGCATTCCTGGCATTCCACCTGGCATCATTCCACCAGGCATACCGCCCATATCCATTGATCCGGGCATCCCTCCTGGCATCATTCCACCTGGCATTCCGCCCATGCCCATATCTCCACCTGGCATTCCTGGCATCCCCGGCATCCCTGCCATTCCAGCTCCTGGCATACCACCTGGTATATCTCCACCAGGCATACCACCTGGCATATCTCCTCCTGGCATTCCCGGCATCCCTGCCATTCCAGCCCCTGGTATATTTCCACCTGGAGTTCCATCTACTGGCATGCCTCCTGGCATGTTTGCACCCGGAGTTCCGTCTACTGGCATGCCTTCACCTAAAAGTCTACCCTCACCTAAAAGACCACCCTCACCCGCTGGGGCACCTTCTGCTGATACTGGAGCACCCTCACCCGCTGGGGCACCCTCACCTGATGGGGCTCC
>CACBDG010000003.1 GCA_902537945.1 uncultured SAR116 cluster alpha proteobacterium
TTAATGAATAATAAAAGCAAAATAACGAAACTTTTAAGATCCAATTTACAATTTGGTCAAAACATAAACAAAACTGACATAAAAAAAATTAAAGAAGATTTATTAAAATTAAAAATTAAAACACAAAATATTTTCGAAACCTTTGATTTAATCTTAACACCAACCACACCACAATCGTCATTTAAAATTGAAAAAGAACAGCCCTTAAATCAAGCTAATTTTACTTCTCTTGCTAATATATCAGATCTTCCTGCAATATCACTACCTCATAACGGAACTTATGAACAACCTTTTTCTATTCAATTAAATGCAGCGAATAATAATGATAAAATTTTGTTAAAAATATCTTCAATTTTTGAAAAAATATTGCAATAGTTTTTATTTGAAAGGAAATTTTATGTGGTCAAATCCAAGAGTCCCTTATGAACTGGCTTCAAAAAGAAAACAGCTAACACCCCCTAATGAAAAGTCAATTATAGTTCATGTTGTTATGAATGTTGAATATTGGCCATTTGATAAGAATATGCCAAGGGGTATTCTTCCCCCGCCTCATGGTAAAGTTGCAGATCCACCTGATTTACCAAATTTTTCTTGGGTAGAATATGGAATGAGAGTTGGCCTTCCAAGGCTGATGAAACTTTTTTATGAAAATAATATTCCAGTTTCCGCATTTATTAACGCTCAAGTGGCACAGATTTATTCTTCAGCATTTGAAGAAATTTGCAAACTTAAATGGGAATTAGTCGGTCATGGTTGGTTTCAAGAGTCTCTAAGAGTAGCCAAAGACGAAGAAAGTGTAATTAAAAAAAGTTTAAGCCTATTAAGAGAATTATCAGGACAACAAGTAAGAAGCTGGTTTGGCCCAGGTGGTGGAGAAACAGAAAACACACCTGAACTTCTTAAAGCAAATGGCATTGAATTCTTGCATGATTGGTTAATTGACGAATTACCTTGCTGGATGAGAACCAAATCAGGACCGATAGTGGCAATGCCGTACACCTTTGAATTAAATGATGTGCCAATTTGGACAGTTCAAAATAATGCATGTGATGAAATGTATAAAAGAGTTAAAGCAACTTTGGACATATTTGAAAACGAGAAACAATCTAATACAAAGATTATGACATTAGCACTTCACCCACACATAGTTGGAGTGCCACAGAACTTTTATTATTTAAAAAAAATAATAGAGGATTTAATGAGCAGAAATGATGTTGTTTTTATGACTTCAAGCCAAATCGGTGATTGGTTTATTAAAGAAGACGGATCATATGGAGAAGGACTTAAACCATTTCTAGAAAGCCCACCTGAATAATTTACTCATTATGTAAAATAAAGTCATCTAACTTCCAATTAAGGATTACTTGATCATTTAAGTTAACGTTTCCCACTTCTTCACTAGACCTTACTTGTATTTCTTGATCATTGCTCAGCAAAACTAAATATCGAACAAATTGACCAAGGAAAGTGATTTCAGTCACTTTACCAAAAATCGAATTCTTTTCATTTATTTTTGATTTTACATTTTTCTTAATTTGAATTGACTCAGATTTTATTGACACACTTACTTCTTGGTTTTTTGAAACATTATAATTGTTGTTTGCAATTTCTATTTTATCATTTTTTATATCTAAAACGATTTTTGATTTATTTAAGTTAAGTACCTTTCCAATTAAGATATTTTTTTCACCTAAAAATTCAGCAGTAAATTGCTTTTTAGGTTTGTTATATATTTCTTGAGGAGTGCCCTCTTCTATCATTTTACCATCGGCTATTATTGCTATTCTATCTGCTACAGACATGGCTTCTTCTTGGTTATGAGTAACATGAACAAAACTTATACCAACAGTTTTCTGAAGTCTTTTTAATTCAATACACATATCTTTTCTTAATTGAGCATCAAGCGCTGATAATGGCTCATCTAGTAACAAAACATCATTTTCAAGTATAAGCGCTCTAGCAAGTTGAACTCTTTGCTGTTGTCCTCCAGATAATTCATGAGGCTTTCTATTATGCAATCCAGTAAGCCCAACTAAATCCATCATTTTATTAACTTTTTCATCAATAATGTTTTTTTCAATAGATTGCAGCTTTAACCCATATCCAATATTTTGCGCAACGTCCATATGAGGAAACAGGGCAAATCCTTGAAAAACCATTGAAGTAGGCCTTTTATCTGGTGGTAAATTATTGACATTTTTCCCTTTTATTACTACTGATCCACTATCAGGTCTTATAAATCCACCAATTGATCTAAGAAGTGTGGTTTTTCCTCCACCACTAGGACCTAACAAAACAAAATATTCGCCATCTGAAATGTTAAGATCAACATCATTTAAAGCATAAACATCTCCATATGTCTTAATTAAATTTTTTACTTCAATTGCATTATTTTTTTTCAACTTAAACTCCAAAATTTATTTATTTGGTTCTTTAACTATTCGTGTTTTTTTCTCTAATTCTTCAGTTTTAATTGCTGTTACAATTAAAATAGTAGAAACAATAACTACAGCTACTAAACTAACAATAGATGCCATAGCGTATGACTCTTCAGACATGCCAGTATTCAACATTTGTGAAATCAACACCGAAGTAAAAGTATCAAAACCACCTTTTAATAAACTAGTTCTAGTATATTCGTTAAAAGTAAGAATAACTACAAATGCACAAGCGCTAAAAACCCCTGCTCTAATTTGAGGAAATTCTATTTCCCAAAATGCTCTCCAGGCTGATGCACCCAAATCCCTTGCTGCTTCGGTTTGTTCGTTTCTATACCTAGCCATAGTTATCATAATAACTACAAACACATAAGGTAATGTATATACTATCAGACCTATAACTGCTGTCATAATTCCTAGATCAAACCAAGTATCTAAGGAATATATACCTGTATATTCACCAATTAGCGTAAAAAATTTATTTAAATTTTTAAAAAACACTAATAATGCAGACGCCAAAATGTCTGCAGGCACAAACAATGGTGAAAGAAGCACAAAAACAATCCATACTTTTTGAGTACTTTGTTTATAAAGTTTAGCTGAAAGTAGTCCAAAAGGAATAACTATTGGTAAAGTAATAATTGCCAAAAGCATTGTCCAACCTAATGCCCCAATTAATTGCTTGTCAGAAAAAACATTTTCATACCACTGAAAGGTAAAATTGTAATACTTGGCGCCAAAACCAAGTTCATTAAATGAAATATAAACAGTGTAAAAAGTAGGAGCCATTAAAATAAAAACAGCAAAGGACAACCAACCCCATTTTAATAGCAGCTTCCATTTAGGTTGAAAATCATCTCTTAGTGACATTAACTTATGGGCTCCAATAATTTTGTTAGATTAAACAACCTATGGCCTAAGTAAAGAAGCCCCATTAGTGTAAACATCATTATAGCGCTGACAGCCATTGCTAATGGAAAATCAAGAGCAATTATTGCCTGTGTTGCAATCAAACCTGCATTTACCGAACCTGGCCCACCCAAAATAGTTGGAATTAGAGCAATGCCTATTCCATTAACAAAAATAAAAACACTTCCTGCGAACAAACCTGGCGCAGCTAAAGGTAAAAATATATCTTTAAACATTCTTCTTCTATTAACACCTAAGTCAGCACAAACTTCGAAAATATAATTAGGAATAGCTTCCAAAGCTAAAAAAGTTGAAAAAATCATAAAGGGTAAAAAAGATACAATTTCACCAATAACAACTCCAGTAGGAGTAAATACAAATATAGAAAAAGGACTTTCGATTAAATTCATGTCCATTAGAAAAGAATTAACAACACCATTCCGAGAAAGTATGGGTCTTAAAGCAAAAATTCTTATTATTTCAGAAACCATGAATGGAAGAATAAATAACAACATAACTCTATGTTGAGCAACTTTTCTTACTCTTCGACGTATAAATATTGCTATCGGAAAGCCTATAAAAAAGGCACAAACAACAGATATAGATGAATGAAACATAGAAGAAAGAAAATTTTCTAACCTAGATGAAAAAAAGAAATTTTCATAAGAAAATAAGGTAAAAGCTGGTTCCATCCAAAACATTGTTCTTTCAAATACACTCCAAACAACAGTTAAAAGCAATGGAAGTACAAAAAAAATAATCATAAAAATGATAGGAATTTTAAATAGAAAATTATTTTTTGAAATCATTAATTTACCAATGAGTTACAACCCTGCAAATTGCAGGGTTGTAAAATTAATTTAATTTAAGCAGCTTGAACTTTAGCCCACCAATCTTGATAAGCTCTCAATTCCTTTGGATACAAGTTCTGCCATGAATTGCCTTTTACGGCCATCCTGTCAGCTTTGTTTTTTAGTCTTTGAGCGATAACTGCTTTTTTATTAGCATCAAAGTCAGCTGGATTTGCTTCAACATACTCGTTGACACCAGTCATCTGAGGTGTAAAACCTAAATTAGCAAGTGTTCTTGCACCAAACCATGGTGATAGGTAAAGATCCATTAACTTATAAAAGTTATCTTCTTGTCCTCTTTGTTTACCACCTTTAGTGAGCATCCAAACGTTATTCCAAGTTTGATGACCTTCTTTCATAGTACCATAATGAATATCAGCACCTTTTTTTGCAGCAATAACTGCTATCGGCTCCCAACATGAAGAAACAAGCACTTCTTCACTTGCAAGTAAGTCAACACCATTTCCGAAACCATCCCAGAATGTTCTAAATTGTCCTTTCTTTTTCTGATCAATTAGAAATTGACATACACCTTTTACCTCAGATTTAGACATATCAGAAGGATTAACAATGTCTTGCTTACCTGACTCTTTTAAATACACTGCGGTAGTTGTTAAAGTTGGACCAGAGTCATTCTGCATGGCTGCGTAGCCTTTAAATTGACTATCAAACAAAGCGTCCCAAGTATCAATATCTCCTCCAACTTTGGTCTTATTATAAGCCATAGAGTCAGCATTTGAAATGTAAGGTACACCCACGATTTCGCCTTTTCTATTTCTAATAGTATTAGCCGCAACATTTCCTTCTTTGTATTCAGGAATTAAGTTTTTCCAGTTTTTTATCTTTGAGACATCTAATGGAACAATGGCCTTATTGTCTGACATTGCATCCTCTTGTCCTCCACCATTATCTGTAATAGCATCATAAAGTTTTTGACCATCACCAACAAAAAACTTCTGTATTGCCTGATCTGCAGAACCACTCTTAGCAGAGTATACTAACGGAACACCTGCCTGTTTACCCATTTCATCCCAAGTTTTTGTAACTTTAGCCACACCAATAGTCCAGATTTTAAGAGGATCAGCTGCGAAAGCGTCCATAACAAATGATTGACTTAAAGAAGCTGATGCTGCCACCAACGCGCTATTTTTAAGAAAATCACGTCTATTTCCTTTATACATAAATTTACTCCCTATTATAATAAGCTTTCATTAGATCAGGTAAGCGATATAATAGCAAAACAAATAAAAAAATTTTTAATTAACTGAGAGTTTTAATATTTTAGAAAAATGTAAATGATTAATGAATTTTTAAAACAAATATGTAAAGAACCTAATAAGCAAACCTTACATAAAGCAAAATTAGCAATTATAGATTGGATTGGTTACTCGATTGCAGGAACTTTTACAAAACAAGCTTATCCATTTAAAAATTTACAATCAGAGCTTCCAAAAGGAAATTCTCTTAATCTTTTTGATAAAAAATCATTAAGTCCATTTGACAGTGCTTTTTTTAACGCAGCAGTTGGAAATATCTTAGAATTAGATGATGTTCATAGAACCTCAATAATCCACCCTGGGGATACTATTATACCCGCTGCAATAGCAACATCATACTTTAAGCCTGTAAATGCTCTAGAGTTCTTAAAATCTTTAGTATTAGGATATGAAACAGCTATAAGAATGGGGATATGCTTAGGGACTGATCATTATAACATTTTTTATTCAAGCGCCACCTGCGGGGTTTTTGGAGCTGCTGCGGCTTCAAGCTACATTCTTAATCATGATCAAAACAAAAATTTAGCTTTGACTAAATTAAATTACTCTATTCAACTTGCCACAATGAATTCTTCAGGAATATGGCAATGCAGAAAAGGTCAAGGTGAAGCCAAACAATATGCATTAGCTCATGCTTCAAGATCCGGACTAACATCAGCTTTTTTAGCACAAAAAAATGCTCAAACACCTGTTGACATGATAGAAGGAGAATTAGGATTTTTAAAAGCCTTCACTAACAAAATTAATTTTGAAGCATTAATTAAAAGAGAAAATACACATTTAATAAATGAAGTCAGCAATAAACCATGGCCTGCATGCAGACACAGTCACCCCGTAATAGGTGTGGCATTAGAATTAAAGAAAATAATAAAGAAAGAAAAACTTAATATTGAAGATATTAAATTTATAGAAATAGAAACTTATCAAACAGCTATTGATTTTTGTAACAAACCAATGCCAACAAGTGAAATTGAAGGGAAATTTTCACTTCAACATTGTTGTGCAATTTCTCTAATATTTGAAGATATAAAAGAAAGTTATTTTGAAAAAAGTATATTAAATAATCATGAAATTGAGAGTTTACGAAAAAAAATTAGAGTTAATTCTAATAAACAGATGTCAATTAATTTTCCAAAAAACTATTCAGTACAAATTAAAATTAAATTCAATAATGATGAAGAACTCATTCAAAAATCAGATCATGCTAAAGGTGACCCAGAAAATCCAATGAGTGAAAAAGAAATATGTGATAAAACTCTTGACTTGGTTAATAGTCATATAAAAAACAGTAATTGTAATAATTTAATTGAAAAAATACTAAATACAAACATCGAAAATGATAAATCTTCAATTGTGTGGTTTAATGACCTACAACAAATTATAAATGGAAAGGGATATTAAAATGTTAAAAGAAGCTATTTCTTTTTCACAGCTAAACATTAATGAAGGTTGGGAATTAGCACCTGGTGCAGGTCCCGGAATTGAAATGAAAATGTTATCAGGTAGGTTGGATGAAGAAAAAAAAGTTGGTGTTAGAACACGCTTAATTAGATTTTTACCTGGAGCATTTAATACTGAGGTTTTTGTTCATGATTATTGGGAAGAAGTTTACATGATTTCAGGATCAATTACTTTAGGTAATGATCAACCAGAAAATAAAAAAATCACAACACAATCTCCTGCTTATGCATGCAGGCCTCCAGGAACTAATCATGGACCATTCAGATCTAATGAAGGATGTATGTTTCTAGAAATTCAATATTACAATAAAGATTAAAATTTTAATGAAATCAAATATCCGAGATGCTTTAGAAACCAGATTATCAGTAAATAGTTATTTATGGCCAAAAAATACTGATCCATACGAATTTATTGAAGCAATATTAAAAGCAGGTATTAAGAATATAGGATTAAATACTGATTTTATTGAAGAATATGGTGTTAACAAATTAAAGCAAGAGTTAAGTCTTAACAAAATAAACGTTACCAGCATAAATTCTGTAGGATATTTTACTGATAACTTTTATTTTAAACAACACGAGAAAATTTTTAATTATGCGAAAATTTTAAAACCAGATGTGGTTTGTGTTATTTCTGGCGGAATTCTTGGAGGTCCAAATCCAATTAGTTCTGAATATAATTTTGAAAACAAAAACCTCAATATTGAAAAAATAAGAAAAGAAAGTTTAAATCAGTTACTCTATTTATTTGACAAAGCTCAAGAACAGAACCTTACTTTGGGCTTAGAGCCTATTGGGAGTTGGGAAATACTTAAAAAAGGACACTTTAATTCAATTGCAAGCTGCTTAAATCTTGTAAAAAAATACGAACATAAATTAATAATTGACCTATATCATAGTTTCGCAGACACAAAACTTGAGAGTTTTTTAAAAAACTCTCCTAAATTAGGATTACTTCAATTTTCAAATATTAAATTTGATAATAACTGGAGACCTACAGGTAGACTAATTTTGAACAAACAAAATAATGTAAATAATGTGGATATCTCAAAGTATTTAAAAACTGTTTTAAATAGAAAAGATAGAATAAATGTAGAATTTGAGATTTTTCAATCTGATATAAAAGATACTGATCCAAAACTAGTTATAACAAATCTTAAAAAAGAATTATTAGAACTGTTATAAATTATTTATTTAGAAAATTTAGCGGCAAACCCTCTCTATCCCACTTAACTTCAAGGAGATGGCCTTCATATGATGCAGTTATATAAGCCGTTTTTAAATCTTTTGAACCAAAACAAATGTTTGTGATATATGGATCTTCAAATTTTATAAACTCTACTAAGTCTCCACTCGGAGAAATAACTGATATACCACCGTTGAATAGAGTTCCAACACAAATATTTCCATTTTTTTCTACAGCAAGAGAGTCAAATCTTTTAATTCCACCCTCATTATTTAATAATTTGCCACCATTAATTGAGTATGGAAATTGAATTTTATTAATTTCACCTTCTCCGATTATATCAAATCCATATAACTTACCCCCCTCAGTTTCTGCAATGTAAAGGGTTTTTTCATCAGGTGAAAGACCAATTCCATTTGGTGTCATTATAGGATGGATTACTTCTTTGATAAGCGATCCGTCAGATTTTGCCCAATAAATTGAGCCCCTATCCATGTCTCTCTCTCTTTGTTTGCCTAAATCTGTAAACCAAAAATTTCCTTCTTTATCAAAAACAATATCATTAGGTCCCTTTAGTGAAATCCCATTGCATTCTTCATATAATGTTTCAAACAGTCCAGTTTTAAGATTTACCTTTTGAATTTTCCCTCCTGAATAGGATTTAGACTGCAATATTGGCCTCATCCCTGCTGGCTTTGAGTTTATTTCCCATTCAAAACCACCATTATTACATACATAACATTGTCCATCTGGTCCAATAGCCGCTCCGTTTGGACCACCTCCTAAATTAGCGATAACTTCAACATTACCATCTGATGTAACTTTACTTAATGTACCTCTAGCAATTTCAACTAAAATTATTGACCCATCATTCATGAAAATTGGACCTTCAGGAAATTTTAGATTTTTAGCTAATATTTTATATTCTTTTTTAATCATATATTCTTTTCTTTATAGTTTAGACATTGGCATATCTGATTTGAGGAATAACCCAAAACAATAATGCTCCAAAAAAAGTAAATATACTGCATAAAATGAAACCAAAATTATAACCACCAGTCAAATCAAAAAGAAAACCTGCCAAAATTGCACCAACAGCTGCTCCAACACCTTGACCTAAATTTGTTGCTCCGTATATAGAAGCTAAACCTTTTCCTGCAAAAATTTCTGCCATCAATGTTGTTATAATAGGACCACGAGCACCTGCAGATAACCCAAACCCAATAATAAACAAAATTAAAAATATAATTGAAGAATTAACTTGCATAAAAGCCAAACTAAATATTGCCATAAAACTCAAACCATAACTTACAGTAGCAACAAGATGTCTAGGATACCTGTCAGCCGCCAAGCCAGTCAAAATCATTCCTACAAAATTTAATATTCCCGCTATTCCAAATGAAAAAGCTGCTTCTACTTCGCTTAAACCTATAAAAACTAAATACGCAACAACGTGAAGAGAAATGCCAAAAATACCTATGGCTGTAAAACAAAAAATAAAGAAAAAACCCCAAAATGTTTTTGTGTGAATTGCTTCTTTTAATGTAATACCACCTAAAGCTTTTCCATTTTTTGTTTTTCTTGGATTGTTTTTTGATCCAATTGAAATTTTTTCCCAAGGAAGAAATGAAACAAAGATTAGCAGTGCAATAAATACATATGATATATACTTATATGAAAGTTGCCATCCAAAATGATCAATAGAAATTTGGGATAAGGGGGCCATAATAAGAACACCAAGACCTTGTCCAGCATATGCTATTGATAGAGCAGTACCCAAATTTTTATCAAACCACCTAGAAACCAGACTCTGGGCTGGAATCACGCCAACCATTGAAGCACCTAAGCCACCTAATACACCTAAAAAGGCATAAAATTGCCAAATTGATGAAAAGTTACCTAAAAAACCATAGGCTATAGATAACAACCCCAAACCAACCATGTAATTAAATTTAGGGCCATACTTATCAAATGACAAACCAGATAATAATGAACCTAAACCAAGACAAACCATATAAATAGAATAAATAGAGGCGACTGAAGCTCTGTCCCAAGAAAAATGTGTGCTTAATGGTAACAAAAAAACTCCAAAACTCTCACCTGCACCTCTACTAATAGATGTGAGGGTTAGACAATATAAAAGAACCAACAATGAAGAAAAAGAAGCTAGTATATAAAAAACAATATTTCTCATTATAATTAATTGAACTAAGTTTAAATTGCTTTCAAGTCTTTAAAAAAATTGTTAAAATTACTTTTGAAATAAAAAAAATTGAATATTATTTATGTATCAAAAGACCAATCCAGAAATTGAAAAGAAAATTCAAAATATTTTAGAAGGTGATTATGAAATATCAGTTCTAGGAACAAATGGAAAGGATAACTTCCCTTTTCTTTCTAAAATCATACCAATGTATAAAAATAAAAAGTTATATCTTCTTATAAGTGACCTTAGTGAACATACTCAAAATATTATTTTAAATCAATATGTTAGTATATATTTTTCATTAAAGGAGTTAAATAAAACAAAATCAAACAATCCAAGATTAACAATAAATGGAATTATTAAAAAACATTTTTTAGACAAAGAAGATAAAGAATTTGTTGATCTTTTAAACTCATATCAAAAAATTGAAAACGGAAGTAAAATGTGGGGCATGTTTACTGATTTTAATTTCTATAGCCTTGAACCACATAGAGCTTTATACATTGAAGGCTTTGGCAAAGCTTATCAAAAAGAATATAAAAATGATAAATAGTCTAATAAATAATTTATATAAACATCACAAATAAAGCTAATACAAATGCAGTCAATTTAACTATTATCAAATTTTTACTGATAAAAGCATAGGACAACATAACCAAGCTTAAAGCAATCTTTACAAACGCTGTCATTGAAGAAAGAAAATCTGTGTCTAGTTTAATGATTGCTTCGTTTGCTATCATCGCTAGTGGAATAAAATATAATCCAATTCCTAAACTCATTGATGTCAAAGAAACTTTTAACCAGTTTTCAGATACCATTCCTGAAGCAATAAAAACTGTACCACAAACAGGCGGTGTGATAGTTGATAATAATGCAAACCAAAATACAAATAAATGAACTTGAAGAAGATCAAGTCCCATATCAACCAAAGCTGGACCTGCAACAGAAACACATATTACATAAGCTGCTGTAGTAGGTACTTCCATACCTAATAACAAACAAGCGATTCCTGTTAAAATAAGAGCAGGCCAGATACTATTATCTGATAAAGATATAATTAAAGAAGTAAGTTTTACTCCTAAACCAGTCATTGATAATACACCAATTATAATTGAAGCACATATTATAATCGAACCAATAAGGGCAATCTGTCGTCCAGAAGAAACACAAGCTTCAAAAAATCTGGTTATACCTAAATGAAAATTAAAAATATTTTTTATATTAAAAAAAAGTAAAATTAAAGCTGCTAAAATAGATATCGAAGCGGAATATTGAGGTGTAAAACCTATAAACATCAGAAAAAGCAATATGGAAAATGGAATCAAAAAAAATAGAGAGGTTAAAATTACTGTATTAATATCTGGTAGATTATCCTTTTTCATTGGTTTTAGATTATAAATTTTACAATAAAAATTAATACCAACCCAAACTGCAAAGAAGAATAGAATAGCTGGCAAAAAAGCGGCAATTATAATTTTATCATATGGAACACCAGTTAACTCCACCATAACAAATGCTCCTGCACCCATTAAGGGTGGCATGATCTGACCTCCTGAGGATGCTACAGCCTCTACTGATGCAGCCAACCTCTTAGGATAATTTAACTTTATCATTGCTGGCAAGGTAACCATTCCTGTAGAGGCAACATTTGCAGATGCTGAACCTGATATAGAACCAAAAAGAGCAGACGAAATTACTGAAACTTTTGCAGCCCCTCCTTTTAATTTTCCTGCAAAAGCGATTGCAATATTCATGAACCCTGAACCAGCTTCGCCAGAATTTAAAAAAGAGCCAAATATAACAAATATTGACACTATAGACACAGAAACACCTGTCAAAGGGCCCCATAATCCACCTTCAGCAATTGTAAGTGTTCCAAAAAAGCTATTTAAAGGAAGTCCTGGATGACCAAACTCACCAGGTATATGTTCTCCAAAAACTCCATATAACAATGCTACAAAACTTACAATAGGCAAAGGCCATCCTACTGATCGTCTTGCAGCCTCTAACACAATTAAAATTAATATTAAAGAGATAATTAATTGAAATTTATTTTCTAAAAATCCATATTGATCCATTAACTGATTTGAAAAAATGGCAATATAGAGACATGATGTCATTCCTATAATGACAATGAAAACGTTAATAAATAATTTTAATTTTGTTTCATTATTGTAAAGAAAAATCCAAGGCAAAATTAAAGCCAAATGTAATGGCCTTGAAATCAAATTAGGGACTAATCCAGAAAAAATAAGGTAAATGTGAAAAGCTATAGAAATAAACCCAAAGACAATCCACATTTTATAATTAAGCGTCATATAATATTATTTATGATGATCTGCTAACTTTACCCCTATTTCTTCGTAATACTTCACTGCACCTGAGTGTACTTTAGTTGATACATTAGATATCATTTCAGGAGTTACTCCATTCCACCATTTAGCTGCTTCTCCCAATTTGCCCTTATTTTCCCAATAAGCTTTAGTAAGATTATAGGCTACGTTTTTGCTCATATTAGTTGTAGCATATGCAACAACTGGCAATGAAGTTGTTGTAATATCACTATTTTGACCTTTATATGTACCAGAGGGTATTGTTAGTTTTGTTCTTTTAGATGATTTAATTTGATCCTCTGTAAGGGATATTACATTCACTCCCATAGACGCCGCAGCTTCTATAACATTAGGAGCTGGATAAGAGCCAGCTGTAACAAATCCATCAATTTGCCCATTTTTGAGAGCTGGTACAGCGTTAGAAAGTTCTACTTGAGCTAATTTAACTTTTCCTTCTAAACCAAATTTTTTAATATATTTTGCTCCCTCTTTAGCGCCAAAAGAACCTTTTCCAAGTAAAATTGTTTTACCAGCCATATCAGAAAAATTTTTCACGCCTGACTTTTTTGACATAACAAAATGCATTGTTAAGGAAGGAATCGGAAACAAAGCTCTTATGTTTTTATAGTTGGGATTACCTTTCCCCTTAAACATAGCTTTTTCTGCTATAGCTAATTTCACTAAGACAGGTGGTGTAGTAAATACATAATTTCCGGTCCTTGCTGCAACTTCTTTTACATTTTGAACAGAGCCTTGACTTTCTTCAATAGTCAAAATCATTTTGCCATTAGTTGATTTTTTCATAGTATCAGCAATTTGCACAGCCATCTGGTAATAAGATGAAGTAGATTTTGCTGATTTATAAGTTATTCTTGTTTCTGAAAAAACTGCACTTGTAAAAAATGCAGAAATCACAGATAAAATTAATATTTTTATAACTTTCATAAATTCCTCCCATATTTTTGTTCAAAAAGGTATATTATTAAATTATAATTTGGAAGTAATTAATTAAATATTAGATATATAAATGAAAGACTTGTTAAAACCTCTTAATTCAACACTAGAAATTTTTCAGGCAAAAATAAATTTTTTATTTCTAATGATTGAGATTTTGTTAGGTTTAATTTTTGTATTATTAATTATATGGATTTATGGATTTATTAAAAAAAATTTAGGTATTGATAAACAGACAAAAGAAATAGAAAAAATAAGAAAAATTATAGAAAAAAAATTTAAAGAATAAATCTAGAATGGAAATCTAGAATTTTGAACATTTTTTCTATAAATTTTAAATTCTTTCCCTTTAGCAACTGGCAAACATGTGAACTGTGGAGCTGATAACCCAACTTCTCTCATTTCAGCAGCTGCATTTTGGGATTCTGAAAAACATTTAGCTGCGTTCTTATACCTAAGACCACTATCAATTACATCGTTACCTAAAACCCAAATTAGTAAAAATTCCATTGTTACGCATGCCTATGTATCAAGGTTAGGGCAAAATGCCCTAACCCAAAGCTATTTAAGCAGTTTTTAAAGCTATTTGCCTTGGCTTTCTCTCTTCAGGTACTTCCCTAAGAAGAGATACGGTTAACAAACCATTAGACAATTTGGCTTCTTTAACATCTACGTATTGTTCTAATCTAAATTTTTGTTCAAAAGATCTTTTTGCAATACCTTTATAAATATATTGCACGCTATCATTTTGAACTTCAGATCCACCATTACCTTTGATAGTAAGAACACCGTCATGTACATCTATACTTATGTCTTTTTTGTTAAAACCGGAAACTGCTAGTGTAATCTCGTACTCATCATCTGATATTCTAATAATATCATGAGCAGGAAAAGAACTTTGTTTTTGGTTAGAAATGCTTTCTAGTTCATTGAAGAGGTTATCAAAACCTACAAATGATCTCAAAGCAAGCGTTGGTAAAATAGTCATAATTATCTCCTTATAAAGCGAGTTTTATTCAACATCCCAATAACGGCGATGTTATTTATTAAATTGTGACCCATTATGGCGACACTTTTGTTATTTAATGTTGAAAATCTTTTTTTCAAGACCTAGTATTTAAAATTATTATGGAGGCTTATTTGGATACTACTAAATCTTTGGATACATTAATTATTGGAGCTGGTTTTGCAGGAATGTATAGTTTACATAAACAGCTGTCTGATGGATTTAAAGCAGAAATTTACGAACAAGCAGATGATGTTGGAGGAACCTGGTATTGGAATAGATATCCTGGAGCTAGATGCGATATTGAAAGTATGGATTATTCATATTCATTTTCAGAAGAATTACAACAAGAGTGGAATTGGAAAGAAAAATATGGAACTCAACCAGAACTTTTAAAATATGCTCAATATGTCAGTAAAAAATTTAACTTAAGAGATAAAATAAATTTTAACACAAAAATAACGAAAGCAAATTTTAATGAAAAGCATCAAAATTGGTTCATAAAAACTGATAGAGATGAAGTTATCACTTCTAAAAACTTAATTTTAGCAACTGGAAATTTGTCTACCCCAAACACACCTCATTTTCCTGGAATAAATGAATTTAAAGGAAATATCTACCATACTGGTGCTTGGCCCAAAAAAATGCCAGACTTTAAGGGAAAAAGAGTTGGTATCATTGGCACGGGTTCATCTGGCGTTCAATCAATTCCAATAATTTCAGAAACTGCACAACAGTTATTAGTTTTCCAACGCACTCCAAACTTTAGTTTACCAGCAAGACACAGAGATCTGCCGGATGATCGAAGGGATGAGTATAAGAAAAACTATAAAAAATATAGAAATCTTGCCAAAAATTCTTCTTTTGGGATAGCTAAATATCAACCACCAACTCAATCTGCTTTTGATGTAAGTGAATATGAAAGAAATGACATTTATGAAAAGGCTTGGCAAGAAGGTGGCCAAGCCATGTTATTTGCTTTTACTGATCTATTAACTGATGAGAAAGCAAATGAAACAGCTGCAGAGTTTGTACGCAATAAAATTAGAAAAATTGTCAAAAACAAAAGAACTGCTGAATTACTATGTCCCAATAATCATCCGATTGGAACAAAAAGACTATGTTTAGATAGTAACTATTTTGAAACTTATAACAAAGAAAATGTATCGTTAATTGATGTTTCAAATAATCGAATTGAGAAAATTACTCATAATGGATTAATTACAAATAATACCGAATACTTATTTGACGATTTAGTTTTCGCAACAGGCTTTGATGCAATGACTGGAGCAGTTAATGCAATAGATATCAGAAATGAAAACGATACAAGCTTAAAATCAATATGGGACAAAGGTCCAAAAACATATTTAGGTATAATGGTATCAAACTTCCCTAATCTTTTTATGATTACAGGACCTCAAAGCCCGGGTGTAAAAAGTCAGATGATATTATCAATAGAGCAACATGTTGATTTTGTTCATAATTTGATCGTTCATAAACAAAAAAATAATTTTAATACTGTTTCAGCAAATTTAAATAGTCAGAATGAATGGGTTAATCATAATAATGAAGTTGCAAACTCAACTTTATACCCATTAGCTCATTCTTGGTATAATGGTGATAACATAGTAGGAAAATCGAGGAATTTTATGCCCTATGTCGGTGGAGTTGCAAATTATAAAAATATTTGTGATGAAAAAATTAAAAACAATTTTGAAGGGTTTGAGTTTTTATAACGCTTATATTTGATAGGGAAATAAAATGGAAATCTCAAAAATTGAAGTAAATGCTTACAAAATACCTTTACCTGAACCTGTAGAGGCTTTCGCTGCCGGTGTCATGAAAGCATTTGATTTAGTAGTCTGTAAAATCATTAATGATAACGGAGCGCATGGCATTGGTTATATCACTGTTCATGAAAATCAAGGTTTAGCAATTGCTGCAATTATAAAAAATAGTTTTATACCTATTATTTTGAAAAAGGATCCTAGATTAATTGAGTTACTATGGAAAGAAATGTGGAAAGCCACCCACTATGCCGGAAGGGGTGCACCTGTAAGTTTTGCTATTGCTGCTGTTGATGTTGCACTTTGGGATCTTAAAGGTAAATGCTTAAATGAACCATTATGGAGATTGCTCGGTGGCTGTAAAAAAGAAGTATTAGCTTATGCAGGAAATATTGATTTAAACTTTACAATAGAAAAATTGCTTAATGGAGCTTCTAAATCTCTTGATGACGGCTTCAGATCAATCAAAATGAGGCTAGGTAGAGAATATTTATCTGAGGATATTAAAAGATTAGATGCCATGAGAACTCATTTACCAGATGACATTATGTTAATGGCAGATGCTAATGAGGCATGGAGAATTGATCAAGCTGTAATAGCTTTTAAAGAGATAGAAAAATTTAATTTAGTTTGGCTTGAAGAGCCAATAAAACCAGATGATTTTGTAAGTTATGCTCACTTAAGATCTTTAGGGAAAATCCCCATTGCCGCGGGTGAAAATCTTCATACTCTTTCTGAATTTAATCAACTTATTAATGTTGGTGGTGTTGATTTTCTTGAACCTGACTTAACAACTTGTGGAGGTATTACGCCTTTCATGAAAGTAGCAAAATTAGCAGAAATAAATAATTTACCAATATGTTCTCATGGAGTTCATGAATTACATGTACATCTACTCGCATCATGCCCTAATGCCTCTTATTTGGAATTCCATGCATGGAGAATTGACGAATTCATTGAATCTCCTCTTAAAGTTAAAGAAGGTTTTACCCAAGCTCCTGAAATGCCTGGACATGGCATAATTTTTGATTTTGATAAGTTGACAAAATTTCGTATCAACTAAAAAATTATAAATTGTTCTTTCAATAATCAATTATTAAAGGAAAATTTTATGGATAATTCTGCAAAAATAAAACAATTAGGCGCAAAGATGCTCTCAGATGCAGATAGTTCTGATGAACAAGATTTTGGCTCCTTTTATCTTTCAAGGTTTCTCGGTTTTCAAACTACTTATGAAGATGATTTGTGTATAGTCTCATTTGAAGCCAAAAGTCCTTTGTTCAATCCTCAAGGAACTCTTCATGGTGGAGTCATAGCTACCGCTTTAGATGTATCTATGGGCCATTTATTACATCATGAAATGGGTGCTGGAGCAACATTAGAAATGAATGTAAAATACCTTCTTCCAATCAATGGAGGGCAAGTCAAATGCGAAGGAAGTTTTATTAAAAAAGGTAAAACGATTATTTTTTTACAATCTCACTTATATAGAGAAGATCAAAGATTAGCTGCATATGCAAGTGCAACATGGATTCCTATTAATAAATAATGTTTAATTTAAATTTCTAAAATTACTATATTCTTCAGCATTCATTTGGTGGTAATTTACTTTATCATAATTAATCTTAATTGGGTTGGGATCTACTATATCTATTTTTATCCCTCTGGATATTGCAATTCTTAATGCAATAGAAGTAATGTTAACGCTAAATGACGTACCTATAAAAATTATTTTTTGTGCTTTGTTCATCCAATCTTCAGCTTCTGAAATTCTATATAAGTCTGTATAAATTTCATCAAATAACAATACATATGGCTTTAAAGAAACACCGTTTTGGGGTATAAAACGACCATTATAAAATTTGATTTTAAAATTTTTCAACAATTCCTTTTTTAAAACTTCATCACTTGGATTTAAAGATAAATCTATTTCATTCCAATTTGCATCAAATGGCACTTGTTCTTCCAATTCATTTTTATAATAAACAACTTTATCTAATCTTCCATGAATAGATATATAGTCTTTATTTCCAGCCTTACCGTCTAAACCATCAATATTTTGAGTTATTAACTTTTTATTAGCTAACCAATAATGCGCTAAATTTGGTTTAACATTTCTGTAAGAAGCAAATCTTTTGAAATACCATAATAAAAAGTCCGCTGGATTATTTTCATACATGGACCTAGTTGCCATTTCTTGAGGTGTGTAATTAACGCTTCCTACAGTCCAAAAACCATCATTTCCTCTAAATGTTGGTATACCACTACTTGCACTTACACCAGCCCCAGTAATATAAAGTTCATCTATCATAATTAAAGCCTTATCATTAATTTTGTATTTGATTCAAATAACTAATCAATTAATTGCATTTTTTTTAAAATCTGCAAAAATTTAATTAAAAAAAATTGGAGTTTAAAATATGACTTACATTGATCTTGTTTATCTTCCGATTGTAGGAAGGGGCCTTCAAATAAATATTATTTGTGCGATGCATAACATAAAAGTTAATTTGCTTATGAGTAAACCTATGGGTGAAGACTTTGATAAAGAGACTCAGGCTCCTTTTGGAACGATACCATGGTTGAAAGACAATTCTAATGGAATAGAATTAAATGATTCATTGGCCATAGTTCAGTATTTAACTAATAAATATCCGGGCCCTCTCACGCCTACTTCAACTGAAAATGCAGCATTATCTGCTATGTATTGGTGTTGGGCACAAGATTATTACTCATTTGTATTATCTCCATTTCATGACATCATTACTGGCCACAATGAACCTTTTTGGAGAAATTTAAGATTAACTGACACATTAGCTGAAGGTGGCAAGGAATTAGGAATTTCTAATCTAACAAAATTACATCATAAAAGATTACAATATTTAGAAAATCACATAACAAACAAAAATTTAGCTCCTTTTATCACTGGTGATACATGCTCATATGCTGATATATTTATTTATACTTGTATAAGGACTGTAGAACACACAGGTGGTTTTGAAATTTTAAGAGAAGCTTGTCAAGGTAAGCCATTTATAAACTACCCTAAAATATTAAAAATATGTGATGAAGTTGAAAAACAACCTAAAATTATTGAGACAGTTGGATCAAAATTCAAAGATTGTCCAATTTAAAATAAATATATTTTAATTTTTATTTATGACTTGGTGCTTATAAACGATGCTTCATTCATAATTGTCATAACTCCAGTCTCAACCATAGCACCTGCTTCAACCCTAGTTTTGGTCAATTCTTCATCACTACCAAAATTCTTTAGTGATTCCATAGATTCAAAATCCATAATTACAGTCAATTTGTTTTCATTATCACTTGGTGTGCCTGCAAACACTAATTTACCTCCATGAGCATTTAATCTATGTTCATTTTGTATAAACATCTCTTTCCAAGGCGCAAAACCTTTCGCCAGATCAATTTCCATTTTTACTAACATGAGAATCCTTCATTGTTGTTTAAAAGTAATTAATATATATTTAAATATATAAAATTTTGAAATTTACCATTTTGTTGATATTCAATAATTTAGTATTATTTATTAAAGTACAACTCTTTAAATTTTTACATACAGCAAATTACTGGAAAACAAATTGTCAGAAATAATAAATGTTCAAAATCTTGTAAAAAAATATGACAATAATTTTACAGCAGTAAAAAACTTAAACCTAAAAATTAGACAAGGTGAAATAATAGCCTTACTTGGCCCAAACGGTGCAGGAAAAACTACGCTTATATCAACTATTTGTGGCCTCTCATCAATTACTTCAGGTCTAATCAAAGTAAATGGATTAGACGTAATTAAAGATTATAGGAAAACGCGAGAACTTATAGGTTTAGTGCCTCAAGAGCTAGCACTTGAGCCATTTGAAAAAGTAATAAATTCCGTTAAATTTTCTAGAAGATTGTTTGGGAGGAAAGATGATAATGAATATATTGAAAAACTTCTGACTAAGTTACAACTTTATGACAAAAGAGATAATATTATAAAATCATTGTCTGGTGGCATGAAGAGAAGAGTTATGATTGCAAAAGCCTTAAGCCATAATCCACAAATACTATTCTTAGATGAACCAACAGCAGGAGTTGATGTTGAATTGCGAAAGGATATGTGGAGTATTATAAAAGAGTTAAAAAACGAAGGTGTAACGATAATTTTAACTACCCACTATATTGAAGAAGCCGAAATGATTGCTGACAGAATTGGCATAATCAATCACGGTGAACTATTATTGATAGAAGAAAAAAAGGAATTAATAAAAAGAATGAGTGTAAAAACACTCAAAGTTAAGTTAAAGAAAACTCTAGATATTATTCCTACAAAACTAAAAAAATATAATTTAAAATTAATAGATGAAGGTAAATCATTTCTTTATTATTATAACACTGGTAAAGAAAGAACTGGAATTACATCATTGCTATCAGATATGAACAAAATTGGGATTAATCTTTTCGACATCCAAACAGAAGAAACATCATTAGAAGAAATTTTTGTAAAAATAATTAAGGAATAATTTATGAATATTCGTGGCATACATGCAATTTACAGATATGAGATGAATAGGTCATTTAGAACTCTTATACAAAGTCTTGTATCACCAGTTTTATCAACAATTCTCTACTTTATTGTATTTGGTGCTGCAATTGGATCAAGAATGGATAATATTAGTAATGTTTCTTATGGAGCATTTATTGTGCCTGGACTTATAATGTTAACTGTACAAATGCAAAGCGTAAACAACGCCTCATTTGGTATATACTTTCCGAAATTTATTGGAACAACTTATGAACTATTATCTGCCCCATTATCTTTTGTAGAAATAGTTATTGGATATGTAGGTGCTGCAACTACAAAAGCATTCTCTATTGGTTTAATAATATTGTGCACTTCTTATCTATTTGTAGACTTAGATATTAAATATCCCTTTTTTATGCTTTGTTTTTTATTAATCACTTGTATGACGTTTAGCCTTTTAGGATTTATAATTGGTATAGTTTCAGACAATTTTGAGCAGCTGAATATTGTACCAATGCTTATTATTACACCTTTAGTTTTTTTAGGAGGTAGTTTTTACACAATAGATATGCTTCCCCCATTTTGGCAAAATTTTGCTCTACTAAACCCAATAGTTTATTTAATCTCAGGATTTAGATGGTCTTTTTTTGGTGTGGGAGATGTTCCTATTTTTACTAGTATTATATTTATGTTAATCTTTACAAGTATTTGTATCAGCATAATTTGGTACATATTTAAAACAGGATATAAAATTAAAAATTAATCTATAATTTTTATTAATATTCAAATGAAAGGATTTTTTAATGAAATTGTACACTTTTGCACCAGCTGCAAATGCTCTTAGAGTTGAAATGTTTTTAAGAGAAAAAGAATTAAAATTAGAAACAATTTCAGTAAATGTTAGAGAAGATGAATTGTTCAAGGAACCATATAATTCAATGAATCCTTTTAATTGTATTCCTTTTTTAGAGTTAGAAAACGAGACAATAATTACAGAAACAATTTCAATTTGTCGTTATTTGGATGAACAATCTAACAGCTCAAAATTATTTGGAAATGATACAGAAGAACGAGCAATTATTGATATGTGGAATAGAAGAATTGAGTTAGATGGGTTTTTACCACTATTACATTCTGTACGAAATAAAACATCATTTTTTAAGGGAAAGGTTGTTCCAGGAACTCGAACCAGCATCAATCAGTCTCCAGAAATAGTTGAACGTGGAATTGAGATGTTTGATATTTTATTAAATAGAATCGAACCACATCTATCTAAAAATAAGTTTCTTTTAGGTGATAAATTTACCATAGCTGATATAACTAGCCATTTTATGTTCAATCTATCTAATATGTTAAAAATTGATTTTGGACAAAAGTATAAAAATGTTTATCGGTGGAAATCCGACTTAGAAAAAAGACCATCAAACCCTTTGTTAGATAACGATTAATTTCTTAAGTTAGTAGATTATGGTATCAACTAAGAAAAAATTAGCTATAGTAACAGGTGCTGCAAGAGGAATTGGTCTAGCAACTGCAAAATTATTTAGTCAAAATGATTATAAAGTAGCAATAGTTGATAGAGATAAAAACGAGCTTTCAAATTTATCTTTAGTAAATAATTCAATGAAATCATTTTGTTATGATATTTCAGATTTCAACAACGTAGATATGATGTTTCAGAAAATTCTTGAATGGCATAACAGAGTAGATGTTTTAGTTAACAATGCTGGTATTGCAGATTTTGGTTCAATAGAGATGACAGACTTTAAACGATGGAATGAAGTAATGAAAACAAATTTAGATGGTGCTTTTATGTGCTCACAAAAGGCAATCAATTATCTAAAAACTACTAAAGGAAGCATTATCAATATAGCATCTATATCTGGACTTAGAGCGTCGACATTAAGAGTTGCATATGGAACATCAAAAGCGGCAATAATACAACTTACGAAGCAACAGGCTGCTGAATTAGGTGAATATGGAATCCGAGTTAATTGTGTTGCACCCGGACCAGTAAAAACAAAACTTGCTATGGCAGTTCACACTCAAGACATAATAGATGCATACCATGATGCAATTCCATTAAATAGATATGGAATTGAAAATGAAATAGCCAATGCTATTTACTTTTTAGCATCTGAAAAAGCATCATACATTACCGGTCAAATTTTAGCTGTAGATGGAGGTTTTGAAGCTACAGGGGTTGGACTTCCATCTTTAAGAAAATAAAAAATGATATTAATTAATAAATTTTTGATTTTAAGCGTTTTTATAATACTTTTACCCAGGGTAAGCTTTGGTAACACAAATAATTATGAGCTTTATGAAGTTAAAAATTATCATGATCAATTTTGTTCTAAATTAGTCTCTAATATTACGAATAAAAATATTGAAGACGAATGGATTACAACAGAAAAAAGCAATAATTATCAATTACTTATAAATAATAATAAAAAAATAAAATTAAAATTACAATCATTTGTTAGAAAAAAGGAAATCCAAAAACTTATTTTTACTTTTTATAGTCTTTTAAATAAGCCCATCATAGAAGTACGCTCTAACAAGAATTGTAAAATTAATAGTGCTAGAGTATTGATTTATGACAAAAAAGATATCCCGATTAAAATAAATTCAGTGGATATGTTTAATTATAATATAATAGAAACAAAATTTCTAAATCCAGATTTACCCATTATAAATAATGAAAGTGATAAAAATATAATTGGTTTAATTGATACTGGTATAAATTATACAATAGAAAAATTTGAAAAAAATATAGCAACTAAAAATAAAAAAATAATTGGATATGATTTTTGGGATAATGATAATAAACCATTTGATAGTGACCCAAGACAAAATCCCTTTTATCCCAGACACCACGGCACAACAGTATTTAGTGTATTATCAAAAGAGGCTCCTAAATCTAAGATAGCGCCATATAGGTTTCCAGCTAATGATATGTGCAAATTTAAAGATTTGATAGACCATATTGCTGAAAATTCAATTAAGCTTGTAAGTTTATCAATGGGTTCAGATAATATTTCAGACTGGGTTTGCTTTAAAGAAGCTTTGAAGAAACATAAAGATATTCTTTTTATTGTTTCCGCAGGAAATAACGGTTTTAATATTGATAAAAAACCTATATATCCTGCTTCATTAGAATTAGAAAACATTATTACAGTAACATCTTCAGATCAAACAGGAAGGCTTGGGAGAGGATCAAACTATGGAAGATCTTCGGTTGATTTTATCTTGCCAGCAGAACGCGTAGAAGTAATCGATCATAGAGGGGTGAGGGCTTCAACAGGTGGCACAAGTTATGCTGTTCCAAGATTAGTCGCTTTAGTTTCAAGATACCTGAACAAAAATCCAAATTCATCCAAAGATGATATATTAAGTTTTTTAAAAAAAAGAGCTATACAAAAAGGTAAAAAAATAACTAGATATGGCTGGATCCCAGACCCTTCAGATAATTATCTTATTGATTAGATTTAAATGCATTTTCAATAAATTTTTTTGCAAGCGGTAACGCTTCTCTATTATACTTAGTCATAAGTTCTAAAACATTTTCAGACATTTCCTTGTCTTTTAAAATACCAGCAACTTGGACACCTAATCTCAAGACTTGGGGATTTTCAGGAGTAAGCTTAAGCAACCTTAATATTAAGGGCTTTTCTTTTTCTAAATCTCTTTGTATGTGATATACAATAGCTAAAGAAATAAGAGAGTTTGGGCTAGAAGGATCAAGTTTTATACTCTTCTCAAGAAACTTTCTTGCCTTATTCAGATCTCCTAACCTTCCAAAAGTTTGACCTGCTTGATCAATGAGTTGCTTGTTTTGAGAATTCCAACAATAAGTATCAATATTTTTTTTTATTTTATCATCAAGATTTTTTTGAACATATTGGGCTTCTTCGAGATTATCAGCACATAGTCTTATTTTTTTTCCAATTTTAAAAAAATTATCTTCATGTTTTAGATCAGTTCTTTTGATCACTTCATTTACTAGGGATATTGGAATAATTTCATTAATATTTCCATCTCCTGAGGCAAGAATGCCAACCAAATTGCCAATATCATCAACAACTGCGCCACCACTATTTCCAGGAAGACTCTTTGCATCAGTATGTATTCTGGACTGAGGATATTTGTTGGTGTCTGAATAAGCAATAACTTTGCCTTTATCATATATTCTATTTGATTTTCTTCCTTGATCAAAACCTATAACTCTTATCATTCCATTTATTTTGTTCAATTTTAATAGTTTTGTAGGATTTTTTTTTTGTTTGTTTAAGGTTAAAATTGCCAAATCAGCAGGAAAATTATGTGATAATGGAAATGCTTTTTTGATTTCTCCATTATAATATCTAATTATTAATTGTTTATGATCTTCTACTACATGCCTATTAGTCACTATAAAATCATCATCTATTATAGTGCCACTTGCTACCATCATAGGAGTTTTAATACCAACAACTTGATTTAATTTATTACAAATATTTTCATTATATTTACAATTCTTAAGGTCTGATAATGCAAATTTAGAAATAAATAAAGCAATGAAAACAATACAGTATACAAAATTCTTAATATTTTTAATTATCATTAATTTTTTTCTTCACTAAATATTTGTGAAATCCTTCAAAAACCAGAACATTATTTTGATTATTTACTAGAGCTTTCATTTCTATTATCCCAGTTGTGTTTTGTGAAATAAGATTTGATATAACTAATTCAGGATATAATGTATCTTCTCTATAAACAGGTTTTAACATTTTTCCTGAAACTTCAATTAATCCTAGCAAACTGTCTCTTACTTCAAATGGAAAAGAACCAGCGCCAGCTGCAGTTTGGATTAAAACTTGCAAACCATGTGCTAACATTTCTGGGTGCCCTCTTTGTTTACAAAACTCTTTATCATAATGGATCGGATCATTATCTCCTGAAGCGGCTTGAAACATTGAAAAAATAGCACTCGTTTGAGTTCTTGAGGATAATACATATTTGTCACCAATAGAAAAATCTTCAAAAAATTTGCTAACTATTGATTTATGTATTGTTGACATATTAACAAAATATATCTCAAATTTTTAAATAGCAAGATTTCAAAATAATTCTTTATTTTTTTTAATTTTAATGGTTGAGTTTTTATATAAAGGATTAACTAAATTATGAATAGATTAAAAAATAAAGTAGCATTGATAACAGGTGGTGCAAGAGGCTTAGGCGCCTCAATAGCAAGTCATTTTTTTAATGAAGGAGCAAATGTTATTTTGTGTGATGTTAATATTAATGATGCAACAAAAACGGCTAAAGAGCTTGACGGGAATGCATATTACATGGACGTTTCAGATTCCTCGAACGTAAAAGAAATATTTAAAAAAGTACACTCAAAACATAAACAATTAGATATTCTTGTAAACAATGCCGGCATAAACGGATTTGAGGATAGGGAAGATTTACTTACTGATCGAATAAAAGTTAATAATTTACAAAGTAAAGAGTTTGCCGAAACAGGTAAAATTAAAAGTCATTTTGATGTGACAGTAAATATGTCTGATGAAGAATGGCATAAAATGATTTCAATTCATTTAAATGGAACTTTTTTTTGTACTAGAGAAGCTCTTAAAATAATGAATAATCAAATTCAGGCTTCCATTATTAATATGGGATCTGTTTTAGGCACAACAGGTGGTCCTTCATCTCCTCATTATTCTGCAGCAAAATCAGCTATTCTTGGTTTCACAAGAGCAACAGCTAGAGAATTAGCATCTAGGAATATAAGGGTAAATGCAATTGCACCTGGTTACATTGACACAGATATGACGAACAGCTTAGGTGATGTAAAAAAAATGGTAAAATCTGTTACGCCTATGAAAAATTTTGGAACCCCTGATGATATTGCTTGGGCAGCAGTATATCTTGCATCCGACGAATCAAAATTTGTAACTGGCCAAACAATTTCTCCAAATGGTGGATTTGTTATGAGTCAATAGACATAGAGATGATAATTTATCAGTTGTAATGTTTTTTTGACCAATAGTTAATCATTTTAAAAATCACAAACTTTTTAAACTTTTTATTTAAGTAAATAATAATTAATTATTAATCTTTTAAATCAATTGGGGTTAAACAATGGCTAAAATTTTATTCAATATTACAAATGGAACAGGTAACCCAACTAAAGCCTCATTAGGATTTATGTTAGCTAGAACTGCAGTAGAGGAAGGTCATGAAGTCATAGTTTTCTTAAATGCTGACGCAGTTAGTCTAATGAGGGCCCCAGTTCTTGATAATTTAGTAGGCTTAGGAACTGGAAAATTAAAAGAACACTTTGATTTACTTAAAGAAAATAAAGTTCCAATATATGTTTCAGCAATTTCATGCGAAATTAGAGGTGTAACAGATCAAGATTTAAAGGATACAAATTCTAGAAAGGTTTTACCAAAAACTTTACTTAACTTATCTTTAGAAGCTGATAGAACATTCGTATATTAAAAAAATTAAATCTTCAAAAAGTTAAAGTAATATACAATTTTAAAATCCTTCACCTTAAGCATTAATTTATTTTATAATACATTGATATAAATATAATCATTATTGTCATATATAAATAAACATTCTTATGAACATAGAATGGTTTCTAATTTTAAAAATCACAAAAAAGGTATTTCTAAATTAAATCTTTCAACCCTTTTTTTGCCATTTCTTTGATTAAATTAGCTCTATATGCAGCACTAGCATGAATGTCACTAGTTAAATTATCATCTGAAATTTGAATATTATCCAGTGCATCCAAAGAAAAGTTTGAATTCAAAACATCTTCAATCTCTTTACATCTAAAAACACCGTTTTCACCTGCACCAGTAACAGCAACAGAAATTTCATCAGTTTTCTTTACCATGAACACTCCTACCATAGCGTATCTAGAAGCTGGGTTAGGAAATTTGATATATGAGGCTTTTTCAGGAATTGGAAACTTAATCTCAGTAATTATTTCATCTTCATTCAATGCAGTTTCAAACATCCCTTCAAAAAAGTCAGCTGCCAAAATAGATCTTTCATTCGTAACTACTGTTGCATCCAAAGCTAAAACTGCAGATGGATAACAAGCTGCAGGGTCATTATTCGCTAAAGAACCACCAATTGTACCACAACTCCTAACCATATGGTCTCCAATACCTCCAGCAAGTTTAGCCAATGCAGGTAAAGAACCTTTTATATCATTAGAAGAAGCAACATCACAATGGCGTGTCATAGAACCAACAACAACTTCAGAACTTGAAACTGATATATTACTCAAGTTAGATCCCTTAAGATCAACAAGTAAATCAGCAGAGGATAGTCTAGCTTTTAATGTTGGTATCATTGTCATTCCACCAGCTAGAAATTTGGCATCTGAGGAATTTTTAACTTCAGCAACCGCATCATTCACACTTGATGGCTTTGAATATTGTAATTCATACATGGCTTACTCCCTTAATTTTTATTTTTGGCTTGATTTATAGCATTCCAAACCTTTTCAGAAGTAGCAGGCATTGAAATGTCATCAACACCAAGTTCTGATAAAGCGTCAACAACTGCATTGATAACAGCAGGTGGAGAACCTATTGCACCGACTTCACCACAACCCTTTACGCCAAGAGAATTATGTGTACAAAGTGTAACTTCATTACCTACTTTGAAATCAACAAAATTATCGGCACGTGGCATTGCATAGTCCATGTAAGAACCTGAAAGAAGTTGCCCATTATTATCATAAGCCGCATTTTCAAGCAGAGCCTGACCAATACCCTGAGCTAAACCTCCATGAATTTGTCCTTCAACAATCATTGGATTTATAACTTTTCCTACATCATCCACTGCAGTCATGCCTTCAACTTTAACTTCACCAGTATTTGGGTTAATCTCTACTTCACAGATATGACAACCTCCTGGATAAGTAAAATTAAGAGGATCATAAAAAGCTTTTTCATCTAATCCTGGTTCTAATTCTTCATGAGGATAGTTGTGGGGCACATAAGCTGCTAATGATATATCAGCTAGAGACATAGATTTGTCGGTTCCAGCAATTTCAAAATTTCCATTATTTAATTCAATATCATCAGCAGAAGCTTCCATTATATGAGCAGCAATCTTTTTAGCTTTGGCAATAACCTTGTCCATAGCTTTTACAATGGCCTCACCACCTACTGCTAAAGATCGAGATCCATAAGTACCCATTCCAAATGGTATGTTATTCGTGTCCCCATGACTTATTTCTACCATGTCTGTAGAAATGCCTAACTTTTCACTTACAAGCTGCGCAAATGTAGTTTCATGACCTTGCCCATGACTATGTGAGCCGGTAAATACAGTTACAGATCCAGTCGGATGCACTCTAACCTCTGCACACTCAAACAGTCCTGCTCTGGCTCCAAGGGAACCAACTACAGCAGAGGGTGCTATACCACAAGCCTCAAGATATGTTGAAAAACCTATTCCTCTTAACATGCCTCTTTTTGCAGAATCTGCTTTTCTGGCTGCAAAGCCTTCATAATCAGCTTTCTTAAGTGCCGCATCAAGTGTTGCATTGTAATTTCCACTATCATACTGCAATGCTACTGGCGTTTGATAAGGAAAAGCGTCAACAGGAATAAAGTTTTTACGTCTGATTTCAACTTGACTTATTCCCATCTCTCTAGCTGCTTTATCTACAATTCTTTCAATTAGATAAGTCGCCTCTGGTCTACCTGCACCTCTATATGCATCAACAGGAACAGTGTTAGTAAAAATTGATTTTACATTACAATGTATTGCAGGAGTAGTATAAGTGCCTGCCAAAAGTGTTGCATATAAATAAGTAGGAACACTTGATGCAAAAGTTGATAGATACGCACCCATATTTGCTAAAGTATCAACTTTCAAAGCTAAAAACTTTCCATCTTTATCTAAAGCTAATTTTACAGATGTAACATGGTCTCTACCATGAGCATCAGAAATAAAGGCTTCTGATCTATCAGAAGTCCATTTTACTGGTCTTCTAATTTTATTTGATGCCCAAGTTACAATTGCTTCTTCTGCATAATGAAAAATTTTTGACCCAAATCCACCACCTACATCAGGTGCTATAACTCTTAATTTGTGCTCAGGTAAACCAAGAACAAAAGCACCCATCAACAATCTTATTACATGTGGATTTTGACTTGTTGTGTAAAGTGTGTATTGACCTGTTGCGTGTTCATAATCACCTATTGCTGACCTGGTTTCCATAGCATTAGGAATTAATCTATTATTTCTTATATCAAGACTAGTAATGTGAGCTGCCTCAGAAATTGCTTTGTCTACAGCTTCACTATCTCCCAACTCCCAATCATAACAAACATTACTGTCAATTTCATCGTGAACTAATCCTTTTGAATTATCTAACGCATCTTGCATATCTATAATTACAGGAATGTCATCATAATTAACATCTACCAATTCAGCCGCATTTTTTGCATCCTCTAGACTTTCTGCAATAATCACTGCTATGATTTCTCCAACATATCTTACCTTGTCTTTTGCTATTGGAGGATGAGCTGGCTCTCTCATTGGGGTTCCATCTTTTGAATCTACTTGCCAACCACATGGGATACTCCCAACTTCCATATCTGTTCCTACAAAAATTTTGACGACGCCGTTTGCTTTTGACGCTTTAGAAGTATCTATTGAAAATTTTGCGTGAGCAGAACTAGATCTTAACATATAAGTATAAGTTTGGTTTGGTCTGTTAATATCGTCGGTATAATTACCCTCACCCACCAAAAATCTATAATCTTCTTTTCTTTTTACTGAAGCACCTATTCCTGTTGAACCTCCATCTGGCATTAGCTTATCCTCCCATCACTGTTGCAGCTTGTTTTACTGATTTAACTATATTGTGGTAACCTGTACATCTACATATATTACCTTCTAACCCTTTACGAATTTCCTCTTCAGAAATGTTAGGGTTGTTTTCTACTAATTTTATTGAGCTCATAACCATACCCGGCGTGCAATATCCACATTGTAGACCATGATTTTCATGAAATGCTTGTTGCATTGGATGCAGCTCATCACCATTAGCAATTCCTTCAATCGTTGTGATTTCTGCTCCATTAGCTTGCGCAACTAAAATAGCACAAGATTTTACAGCATCTCCATTTAAATGAACGGCACATGCACCACATTGTGATGTATCACAGCCTATGTGAGTACCCGTTAATTGTAAATTCTCACGTATAAAAGTAGATAATAGAGTATTAGGCTTAACTTCCGCCTTTACATCCTTCCCATTGATTTTTAAAGAAATTTCCATTTCTTGCCCTCCCAAATACAAATCTAATAAGATTTATGACTATCGAAATAATGCTTGTAATATTGTTCATATTACTTTTTGATTACAAACTAATTACATTTTAAAACAATGCACAAAAACAAAACTAATTACAATTAATTTTTAAATTAATTTAAAAGAATGAGATTATAAATGGTAAATGGTAAGCAAATTAAAAATGTTGATGAAATAACAACCCAATTATCAAAAATTGGATACATATCAAATGAAGGCTTAAGTACATCAATTTACTTATTACTAAAATTAAAAAAACCACTTCTACTAGAGGGTGAAGCTGGGGTAGGAAAAACTGAATTAGCTAAATCTCTATCTAAAATTTTTTCTAGACCTCTTATACGTTTACAATGTTATGAAGGATTAGATATGTCTTCTGCAGCTTATGAGTGGAATTTTGCTGCCCAAATGATATCTATTCAAAAAGGTGATCAAGAAAATATCTATTCAAAAAAATACCTTCATGAGAGACCATTACTAAAATCCATATCAGCTGAAAAGATAGAAGATTTTCCAATTTTACTAATTGACGAAATTGACAGAGCGGATCCCCCTTTTGAAGCTTTCTTATTAGAACTACTTTCTGACTGGCAAATGACAATTCCAGAAATTGGAACAATTCAAGCAAAAGAACCCCCAATTGTAATTATAACCTCAAACCGAACTAGAGAAATACATGATGCCCTCAAAAGAAGATGCTTATATCATTTTGTTGATTATCCTGATGTTGAACAAGAATTAAAAATTCTTAAATCTAGAATTCCTAATATTAATGAAGAATTATCAAAATCTATAATCCATTTTGTAAAAGAAATAAGAAAGATTGAACTCTTTAAACAACCTGGAATAGCAGAAACCATAGACTGGGCTCAAGCAATTGTTGAACTTAACTACATAACAATAAATCCTGAGGTTATAGAATCTACAATTGGTACTTTATTAAAAAATCAAGATGACATTAAAAAATTAAAAGATAGTGAAGCATCAAATATACTAGCAACGATTCAAGCTGAAATGTCAATGATTTATAGAAAGTAAGAAAATTTTAAATTCGCAAATTAAAATTATGGATGTCGAGAGTAAATTATTGGAAAATATTTTGCGATTTATAAGGTTGTTAAGAAACTCAGGTATTAAAATAGGAAACCAGTCATCAATTGATACTTTGAATTCAATAAAAATTCTAAAAATAGGAAGTAGAAATGAATTTTATTGGGCATTACATTCAAATCTTATTTATAAAAATGAAGATAAAGAAATTTTTGATCAATGTTTTCATTTGTTTTGGCAAAACCCTAAAATTCTTCAACAAATGTTTAATTTATTATTGCCACAAATAGGAACTCAAAAAGCACCTACAACTAATAAAAAACAACTGAAAAGAATTAGCGATAATATTCAAAAACAGAATAAATATTTAGAAAAAGAAAAAAAAGATGAGATTATATTCGATTCTAAAATGTCTTGGTCAAATAAATCTGCTTTTAACAACAAAGATTTTGAAATGATGTCTTTGAAAGAAATAAAAGAAGCTGAAAAAGAAATTGGAAAGTTTTTAATTAAATCTAAAACTCAAATCTCTAGAAGGTGGAGAAGAAATGATCAGAGTAGTAAAATTTCTACTAAATATACAATTAAAAACAGTGTAAAGAACAATGGTTTCATCAAACTTGCATTTAAAGAAAGGGTAAAAAAATTCAGACCAATTGTAATTTTAATTGATATATCAGGGTCTATGGAAAGCTACAGTAGAATAATGTTATTTTTCAGTCATATTTTGATGCAACAACATAAAGATGTAGAAATTTTTACCTTTGGAACAAAATTAACAAGAATTACAAAATTTCTAAAAAACAAAGATATTGATGATTCATTAGATAAAGTTGGAAAATTTGTAAATGATTGGGCTGCTGGAACAAAAATAACAAGTTCAATTAAAGATTTTAATTTTAATTGGTCTAGACGAATACTTACACAAAATCAAACATTGGTATTAATAACAGATGGATTAGAAAGAGATGATAGCCAAAACCTAGATTTTGAAATGAACAGACTGTCTCTTTTTACTAATAATATCATATGGCTTAATCCATTGTTAAGATATGAAAAATTTGAGCCAAAGGTTAATAGCATAAAAACAATTTTGAGACATGTAGATAAGCATGTTCCAATTCATAACATAAATTCTGTTAAAAACCTTATTGAAAATATTTTTTAATTAAAGTTGTCAAAAATGAATTTTAATGGAAAAAACAAGGAATTATTTTGAGAAATAAAGAAAATTTTTTAAACAAATATGATACATTAACTTTTCATGGCAGTTTTGATAAGAACAATCATAAGGCCAATATTTTGCTACTATTACCAAAAACAAGAGGGCCATTTGGGATTACAAAATTTAAGGAATTAATAGAAAAAAAATTTAATTTACTTGAATATGATGATATTCATTTTGAAAAATCAAAGATTTTTAATCAATCTGACACAGTCACTTTTGAAAATAAAGCTCTGGCAATAAATAATGCTTTGACAAAATGGGATAATGTTTATTTTCATATAGTTTGTCATTCAACTGGTTGTGGTTTAGGAACATTTTTAGCAAAAATAAATAAAAAAAATTTTAAGAGTCTCATTTTAATAAATCCATGGAATAAAAAAGATAATGACTTTAGATCATTACAAAAAAGACGCATAAAAAACGCAAAAACACTTGATAGAATTTCATTTCTTAAAAGTGAATGTAAACTTCTTTATTCAGCTAATTACATAGAAAAATTCAAAAAAGAATTTTGTGATTATATTTCAATGCAAAAGAATAAAAAAATTAATTATTCATTCATTGAAAAAAGACTAAAGACTATTTTGGATTGTGACATTGGCAAAGAATTAAATAAACTTGAATTGCCAAAACTACTAATCAACGCTGTTGATGATAAATTAATGAAAATACATCATGGAGAAGAACTTAATAAAATATGTAAAAATTCAACATTAATTAGCCTTAATAATGGAGGACATATGCTTACTGAAACTAGAGCTAAAGACTTAAATATACATATATGTCAATTCATAGAACGTTTAGGACAATAATATGAACAATAATTCCAAGTCTACAAACAATCATATTAAAAAAATGTCTATTGACGGGCTTGTAATTGCAAAGTTTTCTCGATCAGTTTTTAAAGATATGCAAAAAGGAAAAATTACTGCAGCAAATTGTACTTGCAGTGTTTGGGAAAACTTCAGTCAAACTATAGAGAATTTAACAATGTGGAATGATCACTTCGAACAAAATAGCGACATAATCTGTCATGTAAAAAAATATGAAGACATTGTTAAAGCTCATACTGAAGGAAAAGTTGGAATTATACTTGGTTGGCAAAATACTAGCGCTATAGAAAATGATTTAAAAAAACTTAAAATTTTTTATGATTTAGGAATAAGAATAGCTCAACTGACATATAACACTCAAAATTTAGTTGGCTCAGGATGTTGGGAAACGAATGATGGAGGTCTGTCAGATTTTGGTAAAGATGTAGTTCTAGAAATGAATAGACTGGGTATGGTTATAGATTTGTCTCACGTAGGAGCAAAAACAAGCTCAGATACAATAAGCCTATCTAACGCTCCTGTAACTTATACACATTGCTGCCCTGCACTTAAAAAACATCCAAGAAACAAAACAGATGACCAGTTAAAAGAGATTGCAAACAAAGATGGAATGATAGGCTTTGCGAGTTATACCCCTTTTTTACCAAAAGGTTCTGATAGCAATATAGATGACTGTATAAGCGCTATGGATTATCTAATTAATATTGTTGGTGAAGATCAGGTTGGTATCGGAACAGATTGGGTTCAAGATCAGGATATCTCCTTTTTTGAATATTTACAAAAGGATAAAGGTACTGGGCGATATGTAACAACACCTTATAAAGTAGTTCCACCAATGCCGGATGGAATGTCAAAACTTAGCCAGTTTCAAAATTTTATACCAGCTATGGATCGTGCTGGATGGTCTACAAAAAAAATTGAAAAGGTTTTAGGCATAAATTGGTATTTATTTTTTAAGAAAATTTGGAAATGATAAAAAATATAAATAGTACATTCTATTTCTAATATCTTTGTCAAATCTATTATTCAAAACCATATTTTTTTAAAGAATTAATTATGTATGGGTAGGTTGTTAAATGTTGATTTTGTTTAGTTAATGCAAACTTTATTTTTGATAAATGATTTTCTTTTAAAAAATTTTTTACAAAATCTAAATGCTTTTTGGCAATATTAAATTTTTCTAAAGAGTCATATGCCAAACCTAAATGAAGATTCCACCAGATAAATTTTTTGTGTTGCAGAGGCTCTAAAACATCAATTACTTTTTTTCTTTCTCCACTAGTTTGATAACATTGAGCTAATAAATAATTATCCCATGTTGCATAATTTCCTGTGTCCAATTCATAAGCTTTTTTACCTATTTCCCAACATCCTCTTTGAAACTGACATCTATTCTTTTTTACAGTTTGAAATTTTTCTGAACTTTTAAAAACATCCTTTTTCTCACATTGTCCACCATATGCTAAACTATACCCAATTTTACCAAGTAAATGAGGTCTCGCACCAGCTAATTTATAAGCCTTTTCAGCAACATTAAACATTTCTTGCCAGTTTTTGTTAAAAAATTCAATTTGTAATTTTGTCGCATAACCGAATGCATTTTCAGGATCTAAAATTATTCCTTGATCAATTTCTTTAGAGGCATCATTAAGCATATATTTATATTCATCAGTAATTGAAAATGATGAATATTGTGCCCTTTTCCTATCTGCCAACCATATCCATGCATCAGCGTAGTTAGGATCTTTTTTGACTGATTTTTCTAAACATTCAATTGCTTTTGGATTTAAAGTTGGCGTTACAGCGCCTCGAGCAAAGTTAATACATTCATAAATTGATATATCATCTGTTGAGGATGTAGCTATCTTTTGGTTTATATCCTTTGACAATACTGCTCCTGCGCCAACAAGTTCATTTATTATTTGTTTTGTAATTTCATCTTGTAGTTTGAATATATTTTTACCTGTTAAATCTCTGTCATATGTTTCTGACCAAATATTTGATATGTTCTTACCATCTATAAGATCAACCTTTACTCTAAGCATGTTATCAATCTGCATGATGTTACCATCAACTAAATTAGAGGCATTTGTAGATGTAGAAACTTCTTTAAGATCTTTTGGAATTTTTTTTAAATTCAGTATATTCAATGATTTAGATGATTTAGTTAATTTAGATCCTAGGTCTTGAGATATGCCAAGAGCTAGCAGTTTTTCTTTTTGAGTTTCACTTAGGCTTTTAAATGGCAGTATGACAATCTTACTACTATCTAATTTAGTTTCTGTGTCCAATATTCCTGAGAAGAACAGTCCTATGAAGACGGCAGCTATAGCACCCCCTATCATGGCTATCATCTTGGTATTAGATGATTGTGTCTTTAGCTTTCTCTTTTGTGATGGATCTAATAACAGATCATAAGCATGAAATTGGTTCTGCTTTACTTTTTGTATTCCTAAATCATTGAATTCGTACTTCGTTTTATTAGCAACAAGATCATAAACATTCTTGGATATTGTTATTCCGCCTGGTTGGGCAAGAGCTTCTAATCTAGCTGCTACATTAACACCATCTCCCATAAGGTTAGCATCACCCTGTTTTACAACATCACCCATATTGATACCTATGCGGTATTCTAGCTTAACATCTGTTGTATCTTTATCATTACGAGCTTTAATTTGTTTTTGGAACTCTACAGCTGTATTAACAGCAGCAACAGCACTGGGAAACTCAGCAAACACAGAGTCCCCGCCTGTATTGAATATACGGCCTTTTTGTTTTTTAATAAGAGGTTCAATGATCTTATTACAGTCATTTAGACTAGCTAGAGTAGCATCCTCATCTTTTTCCATGTGTTTGCTATAGCCAACTACGTCAGTGGCAAATATTACTGCTATCTTACGGTCTATGTCTGATGAACTCATATGTTAATTATAATCATGTATGTTATGTTGTTTCAATAAGGATTTTTGTATAAATTTTAATCATTAATTACAGAAAAGACTACTTTTTTAACACAGCCATGAAAATCATTAGAGACTGATTGATAATTATGCAATTTTTTGTTTGTATATGTTATTAAAATTTTTTGAGGTTTAAAATGTCTATAAAAATTTCCGTCGTAGAAGAGAAAATTTTTGAAGTTGTTAATCAGTACAATATTGACGAATATTATATAAATAAAAGTTATGGTTCAATTGAGAGATTTAATCAGGTAGTTAATGGTGAAACGCTAAAAAAAAATGAAATATCTTTAATGGATTTTCTTAGCGAAATCAGACCTAATAATATCTTAAATATGAAACCAAAAAATGTTAGAAATAAACTAGATATAAAATACGGATATTAATAAATTAATTATACACTTCCATGTGTTTAATCTATCCAACTATGTTAGTAGAAAATATGAAAGCAATACCTTAGTCGCCAGATCAAAATATAGTATTCATATTATAATCATAATCTTTAGTGAAACACAATTTTTAGCATTTAATATATTATAATTGAGGCACTCTTAGATATTTTAAAGAGTTTTTTTTAAAATGAGTTGTTTGCTAAGTCATTGTATATACCACCACATTCCATTTGAAAGAAAGTGGTGAGCGCGACAGGATTCGAACCTGTGACCCATTGATTAAAAGTCAATTGCTCTACCAACTGAGCTACGCGCCCTATGACATCATGAAACTATTTGATAATGATAACAGAATCAAGTTTTATGTTAAAAAATTTTTTTTTTTAATTATTTTTTTTCAGCATTGCAATATTAACATTTGCAGGAACAAACGAAGATATATCACCCCCTAAAAGAGATATTTCTTTTACAAATCTTGATGCAACAAATTGATGAGATTCTGATGCAGTCAAAAAAATAGTTTCTATATCATTTGCCAACCTTGCATTCATGCCCGCCATTTGAAACTCATAATCAAAATCTGAAACAGCTCTAAGCCCTCTTATAATCATTGTTGCTGAATTAGTTCTAGCAAAGTCAATAAGAAGATTATTAAAGCTTTCAACTCGAATTTCACCTAATTTTCTTTTTGAATTTTTTAAATTTTGATTAATTGCTTCTTGAATTAAAGATTTTCTCTGTGAAATTTTAAAAAAAGGATTTTTTCCAATATTTTCTGCAACACCAATTATCAGAAGATCACATAATGAACTTGCTCTATAAATTATATCTAAATGACCGTTTGTTACTGGGTCAAAAGTTCCTGGATATAGTGCTATTCTTTTCAACAAAAAAACTCTTTTTACATATCTATTGATATATTAATATCTCAGTTAATCAGTTGCAACTTCATTGTAATTATCTTCAGGATTTTCATCCTCATCACTATCAGTTAACAGTGCAACAGAAACTACCTTTTCTTCGTCATCAACATCAAATAATCTTACACCTTGTGTTTTTCTTCCAGCTATTCTGATAGAATCCCCTTCTCCTCCATGAACACGAATACGTATAAGTTTTCCCGAGTTAGTCACAAGCATTATTTGATCATCTTCAGAAGCTACATATGAGGCAACAACTGGTCCATTTCTAGCAGAACATTCTATGTTTGCTACTCCCTGACCACCTCTATTAGTCATTCTATAATCTTCGATAGGGGTTCTTTTACCGAAACCATTTTCAGTAACGGATAATATATATCTCTTTTCCAACTTAGGTATTAATGACATTGATACAACATAATCATTAGGTTTTAATTTAATGCCTCTTACACCTGATGAACCTCTTCCCACAAAAACCCTGACATCATTTACATCAAACCTTATTGCCTTACCTAACCTAGTTGCTAGTAAAACATTATCTTTGTCAGAACATGGTATAACTGAAACTAATTCGTCACTTTCATTAAGTTTCATAGCAATTTTTCCATTTTGTCGAATATTAGTAAAATCACTTAATTGATTTCTTCTAATATTTCCATTTTTTGTAGCAAAAATAATTTGTAAATTTTGCCATGTCTCTTCATTTTCAGGCATAGGCATAACAGTATGTATTTTTTCATCTTGCTCTATTGGAAGCAAATTAATCATTGGCTTACCAAGAGCTTGGGGTGCAGATTCTGGTAATTTATAACACTTTAATTGGTAAACCATTCCTGAGGATGTGAAAAATAATATTGGTGTATGTGTGTTAGTTACAAAAAGTGAAGTAACTGTATCTTCATCCCTCATTTTCATACCAGCTCTACCTTTTCCACCTCTTCTTTGGGCTCGATATGTAGATAATGATACTCTTTTGATGTAACCTCTATGACTAACTGTAACAACCATATCCTCTTTTTGAATAAGATCTTCATCGTCATGATCAATGACACTGTCATTGATTTCAGTTCTTCTAGGATCATCAATTTTTGTTAAAACCTCACTAAGTTCATTTTGTATTAAATTTGTAAGTTTAGTTCTATCAGAAAGTATAATTAAATATTCTTTAATTTGATTAGATAACTCTTCCGTTTCTTTTTCTAATTTAGATCTTTCCATTCCTGTAAGACGTTGTAATCTAAGCTCTAATATAGCTTTAGCTTGATCAACTGATAATTTATAATGGTCGTCAATAATTTGATACTCTGGTTCATCAATTAATTTTATAAAATGTGCAACTTCTTTTGCAGGCCAAGATTTTGCACATAAATCTTTACGAGCATTTTCTGGGTCAGAAGAAGCTTTGATTAGCTCAATAACTTCATCAATACTTGTTATTGCTACCATTAATCCAGCTAAAATATGAGCTCTATTTCTCGATTTGTTGAGCAAAAACTTAGTTCTTCTTATTACCACTTCAAATCTAAATTCTATAAAAGCATTAAGAATTTCAATGATACCCATTTGCTTTGGTTGCCCATTATCCAAAGCTAACATATTTACAGGAAAACTAGTTTGCAATCTAGTATGACGCCATAATTGATTCAAAACAACATCACCTTGAAAATCTTTCTTAATTTCAACAACAATTCTCATTCCATTTCTATCAGATTCGTCTCTTAGATCAGAAATACCTTCGATAATTTTGTCTCTAATCAAATCTCCTATTTTTTCTAAAACAAGAGCTTTATTTACTTGAAATGGAATTTCAGAAATAATTATAGTTTCTCTATCAAAATTTTTACCTGTCTGTACAATTTCTGCTTTTGATCGCATAATTATACTACCTCTTCCTGTCCTAAAAGCTTCTCTAATACCTGCCCTTCCCATAATTAAACCTGCAGTAGGAAAGTCTGGGCCAGGAATAATTTCCATTAATTCTTCTAAACTTGTATTTGGATTTTCAATAAGAACTTTGCATGCACGTATAACTTCACCTGGATTATGTGGTGGAATATTTGTAGCCATACCCACTGCAATACCACCAGCACCATTTACAAGCATATTTGGGAATTCTGCTGGCAAAACAGAAGGTTCAAGTTGGGACTCATCATAATTTGGAATAAAATCGATTGTATCTTTATCAATATCTCTAAGCAAACTCTCAGACGATCGTGCAAGTCTGGATTCTGTGTACCTCATTGCTGCAGGTGGATCACCATCTATGGATCCAAAATTACCTTGACCATCAACAAGCATAAGTCTCATAGAAAATTCTTGAGCCATTCTTACCATGGAGTCATATATTGCTGTGTCTCCATGAGGATGATAATTACCCATTACATCACCCACAACTCTAGCAGATTTTCTATATGGCTTAGACCAATCGTATCCCCCTTCAATCATTGCGTATAATATTCGCCTATGCACTGGTTTAAGACCATCTCTTACATCAGGCAAAGCTCTTGATACAATCACACTCATCGCATAATCAAGGTATGATTTTTTCATTTCATCTGTAATAGAGATCAGAGATTGGCTAGAGGGATTGTCTTTTTCTTTTGACAAAGAAGGCTCCAATAATAAGTTATAAAAATCTAATAAATTTCAACATATTGTATATTGCTTTTAATTATATAACAATATATATCATATTACTAAATCAATTTAAAATGGAATTTCATCATCTAAATCAGATGCAATTTCATCTGACATAGATATTTGATTTGATTGATCTATTTCAGCATTTTGTTGGTTATTACTTATTTGATTTTCAGATCTTGAGCCTAATAATGTTAATTCGCCTCTATACCTTTGGAGAACAACCTCTGTTGTGTATTTTTCTTGGCCTGATTGTTGATCAGTCCATTTCCTGGTTTGGAGTTGACCTTCTAAATATACAGTACTTCCTTTTTTAAGATATTGTTCTGCAACTTTTCCTAGAGCGTCATTAAATATTACAACACGATGCCATTCAGTCCTTTCTCTTTGTTCTCCTGTGTTTTTATCCTTCCACCTATCTGAAGTAGCCACACTCAGTTGAACAATTTTATCTCCATTTTGCATTGCTCTTATTTCCGGATCACGGCCTAAATTTCCTACCAAGGTAACTTTATTAACGCTTCCGCTCATTTTATATCTCCATATAGAATATTTTGTATTATAAACTATCATTTAGTTAAAAAAAACAAAAATTTTAATCTTTTTGATTGACATTTATTGCTTCAAAGTTAACTAAATTGAAAGTTAAATTTTGTACATATGGATAGAATAAAATAAAATGCAAAACATGCATGAATTTAATCAATATCTAAAAGTTCGCGGTGCTAACGAACATAATTTAAAAAATATTGATATTGATATTCCTAAAAATAAATTAATTGTAATGACTGGCGTTTCAGGATCTGGTAAAAGCTCTTTAGCTTTTGATACAATATATGCAGAAGGGCAGAGAAGATACGTAGAATCTCTATCTGCTTACGCAAGACAATTTTTACAAATGATGCAAAAACCAAATGTAGAGTCTATTGAAGGACTTTCTCCTGCAATATCAATTGAACAAAAGTCAACAAACAAAAATCCAAGATCAACCGTAGGAACTGTAACTGAGATATATGATTATATGAGGCTTCTATGGGCTAGAGTAGGTATACCTTATTCTCCGACTACTGGATTACCAATTGAAAGTCAAACAGTAAGCCAAATGGTAGATAAGATTTTAAAAAAGGAAGATAACACAAAGATCTATTTGCTAGCTCCAATAGTTCGTGGAAGAAAAGGAGAGTATAGAAAAGAATTTTTAGAATTAAGGAAAAAAGGTTTTCAGAGGCTAAGAATTAATAATGAATTTTATGACATAGAAGAATTACCTACTCTTGATAGGTATAAAAAACATGATATTGAAGTTGTCGTAGATAGATTGGTAATAACAAAATCATCGGAAGAAGAGAATAAAGATTTTATTCAAAGATTAGCCGACTCTATTGAAATATCATTACAATTGTCAGATGGTTTGTTATATGTTCTTGACATTGATAGTAATAAAAAAGAGGTGTATTCTTCTAATTTTTCTTGTCCTGTAAGTGGTTTTACTATTGATGAGATTGAACCACGAATATTTTCTTTTAATAATCCAGCTGGAGCATGTGACAAATGCGATGGTTTAGGAAATGCTGTTGCTTTTGACTTCAGTTTAGTAGTACCTGATCAAAATCTTACTTTTAGAGAGGGAGCTATTGCTCCATGGGCTATGAATACAAGCAAATTGTACATACAGACACTACAATCATTAGCAAAACATTATAAATTTGACATTGACGATAAATTTTCAGATGTTTCTGATCATATTAAGGAAAAGTTATTATATGGATCTGGTGATGAAAAAATTGAAATTGTTTATAATGATGGAACAAGAGTTTTTCGTTCAAACAAAGTATTTGAAGGTATTATTCCAAATTTAGAAAGAAGATTGAAAGAAAGTGAGAGTAAGTGGGTAAAAGAAGAATTAGGAAGATTTCAATCAGAAAAATACTGCGAAAAATGTAATGGCAAAAGGCTGAAATTAGAAACTTTAGCTGTTAAAATTAACAAAAAGGATATAGCTGATGTTTCAAGATTGACAATTGAAGAAGCAAGAAAATGGTTTTTAGATCTTAATAAAATACTAAATGAACAAGAACTAGCAATATCGAAACAAGTTTTGAAAGAAATAAACGATAGGCTAGGTTTTCTAACAAGCGTTGGATTGTCTTATTTATCAATTTCTAGAAATAGTGGAACATTATCTGGTGGAGAAAGTCAAAGAATAAGATTAGCTAGTCAAATTGGTTCAGGTCTTTCAGGAGTGCTATATGTACTGGACGAGCCAAGTATAGGATTACACCAACGAGACAATGAAAGATTGCTTCATACCTTACAAAAATTAAGAGATCTTGGTAACACTGTAATTGTGGTAGAACATGATGAAGAGGCTATTATTATTGCAGATCATATAATTGATATCGGCCCTGGCGCTGGTATTAATGGAGGCAAAATTATTGCACAAGGGTCACCAAAAGAAATCAAAGAGAATAAAGAAAGTATAACTGGAAATTACCTTGCAGGAATTCAAAAAATTGATGTCCCTACAAAAAGAAGAAAAGTTAATTCAAATAAGCATATTATTTTAAGAGGAGCTTCAGGTAATAATCTTCAAAATATTGATGTAGAATTTCCCCTCGGCATTCTAACTTGTGTAACTGGAGTTTCAGGTGGAGGAAAATCAACTTTGGTAATACAAACACTACAAAAAAGTTTATCAAAAATATTAAACGGGAACAGCTCTATCCCTGCTCCATATAAATCAATTAATGGCGTTTCGCAGATTGATAAGATAATTGACATTGATCAATCTCCAATTGGAAGAACACCTCGATCAAATCCAGCTACTTATACTGGTGCTTTTAATCATATTAGAGATTGGTTTGCAGGATTACCAGAAGCAAAAGTAAGGGGATATTTACCAGGTCGTTTTTCATTTAATGTAAAAGGTGGAAGATGTGAAGCCTGTCAAGGTGATGGTGTTATAAAGATTGAAATGCATTTTTTGCCAGACGTTTACGTTAAATGTGACCAATGTAAAGGAAAAAGGTACAATAGAGAAACTCTTGAAGTAAAATGGAGAGACAAATCTATATCTGATGTTCTGGATATGACAGTTAAAGAAGGTGCAGAGCTTTTTAAAGCTGTTCCCTTGATTTATGAAAAATTAGAAACTTTAGAAAGAGTTGGATTAGATTATATAAAGATTGGACAACGTTCTACAACTCTATCTGGTGGAGAAGCACAAAGAATAAAACTTGCAAAAGAATTATCAAGAAAAGGTACTGGTAGAACTATATATATTCTAGATGAACCTACCACTGGGTTGCATTTCCATGATATTAAAAAACTATTAGAAGTTATGCAGGAATTAGTAAATAATGGTAATACAATGATCGTTATAGAACATAACCTTGATGTTATTAAAACTGCTGATCATATTATTGATTTAGGTCCAGAAGGTGGAGATAAAGGTGGATATGTCGTCGCACAAGGAACTCCTGAAGAGGTATCAAAGGTAGCTGAAAGCCATACCGGTATCTTTTTAAAAAAATTATTAAATAAAAACACATAAAATGATAAATTCTAATAAAATTGTAATTATTGGAGGAGGTTTAGCTGGCTGTGAAGCTGCCTATCAAATTTCTAAGTTCAATATAGATGTCGATTTGTACGAAATGAGGCCAAAAATTAAAACTGAAGCTCATCACACAAAATATTTAGCTGAATTAGTTTGTTCCAATTCTTTTCGTTCTGATGATAAAGAATATAATGCAGTAGGTATTTTACATGAAGAATTACGCATTGCAGATTCATTGATAATGAAAACTGCCGATCGTAACAAAGTACCAGCCGGGTCCGCTTTAGCAGTTGACAGAGTCAATTTTGCAAAAGAGGTAGATGATACTATTAAGTCAATACCAAATATAAATATAATAAATGAAGAAGTAAAAGACCTTAATCAATTTGACAATCAAATAGTTATAGTTTCAACAGGGCCTTTAACCTCCAAAACATTGGCTGAGAGTATCAAAATAAAAACTTCTGAGAATTATCTAGCTTTTTATGATGCGATTGCCCCTATTGTTTATAAAGATACTATAAACATGTCAATTGCTTGGAAACAATCTAGATATGACAAAGGTAATGGAGATGATTATATAAATTGTCCATTTTCAAAGGAACAATATTATCAATTTATTGAAAAAATAAAAATAGCTCCAAAAATGGAATTTAAAGATTTTGAAGAAACTCCATTTTTTGAAGGTTGCATGCCCATAGAAGAAATAATTAGCCGAGGTGATGAAACATTAAGATATGGTCCAATGAAACCTGTTGGATTAACTAATCCTCATAAGACTGATGAACCATATGCTGTTGTACAATTAAGACAAGATAATAAATCTGGTACTTTATACAATATTGTTGGTTTTCAAACAAAAATGAAACATGGTTCACAAAAAGAAATTTTCAAAACAATTCCAGGCCTTAAAAATGCTGAATTTGCGAGGCTGGGTGGACTTCACAGAAATACATTTATAAAATCTCCTAAACTTTTAGACCCATTTTTGAGATTAAAAAATACTCAAAATATATTTTTTGCAGGTCAAATAACAGGTGTTGAAGGATATGTGGAATCATCTGCTATTGGATTAATGGCCGGCATCTTTGCCTCATACGACTTAAAGAAAAATGAATTGAAATTACCACCTGAAAATTCAGCACATGGTGCATTATTAAAACATATCACAATGAATGCAAACCCCGATACTTTTCAACCAATGAATATAAATTTTGGACTTATGCCTAATATAAATTTAGAGCTAACAGGGAAAAAAAACATAAAAGGAAGAGAAAAGAAAAAAATTCAATCGAAAATCGCGATTAGCTCAATTAAAGAGTGGATCAAAGAAATTAATTTTTAGTTTTCTCTCTCGTATTCTGGTACATTTGTGCGGTCATCAACCTTTTCACCTTTGTTAATATTAAAGTAAGTCAAAAGTGATACAGCTACAAAAATAGATGAAAAAGTACCTATAATAACACCCCAAATCATAGCAAGAGCAAAATCGGATAAAACTGCACCTCCAAAAAAGAAAATAATAAACAATGCCAATAATGTTGTAACAGATGTAATTACAGTTCTAGATAATGTTTCATTAATTGATTTATTATAAATGAAATAGTGAGTTTTTGATTTATATCTCCTTAAATTTTCTCTAACTCGATCAAATATTACTACGGTATCGTTAATTGAATAGCCAGCTGTTGTTAAAATAGCAGCTATTGTTGCTAAATTAAATTCTAGCTGCAATATGGAGAAAAGTCCAATTGTTGTTAAAACGTCATGAATTAAAGCTAAGATTGCTGCAATCGAAAATTGCCACTCAAATCTAAACCAAATATATATCATTATTGATAGCAAAGCTAGTGAAACAGCATAAATTCCTGCAGTCTTTAACTCGTCACCAACAACTGGACCTACAAATTCAGATCTTCTAACAGTGTAATCTTTGTCAGTAAGAGATTTTACTTTTTCAATCATAGCTATTTGTTCTTTTTGATTCCCCTCCTGTTTTTGTATCCTAACTAAAAAATCAGTATCTTTACCAAAGTTTTGTATAGACACCTCACCAGCATTTAAGGTTGATATTTTTTCTCTTAACTCATTAATATTAGGTGTATTAAGATTTTTACTTCTTAATTCAAGCAATATTCCTCCTTTAAAATCAATGCCGTAATTTAAGTTATTAATTATTAAACTGATAAAAGTTACTGACAAAATTATTAGAGAAAAAAAGAAAGCAACAACTTTAATACGCAAAAAATCAAAATTTGTATTATTTGGTACAAGTCTTAATAATTTCATTTTTTAGCCCTGTAAGAAAACACTATTAATACCCTTTCTTTTGGAATATAATAAAACTATATATTTAGTAATTACAATCGCAGTAAACATCGAAGTTGCTATACCAATCATTAGCGTTACTGAAAAACCCTTAATTGGACCACTTCCAAATGAAAACAAAGCCAAAGCAGCAAACAAAGTTGTCAAATTAGCATCTATTATAGTTGAAATAGCTCTTTGAAATCCAGCTTCTATTGCCTCTAGGATATTTCTACCTAAATTAAATTCCTCTTTTATTCTCTCAAAAATTAAAACATTTGCATCTACAGCCATTCCCATAGTCAACACTATGCCTGCAATACCAGGCAATGTAAGAGTTGCTTGAAGAAAACTTAATAATGCAATTATAAATATTATATTACAAATAAGCGCTATATTAGCAAAAATCCCAAACATACCATAAGTTATTAACATAAAAACCATTACTGCAATTAAGCCAAAGACACTCGCAATCTTTCCAGCAGCAATTGAATCACTTCCAAGACCTGGGCCAACTGACCGTTCTTCAAGAATAACCATTGGAGCGGGCAACGCGCCTGATCTAAGAACCAATGCTAAATCATTTGTTTCTTGAACCGTAAAAGTACCAGTAATTTGCCCAGTTGAAAATATTTGTGTTTGTATTACTGGAGCACTAACAACTTTCCCATCAAGTACTATAGCAAATGCCCGACCAATGTTTTTACCAGTTACTCTTCCAAACTTTTTTCCACCTAAAGGAGATAATTGAAATGAAACAGATGGACTGTTGTTTCTATCAAATGTTGGGCTAGCATCTTTAAGCATTTCACCAGACACCATAACTCTTTTGTTTATCATGTAAAAACGATCCGGATTTTTATCTTCTTGTAATTTAACAAACCCAGGGGGAGCTTTTGATTCCTTATTCAAATCCTCTGGGAAAATACTAGGATGAGCTAATTGAAATGTTAATTTAGCAGTTTTACCAAGTAATTTTTTAATACGACTTGGATCATCCAAACCAGGAAGTTGAACAATTATACGATCAGTTCCTTGTTGTTGAATGCTTGGTTCATTTGTACCGGTTTCATCTATTCTTCTTCTGACTATTTCAATAGCCTGAGTCATTGTAGATTTCGTAATGTTAATTTTATTTTGTTCTGAGAATTTAATAAAAAAAGAGTTGAGCTTATTTTCTACAATAAGGTTTTTATCTAATGAAAAAATAATTGATTTAATTTTGTCATTTGAAAAGCCTTTTCGTTTTTGAAATGATATTGTATCGTCTTGAATAGTTAATTTTTTATAACCAACTTTTGATTTTCTAAGTGAAGACCTAATATCTGATAAAAGTGATTCTAGTTTTTCTGCAAAGACAACATCCATTTTAGCCTTCAGCAATAAATATGATCCTCCTTGTAAATCAAGACCTAGATTGATTTTTTTTCCTGGCAAAAAGTTAAATGATTGATCTTGTTGAGATTTTTTTAAAAAGTTTGGAACAGAATAAACTATACCTATAATCACACTTACTATTATCAAAATAAATCTTATTTTCGACAAACTTTTCATCTCACAAAACCATAAAAATTATTTTGAATTACTTGTTCTTAGAATTTGATTTTTTATCTTCTGGTTTTAGCTTTTGATCGCCACGAACCTCAGATATCATTTGTCTTGCAAGCTCTACAGTTACCCCTGAAGCAATTTCTACACTCACAGTTTCTGATCCATCAATAGCTTTTGTCACTACACCTAGAATACCTCCAGCAGTTAAAACTTTGTTACCCCTCTTTAAACTCTCAACCATTAATTTATGTTGTTTAACTCTTTTTTGTTGAGGTCGTATAAGTAAAAAATAAAAAATTATAAAAATTAAAATAAATGGTAGAAGACCCTGTAATGAAAAGCCTCCAGCTCCTCCAGCTGCTGATTGAGCAAATGCATTTGAAATCATAAGTAACTCCATTGTAAACTTTATATAAAGATAACAACTTATATAAAAAAAAACTAAGAAATACCATAGATAAAATTTAAAAATTATATATATTACAATTTTTACATATTTAGGTTTTTTGTAATGGTAAATAATACTTTGAATTCTATTTTAGAGAGAATTGCTAACGCTTTAGAAAGATTAGCTCCACCAGATAAGAAAATTAATAATTTGGATCAAAGTGAAGGTTTTATTTTTGAGTCAAAATTAGGTTTAATTAGACCAGTTGAAGATATAAATCGTATTTCTATTTCCCTACTTAAAGGCATTGATAATCAGAAAGAAACACTTTTGAACAACACTTTAAATTTTTCTAAAAAATTGAGTGCAAATAACGCTTTGTTGTGGGGTGCAAGAGGAACAGGCAAATCCTCTCTTGTTAAAGCCGTTCATAAAGAAGTGATTGTTAAAACAAAATCTAAAGCTTTAAAATTAGTTGAAATTCATAGAGAAGATATATCAGAACTTCCTGAACTTTTATTTCTTTTATCGCAACATAAAAATTATAGATTTATTTTGTTATGTGATGATTTATCATTTGATGCTGGTGAAAATAATTATAAAAGCCTAAAGGCTGTACTAGACGGAGGTATCGAGGGAAAGCCCAATAATGTAATTTTTTATGCTACGTCAAATAGAAGACATTTAATGCCAAGAGACATGATGGAAAATGAGAGATCTACAGCTATAAATCCTTCAGAATCTGTAGAAGAAAAGGTCTCTTTATCTGATAGATTTGGATTATGGATCGGATTTCATAATATGGATCAAGATACATTTCTAGCGATAGTTGAAGCATATTGTAATGAATTCAAAATCTCTATTGAAAAAAATGAACTTAAATCAAAGGCACTTGAATGGTCAATTACAAGAGGCGCCAGGTCAGGAAGAGTAGCCTGGCAATTTATTCAAGATTTAGCCAGCAAACAAAATATTAAAATCTATTAATTTAGATATCTTAACGGGTTAACTGGATTTCTATTATGTCTAAGTTGAAAGTGAAAATAATTTTTATTTTCAAGCGTATATGCAATTATTTGTTGTTTTTTTATTTTGTCACCTACTTTAACATTATACTTACCTAAATTACAATATGCAGTAACCCAGGATTGATTGTGTTTTACAATTATTAAATTACCAAACCTTTCAATTTGTGAACCAACAAATGCCACTTCCCCATCATAAGCTGAATAAATAGGTTTGTTTTTACCAAACATAATATCAATACCATCATAATGTTGCCCCTTACCAAAAGTTCCAAAATTTTTTATAACTTTACCTTTTGCTGGCCATAGAAAAAAAGGAGCGTTTTTAATTTTTTCATTTTTAGGAATATATTCATCTTTAGTTATTTGTTTTGTATCATAAACTTTTTTGTTAATAATTAAGTCAACAACTGAAAAATCTTTAAGTAATGGGATTAAGATTTTGGTCCCTACTACTAAATTAAAGGGTGTTGTAAGTTTATTTAATCTAATAATTTCTGATTTTTTTACAGCAAATCTTTTTGAAATTTTTTCAACAGTATCATTCTGTTTTATAATATAACTGTTTTCATGTCTTAAAAATAAAATTTGATTAGGTTTTAATTTATAAGGTTTTAAGAGATTATTATCCTCAATAATATCTTTTGGAATTACTTTATATTTGTTTGCAATACTATAAATTGTCTCATTTTCTTTGACAATTATCATACCATTTAATGGAATAGTTATATTATTTGAACTAGAAGTTTTATCAAAAATTTTGGCTTCTTTTTCAGGAGCAAAGTCTTTTTTTAAACCGTCATAAAGATTGTTACTTTGACATCCAAAAACAAATAAAATTAAAATAATATAATAACTTTTACTCAATCTTAACACCTTAATTTATTAGACTTAAATTAAAATTAAAAAGATTTCAATAATTATCACTTATTAGTGGAACGAAATTGACTTGACCAAGATCTTCCCAAATATCATTTTCTCTATTATTTTTGATAGTTATTTTTTTTAATCTTTGCCCTTCTAAAACAGATCCTACTGGTACCACACACATACCATTAAATCTAACTTGACTTAATAATCTATTATCAATTTTTTCTACTGCACATGTAATTATTAAATGATCAAATGGTGCTAATTTTGGCCAACCCAAAAATCCATCTCCACATTCACAGATAATATTTGTTAATTTAAGTTTTTTAAAACAACTAATTGCATTTACTAATAACGGACGGATTCGTTCGATTGAATATACTCTTCTTGATAAAATTGATAAGATAGACGTTTGGTAACCTGAACCAGTTCCTATTTCTAGAATTACTTCATTTCCTTTAAGCGATAAAGCTTCAGTCATTAAGGCAACTATATATGGCTGACTTATTGTTTGTTCAAAACCAATAGGTAGAGGATTATTTTCATATGCATAATCTTTAAAGTTAGAAGGAAGAAAAATTTCTCTAGGAATTTTTTCAATTGCAGACAAAACGTTTTTAGAAGAAATCCCCATAGATCTTAATTTCATAATTAAATTAGCTTTTTGAATTGTGCTTTCAAGTATCATGGTTCATTTTATTAAAAAATTCATTGTTACTTAAATTTAAAGACAATGGTGTTATAGAAATTTTATTTTGCCTTAAACATTCTAAATCAGTATTTATTAAAAATCTGTGATCATTAATCATTCGCCCTATTGTGAAAGAACTAAAATCATTATCAAAAAAAATTTCATCAGCAATTTTTTGAGATGCTAAAGTTGTGAATGAACTTTTTACGTTTTCAAAATTAGATGAAATTATGTTTGGAAAATTTATATTAAAAAACTTAGGAGTTTTTGATTTGATTTTTAATAAATAGTTTATGATGTCAAAACCCCTGGTTTGTGAACACTCATAAGAATTAATTTTATCATCACCACCATATTGACTTAACGCAATTGAATCTATTCTTCTCACTGCACCTTCCCATGCTGCAGCTACTGTGCCTGAATAAGAAACTTCGTCTCCAATATTACTCCCAGCATTTATCCCACTAAGAATCAAGTCAGGTTTGTTTTTTTTAAACAAATAATTTAAGGCAAATATCATACAATCGGTTGGCGTGCCATCAACAATCCAAAAATTTTGTGATGTTTCTTTAAAGTTAATATTTTCTCTAATTGTTATAGATTTTGATTTGGCTGATTGATTTTTTTTTGGAGATACTGTTATGACTTTATCTCCTAATTGATTGGCAATATTTATCAAAATCTTTAAGCCAATGGACTCGTATCCATCATCATTAGTGATAAGAATATTATTTAATTTTTTGGTCATATGATTAATTCAAGGATTCTATTTTTTTTATTCCCTTCATGTAAGGGACAAGAACATCAGGTATAACTATGGATCCATCAATTTGTTGATAATTTTCTAGTATGGCTATTATTGTTCTTCCAATTGCTAAACCAGACCCGTTAAGTGTATGCAGGAAACTGATTTTATTTGTATCTTTATCCTTAAATTTAGCATTCATCCTTCTTGCTTGAAAATCTCCACAATTTGAGCATGATGAGATTTCTCTGTACATGCCTTTTCCTGAATTTTGTCCAGGAAGCCAAACCTCTAAGTCAAATGTTTTTTTAGCTGAAAAACCAACATCTCCAGAACATAACTTCATTATTCTATACGGTAATTCTAATTTTTTTAGAATAGTTTCTGCACAAGAAACTAAGTTGTTCAATTCTTCATCTGAATTAATCGGATTTGTTATAAAAACCATTTCAACTTTAGAAAATTGGTGTTGACGTATCATTCCCCTTGTATCAGTGCCAGCTGCACCAGCTTCAGATCTAAAACAAGGAGTATTTGCAACAAATCTTAATGGTAACATATTTTTATCAAGAATTTCATCCTTTACAATATTAGTTAATGGCACTTCTGCTGTAGGAATTAACCATCTTTTATCTGTTGTACAAAATAAATCATTAGTAAATTTAGGAAGTTGACCAGTGCCAAACAGTGCTTCATCTCTTACGATATAAGGAGGAGAAATTTCTTCAAAACCAAAATCGTTTATATGAGTGTCTATCATAAATGCAGATAGAGCTCTTTCTAACAAAGCGATTTTTCCTCTTAATAGAACGAACCTTGATCCTGATATCTTTACTCCAGTCTTGAAATCAAGTTGATTTAGTTTTTCACCAATCTCAACATGGTCTAAAGGTTTAAAAGAAAATTTAGGTTTTGTTCCCCACTCTTTAATTAATTTATTTTCATTTTCATTTTTTCCATCAGGAACATCATCATCTAAACTGTTTGGTAATATTTTTAAAATATCATTTAATTCATTAGAATATTTTTTTATTTCTTGATCTATTGATATTAATTCAGACTTAAAATTGGAAATGTTATTTTTTAATTCTGATACATCATTCCCCTCAGATATTAGCTTTCCAATTTCTTTAGAACTATTATTTCTTTGTTCTTGTATAACTTGTATTTCAGATTGTTTTTTTCTAATGGCTTTGTCAATTTCAATAATTGAAGATACATTAACATTCAAACCTCTACGATACATTTGTTTTTCGAATTTTTTAGGATTGTCTCTTATAAATTTTATATCATGCATGAAAAAACTCTTTTACTTACTTTTACTAAGAAATTTAGAAAAAATTATAGATACTTCGTATAAAGCGATAATTGGTAATGCGAGTAAAATTTGTGAAATAACATCTGGCGGTGTAAGTATCGCTGCAATGACAAAAGCAGTTAAAATTGCATACTTTCTTTTACTAGCTAGATCATCTGGTGTGATAATACCTGTTTTGACTAACAATAATAAAATGACTGGTAATTCAAAACATAATCCAAAAGCAAAAATCAATTTCATAATTAATGATAGGTACTCTGATATTCTTGGTTCTAATTCTATAGGTAGAGAACCATCCACACTATTAACTTGAAAAGAAAGAAAGAAGTCCCACGCAAGAGGTATAACGATATAGTAGACCATAGCTGCACCAGCTAAAAATAAGATAGGAGTGGCTAACAGAAAAGGAAGAAAAGCTTGTTTTTCATTTTGATATAAACCTGGTGCAACAAATCTCCATATCTGAATTAAAAATATAGGTAAAGAAATACATAAAGATATAAAAAAAGCAACTTTAACCTGTGTAAAAAAACCTTCATGCAAGGCAGTAAATATCATTCTTCCACCATTTTCAAGTATTTGAGAGGCAAGTGGAGCTTGCAAAAACATATAAACAATATCTGCAAGATTTTGATTGTCATCGGTAAATTTAATAAAGCAGAGAAAAAATAAAAATAAAAATGCACAAAAGGATACTAATAGTCTATTTCTTAACTCAATAAGGTGGTCCAATAATGTCATGTTTTGTTCAGTATTTTTGGCTTTTGTCATGTTATCATTTAGAATTATAAATTTTTATTTTTTAAATTTGATTTTTTTTCTGTTATTGTATTATTCGCATTTTTGATATCGTCAACATCATTTTTTATCGATTTTATATTTACATCATCTTCTAATTCTTTAATTTCACCTACATGATCATTGATTAAGGATTCCTTATCAATTTTATTAACTTCCTTTCGCAAGTCAGAAATTTCAGCTTCATTTGCTAAATCATCAATTCCTGAATGAAATTGTGAAGCCATAGATTTTATTTTTCTTATAAAAGATGTAATTGACCGTAGAACTTTTGGTAGATCTTTAGGGCCAACCACTATAAGCAAAACAAAAGAAATTAATAAAAACTCTGGAAAACCAATATCAAGCATTAAATATTACTTTACTTACGATTACTTTTTAACAGCTTGTTTCTTTTTTGCTGTTTTTTTAACAGTCTTTTTTTTAGGCTTGGTTTTTGTTTCAGCTATAACCTCTATTTCTTCATCATTTTCTTTATTAGACTTAACTTGATCTTTGAAGTTTTTTAATCCTTTTCCAAAGTCGCCCATTATACTTGACAATTTACCTTTTCCGCCAAATAAAATTAGGACAACAATTAATACAATAATCCAATGCCAAATACTAAATGCACCCATGATACAAATCTCCTATCTAAAATACTTTTAAATTAAAAATACATTACATGTAATTTATATTTTTTTATATACGAAAATTATTTATTGCTCAAAGATAAAAATTTGTGTTGGATCAGTTTCAACAATTACCTTTTCATCAATTTTAAAAAAATTAAGTCCAGGAATTCTTGCGTGAATGTGAAAATTTAATTCATTAACTTTTAATGATAGATGAACCAAACTTGAACCAGCAAGTAATCTTGTTTCCATAACATATCCATAATATGAAGATTTTATAAAATTTGTTTTATCTTTAGTATTCAAATTAGTTTTAGTTGCAGAAAACAATTTAATTGCCTCGTCTCTTACAACAATTTTTACCTTCTTATTATTAAATTTTTGAGGACAATTAAAAGTACCAAGTACAGTACTTACAGAACCTTCTTTAACAATTCCTTCAAGGACATTTATTTCTCCAAAAAACTCGGCTATGAAAGATGATTTTGGTCGTAAATATAGATCTATAGGACTTCCAAATTGTTCAATACATCCATTATTTAATACACCAATTTTATCAGACATAAACATTGCTTCTTCAGGATCATGAGTTACTAATAATGCTGAAATTTTGTGTTCCCTTAGAATATGTAACATTTGGTCTCTAATTTTTTCCTTTAATCTGGAATCTAAATTTGAATATGGTTCATCTAAAAAAATAATATTAGGATTAGAAGCCATAGCTCTGACTAATGCAACTTGTTGTTGTTGACCACCAGACAATTCATGAGGATAGTAATCAGCCAAATTAGAAATATCAATTTCATCCATTAAATATTGAATTTTGTGTGTACTTTTTTCTATGTTATTTTTTTTAATTCCAAAAAAAATATTTTCCATAACAGTTAAGTGAGGAAATAATGCACAGTCTTGAAAGACATATCCAATTTGTCTTTTGTCTGAATTTAAATGAAAATTGAAAGAGGAAATAATTTCATTATTTAACTTGATTTCACCTTTTTGAAGCTTTTCTATTCCGCTTGCTAATTTAAGTAATGTTGTTTTTCCACATCCAGAAGGACCCAACAGGGAAACTACTTCTCCTGATTGAAGTTTCATAGAAAAATCATTTAGAATTATTTTTTTGTCATACCTATGTGAAATATTTAAAAACTCTAACAAATTTAATACCCTTATTATTTATTTACATTTAATCAACGGATTGATCATCAAAAATAACTTTATTTTTATCAAGTAAACCTGAGTTTTTAAGGTCTTCAACTCCTGGCAGATCTTCAATATTTTTAAGATTAAAATAATCTAAAAACAAATTTGTAGTTTTCCATGTCAGAGGATTTCCTGGAGTTGATTTCCTGCGACCAGGTCGTATCCATTCTAATTCTAATAAAACATCAAGGGTTCCTCTGCTGAGTGAAACTCCTCGAATATTTTCTATCTCTGAACGTGTTATAGGTTGATGGTATGCAATAATTGCTAGAGTTTCAGTTGCTGCACGTGACAATTGTTTTGGGACAATTTTTTCAATATTTAAAAACTCTGAAACATCTAAAGATGTTCTGAATGCATATGCATCATTAATGACATACAAATTAACCCCACTTGAACAGTATTTTTTTTCCAAGTTTTCTAAAATTTCATTTAACATATTTTTATCAGGTATACGTTTTAATAATTCATCATAATGTACTGGGTCAGAAGAAGAAAAAATCAGAGCTTCAACTACTTTCTGCTTTAAGACAAAATCATAATTTTCATTATTATTTTCTTTTGCTTTTTTCATAAGTTTACCTAAAATTAAGTTATTCAATTATAATAAATTTAATTTATTTTTGGGTGTAATAAGATATTACCATTAAAATTATCTTGCCTTAGTTGTAAACTGCCTTCTTTTACAAGCTCTAGAGAGGCAACAAAATGAGAGGCTAATGCTGATTTCCTTTCTAACTTATTTCTAAGATTATTTGGAATAAAATCTAAAAGATCTTTCCAATCTTTGTTATCTTTAAAAAAACTTTTAAGAGTAATTAATGCATCCTCTACTGAGTACAATTGAGTATCTGAAATAGTAATTGTTTGATTATTGTTGAACGTAATAATTTCACCATAAGTTTTAATTAAATCATATAAACTAGAATTATAAAGGTATTTTTGATTTAAACCAAAAATTTCTGGGTTACCTCTTTTAAAAAAATGCGTTCCTAATTTGTACCTTTTAAATAAAAGCTTTGATACTTTTTGCATTCCCTCTAATCTTTGCATTTGGAATTCTAGTAATTTTGACATTTCTTCTGAAGTTAGTGATTCCTCTTCTTTATCTTTAGGTAACAAAAGTTTTGATTTCAAAAAGGCTAACCACGCTCCCATAACTAAATATTCAGCTGCAATATCAATATCTTTTTTAATAACTTGATCTAAAAATTCTAAATATTGCTCAGATAATGTTAGAATTGATAATTTTGTTAAATCAATTTTATGATCCTTCGCTAAACTTAATAGAAGATCAATTGGCCCTTCAAAACCATCTAATGATAGACTTAGAACATCAATTTTTTTATTATTTAATTCTGACATTTAATTTCTTATATTAACTTGGAGAATACACACTATTTTTTCTTTTTTGAATTTTTCACATAATCTTAAACCATTATCTTTATTCATCGTAGTTGACCACACCCTATGAAATATTAAATTATCATTGTTAGTATATGAAAAAATTTCCAACTTTGTTTCTAATAATAAATTTTTATATTTTTTTTCAATATTTTTCTTTGCTAATTTAGCTTTATTTAAATTTCTAAATGATCCAAATTGTACTCTATAAAAAAGTATGTTTTTATTTGATTTTTCATTATTTTTTTTAATTACTCTTGAAATTGATTTTTTTTCATCAGAAATTTTTGAACCTTTGAATAAATTTTGATCTTTTATTTTCTGTGTTTTATTTTCATTTGGAACGACTTCCAATGGTAAAAGTTCTGGCTTTGTTGGCTCGGGTCTGATTTTTTCATTTTTAATTAATGCATCTTTATTATTTAAAATTTCAATATCAAGATTTGAAATTTTCTTACCGCCAGGATCTTTAGGTTTAGTTATAATGTTTTTATCATCTGGTCCTAAAACTATTAATTTATCATTATCAGTTTCTTGAAAAAAAATTTTTAAAGCAAAGAGACTGATTGAAAAAAAAATTCCAACACTTAAAAAAAATAATGAAAATATCTTCAAGTAATTATTCATTAATCTACATCTCAAAAATTGGCTCAATTTTAAGAATACTTAACCCTTTTCTAATTGTTAAAGCGACAGCTTTAACTAATGATAATCTTGCATTTGTTAATTCCAAATCATCTTCAACTATAAATTTTATATTATTATCTTTACCTTTATTCCATAGACTATGGAAAATGCTTGATAATTCAATTAAGTAATAACAAATTCTGTGAGGTTCATGGTTTTTAGCAGCAAGTTCTAAAGTTCTAGGCCATAAAGCTATGAATTTAATAAGTTCAATTTCGTGGACATCTTTTAAGCGTTTTGGATTTTTTAAAATTAGTTCTTTCTCTTTAACTTTTGAAGATCTAAAAATAGAGTTACAACGTGCGTGCGCATATTGAACATAAAACACTGGATTTTCTTTTGATTTTTCCATTACTTTTTTAAAATCAAAATCTAAAGATTGGTCGTTTCTTCTAGTAAGCATAATAAACCTTACAACATCTTTACCCACAGCATTTATAATGTCAGATAGAGTTACGAAGTTACCTGCTCTCTTACTCATTTTAATTGGTTTTCCGTCCTCCAAAAGGTTTACTAAAGCACAAACTTTTGTATCAATTGAAATGGTATCATTTGACAAAGCTCTTACAGCTGCATTTATTCTAGAAATATAACCTATATGATCTGCCCCTAAAACATTGATCAAATCACCTTTAGTTCTATTTATTTTATCTAAATGATAAGCCATGTCTGTTGCAAAGTAAGTCCACGTTCCATCTGATTTTTTAAGAGCTCTATCAGAATCATCCCCATACACAGATGACTTAAATAATAATTGTTCTCTTTTTTCCCAATTTTTGGGGTGAGTACCCTTAGGTGGATCTAAAACACCATTAAAAATAAGATTTTTACTTTCAAGAATTTTTAAAATTTCAGTTAATAAATGTCCAGAAATTATTTCTTTTTCACTGGTAAAAACATCCATTTCTATTCCTAATTTAAGTAAATCATTTTGGATCATTCTCATAATAAAATCTAATGAAACAGATCTAACTTTTTCAAAAACTTTTTCTTTAGGATCCGTTTCTAATTTATCTCCATACTTTTCAACAAGATTTTTACCTACTTCTTTTAGGTATTCACCTGGATAAAGGCCCTCTGGAATATCAATTGACTTATTTGTTACTAGTTCATTATACCTTAACAGTGAGGAATCTACTAATTTTTCAATCTGATTCCCTGCATCATTGATATAGTACTCTCTAGTAACTGTGTAGCCAACCTCAGTCAAAAGAGACGCAAGGGCGTCTCCAAACACAGCACCTCTTGCATGACCAGCATGAAGAGGTCCAGTAGGATTAGCAGAAATATATTCGATGTTTATGTTTTTCCCTTTTCCTATTTCTAATTTATCCCAATTCCCAGAGTTCTGAAGCATATTGCTCAAGAATTCTAACCATACATTTTGTTTAAATGTAATATTGATAAACCCTGGCCCAGCTACATTAACATTGTCAACACCTGGAAAATTTGAAATATAGACCATAAAATTTTCTGCTATTATTTTAGAGCTTAGTTTTAAATCTTTACTTAAAATCATTGCTAAATTTGTAGACATATCTCCATTAATTGAATTTTTAGGAGGCTCTAGAGTTAATTTTTTAAGTATGTCTTCAACTATGAAAGAATATTTTAAATCTGATTTAAACTTCTCAACCGCTTCAATCAAATGGTTAAAATAAAATTTGTAAATATTCATTAATTCAAAAACTTTCTATGTGTAAAATTTATCATATTCTCTTTTCAAATAATTGTCAGTCATGCCAGCTATGTAATCAGCTATGACTCTAAATTTTTCTTTTTGTGAGAGTTCCGATAAAATTTGTCCCTTAAAATATTTCCATTGTTCTGGAAGTTTATGAATATCCTTTATAAATAATAAAAATAATTTTTCTATCATAAGTGCATTTTTATCTAATTTTTTTACAATTGACTCATTTCGATACATTTTATTAAATAAAAAATTTCTTATTTCTTCCATTGACGATGAAGCATTTATGGAAAGTTTTACAGTTTTTTTTCCATAATCTTTTATTTCATTTACATTTTTAAAATTATTTTTTTTTATAATTGCTAGTGAATTTGATACAACATCGTTTATAAAATAACTAATTAGATGTCTTATTAATTGATGAATTAATATATCATCCTTTATATTGATAAAATTATTTTCGATATTTTTTAAAATATAATTAATAATATCTATTTTACGAAGATCTTTTAAAGAAAATAATTTTTCACGAAGACCATCGTCAAAATCATGCGTTAAATAAGCTATATCATCAGAAATATTTGCCACTTGACCTTCTAATGAACTGTGTGTTCCGAAATCAATATCTAAGATTAGACAAATGTCTTTGATAGTTTGTGGTATTTTATTCAAATCTAAAAAAGGTCCATTATGTTTAATTAATCCCTCTAAAGTTTCATGAGTAAGGTTCAAACCATCAAAATTTGGATATTTTTTTTCTAAAATTGTTACAACTCTTAATGATTGTTCATTATGATTGAAACCACCTACATCAGACATTATTTTTTTGAGGATATCTTCTCCCTTATGACCTAGGGGTGGATGTCCTAGATCATGTGCAAGGGCTATAGTCTCAGTTAAATCCTCATTAATATTTAGAGCCTTAGCAATTGATCTTGCAATCTGAGATACTTCAAGAGTATGAGTCAGTCGAGTTCGATAATGATCTCCTTTATGGAAAATAAAAACCTGAGTTTTGTCTTTTAATCTTCTAAAAGCTTCAGAGTGAATAATTCTATCTCTATCTCTTTGATATTCAGATCTACCATGGATAAGTGTATCATCTTTATGGACTCTGCCCCTACTTTCAGAACTATGACATGCAAATAGACTTAAATATCGGTTGTCATTATTAACAAACATAAAATTTTCCAATAAATTATTCATTTATGTATAAAAATATGTTAATTTGCAATTAACAATTGTAATAAATTTCAAAATTAAAAGAGGTTTTTTTAAATGAATGAAAGTAAGGATTTCAATCAAGACTTTAGCCTATCAAAAGAAGCCTTAGAAAGAGTAAAAATTTTACTTAAAGACGAAGAAGGTTCATATTTTAGAATATCAGTTCTAGGAGGTGGATGTTCTGGTTTTCAGTATAATTTTTCATTTGAAAAAAAACCTAAAGACGATGATATGATTTTTAAAGAAGGTGAAATTGATTATTTAATAGATAAAGTGTCTATTGATTTTCTTCGTGGAAGCACTTTAGAATATGTTTCAGAACTAGCAGGATCATATTTTAAAATTGAAAATCCTAATGCTACAGCAAATTGTGGCTGTGGAACAAGTTTCTCTATCTAAAATAAATATAATCAAATGTCCTTTAAAATAGCTAGTTTTAATGTAAACTCTATAAAAATGAGACTACCAAATGTATTAAGTTGGCTAGATAAAAATAATATTGATGTCATTTTAATGCAGGAAACTAAGACAATTGACGATAATTTTCCTTCATTAGATTTTAAACAAAAACGATATAATCTAATATTCAATGGACAAAAATCATATAACGGCGTTGCAATTGCATCTAAATTTGAAATAAATGAAATTTCTAGATCATTACCTTTTTACAATGAGAGCATTGATGAAGATAATCAAGCAAGGTTCTTACACGTAAAAATTAATGATGTAAATATCATTTGCTTATATTTACCTAATGGTAATCCTGCTCCTGGTCCTAAATATGACTATAAAATTAGTTGGATGAAACGTCTAATAAAATATACTAAAGATATTTATGACACAAATGAACCTCTGATTTTAGGAGGGGACTTTAATGTAATTCAGGAAAGTATTGATTGTTATGATATATCTAAATGGCAAAATGATGCATTATATCTGGAAACAACCAGAAGGCATTTGAGAGAGCTAATAAATATTGGTCTAGTTGATGCTTACCGCATAAAGTATCAAACATCTAAAGAGTATAGTTTTTGGGACTATCAAGGTGGAGCTTGGCAAAAAGACAATGGAATAAGAATAGATCTTTTTTTAATCTCACCAGAGGTAGTTGATAGTCTAATTGATGTAGGTATAGACAAAACACCAAGAGGTGAAGAAAAACCCAGTGATCATACACCTATTTGGATTCATTTAGAAAAATAAACTTTATGATTTATGTATATTTTTAGGTATAAACCCTGAATCTTCTACCCCTCTAGGATTAGGAACCCAGAGTTCTCGATTAGGATGCATTCCAGCTCCATGAGTTGCTGAAACAGCAGAGTTTCTCATTCTATTAAGCAATCTCGTATCTGCATCTCCAACTGCTGGATGTGTGCCACCATTCGTTTTGAAAATTTCTTCCCAATTGCTTTTTCTAAACTTGAAAGTATTAGTATCATTCAATTCAGAACAATTAATCTCATTTTTATTTAAATCAACTATAATCTCATCTCCATCCTCTATTAGGGCAATAGGTCCACCTATAGCCGCCTCTGGACCAACATGACCAATGACAAGACCAACAGAGCCACCAGAGAAACGTCCATCAGTCATTAATCCTACAATAATATTTCTATCTCTGCACAAAGTGGTAATTCTTGAGGTGGAATCTAGCATTTCTGGCATACCAGGTCCACCAACAGGTCCTTCGTACCTAACTACAACCATATCATTATTGTTAAAGCTGTCTGGTTTATTTTCTAGGGTCCAAAGAAGTTTTTGTTCTCCATCAAATATTCTAGCTTTCCCAATAAAAACATTATTTTCTAAACCACCTTCAACACCAGCTAGTTTTAAGATAGAACTGAATTCAGGAGATAAATTTCCTCCTAAAAGTCTAAGTCCACCAGTTTCTTTATAAGGTTTTTTTACAGGATAAATTACTCTTCCGTCAGGTTCTTTGGGAGCTAATCTATCAACTTGTTCAGCTAAAGTTTCACCTGTACACGTTAAAGTATTGCCATTCAACAATCCTGAGTCTAATAAATCCTTTATAAAAACTTGAACACCACCTTGATTATCAATATCAACCATTGAGTATTTACCAAATGGTCTTGCGTCAACTAAAACAGGAACTACCTTTTCAGATAAATAGTTAAATTCATCTGGAGACATAATATCTTCACTAAAACTTTTATATCCTGCAGCTCTAGCTAACTCTGGTGCGTGAAGCATGACGTTAGTTGATCCTCCTATAGACATTGCTACTATTAGAGCATTCCTTATAGAGTCTCTAGTAACAATATCCCTTGGCTTAATATCTTTTTTAACCATATTATCTAAATAAGTAATGAGTTGGTTAGGAAATACATCTAACCTTCTTTTATCGTCTGAAGGTGGTGAAACCATATGTAAAGGTTGCATGCCTACAACACCAATAAACGTCTGCATAGTATTATAAGTAAACATCCCACCACAACTTCCATAACCAGGACAAGCTTCGCATGCAATTCTTCTTTTCAGTTCTTCATCTTCACTACCTGCAATTTGATAACTTGAAATAATGTCCAATGGTTCATTAGTAACTGAATCAATTCCAGGTCTTATTGGACCGTCAGACATTATTATAGCAGGTCTATTGTGCTCTAAAATTGCAGACAGTGTTCCAACAGGCGGTTTGTCACAGGCAACAACTGCAATTGTACCTTCTAAACCCGAAGCACTTAAATGTTCGCATAATGTATCATTAGTTACTTCTCTTCCAATCAAAGAATAACGCATCTCCTTAGTACCATTTCTTATACCATCAGATGTTGCGACGGTGTACTCAGGTTGTACTAATCTCATTCTAATATCATTTGGGTTTTGGCCTATCCTTAGCCTTAAATTTTCATGTATTGTTTTAACTTTTTGTTCAACACCAAGATAACATTGTGAGTCCCCTTTATTACCAACCACCCCAATTGAAGGTTCATGTATTAAATCAAGGTCAGTATTTAGGATTCTTGCAATTCCAAAAGTCTGCGAGTTTCTTCCAGGGTTTTTGTCAATTAAAACTGTTTTTGAATTCTTCATGTTTTTCTCCGATTTTCATTTAATATTATAAATTTAATAAGGCCTTATTTATTTCTGATTTTCTTTGATCAAATACTGTTTTTTTAGTTTTTACATCCTCTATAACTTTTGACGGTGCTTTTTCTATAAATGAAGGGTTGTTTAGTCTTTTATCTATTATTTCAATTTCATTGGTTATATTTTCAAGCTCTTTACTCAATCTATTTTTTTCTGCTTCTATATCGATTAGTCCATCTGTTGGTATCATTAAAATTATCTCATCAACAGTTGTAACAATAGATTTTTCATTTTCTTCATGTTGTACAGATAAAAATTTTATCTGATTTAATTTTGCTAAATTAAGGATTAAATCATTATTCTCTTCAATAATAATCTTTTTTTCTTGGTTTACATTTTTAAGTAAAATTGTAGGTCTAGATTTATTTGGAATATTTTTTTCAACTCTAATTGATCTTATCGCAGATACAATTGCAATTGTCAGACCTATGCCATTTTTTAATGAAGTTTCAGTTTCAATTAAGCTCGGCCATGAAGATGATATTGCTAACTTATTAGATTTAAACAAGTTTTCAAAAATTTCTTCTGTAACATATGGCATTATTGGGTGTAACATTAATAAAACATTTTTCATTATTTTAATAGAAACACTTTTAGTCTCTTTTCGTGACTCAATATCTTTAGCATTATTCAAAATAGGCTTAATAAACTCTATATACCAATCACAATAATCTCTCCAAATAAATTGATACAAGGCATCTGCAGCATCATTAAATTTGTATTCAACTATAGATTTTTCAACTTTTGAATTAAGTTGATTATAATTTTCAATTATCCATTTATTGATTTGTAGATTTATAGAATTGAGATCAGTGTCTAGTTCTGAAACGCATTCATTAAATTCAAGAAATTTACATCCATTCCATATTTTTGTACTAAAATTTCTATATCCTGCAATTCTTTCTTCTGATAATTTTATATCCCTTCCTTGAGCGGCCATTGCTGTAAGAGTGAACCTTAATGAGTCAGCACCATATTTGATAGATAAATCAAGAGGATCTAGAACATTACCCTTTGACTTTGACATTTTTTGACCCTTATCATCTCTTACTAGAGCGTGTATATAAACTTCTTTAAATGGGACCTCGTCATCCATAAAATGCATACCCATCATCATCATACGAGCCACCCAAAAGAATATTATGTCAAAGCCAGTTACTAAAACATTGGTTGGATAATATTTCTTTAGATCTTTTGTGTTATTAGGCCATCCTAAGGTTGAAAATGGCCAAAGTGCAGATGAAAACCATGTGTCCAATACATCTTCATCTTGTATTAGTTTAACTTTTTTTCCATAATGCAACTCTGCTGCTTTCTCAGCATCTAACTGGTTATGTTCTACAAAAATCTTATCATCAGGCCCAAACCAAGCAGGTATTCTATGACCCCACCATAATTGTCTAGAAACACACCATGGTTGAATATTGTTCATCCATTCAAAGTATGTTTTATCCCAATTCGCAGGAACAAACTTAGTTTTTTTATCTTTAACAGCTTTGATAGCTGGTTGAGCTAATTTATATGCATCAACATACCATTGGTCCATAAGCCATGGTTCCACAACTACGTTAGATCTATCTCCATGAGGAACCATATGTACAATTTTCTCTTCTTTAATATATAAATTTTGAGCTTTTAAAATCTCTAAAACTTTTTTTCTAGCTTCTAATCTGTCTAACCCTTTGAAATCTTCTCCACCATTTTCATTTATCGAGGCATTAGCATCAAAGATATTAATCATATCTAAGCCATGTCTTTTCCCAACTTCGAAGTCATTAAAATCATGAGCTGGAGTTATTTTAACAGCGCCAGAACCTTTTTCTGGATCTGAATAATTATCAAAAATAATAGGAATACGTCTATTTATAATTGGTAATATTACATATTTACCTTTTAGATGAATATATCTTTCATCATCGGGATTTACAGCTACAGCTGTGTCTCCTAACATAGTTTCTGGCCTAGTTGTAGCTATTGTTAAGAATTCGTCACTATTTTCAACTGGGTATTTAAAATACCAAAATTTTCCTTCAACTTCTTTTTGTTCAACTTCTAAATCAGAAATAGCTGTTAATAGTTTTGGATCCCAATTAACTAATCGCTTGTCTCTATAAATCAATCCTTCTTTATATAATTTAACAAATACAGAAATTACGGCTTTTGATAAGCCATCATCCATTGTAAATCGTTCTTTTCTCCAATCCGGTGACGCTCCTAAAGCTCTTAATTGATTTGTAATTTCACCACCTGACTTTTCTTTCCACTCCCAAACTTTTTCAACAAACTTTTCTCTACCTAAGCCATGTCTTGTTAAATTAGATTTTGCTAATTCTCTTTCTACAACCATCTGAGTAGCTATTCCAGCGTGATCAGTCCCTGGTTGCCAGAGAACATCTAGTCCTTGCATTCTATGAAATCTTATTAAAATATCTTGAATAGTGAATGTTAAAGCATGACCAATATGTAACGAGCCAGTTACATTTGGAGGTGGCATCATGATAACATATGGTTCTTTTGGTGATTGATTATTTGAAGCAAAAGCACCACTTTCCAACCATCTTTTATACCATTTTTTTTCTATGTAATTAGAATCAAACCTTTTGTCCATCATATTAGAATTCCAATAAATTTTGCTTAATTAAACATCCTACGATCTAATATGTTAAAATCTAGTTTATTCTCTTTCAAATCATATTTAACATCCAAATCATTATTTATATCTTTAATTGACAAGCTTCCTATAATAGACTTTATTTGATAAACACTAAAAATCTCATCAGCTTGACTTTGTATCAAGTTAGTAGATGCATTTAAAAATTCAACTTCTGCATCTAGTACGTCTAAAATTGTTCTTATGCCAAATTCTGACTCCTTTTTGATACCATTTAAGGCTAGTAATGAGGATTTTTTTTCGCTCTCTGATGCTTTGGTTTTTGCAATAGCACTTTTGTAATTTTGATATGATGAAATAGCACTTAACTCTACCTGTCTCTGTTTTTCAGAAAATTCAACTGAACTCGCTCTTGATAAATTATCAAGTTTTTTTATAGAAGCTTTGGAAGATGAATTATAAAACAAAGGTGTCGTAAAAGTAAGATTCACTCCATAACTTTGATAATCAGTTGAAGAGGAATTTAATGATGATTCACTATCTTTACCAAAAACTTCTAAGTTTATTGTTGGCCTATTATCACTTTCTTTTAATGCAACATTTTTTTCAGCAATATTTTTTTTCAATTTAGCTACAATAATATCAAGGTTATTCTCTAAGGCTATTTTTACAGTTTTATTTTTTGTGTCTGGAGGTATGAAAGTTGAATTAGGTAAAGAAAATTTATTTGGTATAACTTTGAATTTTGTAATACTTTTAAATTTGGAAATCGCTTTTTCAAGATTCCCCTCAGATAAAATTAAATCATATTGAGCTTTTGCTAATTTTGATTGAGCTTCGGCCAGTGTGGTTGGTGTTACTGTTCCAGCTTGTAGTTTTAACTCTGTGGCATCAACATTTTCTTTGAATCTATCTAAACTTTTTCTTCTTAAACCAACTACAGATTGATTTGAATAAACATCTAAATAAGCTCTTATACAATTCAAAATTATTTTTTGCTCAATAATATTTAAATTATATTGCTCAAGTTTAATATTTTCTTTTGCTATAGAATTTTTTTCATAAGCTTTTCCTCCATCAAATATATTTTTACTAAATGAGATAGTGGAGGTTGTTGTCTCATCATTTACAAATGTTCCTTGGGAATTACTATTTTTATTGTCAGATTTATGGGTTGTTGTAAAAGAATTTGTCCAGTCTTTTGAAGAACCAGATTCTTCTAAGGAATTTTTGGTAGCAGCTAATTTATAATTTTGAGCTTTTAATTCCAAACTATTTTTGAGTGCTTCATGAATAGAATTTTCAAATAAAAAATCGGAACTAAGAACTTTTGAAACATGTAAAAATAAAAAACAGAAAAATATTAAATAAAAAAATTTAATTCTTTTAAAAAAGGAAATCATTGAAACCTCAAAAAAATACTAAATAAACACTAATTATAACCTAATAGCGAATTGAAAATAAAATTCTAGTTAATAATTAAGTATAACCATGAAAATTAGAAACAAAATATTATTCTATATTTTTTTTTTTAATTGCTTGTATGCTTTTGAAGAGTTATAGAAGTAAACACCTAACTTCTGGCCCGATGGCAGAGTGGTGATGCAGCGGCCTGCAAAGCCGTTAACAGCGGTTCGATTCCGCTTCGGGCCTCCATTTATTAGATGTTATAAATATGTTTAAGCAACAAGAAATTCCAATAAATAATGACTTAGTGTTAATTGGTGGCGGACATTCTCACATAATGCTAATGATGGAACTATCAAAAAAACCTATTCAAGGAAACCGGATAACATTAATTAGTAAAGAAATTGATACTCCTTATTCAGGTATGATTCCAGGTTTCATACAGGGAATTTACACTTGGAGAGAAACTCACATAGACCTCTATAAACTTTGTTTCAAATTGAATATTAGATTTATACATTCAGAAGTTTTAGAAATTTCAGCAATTAATAAAGAAATTATTTTAAAAAACAGACCAAAAATAAAATTTGACGTACTATCAATAAACACAGGCATACAAAGCAGCAACAAAAATATCAAAGGGGCACTTAAATATTGTGTGCCAGTAAAACCAATCTCAATACTATCAAATAATTTTTTAACTGAAATAAAAAAAAATGAAAATATTGCTTTTATTGGAGGAGGTCCCGCTTCAGTAGAATTAGCTTTAGGATTGCAAAAACGTTTCAAAAATACAAAATCTAATTTCAAAATAAGTATAATAACTGGGAAAAATGGACTATTAAGTTCTTTCCCAAATAAAACAAGAAAAGTAGCAAAACAAACCCTTCAAAATTCACAGATTAATGTGATTGAAAAAGTAGAAGTAATTGAGGTGCAAAAAGACAAACTAATTTTGTCAGATAAAACTAAATTGAAAATTGATAAGTCAATTTTATCAACAAATGGGATGGCCCCAGAATGGATAAAAAAATCAGATCTTAATTTAAATCGAAGAAATTTTATTATTGTCAATAATAAATTCCAAACAAACTATAATTATGTTTTTGCTGCTGGTGACATAGTTGATTTTAACAATCAAGATTTAAGTAAATCAGGTGTTTTTGCAGTAAAATCTGGAAAACCTCTAGCTAAAAGTATCAGAGGATTTATTCAAAAAAAAATACCTGTTCCCTATAGATTTAATAAAAATTATTTATCAATAATAGGATTGTCAAATGGACTAGCCATTGCCACAAAATATAATTTCACATTTACTTCAAGATTTAGTTTTCTTTTAAAAAAATTAATAGATCAAAAATTTGTTAAAAAATTCAATGATTTAAACCAAGATCATTATTATGTACTTAAAAATTTTTTTAAAGTTTTTGATGTTATTATTCAAAAAAATAATAAAAATATACCTTCTTATAAAATGCAATGCAAAGGTTGTGCTGCAAAAGTAGATTTTAATGCCCTCAAAACAATTTTACCCAAAGAAATCATTACAACTTCTGAAGATGCAATTAATATAAATAATTATCCAAAATTGTATCAGAGTATAGATATGATTAGCTCTATTATATCGGATCCATATCTTTTGGGAAAAATTGCAGCTAATCATGCGATTAACGATATTATTGCTGTAAATTCCAAACTTATTTCAGCCCTAATGATTTTACAACTTCCATTTTCAAATTCTGAAATAAACTCAAGAGATTTAAAACAAGTCACCTCTGGTGCAAGAGAAGTCTTCAAATTAGCTAATTGTTCTATAAGTGGCGGACATACTATGATTGGCAAAGATAAAGATCCAGTAATAGGTTTTTCTGTAATAGGTGAAAAAAAAAATGTAAATAATCAAACCCGTAGTAAGTTAAAAGTAAATGATATTTTGATATTAACTGAAAGAATAGGGTCTGGAATTATATTTGCAGGTATAAACAACGATATTATTGATAGCTATTATCAAATTGAAGTGCTTAACCACATGTCTCAAGGAAATATTAATTTCTCAAAAGTTTCAGATAAATTGAAAATTCTGTTTATGACAGACATAACTGGTTTTGGACTAGCAAACCATCTATTAAACCTAATAAAAAGAGATGTTGGAAAGACTGGACTGACAATCTATCCAGATAAAATACCTATATTTAAGGGAGTTAAGGAAGCTTTATCCAAAAATGTCAGATCTTCATTTTTCGAGAAAAATTTTAACACCGCACAAAAAGAATTAGTTTATGATAGAGAAACAAAGTTAATAGATGAAATATTATATGATCCTCAAACTGTAGGAGGTTTAGCCTTTATAATTCCACAAGAAGAAAAAGTTAAACAATTTAAAATTTTAAAGGAAAACAAAATTAATTTTACTGAAATAGGATTTGTAAACAATTTAGATAATAAAATTAGAATAATGTAAGAAATGGTTAAAAAATATAAATCAATTAAAAATTGGGAAAGCAAAAACTTCGATACTATTATTGATGTAAGATCTCCATCAGAATTTGCTAATGACCATATTATAGGAGCTGTCAATTGTCCTGTATTATCTGATCAAGAAAGAGAAAAAGTTGGTGCCATCTATAAAAAAGAAAGTACATTCAAAGCAAAAATAATAGGATCCTCACTTACTGCAAGAAATATTGCAGACCACATAGAAAAAAATTTTATTGAAAAAAAAGGTTCATGGCAGCCTTTGATTTATTGCTGGAGAGGTGGTCAGAGATCAAAAGCATTTTCAATTATTTTATCTGAAGTAGGATGGAGAACATACCAATTAGATGGTGGATATAAAGAATATAGAAACAGTGTTGTAAAATTTTTTGAAAGTATAGGTTCCAAATTAAAAATAATTTTAATAAGTGGTAAAACTGGTTCTGCAAAAACTAAAATTTTACAAAATATTGGTGAATTAGGTGGACAAATTTTAGATCTTGAGGGTTTAGCCAATCATAAAGGATCCTTATTAGGCAAAATGCCAGGTTTAGAACAACCTTCTCAAAAATTGTTTGAGAGTAAATTATTTAATAAACTTAAAGAACTTAACCTTAAAAAAAATATTTATGTTGAAGCAGAAAGTAGTAAAATTGGTAATGTTCATATACCTAAATCAATCTGGGCAAAAATGATAATTTCACCTAGAGTTGAGATTAAAGCAGATTTAAAAATAAGAGCAAATTTTCTAGTTAAAGATTATGATTATATGTGTAATAACCCTAATCTTATTTATCCCTTACTCAGTGGTCTAAAAAAAAGATTGAGTAAAAATTTAATTGACAGTTGGAAAGATTTAATACTCGAAAAAAATTGGGAAAAGCTCACTGAAAGTTTTTTGCAAAATCATTATGACCCTTCTTACTCCTCTAATACAATTAAAAATGACCGTAAAATAATAAAACTCATAAATGCTAAATCTTTAAGTCATTCAGAAATTTCAAAAATAGCTAAAAAAATTTTTAAAAATAATTAATCTTCAACTCTTTGATTTGTTTTATTAAATTGTTGCATTTTATAATAATTAGATTAAAAACAAACAAATGAGTAATCGATATATTCCCCGGTAGCTCAGCGGTAGAGCAGACGACTGTTAATCGTCTGGCCGGCGGTTCGAATCCGTCCCGGGGAGCCATTACTTACATAACTTGTCCCAAGAGTTTACAATTTCGTGAAAATTTACGTCCTTAAGATATTTTGAAATTAATTCAGGTTTATTCATAAATTTATTATCAGCATAAAAAAGTAATAAACTTATTTCAGCTTCTAATAATTTACACTCTGTTTCAAACTTGTTGTTAAAAACCTCATCATTATTTTTTTCTGCATAAGTAGAAAAATTTGAAAATAAAATAATAAAAATAACAGTAAATAATTTCATCTTAATTAAACAATATTAATTATAAAAGTTTTAACGCAATATAACCTACAAAAATATATCTTAATATTTTTGAGATTGAAACTATAGTGATAAATATTATTAGAGGAACTCTAAACATACCTGCAACAATTGTTAAAGGGTCTCCAACAACAGGAACCCAAGAAAGAAATAAAGACCATTTACCATATTTTAAATACCATAAACTCACATTATGTAACTGTTTTTTTTTAAAAGGAAACCAACTTTTATTTATAAATTTTGTTATATAAAACCCTAAGTACCAATTAATTATTGAACCTAATATATTACCAAAACTTGCAAAGAAAATAAGTAAAAATTGTGAATATTTTTCTAATAAAATAAAAGTGGTTAGTGTTATCTCAGAATGACCAGGAAGTATTGTCGAAGATAAAAAAGATGATATAAATAGACTAATATATGCTTCTAACGAATTCATTAATTTAGCTTTTCTATTTTAACTACTAATTCTTCCCATTTTTTTTCTTCTTCAGTGATAAGATTTATCAGAGTTTTTAATTCAATATTAACTTTCTGAATACGTTTTTGATTATTAGCTTCATAAAAATTTTCAAGCAACATTTCATCTTCTAAAATACTTTTTTGTTTTTCATATTTTGAAATTTTGTTTTCACAATTTGTTAAAAGTTTTTTTAAATCTTTAGTGCTAGATGTCTTAGATTGATTGTTTACTATATTTTTACTGCTAACTTCCTTATGTTTGCCTTTAATTGTATTATTATTTAGAACTACTTTTTTATATTCATTAATATCACCTAAAAATTCAGACACATTTCCATCTTTAATGATAAGAAGACGATCAACTAATCTTTCTACCAGAAAAGCATCATGAGTTACTAATATTAAAGATCCTGTATAATCATTTAAAGCCATTATAAGCGCTTCCCTACTCTCAACATCTAAATGATTAGTAGGCTCATCAAGAATTAGCAAATCAGGTTTTTCAATAACAACTAAAAGCAGCAATAATCTAGCTTTTTGTCCACCAGACAATCTTTTTACTTCTATATCCATTGTATCTTGTGTAAAGCCAACTGAACCTAGTTTAGCTCTAATCTTAGAAGGTACTTCTTTGTCCAGTTTTGAATATAAATGTTCAAAGGGTGTTTCATTTGACCTTAATTCGTCTAGTTGATGTTGTGCAAAATATCCAATTTTTAATTTTTTGGGATAATTTAATTTTCCTTTCATTGAATTTAGTTTTTTTGCTATCAATTTTGATAAAGTAGACTTACCTTCTCCGTTTACTCCTAAAAGGGCAATGCGATCATCTGGATCTATACTTAAATTTATATTTTTTAAAATTGGAATATTATTATATCCAACTGATGCCTGTTCAATAGTAATTAGTGGTGGAGCAAATTTTGTATTTTTTTCAAAATTGAAGGTAGGAACTTTTTGATTTTCTTCAATTATAATAGGTTTCATTTTTTCTAAAATTTTAATTCTTGATTGAGCCTGTTTAGCCTTAGAGGCTTTAGCTTTAAAACGATTAATAAAACTTTCCAAATGGGCTCTTTGGGCATCTTGTTTATTTTTTTGAGATATTTTTTGCTCTAATTGAACTCTTCTTTCGTTATCAAAAAAATCATAATTACCATTATAAAAAATTAATTTTTTTTGTGATAAATGTAATATGCTAGTTACTGATTTATTAAGTAAATTCCTATCATGAGAAATTACCAAAGCTGTGTTTTTAAATCTTTGTAAGTAATTTTCTAACCAAACAGAACCTTCAAAATCTAGATAATTTGTGGGTTCATCAAGTAAAAGTAATTCTGGATTAGAAAACAATACACTTGCTAATGCAACACGCATTCTCCAACCACCGGAAAAACTAGAGCATGGTCTAACGAAATCTTCTTTACTAAACCCCAGACCATTTAAAATTGAAGATGCCCTAGCTTCAGCAGAGTATGCATTAATATCAGACAACCTAGTATAAATTTCTGCAATTTTGTTTGGATCTTTTTCTATTTGAGCATTGTGTAAAAGTTTTGACCTTTCAATATCAGCCTCTAAAACTGTGTCCAATAATGTTACTTCAGTTGATGGAGCTTCTTGTGAAACATAGCCAATCTTATAATTTTTTGGCACCTCTATCACCCCAGCGTCTAAAATAATTTCATTTAAAATTAATTTGAATAGAGTTGTTTTTCCAGCTCCATTTCTTCCAACAACACCTACCTTATGTCCACTAGGAACAAACCCAGATGCATTTTCAAAAAGTGGGACTCCACCTATAGAGAAGTAAATATTTTTAAAATTAATCATTTTAAATTTTCTATATTAAATTAATATAGGTTTTGTATATATAATACTGATTATAAGTTAAGTAAAAATTTATGAAAAATAATATTAAAATTGATTTTGTTGACACTGTTGGAAATACACCACTAATTAAATTAAAAAAAGCTAGTGAAATTACTGGTTGTGAAATTTATGGGAAAGCAGAGTTTCTTAACCCAGGCTCATCTATAAAAGACAGAGCTGCCAAAGGTATTGTTTTAGATGCAATAGAAAAAAAACAATTATTGCCAGGAGGTATAATTGTTGAGGGAACTGCCGGCAACACAGGTATCGGCCTAGGACTAGTTGGAAATTCATTAGGTTATAAAACCTTGATTGTTATGCCTGAAACACAAAGTCAGGAAAAAAAAGATGCTTTAAGACTGATTGGATGTGAATTAAAATTAGTTCCTGCTTTGCCTTATTCAAATCCTGGAAATTACATAAGACAATCACAACAAATCGCTGAAGATTTGTCCAAAACATATGAAAATGGAGTTCTTTGGGCCAATCAGTTTGATAATGTTGCAAATCAAATGTCTCATTACAACTCCACTGGTCCTGAGATATGGGAACAAACAGACGGCAAAATTGACGCTTTTACCTGTGCAGTTGGTACTGGAGGAACTCTATCTGGAACAGGATTATTTTTAAAAGAAAAAAATAAGAATATTAAAATAGCTTTATCAGACCCTTATGGCTCTGGATTGTACAACTATTATCAAAATGGTGAAATGAAAGCAGAAGGAAACTCAATAACAGAGGGTATTGGTCAAGGTAGAGTTACTAAAAATTTAGAAAATTGTCCAATAGATTTATCGTTTAGAATAAGTGATAACAAAGCTCTAAACGTTATATTTGATTTACTAAGTGAGGAGGGTTTATTTCTCGGAGGCTCAAGTGGTATCAACGTCGCAGGAGCAATTGAAATTGCAAAAGAGCTAGGTCCAGGACACACTGTTGTAACGATTTTATGTGACACCGGTCAGAGATATCAATCTAAAATATGGAACCCAGAATTTTTAAAATCTAAAGATTTAATAGTTCCTAATTGGCTTTAAATGGAGATATATTTTGAACAACTCTTTATTCATTGAACCTAGTTTTCTAAAAAATAAACTTAATGATACAAGTGTGAAGATTTTGGATGCCACATTTTTTCTTCCTGATTCTGGTTTAAATGCTGAAAAAGAATACCAAAAAGAACACATTCCAAATTCAGTTTTTTTTGATATTAATAAAATTGCTGATCCAAAAAATCCTTTACCTCACATGATTCCATCAAAACATCTTTTTTCAGATATGATGCAAAACCTAGGACTTAATAATAATGATGAAATTATTATTTACGATAATTCACCATTATTGTCTTCAGCTCGTGCATGGTTTTTACTTAGATATTTTGGTCATAAAAATATTTTAATCTTAAATGGTGGGTTAAAAAATTGGAAAAAAAGTGGTGGAGAAACAACAGCTAAAAAAACAATTATTTTTAAAGGTAACTTTATTAGCAAAACTGAAAAAAAAGACTTAGTTGTAAGTTTAGAGGAAATGATTACTTTTTCTAAAAATAATTCAAAAATGATTTTAGATGCAAGATCTTATAAAAGGTTTATTGGTGAAGCTAAAGAACCAAGACCAGGATTACAATCTGGTCATATTCCAAATTCTAAAAGTTTAGCTTCTTCTGAATTACTCACAAATGATGGATACCTTAAATCAATTAAAGAATTAGATAAGTTGTTTTCTAATAATGACATTGATAAATCAAAAGATATAATTGCTACATGTGGATCTGGAGTATCTGCATGTGTAATTTCAGTCGCACTTTATTGTTTAGGTAAAGAAATTGTACCTATTTATGATGGCTCTTGGACAGAGTGGGCAACGTCTGGACAAAAGATACAAACAGGAAGTTAGACTTTAGTCTAATGATTAAGAATTTGGCTCAAGAAAAGTTTAGTTCTATCATTTTTAGGATTATTAAAAAAATTCTTTGGGTCATTCTGCTCTATGATTTCACCTTCATCCATAAAAATAACACTATCTGCAACTTTTTTAGCAAAACCCATTTCGTGAGTAACAACTAACATAGTCATTCCAGTTTCTGCTAATTCTATCATAGTGTCTAAAACTTCTTTTATCATTTCTGGATCAAGAGCAGAAGTTGGTTCATCAAATAACATTATTTTTGGCTGCATGCATAATGATCTTGCAATAGCAACTCTTTGTTGTTGACCTCCAGATAATTGTCCAGGGTATTTCAAAGCTTGTTCTGGAATCTTTACTCTAGTTAATAATTCCATTGCTAGTTCTTCGGCTTCTTTTTTTGGAAGCTTTTTAACCCAAATTGGAGCCAAAGTACAATTTTCAAGCACAGTTAAATGAGGAAACAAATTGAAGGACTGAAATACCATTCCGACGTCACTTCTTATAGTTTCAAGATTTTTCAAGTCTCCAGTTAATTCAACATTGTTTACAATAATATCACCTTGTTGGTGAACTTCTAATCTGTTTATACATCTAATAAGTGTTGATTTTCCAGACCCAGATGGTCCACAAATAACTATTCTTTCACCTTGATTGACACCCAAGGAAATATTTTTAAGAACGTGAAAGTTGCCAAACCATTTATGCATTTCTTTTATTTCAATGACTGGTTTTGAGGATTTATTTTTATTTGATACCATTTTATTCTCACTTTTTATCAGTGTTTAATTTATTTTCAAGCCATAAGGAATAACGAGACATAGCAAAACAACTTACAAAAAAGAACAAGGCTACAAATAGATAAGTTTCAGTAGATAAACCATTCCATTTTGTATCAGCAAGTGCTGCTCTTCCAATACCAAGTGGATCTAACAATCCTATCACCACGACTAGAGTTGTATCTTTATATAAACCTATAAAGGTATTAACAATACCCGGTATTGAAATCTTTAGTGCTTGAGGGAGGGTTATAAATCTTGTTTTTTGCCAATAATTCATGCCTAAAGCATCTGCAGCTTCATACTGACCTTTAGGAATAGCTTGTATACCACCTCTTATCACTTCTGCTATGTATGCAGCAGAAAAAAAAGTAAACATGATTATAACTCTTACTAAAATGCTAAAATTAGTTCCAGGTGGAAGAAAATAATTTAACATTGAAGAAGCAACAAAAAGAAGTGTTATAAGAGGGACACCTCTCATAAATTCAATGAAACAAACACTTAATGTTCTAACTACTGTTAAATTCGATTGTCTTCCTAATGCTAATAGAATTCCTAGAGGTAATGAACAAACAATACCGCAAACCCCTAAAATGACGGTAAGCATAAAGCCACCAAAAAGACTATATTCAATTTTCTGAAGACCAAAATAACCACCCATAATTAACACAAATGCAAAAAATGGATAAAAAGCACTGAAATACAATAGCCACTTTCTTTTTGGTATATCAGGATATAACAAAGGTGCAAATGCTAGAAACATTGTTAAAAATGTTATATCAATCCTCCATCTTTCTAACTCAGGATAAAATCCATATACAAACTGTCCAACTCTTCGAGTTATAACTGCCCAACACGCACCATCATCTATTTTTCTACACGCAATTTTGGATTCAGCATCAAAAACAGCGTCTAAGAAAAACCACCCTATTATTCCATCAATTAAATAGTAAAGAAGTACAACTGATATGATTGTAAGTAGAGAATTACTTATGGACGAAAATAAATTTTGTCTAACCCATCCATATACTCCAACTGTACCAGGAGGAGGAGGAAGATCAGGATAGTTTCCTGGTTTATAAGTCTTTTCACTCATCTTATCTACCTACCAATTTCACTTTGCTATTATACCAGTTCATTAAAGCAGATATACTTAGCGAAACGGATAAATAAATTAGCATTACAATAAGCATAGTTTCCATTTCTCTTCCAGTTTGATTAAGAGATATACCGCCAAGTGTTGCAACTAGATCCATATAACCTATAGCAATGGCCAAAGATGAATTTTTTGTTAAGTTTAAATATTGACTTGTTAATGGCGGAATTATAACTCTTCTAGCTTGCGGTAGTATGACTAAATTCATAACTTTCGAAGGTTTTAAGCCTATTGATTCAGCAGCTTCTCTTTGGCCCTTATCTATAGCTAAAATTCCTGCTCTAACTATTTCAGCAATAAAAGCAGCAGTATAAATTCCTAATGCAAAAGTTAATGCTGCTAATTCAGGGCTCATATGCATTCCACCTCTAAAATTAAAACCTTTTAAAGCTGGAATTTCCAATGAAACAGGCATACCAGATAGAAAAAAAGCGATTAACGGCAGAAAGCAAATTACCGAAAAATTAATCAAAAATACTGGATATTGAATTCCAGTTAAATCTTGCTTTTTTTTGCAATACTTCGCAAACAAAATTGAAAATATAACTGCTACTACTAAAAACAAATAGACCAGTTCAATACCACTCTCTGCAAGTGGTTTTGGAATATAAAATCCCCTGTTTGATAAAAATGTAACATCACCTAAACTTATAGCCTTTCTTGGGTGAGGAAGAGTATTAATGATAATACCGTGCCATAGAAGTATATGTAACAAAATTGGAACATTTCTTGTGAATTCAACATACCAATAAGCTATCTTACTAGCTAACCAATTTTTTGATAATCTTATAATTCCAAGAGCAATACCTAACACAGTTGCTAAAATAATTCCAAAAAAAGCAACAAGGCCTGTGTTTAATAAACCAACAATTCCAGCCCTCAAATGACTATCTCTACTGTCGTAATCTATGAGATATTGGTTAATGTCATATCCAGCTGGAATGAATAAAAATTCAAAACTTATATCTTTTCCAAGAGCTTCAAAGTTAGCATTCACATTCATTACTAACCAAGAAATGAACCATCCCAAAAAAAATAAAACGATGATTTGGACTATTATCTCTCTACTTTTTTCATTTCGCCAAATGTTAGAAAAAAAAGTCATCATACATTCTTAAATTTTTGGATAAAGAAAGTTTCACCGCGCCTATTAATTAGACGCAGTGAAAATTATTTTTTTATTTTATTGGCGGTATGTAGTGTAAACCACCATCTCTGTATAATGCATTCATGCCTCTTTTAATAGTAAGAGGAAAAAGATGCTTTTCGAAACTTTCCTGATAATTTCCAACTTGACTTATGACATTTACTGCCCAGTCAGGAGACAATCCGAGTTTTGATAAACCTTGCAAAGGATCCTTACCAAGTAATCTATTAATTTCCTTGTCTTTGTTATCTTTAGCAGCTAGTTCCTTAACATTTTTAGATGTAATGCCTTTTTCCTCCGCTGCCATCATTGCTCTTAATACCCATGAAACTATGTCAGCCCATTGATCATCACCATGTCTTACAACTGGTCCCAAAGGCTCTTTTGAAACAATCTCAGGTAAAACCATATGATCAGATGGATTATCAAAACTCATCATTGTAGCATATAGTCCGGATGCATCAGTAGTGTAAACATCACATCTACCTGCTTTATAAAGTTCTTGAGCTTCCGCATTGGTTTCAATAGGTACTGGGTTATATTTTATATTGTTACCCTTAAAATATTCAGCAAGATTTAATTCTGTAGTAGTACCAGTTTGAATACATACTGAAGCACCGTCTAAACCCTTAGCAGATTTTACGCCTAAAGATTTTGGAACCATAAATCCTTGACCATCATAGTAATTTACACCTATGAATGTTTGGGATAAGTCTACATCTCTTGAAAATGTCCAAGTTGTATTTCTAGATAAAATCTCACCTTCTCCAGCAGCTAGTTTTGTAAAACGAGTTTTTCCAGTAGCTGTTGTATAGTTTACTTTACTTGCGTCGCCTAATGTAGCAGCTGCAACAGCTTTACAAAAGTCAACGTCAAATCCAGTCCAATTACCCTTATCGTCTGGTGCAGCAAAACCAGCTAAGCCTGTATTAATAATACAGTTTAGCTTTCCTCTAGCTCTTACATCGTCTAATGTGCTTGCAAGTACGGAACCAGCAAACATCACTCCAGCAGTAACACCTGCTAAAAGCATTTTAGTTTTCATATTATTTCTCCACTAATAAAGTTTTCCATGTTAAACATGAATTTTGTAGTACTTTCGTTCTTATTTAGTATAGTTTCAAGATAAAAATAAAAAAAATTTTACTTTAAAACATAAAGATTGGTTTTTTTTAATATTAATAGATGTAGAATTTAATCAAGAATATAATAAATGAAAAAAAATCTTAAAAATTTTAATACAGAGACTATTACCTCACACTCAGGTAAAAACCCAACTGAAAATTACGGAATCCCTGCTCCACCTTTATATAGGACTAGTACAATATTAAGTCCTAAAATGGATAATTATAGAAATAGATCAGGAAAATATACTTATGGAAGAAATGGAACCCCTACTCTAGACTCCCTAATTAATGCAATTTCAGATCTATATAAGGCTGAGGGATGTGTATTAGCTCCTTCCGGAATGGGGGCAATTACAATTGGATTAATGTCAGTTTTAAAGGCAAAAGATCACATTTTGATTCCTGATTCTGTCTATGGTTCAGCAAGAAGATTTATTCAAGAAGAATTTCCCAGACTAGACATAGAATTTGAATTTTATAATTCCCGTGACCTCGATCATCTAGAATCATTAATAAAAAACAATACAAAAGCAATATATATAGAAAGTCCTGGAACCTATACTTTCGAAATAATTGACATTAAAAGGGTTGTTAAAATTTGTAAAAAAAATAACTTAAAATCTCTGATAGATAACACGTGGGCAACTGCAATATATTTTAATCCATTCGATTTTGGAGTAGATATTGTAATAGAAGCAATTACAAAATACATCTCTGGTCATTCTGACATTATGATGGGTGTTGTTTTAGGTAACAAAGAGGATTTGATTGCACTTCAAAGATGGTCAAAAAATACAGGTAATTATGTAAGTCCTGATGATATTTATATGTCTTTAAGAGGACTAAGAACCCTTCCTTTAAGATTAAAAAAATCATCACAAAATAGTATAAAAATTGCTAAATTTTTGGAAACTAAACACATAATAAAAAAAGTCTTTCATCCTGCTCTTGAACAACATCCTGACCATGAGCTTTGGAAAAGAGATTTTAAGGGTGCTTCAGGTTTATTTGCAATTGAGTTTCATGATAATATAATAGAAGAAGCTATAGATATAATAGCTGACAATTGTCAAATTTTTGGAATTGGTTCCTCTTGGGGAGGTTACTCTAGTCTGTTATCTACAATGAATGTTTCAGAAAACAGAAATTTAAAATCCAGTTATGTTCCAACAGGTAACTATTTAAGAATTTATACAGGTAGTGAAGATACAGAGGACCTGATTGGAGATTTAAACGTTGGATTTGAGAAAATTTAAAAAGGTAAAATCTTAATAATTAAATAAGTTGTTCTTCTCCTAAAACAGTTGTTCTTCTCATATCCCTGTTCTCTTTTAAATCGTCAAATGCTCTAGCCCTGTGCATGGTTTGTCTGTTATCCCAAATAATTAGGTCATTTAGAGACCACTTATGAACATATTTAAATTGTGTTTGAGTAGCATATTCAATTAAATCATCTATAAAACACATCGAGTCAGGTCTTATCCAATCTCTAATCTTTCCAATATGACTAGAAAGAAAGATTGTTTTTCTTTTAGTCAAATTGTTCATCCTAACAAGAGGTTGCTCTACAGGTGCAAAATTTTTAATTTCTTCTGAAGATAACTCTTTAGTCATATCAAAACCTAATCGTTGTCGTGAATAAATCAAAGAATGTTCACAAATCATATTTTTAATTTTTGTTTTTGTATTATTATCAAGACAATCATATGCATCTCTCATGTCAGCAAATTCAGTATTTCCTCCTTCTTTAGATATATTCCTTGCAGATAACAGAGAGTATTTTGCTGGAATTTTTTTGAAAGAGCTATCAGTATGCCATAGTCTATTTCCTAAATTAAATATCCTTCGTGGATCATTTTTTGTAAAAGGTTTGTTATTTTTATCTAGATTAGATACATCTGCTAAATCAGCAGATAATCTTCTGTCTTTAGCTTTTGTAATGTTTGATTTTTTTCCTGATGCTTCTATTTCGCCAAAATATCTAGTAAATCTCACTTGTTCGTCATCATTGATATTTTGATTTTTAAATACTAATACAGATAATTTATTTATTGCTTCGTCAATTTTTTCTACTAATTCATCATTTAATTCTTTTTTCAAATTAACCCCAGAGACAAATCCTACAAAGTTTGGAAATTTTTCTCTTGTTTCTATTTTCATGTTAATCTCCTCCTAGATCCTAATGAAAAAATATTAGTATTTATTTATAATTAATTATAAAATACGACTTGTAAAATCAAAAAAGAGAGAATTATGAGTTTAATCAGAGTGAATGTTTTATTAACCTGTTTAATTATATCATTTTTAGTTCTAAGTTTTAAAACTTATGCTGTTCAAGAATTAAAAGGAACTTGGTTTGAATGCGAGTTTTCTGGCAAAACCAGCAAACCAACTGATGATTGCAATATGTTAGACAATGATGGGTTTATATTTAACGAAAACATTGCTGCACATATATCGGTAGTAGATAGTCAAGAACCAAATTGTAAAAAAAATAAATTTGGTCAATGTTTTCAAAGTGATTTAAAATTTGTAACTGTAAGGAAAGGAAGACAAGACAAAGTAGATTTTCAAAACGGAAAGCTGATTTTAACTTTTTTAGGTTGTGGACAAGTTTTCCATTTGAAAGATAAAATCAAATACGTAGAAGCCGCTCCAGACAAAAAAAAATGTTTTTGGGCTGGTAAAAAAGTCTTTTATCTAAAAAAATACAATGGAAAATTAATATTTAAAAAATAGTTATTTAGTAATATGTATATCTTAAAACAAACAAATCTTCTTAAATTTGGATTAATTACTGTTGGAATAATAATTGCTCTATTTTGTTTCTATGTGATTGTCGGCTTTTTAGGCATTCAATTTTTAATGGAACCTTATCAATATGGAACTTTCTTCGCCTGGGTAATAATTTTATTTAGTATTTTCTATAGATTTACATTTTTACTTTTAACTATAGGTGTGTTTTTTGGTATAATTAATGTTTTAGAATGGCACTTGATATTTGCAATCTTGTTTACTTTGCCAAGTCTTCTATTTATTTTTCCAAAACAAATCCTTAATTTTAAAATGAAATCAAAAAATACTTCAAAACCTCAAAAAGATAATTTTAATGAATTTTCAAGTGCAAATCTAAAACAGAGTATGAACAGATTTAAGAGTAAATCTCAAACAAGTGAGGTAATTGACGGTGAATATGAAGTTATAAAAGATAGTGAAAATAAAAAAAATTAGTCATTTAATTTGATATGAATTGATTCTTGTGAGTTGAGATCAAATGCAACCATACCTCCGCTTGATGTAGACAAACCAGTAAAAGCTAAAATATTAACATAGTGTGTTACTAATAAATATGGTCCACCTAATTTATCAAAGCTATTAACTAAATTATTTAATTTTATTAATGTTAATTTTCTATCTGCATGTTTTTCGTAGAAGGAATTTAAACCTTCATGTGTCTTAAATTCTCCGATATTCATATTTAAGGCTGTGTCTTTACACCTACACCAAAAACTTGAATATATTTTTGAAAATTTAATACCTATTTTTTTTAAAGTGTTACCAAGCATCCTACTTTGGTCTATACCTACTTGATCAAGGTTTCTTTGAGTGGAACAATCATTAACGTTAAAATTTGAAGGATCTCCATTACCTGGAGCTAAGGCGTGTCTTAAAAAAATAACTTTGTCCATATCATGATTTTTAAGTTTTTCTAATGATATGAAACTTTCTTCAGAATATGAGCCACTAATTAAAAAAAAAGAAAATAGAATCGTAAAAATTATCTTTTTCAACACTAATTATTTCCTATTTAGTTCATTAATTTGACTTTTTTACAGTTTCTCTTTTTATAATTAAAAATGAAGAAAATACAATTATAACAGTTCCTAAAAAAAATGTTGTTGAAATAACTTCATCAAAAATAAAAATACCAATTACTATTCCAATAGGAACTGATATATATCTTAAAGGAGCTAATAAACTGACTGGCGCCATCTTTAGACTGTAAGCTAAAAAAAACTGTTGAAAACTTGACATAATACCAATAAGTACCAAAAACATAATCAATGCATTATCATTTGGAAACTCAGTTTGATTAAATAAACAAATAAATAAAAATACAATTGTACCAATAATATTATACCAAAGAGCCGTAGTTGTTGGATGATCTGTTAAACTTAACTTTCTCACATAAATTGTCATCAAAGCGCCAAAAAACGGAGATAAAACACCTAGAATAATGCCAAAATTTTTCCATTCTTCTGAAAAAGGCTTCAGTATTAGTAAAACTCCAATAAACCCAACTAAAGCTGTTATTTTTCTATACCAACCAACTACCTCTTTGATTACAATTGGTGCGAGTAAAGCAACAAATAAAGGCATTGTTTGAAGTAAAGTTGTCATTAAACTAAGATCTATAAATTGTAATGCTGCAAATAAACATCCAAATGACCCTAATCCAGTAAATATTCTAATTGCTAAAGTTGATTTAGATACAACGCAAAAAGCTTTTGATTTTCTTTGATAAATTGACGTAATTAAAAGTAGAGGTATGCAAAATAAATATCTAAAAAATAAAATCATAAATACAGACAATTCTACTGAAATAAACTTTACAATGCTTGCAATGGTTATTGTGCAAATAACTTCGGCAATAGAAAAAGATATACCTAGTGATATTTCAGATTTTTTATTTATTAAAGACATCTAAATTTAAAAAATCTAAAATTAGTTGAAAAAAACTGGATTTAAATTCAAGATGTGACATCCCATAAGTAAAGTTAAAATATATTAAATTATTGTAAATACTGACTTTTTTTCCTTACAGATCCAATTAAACTTGAAATCTAAAACCTTAACTTTTACAAAAAGAAAGTCAAATTTTAGAGCACTATTTTGATCGATAAGACACCTAAACTAAACACCTGTTGCAAATAGACGGCTATACTCTAAATATTTAAAAACTATTCAAAGCCATATTTCAACAAAACTTCTTCATAAACAGGATAGCTTAAACGTTCATTATTCCACTTTTTGAAAATATCGTAAATTTTTTGAAGTTTATTACCTTTTATTGATTTTTTTACATTATCAAAATGATCTTGTGCAATTTCAAATTTGCCTTCAAAGTGTGAAGCTACACCTGAATGTATTTCATAAAAAAACCTTGTTTTGTGTGGCATTGGACTCAACATTTTTAATGCATTTGCTCCATCTTTTACAATGTTGTAACATGCTGCTAACATATAATTGTCCATAATAACAACATTACCAGTATCTAATTCATGAGCTTTTAAACCCATATCCCAACAACCTCTGTGAAACTGACATTTCTTTTTATTTATATTTTTAGTTTGTTCATCTGGCGAAGTAACATCGTTTAAAGTACATTCGCCTCCAAACGCAACATTTACTGCAAGATTACTTAATACATTTGGATCACCAGCATTTAAACTGAAAGCTTTTTCAGCTGACACAAACATCGTTTCCCAGTTTTTTTTGTGAAATTCAATCATTGTTTTGACTGTTAAGCCTTTTGGTGACTCTGGGTCAATTATAAGAGCTTTATTAATATATTCTACAGCATCTTCTAACAAATTATTATTATCAGCTTTGGGATTAGAGGAGTATATCATTCTTGTTCGTTCAGCCAACCATATCCATGCATCAGCATAATTAGGATCTTTTTTGACTGATTCTTTTAAACATTCAATTGCTTTAGGTCTTAAACTTAATACAGTCTGAGAATTTCTTGCCAAGTTAATACATTCATAAATTGATATATCATCTGTTGAGGATGTAGCTATCTTTTGGTTTATATCCTTTGACAATACTGCTCCTGCGCCAACAAGTTCATTTATTATTTGTTTTGTAATTTCATCTTGTAGTTTGAATATATTTTTACCTGTTAAATCTCTGTCATATGTTTCTGACCAAATATTTGATATGTTCTTACCATCTATAAGATCAACCTTTACTCTAAGCATGTTATCAATCTGCATGATGTTACCATCAACTAAATAAGAGGCATTTGTAGATGTAGAAACTTCTTTAAGATCTTTTGGAATTTTTTTTAAATTCAGTATATTCAATGATTTAGATGATTTAGTTAATTTAGATCCTAGGTCTTGAGATATGCCAAGAGCTAGCAGTTTTTCTTTTTGAGTTTCACTTAGGCTTTTAAATGGCAGTATGACAATCTTACTACTATCTAATTTAGTTTCTGTGTCCAATATTCCTGAGAAGAACAGTCCTATGAAGACGGCAGCTATAGCACCCCCTATCATGGCTATCATCTTGGTATTAGATGATTGTGTCTTTAGCTTTCTCTTTTGTGATGGATCTAATAACAGATCATAAGCATGAAATTGGTTCTGCTTTACTTTTTGTATTCCTAAATCATTGAATTCGTACTTCGTTTTATTAGCAACAAGATCATAAACATTCTTGGATATTGTTATTCCGCCTGGTTGGGCAAGAGCTTCTAATCTAGCTGCTACATTAACACCATCTCCCATAAGGTTAGCATCACCCTGTTTTACAACATCACCCATATTGATACCTATGCGGTATTCTAGCTTAACATCTGTTGTATCTTTATCATTACGAGCTTTAATTTGTTTTTGGAACTCTACAGCTGTATTAACAGCAGCAACAGCACTGGGAAACTCAGCAAACACAGAGTCCCCGCCTGTATTGAATATACGGCCTTTTTGTTTTTTAATAAGAGGTTCAATGATCTTATTACAGTCATTTAGACTAGCTAGAGTAGCATCCTCATCTTTTTCCATGTGTTTGCTATAGCCAACTACGTCAGTGGCAAATATTACTGCTATCTTACGGTCTATGTCTGATGAACTCATATGTTAATTATAATCATAAAATTAAATAATGCACAATCAACAGTATATAATTATTTTAATTTAAAGCAGTTTTGACTATTTAAAAAAACCTTTTTAAAAAGAAACTTAACTATTTTAATGACTTAATAGTTAAGTCATTAATTTTATAATGGTCGGGCCAGCGGGATTTGAACCCACGACCTCCCGCCCCCCAGACGGACGCGCTACCAGGCTGCGCTATGGCCCGAAATATAATCTAATTTAGTATTATTAAATGATAAAAATACAACTTTTTATTTTAAATTTCCAAAAAATTGTTGAGGAACGACCTTATTCATGAAAAATGTGTGTGTATTCCTTTCCATTCAGAATTAAAACTGGATCTTTTCAAAGTTACGGTTGCTCTTTCTTATCTTTCAAAACTTTTTCCATCTTGATTATAACTAAGAGATGTCCATTTCAATATGGAATTCGCAAATAGTTTATCTGGTAATAATTGAATAAAAAGAGTTTCTGTTAGAAATTTAAATCCACTAATAGTTGGCCAAATATTTTCCCATTAATTTATTTTAAGTTGATCTAAACCCTTGACTACATCCATCCAAGTACCAAAACTTACAACATCATTTTCAAAAAATTAAATTGCTAATGAGTATTGTTTTTTTTGAGTAAATTTTTCCCTTTCAAAAAACACTATTTGATTGTTTTATGTTCTAGATTTTACGAGTTGAATTTATAAATGGCAATGATCCTTCATGCATCAATTAACATATGTGTTTAATAATTTTATTTTATTTAATTTTATTAATTTTTTTTCGAACCATTTTTGCAATAAACCAAATTAACACAAGTATAATTGGAACACATAATGCTAAAAAGACCGCTTTACTAATTAAAAATTTATCAAAATTTATTGGGTCAACGAGTGTGCTTAATAGGCCCACAATGTAGTATGTAATTGCAACGATAGACAATGACTCAACTGTCTCTTGCAATCGGAGTTGTGCTCTAGCTCTTAGTTCCATAGATTCTAATAAATCTTTATTCTGAATTTGAACTCCCATTTCAATTTGAGTTCTTACTAGATTATCTGCTCTTTGAGCTCTTCTAGCTAATGATTCTAACCTTCTTGAAAATGCTTCACTCGTTCTTATTGCAGGTTGTAATCTTCTACTTAAAAATTCATTGTTTGTTTGAAATGACTCCAAACGATCTTCTCGCAAATCTGTTATTCTTTGTTCAACTAGCTTATAATAAGCAGCAGTCGCTGATAATCGGTAGTTTGTCGACGAATCTATTTCTTCTATCTTTGCCACTACATATGATAATTCATTTAAGTCTTGTTGATAATCAGGATATCTAATAGATTTTTTATCTAAATTGTTTTTAGCAGTTCTTGATACAGATTTTGTGATTTCTGTGATTTGTTTTTCTAGATTACTTAAATTTAAACTTTCTTGTCTTACTTGAGGTAATCCTAATAAAGACAGTACCTGATAAGTTTCAAGCTCAACAATTCTTTGCAAAAGTCTTCCAGTTCTTCTTGTTCTTAAATTTTTATTTTGTATAAATACTCTTCTTAATCCTGAACCAAGAAAATTTGTCCTATCAGATTTGAAAGACATAAAAACATTAGCACCATCTTCTGCAACATTTGATCCAGCAAAGTTGTCATGATAGAAATATTCTTCTATATCAATTGGTTTGAAAATATGTTTCGATGGTACCATTTCAATCCATGATGATAATAAATGTTCACCAGGAAAATTGTTCAAAAAGTCAGTTGGTAAAAGTCTTAAAAAATTTTCATCAAACAATTTAGGTTTGTTTTTATTCTTATTTTCAATTTTGTTTGGGTATATGAGTGTTAAAGAAATAAATTCTGTGTGGCATTCATATCTAATTATTAAATCTTTTCCCTCAGCTACCCAATATTTTGAGGCTTCCTTAGGTAAATTTTGAAAGTTAATTTTACTCAGAAATTTATCTAAATAGGCCCAGCTTTTTTTATCATCGTTTTCTTTTATAAGATATGCAAAATGAAATACCCTTAAGTTATTACTTAACTTTATATAAGGCCTAGCATGAAGTTCATCTTTGAAAGATAATTGGCTATTTGAGGTTTGATTTTCCATATTAATCATTTTCAAAATAATAAACTTACCTTCACATTAATTAAGAATTTATAATTTGTAAAACTTAGATTAAAATAATTGAAAATAATGAATTAATTAAATAAATGTTTAAATAAGGATGTTTATATGGAATTTAAAAATGATATTGCAATTATACAACAACAAGCAACTCAAACTAATGTCGGTGTAATTAGAAGACAGGCTATTTTAAATGAATTAAACATTCAAAAAGGTCAAACTATAATAGACATTGGATGTGGTGGTGGATATTTACTTAAAGAAATGTCTTTAGCAGTAGGAGAAAAGGGTAAAATTATAGGAGTTGATTCTAGTGATTTTCAAATAAAATCTGCAGAAAAATTTTGTTCAAATCTTTCAAATATTGAATTACTGTGTTGTAATGCAGATAGTATAATGATCGAACCAATATCATGCGATGCAGTTACATCAACTCAAACTCTTGAGTATATTGAGGATATTGATGATGTCTTAAGAGAAACGAAAAGACTTCAAAAACAAAATTCAAAATTCATAAACATATCAACCTTGTGGGATTTTTTTGGTTTTCACGGACCAGATCCAGAGCTTAATAAAATTATGCATGATTCGATGAAAGGCCAAAAACATCCAATGCTTCCTGTTCAACTCAGTGGAAAGTTAGAAAAACTAGGATATAAAAATATTAAAACACAAGAAATAAATTTTTTTATAAGAAATAAACATGACAACTCCTTTCCAAAATGTCATGAAATACTTATGAGCAATGCTGCAAGAAATATGGGTGTGTCAGAAGAACTTATATTAAATTGGCAAAATCAATTAAAAAAAGCTGAAGAAGATGGGAGTTTTGCATTTACTGCATATAGTATTTTGACTTCAGCATATAACTCTTGAACACTTTTTTAATACTTAAATTATTTGTTTAGGATTTAAAGATTTTAGGAATAGTGTTCAAGGTTAATATTATTAATAAAAAAACAAATTAACATATTATTTTAAATCGGAATTAAATTAATTACCTGGAGCTTTATAAAGACCAATCATTTTTGCGCCATCTTTAGCTATGGTGTTTAAATCAATATCTTCAAGAATAGTTAATTCAGCAATTGCACCTGTTTTCATCATTGATAATTTTAAAGACGTCATAATATCTGCGCTAGGGGCTTCAACTATTGCTACTACATCATAAATACCTCGTGTGTATGATAAATCAATTAATTTACCACCAATTTTTTCTGATAAGGCACTGATCATTGCACGACGATCTTCGTCAGGATTGTCTAACCAACCATCTGTTCCTTGTTTTGTGTATTTTGCTAAAACTATAAATTTCATTCTATCCTCCTTTTTGTTTAAAATAAAATCATATTTTATGTAAATTTCAAAACAAAAGAAAAGAAAAAAATGATTTTAGCTAAAAAACTAATCAAAATAAATCATTGAAATAGAAAAACTATGCAGCATTCCTAATACTTAAGTTATATAAAATTCAAAGATTTAGTTTAAAAATCGCATTATAGAAACTGAACTAGTGTCTTCATTTCCCAAGTTATGAGTTAAAATATTTGCTAATACTTCTCCAGACTTTGGAGCCATCATAAGACCATGATGAGAATGACCAAAATTAACGAACAAATTAGGTTGATTTGGCACACTACCAATTACCGGTATACTGTCAGGAAAGCTTGGTCGATGACCCATCCAAAACTTAGTTTTTCTCAAACTAATATCAGGAAACATTTCAATAGCAATTGCACTAAGTATTGATTTACGTTTTGGATCGAGCGGTGCCTCAATTGGTCCAAACTCAGCTTGCCCTGCTACTCTAACTCCTCCTTCCATTAAACTCGCAATCACACCACCTTCTGGAAAAACTACAGAATTTTTTACTTCTATTTCTGGGTCAGAACAATGAATATGATATCCACGCTCAGTCATCAAAGGCACAGTCACATCTAAATTAGAAAGTAAATCTCGACTCCATGCACCTGAAGATATTACAAGTGATTTTGTCTTATAGTTAGAAATTTGTCCTTTTAAGATCCAAGTTTCTACATCTCTATGTATTTCTAAAATTTGATCTTTAATTATCTCTGCTCCTTGTGCTTTTGCCTTCATTGCAAGAACAGCGCTTAACCTACCAGGAGAAAGTGATCTTGCAACATCGTAAGTGACTATTCCTGCCTCAAACTTAGATGAAAGAGCAGGTTCTAATGCACGTAATTCAGAACCTTTAATAATTTCTATTTTAGCACCTTTTTGTAATCGAATTTGAAATTTCAAATCATCTAAAGTTGCATCTTTTGCATGTCTTACTAATTGTAAATATGCCGTATTTTTAACCAAACCTTCATGTCCAGTCCCATTCAGATGTTTACTATAAAGTTCAATAGAGGGTGAGCATAACAATGACATTGCATTCGCAATATTTCGAGTATTCTCTTCAGTACCATTATATAAAAATTTTAGACCCCAAGGTATCATATTAGCTAAAGAGGTAAGGCGAACTGATAATGGACGCCAGCCAGTTAACATTAACTTTGGAATAGTCTTCCAAAAACCAGGTGTGCTATGTGGAATAATTGACCAGGGTGATATAACTCCAGCATTACCATAGGATGTTGCCTGTCCAGGATCATCTTTATCTATCAATCGAACGCTTATTCCACGATCTTGCAACGATAATGCTGAGCAAATTCCAACTATTCCTCCACCAATTATTGTAACATCATGTGTTTTCATAGGCATCTATTAAAGTTACTGATCTTATAGAAATAATTATTACATAAATTGTTATAATTACTTCAACTAATTTTCTTTACTACCTTTGTACAATAAAACTTTATTTCTTAGAACATTTATGATTGTTTGCAGTTCAAATCACTCAAAACTAGATCAAATATTACTTCAAAAGTGGTAGAGCTAACAAGGATTGAACCAGTGATCCTTTCGATGTCAACGAAAAGCTCTCCTGCTGAGCTACCTCCAGAGATTTTCAAAAAATCAAGTAAATCATACACTTAATATACAACCGCTTTTTAAATCTCATAGCTCAATATAGCTAAATATCTAGCTTTTTTAAATGAGTGTGTGACAGGAATGTAACAGAAATTAAGAACTCACTTATACCCCTACCCTAAAATTTTGTAGGTTTTGTGTATAATAATTAGTCCTAATATTTAATTAGAAAATTTCATTAAATTAATGGTTTTTATACTTAGTTAAATATTTTTAAGAAATCTTTTGGCAATGGAAAAAGCCTATATATTTTCACCTTTACACTGTTAGTGGAACATATGTGTATGGCTAGATGGATATAGACAGAATCTGCAGTAGATGGAGTGATTGTAAAAAGCTAAATTTTGTATAAAATAATCATTATAAAACAAAGGGGGAGGAAAATGACAGCTGAAGAAATTGTTTTAGGTGGATACAAGAACTTTGCAGAAGGTGACATGGAAGCTCTTGCAAAAATATACCATCCTGAATGTAAAATTAATATTAATGGTAATCATTCTTTATCTGGAACATATATTGGCTTTCAATCATTTTTAGAAAATGTTCTTGCTAAACTAGACAAGGTTTGGCCTGGATTCAATCTTGATATTGAAAAGGTAGTTTCGAATGAAACAGATGTTTGTGTTTTTGTTAGCATTAAAGCTGAAAATTTAAATTCAAAATCGATTCACCATTTTGTTGTTAAAGATGGTTTAGAAGTAGAGTTTAATTTTTATGATGATAGTCAAAAAATGTCAGAAGCTATGAAAATATAATGTAACTATTAATTATTTTTATAAATCATTTTTAATAATGATAAATAGTCCTCATAGAAAAGATAACTTTGATATAAGAAAAGAGTTGATAAGTTATGCTGTAATACATAGATGTGATGGAAGAAACGTTCCTCAAATCAAGTAAACTTCCATAATGAAATTCTAACCATTATAATAAGTCCTACAGAGTCATACATAGTCATTACTATTATCAGAGCCAAAATTATACATCCAATGTGCTTACAGTGGCTGTGTAAGGCTCTATGAGTCAGGGATAGGAGTGGTAACAGTTATATCAAAATTCGTAGAAACCTATTGTATAATCATCCACCCTATGAGTAATTTATAGGGTAGATAATTATTTCAATTTGCAATTATTTGGCGAATACAGTAAGTGGTCCAAGACCTTCAGCTCCAGCAATTACAGCATACACTATTGAAGGAGTTTTAGCTGTATTTGTAACAGTGTGAGGTGAATTTGTTGCTTCAACAAACGTATCTCCAGCCTTATAGACTACCTTTTTTCCATTAGGACGTTCTGAGGTAACCTCCCCTGACATTACATGCACGATAAGGGGTGCAGGATGAGTATGTTTTGGTAATTTTCCACCTACTGGGAATATTACCTGAGCAATAGTCATTTTTGGAGTACCTTTAGGGTAAGAAATAACTTCACCTGCACTAGATTTAGAACTTGAATGTAAAATTGTTACTTGTGGTTTTAATTGTTTTGAATTGGCTACATTTGCAAATACTGTTATAATTAATATGCTTATCAAATTTGTAATTAATTTATTCATTAGATTTCCCTTTTAATTTATTTCAACCCAAAATTTATACTCATTTATAATGATTTATCTGTAAAGCAATTACGTATTTAAAAATATAAGACTGTATAAGTAATAAGCATATATGAGGGTATGGCTAGATATGTATAGTTAGGGTGTGCAGCAGATGGGGTATTTACAATAATTAGACTGTGAAATAATCTACGATTAATCACTTTAATTTTTTAAATAGGAAACTTTTATGACTTCTTCAAAGCTAGTAAATTATACCACAAGAGAATTTATGTCAGACCATGAACTTGAACAATACATAGTTAAACAAAACGAAATTTTTACACCTAAAGTTATAGAAGAATTTACGAAAGCTGGAATGTTAAGAAGAGTTTTGACAAAACTTTGGAATAAGGAAGGTGTTCACAGAGTTGGTATATTATTTGAGTATAGAGATGAAAAAGCATATGTTGAATGCCAAGGTCTATTAGAAAAGCATTATATCCCAATGGTAAAAACATTTATTACTAAAGTAATAGGAAGCCGGGGTATAGTAGTCCATGAATTTAGTTCTGAAGAATTTACAAAAGGATAAAATAACTAAAGTGTTAACCATTTTAATGACACATGTATGGTCATTCAGCAGGGTTAATTTATTTAGAGTCAAAAGTAATGCATGAGATGTGGTTATATTGGCTGTGAGTGTCAGTATAAGTCTAGAATATAATATGCACTTCAATACTATTATTTAAAAATAGCGGATACATTTCCAAATAACGATGAAGTTACCTCTATTAATGTTTTATCATTTATAGGAATTGGAAGTCCATAGGCCCCAGTCAAAATTAAATTACCTTTTTTTAAAATGTTGCCTATTTTATCTTGTTCTTTAACTAACCACTCAACCTCTGACAGCATATCATGGGGCCACTCTTTATCTGACCATGTATCAATTATCTCTTTATCAAATATAAGTTTTAAATCTGTTATTTCAGAGTTGGTGTTTGCTTTTGTAGGTTTACCAATAACCACACCAGCATTAATAGCATTATTAGCAAGAAGTTCTGCACCAAAAGGTGGGTCACCATTAAAAACTAGATTATGTATTTCTATAATAGGATGAATTGTTTCTATTGAGTCTAATATATAATCTAAATTTACCAACTCAGGTGTTAAATCACGATTTAATACAATTCCAAACTCGGCTTCCATTGCAGGATTTGTAAATTTACTTTTTTCTAAAGTAACACCATCTAAATATAATTCATCTTTCCAAAGCCTTCCCCATGCCGGTTTAGTAAAACCCATTTTAAGTTGTGTATCTTTAGAAACACATCCAATTTTATAGCCTATAACCTCTTCACCTCTTTGTTCTCTCAAATTAGTTACTGCAGATTGAATGCGCCAAGCATCTTCAATGCTTATTCTATTCTTATCTTTAAAAATAGTTCCTGGTGTATTAGAATCATAATCGTGTAACATTTGAAAAGCATATTTACTTAATTGTGTTGCAGTCAATTCTGTCATTATTTACTTCCTACTCATCCACTTAGTATAACTCATTGATTTTAAGTAATATTATTTTTACTTAGTAAGTATTTGTTAACTTTATTTAAATTTAACATCAGAAGATTTTATAAAGTTTGACAATTCAAGTTCACATTCGCCCTCTGAAAATGATACAATTCCACCCATATCTTTAATGTCTTTCCAAAATTGTGTGGAAAATGATTTTCTTGCTTTTTCTTGAAATGTTCTATCTTTCCAAACATGAAATAAGTCAACTTGAGTATCTGATATATGTGTAAAACTTCTTAACAACAATCCACCAGTTTCAGAAAACAAATGTTCAGAAATACTTTTTAAACTCATCATAATAGAGTTTTTCGCTAGTTTGTTTTGTAGTTTGACAGTTACAGTAATTCCAATCATTTTAATATCCATTTTAATATATAAGTTATGGTACGCTCTGAGTGAAGTTATGCTCATCTACAGTGCACCACTTGTAGTTGAATACAAGCTCTACCCTCAGTTTATGTATTACTGAATCTGTGTCAACAGGCACTAAATGGTCTACCGTTTGGTCTACCCTAAATGTTACATACTAAATTAGCGTTCTTAGTATAGAGAACGTGAACATGAATCTGTATCACTTAACTGTAACACTATAAGTGTAATCCTACCCCACACCTGTGCCACCCCGCCCTTGTAGGTATAGTATTCAAAAGCTCTGCAGCAAATGGGGGGTAAATATCAAAAATCATTTTCGTATAAAATTACCCCTTTAGTGGTTGTAGTCTCTATCTTCCATATAATAATTAAATCAAATATAATTATGAATAACAATTATATATTATTAACACTCTTTCCATTACCAGAAGATTTTTAGAAATAATAAATTATCTTAGATATGATGGGCATTGTTGGTATTGCCCAATTGTAAGTGTTGATAAGCTACCCCTACAATTATAACTACAAATTTTATTGTAACCTGAAACAAATTCAGAGTCATATGAACAGTTTGTAACACCTGTATTTTGAGGAGTGTTAACGTTCGTGTTACTATTACCACTATTTCCATAGAAGGTTGGCTTACCAATATTCTTTAAATCGTTAATGCCTTTATCAAAATTTTTGCTAGCCCTATTTCTTGCTGACTTATCTAAATCTCTCATGCAATCAGCAAATTGTGATGTACCACGCGTATAACCATATCTACTACATTTTTGACTGAGATAATCATCAATCGTTTCTTGTGATGCACTCATAAACCACATAGGGCTTCCAGGGCGGCCAAGCACAGTTTCACCACTTGACCCAGTAGAGCAGTTTGATGTGGTCAAAATAATACCAAATAAGAATAATAATTTAATTAACTTATTAAACATATTTAAAAAATACATCAAAATTTATTGTTAGTAAAATAAAATAACAAATCTTGATTTAAGAGTCACACAGAGTCAATTCATCTTTCTGGCTATGATTGTGTATAAAATCAATTTACCTAGGTCCTATGACTCTAAAATCGCCATTAAACGCCGCTTTAAATACCTGGAAACCCCCAGCCACCAGGGATTACAGAAAATCAGAGATAAAATTAAAAATCAGGAATTTGCAACTTTATATAAATCTATATAGTTTTATTTGATATGAAAAAATTAGGTAAATATACAAAAGAAGAATTAGTTATACTTGAAAACATGTATCAAGATGGCTTTACAATTTACAAGATAGCCAGAGATTTAAGAAGAAGTCAGAAGTCAGTAAAGAATAATCTAATACGATTAGGATTAATGAAGCCCCCTATTGAGACCTATATAGGTTCTAATGAGATAACTTTAAACAAAACTAATTATAATCTTTTAAACTTATTACCTATTACCTTCCTTCTTTTATCTTTAATTCAGCTTAATACTAACTTCTTAAAGTTTAATACCTTAAGTCAACTACTAGTATTACTACTATCTACTTTTATAATTATATTGATGACTTATAAATTTATAAAAAGAACTTATAATTTAATATTCTTATCTTTGTATTTTTATATTTTAATGATGTAGTTATTATATATATATATTATATATTATTATATATACTAATTATAACTAATATCTCTTCTTATTAATCTTAATTAAACTATATAGAGCGCCTTCAAGATTTTGGATGAGCATATCTAAACAACTGACTTATGGTTCTATGACCACTTACTGCTGCTATTTCAGGTATGGTATTTCCTTCCTCAAACAATCTACTAATAGATTCATGTCTTAAATCATGGAACCTTATTTTAAGAGATAATTTTTTACATAATCTTTGATACATTAACCTCAAACTGTTTGTGGTAAGTGGAAAAACATATTCATTTATTACCTTAAGATTTTTTAAAATATTATACGATTTATCTGTCATAGGTATTATACGTGGGTAACCATTCTTGGTATTTTCAACTGTTATTAATCCTCTTTTAAAATCAATATCATCCCATTTTAAAGATAATATTTCACTTCGTCTCATAGCTGATTCCAAAGCAAGAACAATAATAGGATAAAGATAAATGTTATTATGGTCTTTAGTATATCGAAGAATTAATTCTAAATCTTTGTCTTGTATTCTTCTTATAACCCGTTGATAAAGCTTAGGTATTTTAATGTGTCTAAATAGGTCTATTGGCACTTCCCAGCCCCATTCAACCTTAGCAATCTTTAAGGCATGTCTTAATATACCAAACTCTCTTGCAAAACTTGATGGCTTTATATTAGCCAATCTTTCATCTCTGTAGTTGGTAATATCAATGGGTTGTAATTTATCAAGTGGTATCTGCATCCATGGGTTACGTGCTAATGATTCAATAATGATATTCTCATTATGGGATGATTTTTTAAGAGGTGTAACCTTCTGTTTATACTCAAGAATTATCTCTTTAAAATTCTTAGGTCTATATAGTTCCCCAAGCTTTATTTTCTTTTCCAACTCTAGTTCTTTTTGTCTAGCCCACCTCCTTGCATTATCTAAAGAGATAAGAGTTGCACTGGTGGATTGACCTTTGATACGTACCTGAACCTGGTATTTGTTATTACGTTTTCTTATGGTAGCCATATATAACCTCACTGTGACACATGAGTGACAGTCATTAAGTTTATATATGATGAATTACTGCTAAGTCATTGAAATTTATGGTGGGACTAACTGGGATTGAACCAGTGACCCCTTCGATGTCAACGAAGTGCTCTCCCGCTGAGCTATAGTCCCATTTAATTATAATAAATATTGTGTTATAGTTGTATTATATTAGCAATAAAAAAAGTAAATTATTTATGAAAAAAATTGTTCTAAAATTTAAAGATAAAAATTTAATTTTAAACCTAAGAGATACACCAACAGCAGATTTAATTTATAATAACTTACCTTTTACTTCCACTGTAAAAAAATGGGGAGAAGAGATTTATTTTGAAACACCAATTAATGTTGAACTAGAGGAAAATGCTAGAGAAGTTGTTGAATTCGGAGAAATAGCTTTCTGGAATGGAGGGTCAGCAATTGCTATTGGTTATGGTAAAACCCCAGCTTCGAAAGAAAATGAAATTAGATTAATTTCACCTTGTAATATTTGGGCAGACAGTAATTTCGAAAAAAAATATATTGAAAAAATTAAAGAAAACGAGACTGTAAAAATAGAAAAACTTTAATTAATTAGATCAACGTAAATTGTATCTAATTTTTTTTTAAATTCAAAATCTAAAGTTATTGGTTTATTGCTAACTCTATCAACATACACATGAACAAAAAATCCATCTGCAGATGCTAAATCATCATTTAGTTTAAATAAACCCACTTCATATCTGACGGAACTATTTCCAATTTTTGTTACTCTTATTCCTGCTTCGATATCTTCTGGATATTCAAACGAAGAGAAGTAATTACATCCTGATTGAACTATAAGGCCAATATTATCCCCATTTTTAATATCAATTAAATTGTTCTTTATTAACCATTTGTTAACTGCAGTATCAAATAACTCATAATAAATTACATTATTTAAGTGACCATAAATATCGTTATCATTCCACCTTGTGTTCATTTTGGAAAAATAATTATAATCACTTCGATTTGTAGGATTTTGTCGCAAATTAACTCTTCCTATTTTTAAACTCTTTTAACGTGCAAATTTTAGATGCTATAAAATCTATTTTATTTTCTGGCAAAGAAGCTATATTTATACGCCCATCTGGCATTAAGTATATTCCATTTTCTTTTCTTAATGTCATTATTCCTTCTTCAGAAATAGGTAAAAGTGAAAACATACCATTTTGAACATTTAAAAAGCTAAAGTAATCTGTTTGTAATTTATTTTGCAAACTTTTTGAAAATTTTTCTCTTAGAGAAACTATTCTTTTCTGCATTCTACTAATTTCTAAAAGCCATTCATTTTTTAACATTTTATCATCAAATAAAATATTTATTATTTCAGCAGCATGGTCTGGTGGATGGAAATAAAGCTCACGAGCAATTTCACTTAACATTGTTTCTAAAGAGCTACTTTTAACTTTATTGGAGTCAGTAATGACTGCAATCAGTCCACAACGGTCTCTGTAAACACCAAAAGTTTTACTAGATGAAATAGTTATTAGTACTTCAGGTACAATTTTAACTAATTTTCTAATACCTAGTACATCTTCATCAACACCTCTACCCAAACCTTGGTAAACCAAATCTATAAAAGGAACAATTCCATTTTTTTTACATATTTTAGCAACTTCTTCCCATTGATCAGTATTCAAGTCAGCACCAGTTGGATTATGACAACATCCATGTAATAATAATGCATCACCAGACTTTAATTTCTTTAAATCTAAAATCATATCTTCAAAATTTAAGAAATTGTTTGTGTTATCGTAATAACTATGTTTTGTGATTATCAGACCAGATTTTTGAAACATAAAAGTTTGTTGTCCCCATGTTGGATTGGGGATAGATATTAGTTTATTTTTCAATTTACTTTTTATAAGTTCTCCAGCAATTCTTAAACCAGATCCTGCTCCAGGTATTTGTATTGCGCCAATTTTATTGCTTCTTTCATTAAGAATATCTTTACCTAAAACCAATTTTAAGATATTTTTACAGTATTTAGAGTTTCCAACAGGTGTTTTATAAGATTTAGAAACTTCAGTTTGTAATAATAAAGTTTCAGCTTTTTTTACTGCTTTAAAAACAGGGGCCTCACCTTTTTCATCTCTATATATACCTATTCCCAAATCAATTTTAGAAGTTCTCTTATCACTTTCTAATTCTTTGAACATAAGTCTTGTTGCATCAAGTGCAGGTTTTTGAATATCAAAATATCTCATAGAAAATCTTTCAAGTAAAAATTTTTAATACATATATAATATTACACTTTTGGAATTGAACTAATAAACGATATAAACTATAAAAACTATATGATATCTTACAGTATTAGAAAGAACCCCAAAAATCCAGTTTTAATAACGGTGCCACATTCAGGAAGTTTTTATCCAGAACTTTTTAAAAAATATATAAAATTAGACTTAGATAAAATAAGAAAAATTGAAGATTATCAATCTGATAAAATTTTAAAATTAATAAAAAAAGAAAGTGCAGATATTTTAATTGGAAAATGTTCTAGAGCTGTAGTGGATTTAAATAGATCTAGAAATTCAATTGATAATGATATGTTTAATGAAGTTGTAATAATAGGCCAACCAGATGAAAAAAAAATGCTTTCATATGGTTTAGGCGTTTTTCCTAAAATTATTTCTAATAAATTAATTTTTAAAAAAAAGCTATCAATCTCATATTCAAAAAAAATGCTGGAAGAATATTATGATCCCTTTCATAAATCTTTATCAAAACAATTAGAATTTTTATTAAAAAAATTTGGTTTTTGTTATCATTTTGATCTTCACACTATGCCCTCTAGAGCTTTAAAGCATTTTAAAATCAAACCTGATATTGTTTTAGGAAATAATTTTGGCAAAAGCTCATCTGAAAATCTAATTTATAATTTTAAAAAACGTTTTGAAAAATTTGGTCTTAAGGTTGAAATCAACAACCCATATGCGGGAGGTTATATTACAAGGCATTATGGCAATCCATTAGTAGGCATTGAAACAATGCAAATAGAAATTAATAGATCATTATATATGGATGAGACAAATCTTAAAATACATAAGATTGATTATCTACAAAAAATATTTTCTGAGATATTTAATAATTTTGGATACTCTCAAAGGGAGGCAGCTGAATAAATTATAGAAGTCTATTTACTTTTAATAAACGCTCCATATTAGAATTAATTACAAGAGGTTCATTTAAAAGACTCTTAATTAAAAATTCAGCATATAAGGGAGCATAAACAAACCCCCAAGATCCCATGCCTCCTAATAAGTATTCGTTTTTTGTTTTTTTGTTTATTACAGTTTCCAAGCTACAGAAAAATGGCATCCTATCTTTTGTGCTTGCTCTTACACTTACTCTATATTTTGTATGACTATTAAAATCTTTAATTATTTTTTTTAAAAATTCTGGAATAGAATTTAAATTATTAATTTGATCTATTTCTTTGTAATTTTTATCTTCATTTCTGTTAAATGAAGATCCTATTTGATGATAGCCTCCAAAAGCTTGTGAGAAATGACGACCATAACTAAAATTTAATTTAAAATTATTATATTCTTTATTTTCTTTTAAATAAGTTACTTGTCCAGAAATTGAATTGATGGGTACATTATTACTTAGATTTTTCATCTCATAACCATTTGCCCAAATTACAGTTTTAGCTTTTAAACTATTACCTTTATGATCAATTAATAATTTAAATTGGTCTTTAATATTTACAATTTTTTTAACATCAAATTTTGGTATAAATTTAATACCTTTAATTAAATTCTTTATAAATTTTTTGTTATCCAATATTCCTGATGATTTCATGTATACATAATTTATATTTTCAAGGAACTTAGCATTATCTAATTTATCGGAAATCAAATCTAATGGCCAATTATTTTGTAAAAGTTTTAAATATTTAACTTGATCTCTTTCCCTTGAAGGTAAAACAATAAGCCCATCAGAGGAAGGAATTGAATTAAGATTTTTGGCAAGATTTCTTGAATAAGTAAAAGCCTCTAAAGAGAGTAAACCATAAGGGGAATTATCCAATGTTAATTTTGGCATTTGAAGTGCCAACTTATTTCCACTTGCTCCACTCGCATATTCAGAAGATTTATCTACTACAAAACATTCAATATTTCTTTTTCTTAATGAATAAGCAAGAGAAGCCCCTGAAATACCAGATCCTATTATAGCTACTGGTCCTATATATTTTTTAGAACTTGATACTTTGTTGATTTTACTTAATAGAGGTTTCTTTATCCCGATTAAACTTTCTTTTTTATTTCCAAAACCAACTACTTTTGACACATAAAATCCTGAATTAGATAATCCTCTTCTGACGTGCCCTGCAGAAGTAAATGTACTAAAAGTTCCTTTAAATTTTGTAGATAAATAAATTTGTTCAAAAAGTTTTGAATTCCAAGCGGATTTATTCTTTTTGGGAGCAAAACCATCTAAAAACCAAGCATCAGCTTTAAATTTAAAATTTTTTAGACTGTTGAAGTCGTCATAAATTAAAATTAATTCAACATTTTCTGAATCAAAAAAAATTCTATGTGTTGATTGAAATAAAATTGGTAATTTTTTTATTAATTGATTAAAAAGTATTTTTACTCCGCTTACTTTTTTATATACATTATTTAATTCAATTTTTGTTAATGGAGCGCTTTCAAAACTGATATAAATTAATTTAGCATTAGGTTTTTTAGTTTCTTTCCATAGTTTCAAAGTCATTAGAAAACTCAAACCTGTACCAAATCCTAACTCAGAAATTATGAACTTATCAGACTTTTTAAAACGTGAAGCTAAATTGTTTGCTTTAATAAAATTATGCTGAGTTTCCTTTATTCCATATTTTTTATCAAAATAAATATCTTTATATAAGTTTGAATAAATGCCTAATTCAGAAGAAATTGAAAGATCTGATTTTTTTAAAATATTTTTCATTTTATATCTTTAATAATTAAGAGAAATTTATTAAATTTGTTTAATAAAATATAGTATATATGAAATTTTTAATAATGTTTTGGAAAACTAAGTCTTTAAAAGATATGACTCCTGATGAATGGGAATCATTATGCGATAGATGCGGGAAATGTTGTGTAGTTAAGCTTGAAGATTTTGACACACAAGAAATTTATTATACAAATGTATCTTGCAAGCTTTTATGCGAAAAAACTGCACTATGCAAAGATTATATTAACAGAAAAGCTTTAGTACCAGACTGTAAAATTTTATCTCCTAAAAACTTAAAAAATCTAAAATGGATGCCAGAAACTTGTGCTTATAAAATTCTTGATCAAGGTGGTCAATTACCAGAATGGCACCCACTAGTATGCGGAAACAACGAAGAAATTGTAAAAAGTGGTAATAGTGTGAAGAATAAGGTAACAAATGAAGAGAAGGTTAAAACAAAAAACTTACCAAATTATATCTATAATTGGTAATTATATAAGGAAACAAAATGTCTAGAAACATGTGGATATTAGCAGTTTTAATTTCAGTATTAGTAATTGCTTCAATTTATAGAGAGCAGTCAGGTATGAAAATGCCTGATCATTTAAATTGTAAAGAATCAATGTTCGAACAAATGTTTACAGACAAATGCACTCCTAGAACTGGATTAAAAAAATTACAATAAAACAAATATAGAGCTCCAAATAAATGAAAATTGCCATAATTGGTTCTGGAATATCAGGACTATCCACTGCTTTACTGTTGTCTCAAAAACACGACATAACAATATTTGAAATAGACAAAAGATTCGGCGGGCATGCAAATACTGTTGAAGTTAAAAATAAGAAAGCAACTATTAATGTTGATACTGGGTTTATAGTATTTAATAAATTAAACTATCCAAATCTAATTGGTTTTTTTAAACATCTAAATGTAGAAACCATAGAGTCAGACATGTCCTTTGCAGTATCAGCAAGAAATGGTGAATTAGAATATTCAGGTTCGTTGGCAGGTATGTTTGCACAAAAAAAGAATTACTTTAATTTAAAATTTTATAAAATGTTAAGAGATATTATTAGATTTTTTATTTTTGGTTATAAATATGCTTTTAATGTAAAAGAAAATGAAAATTTAAAAGATTACCTTAAAAGATGTAAATTTAGTGATGAATTTGCAAATGATCACTTAATACCAATGTCGTCTGCAATTTGGTCCTGTCCAGAAAAAGAAATATTAACATTCCCTGCAAAAAACTTACTTACTTTTTTTAAAAATCATCAATTAATTAATTTTTTTATTAGACCTCAATGGAGAACAGTTAAAGGAGGATCCATAGAATATGTCAAAAAAGTTATCAAAATAATTGAACAGAATAAAAAAAATAAACTTTTATTAAATACAAAAATTACTTCTATTACTTCAAAAAGAAAAAAAATTAAAATTGAATACGACCAAAGTTATGAAATTTTTGATAAAATTATAATGGCCACTCATCCTGACCAAACCTTGAGGCTGATCAAAGATTTAGATAAAAAATCAACTGAAATTTTAAGTAATTTTCAGTACCAGAAAAATACAGTTATTTTACACTCAGATCCATCAACCATGCCAAGAATACGCAAAACCTGGTCTAGTTGGAATTATATATCTAATGAAAATGGAAAATCATCTACAACTTATTGGATGAATCAACTACAAAATTTAAATACACCATTAAATTTATTTGTTAGCCTAAACCCATTTATAATACCTAAGAAATCTCTAATTCATAAAAAAATTATATATGAACACCCTATTTTTAATAAAAATACTAACCAGGCTCAAATTCAGATAAATGGTATTCAAGGAAAAGATAATATTTATTATGTAGGTGCTTGGTTAGGGTATGGTTTTCACGAAGATGGAATATCATCAGCTGTCGAGGTTTCAAAATATTTTGATATAAAATTGCCATGGAAAATTAAATAATTAGAGTTTAAAAATGAAACCTTATACTGGTAATATAAAATTTTTTGAGGCAAATATATTCCACGGAAGATATGGTAAAAAAAAGCATTTCTTTAAAAATCGGACAAATGCAATATTAATTGATTTAAAAACCAAAACTCAAAAAAAAATATTAAAATATCCTTCATTATTTTCTTTAGAAAAGTTTAATCTACTAACTTGGAGTGCCTCAAAACACGGCAATCAATCTAAGTTTTCAACATCTCATGATCTTTATCACTTTATTAAGAATTTATGTATAAATAGATCAAAAGATAAAGAAAAAATTCATAAGATAAAATTATTAACTTTTCCAAAAGTTTTAAATTTTGGATTTAATCCTCTTTCAGTTTATTTTTGTTATAATAATAAAGGATTACTTATTCACTCTATTTTTGAAGTCAGAAACACGTTTGGAGACATGCACCATTATGTTTTACGAAACATTAATCTAAAAAATATTTCTCAAAAAACTTCTAAAAAACTATTTGTATCTCCCTTTTATCCAAAAAAAGGAAATTATAAACTATTTGCAAACTATGTCCAAGATATGATTATGATCTCTGTCGAATATTCTTTGAATAATCAAAAAGTTTTTTTAGCGAACATGAAATTGAGAGAAATAAAATTTAATAATTTGAATATTTTAAAGGCATTTTTAAAATGTTCTATATATCCAGGTAAGATTTGGATAAATATTCATTTACAAGCATTTATTCTCTGGTTTAAAAGAGTAAATTTATACAAAATCCCTTCTAGTGAAAAAGTTAAACATTCATTCGGAATAAAAGTATCAAAAGATTGACTTAAATTATAATAGGTTAAAATTAATGAATTTTTGGAATAATTTATTTTTAAATGGTATTAGAAAATTTCCTTATGGGTCAATTGAAATAGAATGGCCAAATGGAAAAATTGAAAAAATTTCTGCAACCAAAAATGGCCCTAAAGCAAGTTTAAAAATTTCTGATCAAAATGTTGTTAAAGAAATTATAAGTGGTGGCTCTGTTAAATTTGCAGAATTATACATGGCGAAAAGATTAACATCTTCGAACTTAACAGCTTTAATGCATTATTTTGCTCTAAATAATGATGAAGCAGAAGACACTTTAAAAGTTTCAATGCTTAAGTATTTTTTTAATAAGTTTTCTCATTTCAAAAATAAAAATAGTCAACATCAAGCAAAGAAAAATATCTCTTACCACTATGATTTAGGAAATAAATTTTATAGTTATTGGTTAGATAAATCTATGACTTATTCTTCTGCCATTTTTTTAAAATCAGCTGATGATCTAGAAACTGCTCAAACAAATAAATATAAAAAACTCGCAGAATTAGTTTCGGTAAAAGATGGTGACAATATTTTAGAAATTGGTTGTGGTTGGGGTGGTTTTTCTGAATTTCTAGGAAAAAAATTTGATTGTAAAATTACTGCAATTACAATTTCAAAAGAACAATATAATTTTGCAAAAAAAAGAATTAAAAAAGCCCATTTAGAAAATAAAATTGATATAAAATTTTGCGATTATCGAAATATTGACGGTAAATTTGATAAAGTATTATCAATTGAAATGTTCGAAGCTGTAGGAAAAGAATATTGGAATAATTTTTTTAAGAAAATAAGAAAAGTTTTAAATCCAGATGGAAAAGTTGGACTACAATTAATTACAATTGATGATAAAATATATGATGTTTATAAAAATAACCCAGACTTTATTCAAAAATATATTTTTCCTGGCGGAATGTTGCCCTCTTTTGAAATACTTAGAAATGTTGCAACTAAAAACTACTTTAAAGTTGAAAATGTGAATAGTTTTTCAGATGATTACGCAAAAACATTAAACATTTGGAATAAAAGATTTAATAATAATTGGAAAAAGATTGAAGATCTTGGATTTGACGAAACTTTCAAATTAATGTGGAACTATTATTTATCATATTGTGAAGGTGGTTTCTTATCAAATAATATTGATTTAAAACAAATAAAATTAAATATTAATTAAGTTTTTGATTTAAACAAAAACAAGCTTATTTTATAGAAATAACCAATAAATGGTATTTTAATGAAGATGCCATTTAATGAATCCCAATAGTCAATATGAGAAGCCACTTTTCCAGAGTCATTCAGTAGCAACTCACTCATACCTTCAATAGTCTGTAAAGATTTAAATGCAAAGAAAGTCATTTTCCATTTCAAAAACACTCTTTGTTTATTCATTGAATAGTCAAGAATAAAAAACTTAGGCTCTTGTAAATTTTCAAACATATGATAAAAAATTTTTTTAAAAGCATTTATTCCTTTAATATTATTAAACGGATCTATAAATATTATATCTTCAGAGATTATATCATCGAATTCATTAATATTATCTGGGGAAAGATTACTAAATAAATAGATATATTTTTTAACTATACTTTTTTCCATTTCAAGATTTTAAATTATAAATTTTTTAATTAAATAATAAGAAATTTTATCAGGTAGAAAACTAAAAACCTTCATAAAAATCGAAAATGTAAATGGAAAGAAGAATTCAAACTTCTTGGTATCCATATACTTAAAAATTAATTTAGCAGCTTCGTCAACATTCATTAAACCTGGCATATAAAAATTATTTATTGAGGTTGCTTGAGTTTCCACAAACCCTGGACTACATAATTGTACTTTTATACCTATGGGATTAAGGTCATAACGAGCAGATTGAGCAAATGACCTTAGTGCAGCCTTAGTCGGGCCATATGCCGCTGCTTTAGGCAATCCAATCCAACCAGAAAGACTAGACATAATAATTATGTGACCATTTTTTTTTTTAATTAAACTAGGTAAAAAAGCTTCATATGAATTCAAGACACCCAAGTAATTAATATTTAAATGATTTTTATAAATATCCAAATTAATTTCTGATGCATTTACAGGTGAATAGATGCCAGCATTCAAAAAAAGTAAATCAGGCACTTCAATTTCTTTTGCTATTTTTTTTAATTTTGTGAAATCTTGAACATCACATGAATAATATTTAAAGGATTGTTCATTTGATGGAAAACATTTACTTATTTCTTTTAACTTTCGAGAACTTCTACTAATTCCAATGACATTCCAATCATTTTTTATTAATAATTTAGTAAAAGCTGCGCCAATGCCATCGCTCGCACCAGTTATAATAGCTGTTTTTTTTTTATTTTTATGGGTTTTCAAAATGTTCACTTAGTATATTAAATTTTACAATTTTGGTATTGAACTATAACAGCTCCTCTAACCTTAGATTTTTTAATTTTTATTTTTACAGAAAATTTTCCAGCCATAATGTTTTTTGTAATAGGTAAATTACCTTCAACTATATCATTATTACCTAAATAAATAAATATAACTCTTATTGGCTTAGAAGGGTCAAAATAAGGGTTATCATTTATAGATTCAGAAAAATTACCTTCAACTTTTACCTTTAGTCCACCTGAAAGTAATAATAAAGTATTTTCAGGAGGTATAAAAGATTGGGTTGAAACCGCTAATTCTTTATAATCAAATTTGCTACAAACTTTGTTATATCCAAGTAACCTTAAAGCATTTATCATATCTTTTTCGGAAACACCCTTAGCTAAATTAGATGCAAGAATATTTTTTGCGTCTCTGCCAAAATCAGTATCTTGATTTTTTATATTTTCAGTATTTAAAGCTAAATTAGCCTCTTTAAGTTTTAATCTTATATCAGACAATTTTCTTTCTAGTTCGATTTTTTGATCATTAAAATCATTAATTATTTTTTCATTTTCTTGAATTAAAACTAATTTATCACGATTTCCAAGCCACCATCCAATAAATATGGCAATAATAATCATTAAAAGTTTAAAAAAATAATTCAATATTGATCTAAACTGTTTTTGCCTATATTTATTTTGTGCTTGATAGAAATCCAAATTTAAACCTTGAATATTTTTTTTTTTCTCTTTTATATTTAATCAGTAATAAATCAATATTTTTTTTATAAATGGCAAACAAAATCATTAGACCTCTAAAAAAATTAAATAAAAGAGCTTGGCAAAGAATGTTGTCAGGTCGTAAGCTTGATATTTTATCGCCTTCTCCATTAGATATAGAAATTGAAGATATAGCTCTGGGACTCTCAAGAGTAACTAGATGGAATGGCCAAACTACAGGTAAACACCCTTATTCGGTTGCTCAACACTCTTTACTGGTAGAACAGCTTTTTAACATTGAGTATCCAGACTTGGATAAAAAATGGAATTTAGCAGCACTACTTCATGATTCACCTGAATATGTTATAGGGGATTTAATCACACCATTTAAATATGCACTAAATAACAGTTATAGATTTGTTGAAGATAATTTAACTAAAGCAATTTATCTCAGGTTTGGATTACCAGCTATACTTCCAAAACATATTGAATCAAAAATAAAAAAAATTGATAAAGCTCTTGCTTGGATAGAAGCTATAGATGTAGCTGGATATAGTGAAAAAGAAGCCTCACAAATTATCAAAAAACCAAATTTAAATTCAGAACATAAAGTTATAATTGCTCAATCAGCCAATGACGTAAAAAACAATTTTTTAAAAAGATTTCAAGAAATAATCTTAAAAGTTTCTTAATATCCCTCATCAATCAAAGGAAAAGCACTTAACAAATTTTTTGAATCAAATGCGTAATCTTTGCTCAAATATGTTTGATCAAGTTCTGCTAGTGAATTTAATCCTAGCAACCTTAAGCCTGTTAAAATTTCAGTTTCTAGTAATTCAAGCATTCGAAGAATAGCTTTTGATCCTCCTGCAGCAGCTGCAAATCCTTGAAGCCTTCCAATACCAACACAATCTGCTCCTAATGCGATTGCTTTTAAAACATCTGTACCTCGCATTATGCCTCCGTCAAAAATGATCTTTGCTCTATTTTCAACCACCTCAACAATTTCTGGCAAAACATTCAAACCACCAACTCCAAAATCTAATTGTCTTCCGCCATGGTTGGAAACATAAATTATTTCAATACCATGTTCAATTGCTAATAAAGCATCCTCTCTAGTAGCTATACCCTTTATTATGATAGGCAAATTGCAATAAGATTTTATCCTATTAATATCTTTCCATGAAAATCGCATTTGATATTCAAAACCACTTGCACTTTGTCTTGATGTTGTCCTATACCGCTTAGCAAGATCTCGTTCTCTTCTTCCATAAGCATCTAAGTCAACTGTTAGACAAATGGCTGCGTAATTAAAGTCAATTGCACTTTTGATCTGATCATCAACCCAATTTTGATCACCTCTTACATATAATTGAAATAGTTTTGGATAATTAACGCTTTTTGCAACTTCTTCTAAACCTGGCATACAAGTGGAGCTAATCATGTGTAATATACCAAATTCAGATGCTGCAATTGTTGGAGCAATTCCTGCACCATCAACAAAATCTTGCATTGAACCTATAGGAGCAAGAATCACAGGCATTCTTAATGAATGACCGACTAAGTTTGTGGATATATCAACATTTTCAACATCTCTTAACACTCTTGGTCTAAATGCTAAACTGTCAAGAGCAAATCTGTTTCTTTTAAAGGTTGTCTCCGTTTCAGCAGCTCCTACTAGATAATCCCAAGTTTCTTTGGAAAGTTTTGATTTAGCCTTTTTAGCAAATTCATGAAGAACTAAATACTCATCACCTTCGATTTTACTACCTAATTTATTTTCAACCATTCTATTCTCCAAATCAATAACTCAAACTATATAAAAATTAATATTTAAATCTATAAAAAACTTGCCTTAGCCAAAAAGCTAAGTTACACAACAAACATATGGTTTTGCGAGCGTGGCGGAATGGTAGACGCACTGGACTTAAAATCCAGAGTCCGATAAGGACGTGGGGGTTCAAGTCCCCCCGCTCGTACCATATAATTTGTTTAAGATATCAAACAAATCATATAGGTCATTATATAAATGATTATTACTCGTACAAGAGAAGAACTATATAAAACTCTAGAAGCATTTTCTAAACGTCCAGGTAAATTAGCATTAATTCCTACTATGGGGAATTTGCATGATGGACATTTATCTTTAATTAAATTAGCTAAACTAAAAGCATCAAAAATAATTACGACAATATTTGTTAATCCACTTCAATTTGGTAAAAATGAAGACTTTAAAAAATATCCAAGAAGTGAAAAATTAGATATTGAAAAATTAAAAGAAGAACATTGTGACATTTTATTTATTCCTAGAAATGGTGAAGAAGTTTTTTCAAAACATGAAAAAGTTAAAACTTTGGACTCGGGGACTCTTGGATCTGAGCTTTGTGGAAAGATTAGACCTGGACATTTTGATGGAGTGTTGACTGTAGTTAATAAATTATTTGAATTAATTAATCCAAATATAGCTGTTTTTGGTGCAAAAGATTATCAACAACAAATTTTGATTAGAAAAATGGCTAAGTCATTACATCCTCAAATATCTCTTTTAAAAGCTCCAATAATAAGATCAAAGAATGGTGTTGCCCTATCATCGAGAAATAATTATTTGTCTGAAAAAGAATTAGATATCGCTGCAAATTTATTTAAATGTCTTCAAAATAGTGTGAATTCTTATAAGAAAAGAAAACAGCTAAATGAAATATTAAATAACGCCAATTCTTTTTTAGTATCTAAAAATCTAATGCCCGATTATTTTGAATTAAGAGATAGCGAACTAAATCTTGTCTCAAAAGATAATTTTGAAGGCAGAAAAGTTTTTCTTGGATCTGTTACAATAAACAATACTAGATTAATTGATAATATTGAATTTTAAATGTTTTTTTTCCCATTTGCAGATGAAAACCCTACAAACAAAAAGCCAATTATTTCTTGGTTAATAATATTTATTTGTTCATTTATTTTTCTTAACCAAATTTTTGATCCTACATATATAACAGAACAGACGTTTTTAAGTTTTGGCATGATCCCAGCAATTTTATTTGGACATTCTGAATTATCTGGACCTCTGAAAATTATCCCCCCTTTTTTATCAATTTTCACTTCTATGTTTTTACATGGTGGTTGGATGCATGTAATTGGAAATATGACTTATCTTTATATTTTTGGAGATAACATTGAAGAAAGGTTAGGAAAATTTAAATTTATAATTTTTTATTTCGTTACTGGAATTGTTGCTGCTTTTTCTCAAGCAATTATGGATCCCACATCAACAATACCAATGATTGGAGCATCAGGGGCAATTGCTGGTGTGCTTGGAGGATATTTAGTTTTATATCCTAAGGCAAATATAAAAGTTTTATTCTGGTTTATAATTTTTGTAAAAGTATTTAGAATAAGAGCTTTTATTGTACTTGGAGGATGGATAATAATTCAATTTATTAGTTTTAATGGATCTGATTTAAATTCGGGGGGTGTTGCATATGCTGCACACATTGGTGGATTTATATCAGGAGTACTTTTAATAAATATAATGAAAAATAAAATTACTCAAAAAAATAAAATCCTAAATGGTTCTGTCCCTAATTCTAAATAATTATAGAGATCTATCATCAATCTCATTGCCATCTAAAATTTTTCCTTTTCCACCTAATTTTATAACAATTTCTAATATTGCTTCAGAGGCCTTTTCTAGAGACAGTTCATCTTCAGACCTCAATACGATAGATGTTCCAAAACTTCCTGGTTTGAAATATGGATAAGAACCAATTTTAACGTTTGAAAATTCATTTTCTATTTTTTCTAAGTCTTTTGCAATCAAGCCCTCTCCAATATTGCTTGATACAGTTTTTGATTTCAGTTTTTTACCACCAGTTAAATCATTTAAAATTGAGTTAAACATACCCTGCATTATTTTTGGAACACCGGCAAAAACAAAAAGATTTTCAATCCTATATCCGGGCGCGGCTGAAACGGGATTATCTATCAACTTAGAATTTGTAGGTACAATTGCCATTTTCTGACGAGCTTCATTAAACTCAATGTTTGTTCCCTCATAATGTAATTGTAATCTTCTCATAGCCTCAGTATTTTTATATAGATTTTGATTGAAGGCCTTAGCAACACACTCTGTGGTTATATCATCATGAGTTGGACCAATTCCTCCACAAGAAAAAACATATGTATATTTATTTGAGAAAGTTTTAATTGTCTCAATAATATTATCTGAAACATCAGGAATAATTCTAGCTTCTTTTAATCTAACACCTAAACCATCCAATTGAGACGCGATCCAATTAATATTTGAGTCTTTAGTTCTTCCAGATAGGATTTCATCGCCAATAATTATTATACCCGCAGTTGCCACCATAAAGAAAATTCCTTAATAAAAATTAATATTGTACGTAAATATTTATGATTATATATTACAAATAATAATCATAATATATAAAACAAAATTGAAGTAAAAATGAAAAAAGATATAGCTTTATATGACAAAGCAGCATTTTTAAAAATGCATGCTGCAGGCAAATTAGCAGCTGATGTTTTAGACTATATAACATCATATGTTAAAAGTGGTGTTTCGACCGGATATCTAAATGATTTATGTCATGATTATATTTTAAAAAATGACGCTACACCAGCGCCATTGAATTATAGAGGATTTCCTAAATCCACTTGTATTTCTGTAAATCACGTTGTTTGTCATGGTATACCTGGCGACAAAATTCTTGATGAAGGAGACATTCTAAACATTGACGTAACTGTAATCCTTGATGGATGGTATGGTGACACAAGCAGAATGTATTTTGTAGGAGAGCCATCTAGGAAAGCAAAATTTTTAACTAAAGTAACTTATGAGTGCCTTTGGTTAGGAATTGAAACAGTCAAACCCGGAAGCACTACAGGTGATATTGGTCATGCAATTCAAACTCATGCTGAAAAAAATGGATTGTCAGTTGTAAGAGATTTTACAGGCCATGGTCTTGGAAAAGTCTTCCACGCACCACCAACAATCTTACACTATGGTCAACCAAAAACTGGGGATGTTCTTGAAGAAGGTATGATTTTTACCATTGAACCTATGATTAATTCAGGAAAAAATGACGTCAAAATTTTATCTGATGGTTGGACAGCAGTTACTCGTGACAAGAGTTTATCAGCTCAATTTGAACACAGTATAGGGGTGACATCAGATGGATATGAAGTTTTTACGAATTCTCCTAAAGGCTATACACAACCAGATTACCCAATTTAAAAATTAATTTTTTGTGTTTATTTCTTTAAATTTTCTTTAATTGTTTTTTTTAGAGATTTTGAAGTTTCTTTGATAATTGGTTTAGCTTTTTGATAACCTTTTAAAGCTAACTCTTCTGCTTTTTTTCTTGCAACTGGATTAGTAGCTAAAATTTTTATCGCATTTTTTAAAACTGTACCGATGATCATTTTATTCTCGTATTAAAGTTAAAAACAAAATATATATATATATATAAATTAATTTATTCAGTATAAGAAAATAGTTTAAAAATAATATAAAAATTTCTTAAAAATTTAATTTAGGTTTTGAAATGATTGAAAGATATTCAAGAAAAGAGATGGTTAAAATTTGGTCTCAAGAAGAGAAATTTAACATATGGTTCCAACTTGAAGCTCATGCTTGTGATGCTCAAGCAAAATTAGGTGTAATACCAAAAAGATCTGCAGAAATAATTTGGGAAAAAGGGAAGTTTGATATTAATAAAATTAATGAAATTGAAAAAACAACTAAACATGATGTAATTGCATTTTTAACAAACCTGGCAGAATACATTGGAGAAGATGCAAGGTTTATTCATCAGGGCATGACATCTTCTGATATTTTGGATACTACTCTTTCTATACAATTAAGAAACGCATCTGATATTTTATTAAATGATATTAATCAATTACTTGAAACATTAAAAAAACGTTCTTTCGAACATAAACATACTATTACAATTGGAAGATCTCATGGTATTCATGCAGAACCAATTACATTTGGCTTGAAACTCGCTGGTTACTATGCTGAATTCAAACGTAATAAAAAAAGATTAATTGAAGCAAAAAAAGAAATTAGTACATGCGCTATATCAGGAGCAGTAGGAACTTTTGCTCATATTGACCCATTTGTAGAAAATTACGTATCTAAAAAAATGGATTTACTACCTGAAGATGTTTCAACACAAATTATTCCAAGAGACAGACATGCAATGTTCTTTTCAACCCTGGCAATAATTGCATCTAGTGTTGAACGCTTAGCAACAGAAATAAGACATATGCAAAGAACTGAAGTAAGGGAAGCAGAAGAATATTTTTCTCAAGGTCAAAAAGGATCAAGTGCAATGCCACATAAGAGAAACCCTGTGCTTACAGAAAATCTAACTGGACTTGCAAGATTAGTTAGATCTTCAGTTATACCAGCTTTAGAGAATGTTACATTGTGGCATGAGCGGGATATTTCACATTCATCCGTAGAAAGGATGATTGCTCCCGATGCAACAATAACTTTAGACTTTGCTTTACATAGATTAAATAATATAATTGAAAATTTGCTTATTTATCCTGGCTCAATGTTAACAAATTTAGAAAAACTTGGCGGTCTTGTTCACTCACAACAAGTATTACTTGCACTAACACAAAAAGGTGCTAGTAGAGAAGATGCCTATGAAATGGTTCAAGAAAATGCCATGAAAGTTTGGGAAACGCCAGAAAATAAAAGAAAAGATGTATACAAAAACTTGTTAAAAAATGATAAAAAAGTGATTAAATACCTTAGTGAAAAGGAAATAGATGAATTGTTCAATTTAAATCAACATTTTGTTCATGTTAATCATATATTTAACAGAGTTTTTGACTAAGAGGATAATTAATCTATGTCTAAAAAGAAAATTTTATATGATGGGAAAGCTAAAACCATCTTTGAAGGCCCCACCTCAGATACAGTTATACAATATTTTAAAGATGATGCCACTGCAAATAATGCTAAAAAACATTCCATAATTAATGGTAAAGGAGTTTTAAATAATTCTATTTCTGACTACTTAATGAAAAAATTAAACGAGATTGGCATACCAACGCACTATATCAAAAAATTAAATATGAGAGAACAACTTGTAAAAAAAGTTGAAATAATACCTTTAGAATTTGTTGTTAGAAACATTGCAGCTGGCTCAATTGTAAAAAGACTTGGTTTAAAAGAAGGTAGTGTTTTTTCAAGACCCCTAATTGAACATTATTTAAAAAAAGATGAGTTGGGTGATCCACTTATAAACGAAGATCATATACTTAACTTTCAGTGGGGCACTAGAGATGAATTAAAAGAAATGCAAGAATACGGTCTTAGGATTAACGATTTTTTAAGAGGTCTGTTTTTTGGAATAGGTCTTAAACTTGTAGATTTTAAAATTGAGTTTGGAAGATATTATTCTGAAGATGGCAATTCAATTTTACTATTAGCTGACGAAATAAGCCCAGACAACTGCAGATTATGGGACATTAAAACTAATAAGAAAATGGATAAAGATTTGTTTAGGCAAGAATTAGGTGGGTTAAAAGAGGCATATCAAGAAGTTGCAAATAGATTAGGTATTATTCCTGAGAAAAAAATATACTCTAGCGCTAAACCTGAAATAGTAAAATAAAGAGAGTTATTATGAAAGTTATTATAAATGTATCTCTTAAGGAAGGTGTTTTAGATCCAG
>CACBDG010000004.1 GCA_902537945.1 uncultured SAR116 cluster alpha proteobacterium
ATTGCTGCCATTCAAATTGGTAAAATAATGGGTGCAAAAGTAATTGCTGTCGCTTCAAATGCTGAAAAACAAAACATAGCAAAAGAGAATGGAGCAGATCTTGCAATTGGATATGATAATTTAAAAGAAAATTTAAAAGAAATTTCAAATGGTAATGGAATTGATGTTATTTTTGATCCCGTTGGTGGAGATACTTTTGACACAATTGCAAGGACAATGGCCAGAAAAGGTAGATTATTAGTGATCGGATTTGCTTCCGGATCAATACCAAAATTAGCTGTAAACTTAGCCTTAGTAAAAGAGTTCAGTGTAGTAGGTGTTTTTTGGGGTGCATTTACTAGAGCTGAACCAGACGAGTATAAGTTAAATATGATTGAATTATATGATTGGTATCAAAAAGGACTTTTAAAACCTCTAATAGAAGAAAGTCATCCTCTATCTCAAGCAGCTTCAGTCCTAGAAAAAATTCTTGATAGAGGTTCAAAAGGAAAAATTACTTTAAATCCATGATTTTTACTCTTTTTTTAAAAATATACCAAACATATGTGAGAAGAAAAATAATATTGAACCAACTACTACAATGGATGGACCAGAGGGCAAATCCATTTCTACAGATAAATAAATCCCAAATATTACAGAAAAAATTCCAATTACAGTTGAAACAATAACCATCGCTTCAGGTGAGTTTACCAACCTTCTTGCTGTTGCTGCAGGTATTATCAACATTGCTGTAATTAACAATAATCCTATAATTTGAAGAGATAAAGCAACAACAATAGTCATAATTGTTGTTAAAAGCACATTGACATATAATGGGTTTATTCCTTCAGATTTTGCTAAATCTTCATCAAGGGTAACTAAAACTAATGATGACCAATTGGATAAAATTAATATAATTGCTATTACTACCCCAATATACATTCCCAATATATCTGCTGAACTGACCGTAAGTATATCACCAAATAAAAAAGCATGTAGGTCAATTTTAATTTTATTAAAAGAAATAACTATAATTCCAATTGCTAACGCAAAATGAGCTATCACACCTAGAAGAGTATCTGATGACAGAGATTTACTTTGTTGTAACCACAAAAATAAAATGCCAAAAATTAAACAAACAAAAACAACACCAAAGTTAATGCCAATTCCTAACAAAATTCCAATGCCAGCACCTAGTAAGGAGCTATGAGCAATAGATTCACCATAATATGACAATCTTCTCCAAACAACAAAACATCCAACAAGACCAGAGACTAATGCTACTGCAATACCAGCTATTATACCCCTAATTATAAACGGATCAGTAATGATTTTCTCCAAGTGAATTGTTATTGTTTTTAGAATTTTCTTTGTTGGCATGTTGATATACTGCCATAACTTCGGCCATATCTTTTCCGAACATTGTTAAAAATTCAGGATCATTTGCTATTTGTTGTGGTTGACCACAACAGCATATATGATTTGAGAGACATATAACTTGTTTTGTTGACACCATTACTAAATGCAAATCATGAGATACCATTAATATGCTTAACTCTCTTTTTGAATAAATTTTTTGTAAAAGTTTATAAAAATGCATTTGACCAGAAATGTCTAAATTTTGAGCTGGCTCATCCAATATCAATACATCAGGGTTGTTTAATAAACTTCTTGCAAGAAGAACTCTTTGCATTTCACCACTAGATAAAATCGTTAATTGCTTATCTAAAATGTTTTCAATTTGAGTTTCTAAAATTACTTTTTGTAAAGAAATTTTATCAAATTTTTTCTTTAAGGTAATGAATTTCTGTACTTTTATTGGAATAGTTTTGATTATATCTAAGTTTTGAGGCATGTAACCTAACTTAAGATTAGGTTTTCTTTTTATAATTCCTGAATTTGGTTGATAGAATCCCATTATACATTTTAAAAGCATAGACTTTCCTGCACCATTAGGGCCTATTATGGTAATGAAATCATTTTTGTTAATTTGAATGCTAACGTCTTTCAAAATTGTTTTTCCAGATTTTGAAACGTTAACGTCAGTGGCTGAGATTAATGAATTCATTCACAACTTTCAAAAATTAAAATAGTTAATTGAATATGCATTTTAATAAATTAAACAATCTATACAATATTATTCTTGACACTAATAGTTTAGATTAATAAAAAGTAGATGTTATGTTATATCATTACATTAATGCAACATTTTTTTTAGAGGTTCAGTATGGCTAAACTATTAATAATATTAACAACAATTTTATTTGTACAATTCAAGGCCATTGCCTCTGAAACCAAAGGAGTAATAACAACCATACAACCTATAAACTCTCTTGTAAGTGCAGTCATTGGAAATACTGGAAAAACTATTTCATTAATACCTGCTGAAATATCACCTCATGAATTTAAGCTTAAGCCATCAGACATTAAAAAAATGCAAGATGGCAATATCATATTTTACATATCAAGCCATCTTGAGAGTAATGTTGTAAAAGTTTTCGACAATCTTCCCAAAAATATAAAAATCATTAACCTTATGGAAGAAACTGGAATCAAACATCTTACTATAAGAGATAATGAAGCATGGGAAAGACATGATCACCACCATGGTCATGGTGAACATGATGATCATGATAAACACGACAAAAAGCATGACGACCATGATAAGCATGGTAAAAAACATGATGATCACGGTCATGATAAACACGACAAAAAGCATGACGACCATGACAAGCATAGTAAAAAACATGATGATCACGATCATGATAAACACGACAAAAAACATGACGACCATGACCATGATAAACATGCAAAAAAACACGATGATCATGATGACCACGAAATGAAGGATGATGTTCACATTTGGTTAAGTCCTGAAAATGCCGTCAAAATTATAAATAAAGTTAATAAAGAGTTGAGTTTGTATTATCCCCAAAATGCAAAAATCTATGATGAAAACTCAAAGATAATGATCGACAAGATTAAAAAGTTAAAGATGGAACTTGATAAGGAATTAGCTCCTATAAAAGACAAACCGTATGTTGTATTTCATGATGCATATCAGTATTTTGAGAAGGCATTTGGACTTAACGCGGTTGGATCTGTAGCATTAGAAGGTGATATTGCTTCATCACCAAAACAAGTTTCATACATCAAAGAAAAAATTGTTAAACTAAAAGCTTCATGTGTCTTTCAGGAACCTCAATTTGATAGTAAATTAGTTAAAATTGTAGTTGAAGGTACAAATGCACAAATAGGAACCCTTGATCCTCTGGGTGTTGGCATCAAAGATGAAAAAGATTTTTATTTACAATTATTAAGAAACATGGCTAAAAGTCTTAAGGATTGCTTAGGATAATAGTTATTAATGCTAACATGTGAAAATATTTCGTTTGATATTGACGGACAAAAATTATTTTCAAACATAAATTTAAATCTAAAATCTCAGAAGGACCTTTTGATAACTGGTCCTTCTGGAGTTGGTAAGACAACCTTACTTAGCATTTTATGTGGAATACAAAAACCAATAACTGGGAAAGTAATCTATAACAAAATTGACCTTTATAGTTTGACTGAAAGTAATGTAGATGAATTTAGAGGTAAAAATCTTGGTGTTGTTTTTCAAAATTTTAACTTAATAAATGCTTTCACTGTTAAACAAAATCTAGAAATAGCTGCAAACGCTATTGGAAAGAGTAGTTCAAATCTATATTTCGAACTTCTTGATAGAGTTGGATTAGCAGACAAGTCACATATTAAAGTTACAAATTTAAGCATTGGTGAAAAACAAAGACTTGCGGTGGCGCGTGCATTTGTCGGAGATCCAAAATGGGTTTTTTGTGATGAACCAACTTCATCATTAGACGATAAAAATGCTGATATTATTGCTAATTTGATAAAAGATGAAAGCTTGCGTTGTAAAGCTTCACTGGTGCTTATAACACATGATAGTCGTATACAATCCTTAATAAAATTCTCTAAAATTTTAAAATTAGGAGATGAGTTATAAATATTTTTTATATATCTATTTTGTATCTAAAATCTAAACCTTTAAACTTTTTGCTAAGTGTGTTTCTAATGATTGTAGGAATTACAATCATAACTGTATCTATACTGGTAAATCAAGTTACCAAAGAAACTTTCAGTAAAAATAATCCAGGTTTTGATGCTGTAGTTGGTGCAAAAGGAAGCCCCCTTCAATTGATATTATCTTCTATTCATCATATTGATATTCCTACTGGAAATATAAGCTATCAAAACGCTAGAAAAATTATTAAACACCCAGCCATTAAAAGTGCAACACCAATTTCATTGGGCGATAATTTCCAAAATTTTAGAATAGTTGGAACTAACAAAAGTTTTTTAAAGTTATATAAAGCAAATCTAATCTCAGGTACCACCTGGTCACAACCAATGCAAGCTGTAATTGGTTATAATGTATCTAAAATCACAAAATTAAAAATTAACAAGTTTTTTGTTGGTTCACACGGCTTAATTGACACAGGGGATGTTCATGCAGAACAACCTTATAAAGTTGTCGGTGTTTTAAAAAAAACCGGAACTATATTAGACAATTTAATTTTAACAAGTTTAGATAGTGTCTGGAACTTACATTCTGTTACAAATAAAGATAAATTAGAGATTACTTCATTGTTATTAAAATACAAAAATAAGACTTCATCTTTCTCTTTTCCACGTTTAATTAACAAAGGTACAAACATGCAAGCTGCGAGTCCTAGTTTTGAAATTTCAAAACTACTTAAGCTTACTGGTAATGCTCATAGAATTGTTGATTACTTGAGTATACTAATAATAATATTATCTTTCTTGGGAATCTTGTTCACTTTATTAAATAACATAAATGAACGGAAATATGACTTAGCAGTTTTAAGAACACTTGGATTTTCAAGATGGAAATTATTTTCCATTATTTTATCAGAAGGAATGATTATTTCTATTTTAGGTAGCACTATTGGTCTAATATTTGGATATATAGTATATGAAAGCATGTACTATTTTTCTATTGTAGCTAGAAGCTTAGAACTGGGGCAGCTAAATTTTTTAAATGACTTATTTTTAATTTGGATAATCGTAAACATAATTGCCTTTATAACTTGCCTAGTTCCATGTATAAAAGTTTATAAGCAGAATATAAGATCTACTTTATTAAATAGTTAATATTTATATATTTATGACGTAGATTTTATTGAAGGAGAAATTTTTGAATTTGAGATTTCTATTTATAATTGTTTTTACTTTTTTTTATAATAAAGCATTTGGGTTTGAAAAATTTAACCTTAATGATATTGACCCTTATGAAAATATTATTGTAGAGGATATGTTTGAACCATTAAAAGTCACTGGAGATGCTTTGCCATGGCAATTATTTGGTAAGACTAAGGAAGTAGAAGATTGTACCATTGATAAAGATGGTTTTGATTACTGTCTTATCAAGCCAATTTATGACGATAAAATTAAAAAGTATAATGGGGAAACTGTAACTATAATGGGATATATGTTTCCTTTAGAAGAATCTGAAAAACAAAGAAAGTTTTTAATAGGGCCGTACCCTTTAAGTTGTCCTTTTCACTACCACGTTGGGCCTTCTCAAGTGATTGAGATAAAATCAGATAATCCAGTTGATTTTTCATTTGATCCAATAACTATTAAGGGCAAACTCAAGATAAAATTCAACGAGGAGACTGGTTCATTCTTTTACCTAGAAACTATTAAGTCTTGATTTATAAAGTATCAGAAACGCCCCATATATTCGTTACCTGACTTGATAAAACTCCACCATTGCCATGAGCAACAGATAATTTAGCATTATCAATCCAACCACCATTTAGTCGTTGACCAACATCATCTCCTGAAGCATTTCTTAACTGCCTTAAAGCTTCTAAAGTTACAAAAAGACCGTACATTCCAGGATGGACACAGGATAATCCACCACCATTAGTGTTTACCTTTAAGTTTCCAGCAGGTCCTATATTATTATTTTTTACAAGTTCTTTAGCTTCTCCTTTTTTACAAAAGCCTAGGTCCTCTAGGAACAAAAGAGTATTTATTGTAAATGCATCATATAATTGAATAGTACTCATATCATTCGGTTTATAACCAGACATGCTAAATGCTCTTTTTCCACTTTCAATAGCTGATGTTTTTACCAAATCAGGCATTTCAGAAATCATACGATGGTGATGTTCCATTGCTGCACCAAGAAGATAAATAGGAGTGTTTTTGGTATCTTTGGCCCTATCTGATCTAGTCATTACAACAGCTGCACCTCCGTCTGTTACAAGACAACAATCTAATTTTCCGAGAGGATCAACAATAGGCCTTGCAGACAAAACATCATTTACCGTTAATGGACCATCTTGATGAGTATAAGCCCTAGGATTTAATAAAGCCCAATCTCTTGCTGAAACTGCCACATTAGCAAGATCTTCTCGAGTTGCACCAAACTCATTCATGTAACGTTTAGCTGATAAGGCATACGCAGTTACAGGCATTCTTGGCTGATATTGAGCCTCATACGGCATAGCCTCGGAGATTGTTTTAAACCCACCTGCACTTTTTTGATTAGAACCGTACGCAACAACAGCTACATTGATCAAACCTGCATCAAGAGCCATTGCAGCGGTTAGAATGTGAGATAAAAAACTTGACCCACCTATTTGCGACCCATCTGCAAATTTTGGTTTTACACCCAAATACTCAGATAATGACATTGCAGCCATAGAATGAAAAGCAGTTGCAGCAAAAACTCCATCAACTTCTTTTAATTTTATTCCTGCATCGTCTAAAGCATCATGAACAGCGCTTGCCATTATTTCCATAGCACTCCAACCAGATGCTAAACCACATCCACTCTCTGCTAAACCTACAACAGCAGTTTTACCTCTTAATCTATTTATGTCATTTTGATCCATTAATTTTATCCTTATACAATATCAAAAATTACTGCTGGTTCTCCATTTAACGAAGAAATTCTAGCTTTAACCTTTTGACCAATTTCAACTTTATCTGGATCTATACCCTCAACTCTTGCCATCATCCTTGGACCTTCTTCTAGTGTAATCAAGGATAAGTTAAAGTCTCCACCCTTTTCAGGTAATCTTCTATTACAAGAAGAACTATACACTTCTCCATTTCCAGAGGCTTCAACCCACTCAAGATCACGCTCACCACTTCCAGGAAATGCTACACGAGGATGAAAGAAAAATTTATTAAGACTTTTACATCTTTGAATCATAAATTTACCTTCTGATAAAAAATTCTTAAATTGCTGTTCTGGTCCTACTGTACCTGATAAGTTTTCTGCCATTTTATCCTCCGTTTTATTTTTTTATAATTAGCGCATCAAGGGCTATTACTTCAGCTTTACTTACTAAAATTGGATTCATTTCTACTTGATCAACTTTATCTGAATTAGCTGCAATAAAATTTGATAAATTTATAATTGCATTTAACAATGAATTAATTTCGATAGGTGGCTTTCCCCTTGCGCCATAAAAAATATCTTTGCTTTTTAATGATAAAATCATTTGCTCTGCCTTTTGTTTACTAACAGGAGCTTCTGCAAACACAATATCTTTCATTACTTCTGCATAAATTCCACCAAGTCCAAACATTACAATTGGTCCAAAAACTGGATCAATTTTAGCGCCTAAAATACATTCAATATCACCATTTTTCATTGGTGAAATCATTATTCCATCTATATGCGCATTCGGTGCTTTATTTTTAACATTTTTGAAAATTTCTTGGTAAGATTTTTGTGCTAAATCTAAGTTATCTATGTTCAAAACCACACCACCAATATCTGTCTTATGTTGAATATCCGAAGACACTATTTTCATGACATATTTATCTTTGCCTTCTTTAAAGTAAGAGGATAAGTCTTCAATATCTTTTATAAAAATTGGTTTTAATATTGGCAAACCAGCAGATAAAAGCACTTCACTACAGTCAATTTCGTTTAAATTCTTGTTTGGTATATCAACTTTGTAATTGTCTAAATTAATTTGGTTACTCTTATGTTTTTCATTAAATTTTTCACCAAAAAACATAAGTGCGGACATTGCGACAATTGCCCTCGTAGGATCTTCAATGCAGGGAAATCCTTCTTTTTCATACATTTTTATATATTCTTCAGATGCTACCATACAGTTTATGAACAGTTTATCTTCATATCCCTTCATAGCTTGTTTTAACGCTGAAAGTAACGGTTTGGACAAAACAGGAGAACCCGCAACTGAAGTCCAAAAACCTATCAATGCATCGTAACCACCTTTGGAGAGCATTAAATCTGTGAATTTAGGTATTAATGTTAAATCATTAAAAAACTGGGCTGTTACATCAACAGGATTCATTGGAGACGCGAAGGGAACAAGTTCTTTTAATTCATCTTGTGCGTCTTTTGGCATTGGGCCTACAACTAGGTCTTCATCTTCAGCTGCATCTGCCATGATTACTCCACCACCCCCAGAAATAGTAACTAATCCTAAATTTTTTCCAGCTGGGAATATTCTGGGCATTGTTGAATACGCTACATCTAACATTTCTTCTGTGCTTCTTACTCTATATGCACCATGCGCTCTCAATACTTCGTCGTAAACTTTGTCTTCACCTGCTAAAGAGGCTGTATGAGAATTAGCAGCTGCCGCTCCCACTTCAGATCTTCCTACCTTCATAAAAATTACCGGTTTTTTTTCAGATCTTGCAGTGTCTAGCGCATCAGTAAACTGTTTACCGTCTTTAACACTTTCTGCATATGCCATGATTGTGTGTACATCTGGATCTTCTGCCATAAGCTTAATGGTCTCTCCAACAGATAGATCAACCTCATTACCAGTTGTCATCCAATATCTAATTCCAAGTCCTCTTTGATGAGATACCATATAAATGTGGCTTCCATAAGCTCCTGATTGACTCGCAATAGAAATACCACCTGGTTTAGGAGTTGCTCTATCTATAGTGGAAGTAAATGTAGGATAGAAGTTTTTGGCTGAATTAAATAGACCTAAACAATTTGGTCCAATAACTCTGAGACCACTCTCTTTGCTAATTTTTTTTATTTGATTTTGAAGAATCTCACCTTGACCTCCAATTTCTGCAAACCCAGAGGAGAAAATTAATGCTGTTTTAGCCTTTTTAACTACTGCTTCTTGTAAAACTGATACGACAATATTGGAAGGCACTGCAACTAAAATAAAATCTAAATCATCTTTTACATCTAATAAACTTGGATACGCTTTTATACCTTGTACTGTGTCCCTATTAGGATTAATTGGGAAAATACCTCCAGAAAATTTTTGTTCTATCATATGAGCAAGTGGACGCCCTCCAATCCTCGCTTTGTTGTCTGAAGCGCCAACAATAGCAATAGACTTAGGAGACATAATTTCTTGCAATGTAATCATATTGACCTTCTTTAAACTTTTATACTTAAACATATTTACAAAATACAGAATAAATAATTTACTTCTTAAATCAAACTTTATAATTTTAGTTTGATGTTTATTTATAAGTTACCAAAAATTTTAATACTAACATGTTTTATTCAGATGATTTCTATGGTTGGGTTTGCTATTTGGCCAATATACTTAATAGACCTTCAAGCTGAGTGGGCGTTATCTAATAGTGAAGCTGGTTGGATTAGTGGTTCATTTTACATAGGTTATGTAATCGCCACTCCATTTTTAGTCAGTTTAACTGATACTTTTGATTCAAGGAAACTTTATGCTATTTCATGTTTAATAGGATCAGCAGGACTATTCTTTTTTTCTATTTTTTCAACGAATGCAATTAATGCCTCAATTTTCTGGTCACTTGTGGGAGTTGGGCTTGCAGGGACTTATATGCCAGGTTTACAAATACTAAATTCTAGACTAAATCAAATTTCTAGAGAAAAATACGTTGCTGTGTATACTTCATTTTTTGGACTAGGAACTGCTTTTTCTTTTTCTCTTTTTGGAATTTTAAAAAACTATAATGTTAGTTGGGAAAATGCTTTTCTTTTAGCTTCAGTTATACTCTTCTTATGTTCTTTTCCTCTTTTATATTTTTCTGGTGATGAAATCGAAGAGCGTCAGAAAAAGAAATATCAGGGAATCATCAAAGTTATTGTTCCTATTTTAAAAACTTTCAAAAATAAAAAAGCATCTCCTTTTATATTAGGATATGGAGGCCATACATACGAATTATTTGGATTTAGGAGTTGGACATTTCCTTGCATTGTCTTTCTTTCAAGTCACTTCAAAGTTTCTGTAAGTGACGCTTTCATTGCGAACAGTATTGCTTTAATGGGTTTTATAGGAATTTTTGCTTCAATATTCGGAGCAAAATATTGTATTGGCAAAGATAGAGCAAGAATAGTTTCCAATATGGGAGTTCTCTGTTTTTTTTGCTCGATATTTACAGCAATCTCTTTTCTATTTAGCTTTTGGTTGGCTCTTTTTATGCTTTTTTTATATAATAGCTTAATAATTTTAGATTCTGGCTCATTAACAACAGGTACAGTTGTAAATGGAGAACCTCATGACAGAGGTGTGAGACTGGCACTGCACTCAATGGTTGGTTTTTTGGGAGGAGCTATAGGTGGACCAGTTGTGGGTTTTGTTTTAGACAATTTTGGTGGACAGGCAAGTCATTTGGCTTGGTTCATGTCTTTTTTGTGCTTAGGTTTAGGTTCGCTTCTTTCAGCCTTGACATTTAGATATTACTTTTTCAAATATAAGATATAGTATAAACTTGTTACAACTGAGGAGATATGTATGAATACTAAAATTTTACTTAATGAAAGACCTGTTGGAGAACCAACATTAGGTAATTTTAGAACAGTTAAAGAAGACATTGTCTCTCCTGAAGATGGAGAAGTCCTTTTAAAAACAATTTATATGTCCTTAGATCCCTATATGCGAGGCCGAATGAATGATGCTAAGAGTTACGCAAAACCAGTAGGTATAGGTGAAGTAATGGAGGCTGGCGCTTTAAGTCAAGTTGTGGAAAGTAAATCTAAATTATTTAAATCTGGTGATTTTGTAGAAGGCAGAACGGGCTGGCAAGACAATCCTACTGTAAATGAAAAAAAATTAAGATTAATTGATCCAAAAATGGCACCCCTATCAACTTCTATTGGTGTTTTGGGCATGCCAGGTACAACAGCTTACGTTGGTATGCATAATTTTGCCAAACCACAAAATGGAGAAACTTTAGTTGTTTCAGCAGCAAGTGGCGCGGTAGGAGCGACCGTTGGTCAAATTGGTAAAATTTATGGATGTAGAGTTGTAGGAGTTGCAGGTACCGAAGATAAATGTGAGTTTACTAAAACTGAACTTGGTTTTGATGAATGTGTAAATTATAAGGATCCAAATTTTAAAGAAAAACTAAAATCTGCTTGTCCTGATGGTGTGGATATCTATTGGGAGAACGTAGGTGGTATTACTTTCGATACTGTTATGCCTCTCTTAAATGATTATGCCAGAATACCAGTTTGTGGCCTTATTAGTTTGTATAATGCTACAAGTCTAAAAGGTGGAGAAAAAGATAGATTGCCCTTATTATTTAGGCAAATACTTACAAAAAGAATGATGATAAAAGGTTTTATTGTTTTTAATCATTATGATCAAAGAGAAGAGTCAATCATAGCTCTTTCAAAATGGATAAATGAAGGCAAAATTAAATATAAAGAAGATTTTGTTGAGGGCTTAGAAAATGCTCCTAATGCTTTCATAGGATTATTAAATGGTAAAAATTTTGGAAAGTTAGTAGTTAAAGTTAATCCCGACCCAACCATGTAGTTATAAATAATTAAATTTCAATTTAAACTGTCAAAATTTTTGTTTTGTTTAACTAAATCTTCTAATAGCTTCGGAGGAGACCAAAATCTTGGGTCTTCTTCTGAATATTTTTGAATATTTTTCAATATTTTGTCTAATCCAATCATATCTGCATATTTCATTGGACCTCCTCTCCATTTAGGAAATCCATAACCATTAGTAAAAACAACATCGATATCTGAAGGCTTTAGTGCTATTTGTTCACTTAGAATTTTAGTTCCTTCATATACCATTGCAGCAATATATTTATCTAATATCTCCTTATCATCAAATTTTTTCGGAGTTATTCCGGCTCTTTTTCTTTCTTGTTCACAAATTACTTCTATTTCTGGATTAGGCGTAAGAAAATCTACATTTTCTCCATATAAATAATATCCTTTAGAAGTTTTTTGACCAAACCAACCTCTTTCACATACTCTATCAGGTATCTGCACATATCTATCATCTTTATGTCTGAATGGTGCTTTTCTTTTTCTTGTTGCCCAACCTATATCTCCACCAGCTAAATCAATTACCTGGAAAATTCCCATTGCACAGCCAAAATCTCTTATCACTTTATCAACATGAAATGGGCTTGCTCCATCCTCAACCATATGATACGTACCAACTAAATATTTTGAGAGAATTCTGTTACCTATAAAGCCATCACAAACTCCTGATCTTACTGGTACCTTTCTCATTTTTTTTGCTAAGTTAAAGGCAGTAGAAACAGTATCTTTAGATGTTTTTTCTGCCACTACGACTTCTAAAAGTTTCATAATGTTAGCTGGAGAAAAGAAATGCAAACCAATAACCCTACTTGGATTATCTACAACTGAAGCAATTTCATTTACATTTAAATAACTAGTATTTGATGCTAAAATACAGTCTTGACTACAAATGTGATTTAATTTCACAAAGACTTCTTTTTTAACGTTCATGTTTTCAAATACAGCTTCTATTATCAAATCTCTATCTTTGAGCTCTGAGAAATTTGTTGTCGCAGAAAACATATCCATAGTTTTATTTTTTTGTTCAGATGTAATTCTATTTAATTTAACGCTTCTATCATAAGTTGAAGTAATTTTTGCCATGGCTTTTTGGATGGCTTCATCATTTTGTTCAATCATAATCACATTGAAACCTGCATTCATAGCAGCCATAGAAATTCCAGTACCCATTGTGCCACCACCAATTATGCCAATTTTATTTAGTTCTAGTGGTTTGCCTTCTTTTAATTCTGGTATTTTTGTATTAGCTCTTTCAGCAAAAAAAGAATGTATTAAACCTTTTCTTTGGGGACTTTCAATACATTCTTCAAATAATTTTCTTTCATTTGAAATAGCTTCAGCAAAATCTAATTTAAGACCCTCTTCAACAGATCTAATAATTGCATAAGGTGAAAATAAATTTTTGTATTTTTTGGATGCAGTATCTTTAAATTTTAAAATAAGTTCACTTATTTTTTTTATATCACTAATTTTATTTTGTATTTGAGAAGTAGGTCTTGGTTTAAATCCATCTTTAATTAATTTTTTAGCATATTCAATACCGTTATCTATAGTATTATTGTTTTCAGCAATCTCATCAATGATGCCTAATGATAAAGCTTCTTTAGCTGGAACATGTTTGCCAGTAAGCATCATATCTAAAGCCATATCAACACCACATAATCTCGGAAGTCTTTGTGTTCCCCCAGCACCAGGAAGAATTCCAAGTAAAACTTCTGGCAATCCAACTTTAGTGTTAGGGGCTGCAATTCTGTAATGTGCTGATATTGCAACTTCTAAACCACCACCAAGTGGAGTTCCATGTAATGATGCAACAACTATTTTGTTAAGACTTTCAATTTTATCACAAATCTTTCCTAAAATTGGAGCATCTATTTTTTTACCAAACTCTTTTATATCAGCGCCAGCAAGAAACGTTCTTTCTGGAGCTGTAATAACAATTGCTTTAATTTTTTCATTTAAAGACAAGTTATCGATAGCCTCTAATAGTCCAATCCTAACTGCAGCGCTTATTGCGTTAACTGGTGGATTAGAAATTTCTATAAGCGCTATTTCTTCTATAATTTTGTGTTTAACTACTGACATCTTTTCCCCTAAATAAGTTTATTTTTTGCCTCAATATACTCGTTATTAATTCTCTTCACCAACTCACCTGCAGGCATAATACTTTTCACAGCAGAAATACCCTGACCAGAGCCCCAAATTTCTTTCCAACTTTTTGGTTTTGAAGTTCCAGAGCTAAAATTCATTTTACTCGAATCACTTACTTCAAGATTATCAGGATCAAGGCCCTGAGCTACGATAGAACCTTTTAAATAATTTCCATGCACTCCAGTAAACAAGTTTGTATAAACGATATCATCTGCAGATGACTCGGTAATCATTTCTTTATATCTTTGATCTGCATTAGCCTCATTAGTGGCAATGAATGCAGAGCCAATATACGCTAAGTCAGCACCCATTGCCTGAGCAGCGAGAACTGCTCCTCCATTAGCAATTGAACCTGATAGTAAAAGAGGTCCAGAAAACCATTCACGAATTTCTTGAATCAATGCAAATGGTGAAAGCGTACCAGCGTGGCCTCCTGCTCCTGCAGCCACTGCCACTAATCCATCAGCTCCTTTGTCGATTGCTTTTTTTGCAAAAAAATTATTAATAATATCATGCAAGACAATACCTTTAGCCTGGTGTGCAACTTCATTAACTTCAGGCCTTGCTCCTAGCGAAGTTATCCAAACAGGCGCCCCCCATTTTGCGCAAATATCAATATCTTTTTCTAACCTAAGATTTGATTTATGAACTATGTGATTTACAGCATAGGGAGCGGCCGGGCTGTCAGGATTTTCTTGATTATACTTATCTAATTCTTCATTTATTTTTTTTAACCATACCTCAAGCATATTAGGCTCACCCTCACCTTCTCTGGCATTTAAACAAGGAAAAGAACCAATTATGCCCGCTTTACATTGAGCTATAACTAAATCTGGATTAGATATTATAAATAATGGAGATCCTATTACTGGTATTTTTAATTTATCTAAGGGTGAAATCAATGACAAACCTGTCTCCTTTTTAACATTATTACTCTTGAGTAATCATTTAACACGCTAACAATGATTACATCAATTATTTTAATTACATAATTATAAATTTTTATATAATGTTATTATATTAATTTTAATTTGGAGCGATTGAATGTTTTTAAATGAAACTGATTTAGAAAAATTTGATAAAGATGGTTATTTATTCTTTCCTAAACTATTTAATTCTGATGAAGCCGCATTGTTAAAAGAAGAAGCTGACAAAGTATATTTAGAAAATAGAAAAGAAGTTTGGAAAGAAAGTACAGGAGTTGCTAGAACAGCTTTTGCTGCACACACTTATAACGAGGCTTTTAGAAGGTTAGCTGCTCATCCAAGGCTGATTGATCCAGTATCCCAAATATTAGATGGTGATGTTTATATGCATCAATTCAAATTAAATGCTAAGGCTGCGTTTGACGGAGCTGTGTGGCAATGGCATCAAGATTATGGAACTTGGAAAAGAGATGACGGAATGCCAGAACCAAGAGCTATGAATATTGCTGTATTTCTTGATGATGTAACTGCAGCGAATGGACCATTACTTTTTATACCAGGAAGTCACAAAACAGGAGTAATTGACGCAGGTCACGATTTAGAGACAACAAGTTATCCACTATGGACATTAGATAATGAAAAAGTTTTAGAGTTAGCTGAAAGAGGTGGATGTGTAGCTCCTACAGGACCAGCCGGAAGTATGTTAATGTTTTCGTCCTTACTTGTTCATGCTAGTCCACCAAATATTTCTCCATTTGGGCGAAGTATTGTCTACCTATCTTTGTGTCACGTAGATAATCATATCCAAAACTTTAATCGTGAAGAATGGATTGCTCATAGAGATTTTACACCTATTACAAAACTTGATGATAGTTGTCTTAATGAGTTAGTAAATATTGGTGTTACTGCAGCAGAATAATAAATTTTTTTCTAACAAGGGATATTTTTTTGATTTCAATTGAGTCAGTGTCAAATTTTAGAGATGTGTCTATTAGCTCTAAAATGAAAAAAAATTTGTTATTTAGATGTGCTAAACTTAGTACATTAAATAAAAAAGATATTAAAATTTTAGAAAATTTAAATCCTTATGCCATAATTGATTTTCGTGATCCTAAAGAAGTGAAAATGGCACCAGATAATCTATCTTCTAAACTTTTAGAGAGATATATTAACCTTTCAATTTCAGCCAGCACTCTTAGTAGAATGGTTTCTAAAAAGCAAATTAATGGAGACAATATTAAATCTTATGAAGAAGTGATGGAAGAAAGTTACCGGATGTATATTAATGACCATAAAAAAGTTTGGGCAAAATTTTTTGAAATTCTGCTTAGATCAAATAATCGTCCAATTATTTTTCATTGCTCAGCTGGCAAGGATAGAACTGGCATAGCTAGTTTTATGATACAGAGTATTTTCAATAATCATATTGATAAGATTTTTGAAAATTATCTTATTTCAAATGATTTATTAACTATTAAAGCTGCCACAGCGGAACAAAAGACTAACTCTTCAAAACAGGACACTCAAGTTACAAAAAATATGTTGAGCACTTTAGGTAAGGTTCAGATATCTTATTTAAATGCGGCGATAGATGAAATAGAAAAAAAATATAGTTCATTGGAAGATTATTTTATTTCACAGCTAGGACTTAAAAATAATGACATCCAGAAAATACTACAATTATTTGGGAATTAATTAAGATATGTTTTTGCAAAATTTGATTTCACAAAGAATTGATAATAATAGACCCATTAAAGTTGCCCTAATTGGAGCTGGAAAGTTTGGCTCTATGTTTTTAAGTCAAGTACCAACTACCCCTGGTTTAGAAGTTGTAATAATTGCTGATTTAATTCCAGATAATGCTAAAAAAGCTTGTAAAAATGTTGGTTGGAATGATGACCTTATTTCTAATGCCGAATTTGTTGAATCAGGAATTAAAGCAATAACAAAACCCGAAGTAGAAGTCGTTGTTGAAGCGACTGGACATCCTTCAGCTGGACTTTTACATGCTCGAGAAGCATTTAGAAAAGGCAAACATATTGTAATGGTTAATGTTGAAGCAGATGTTTTAGCTGGTGCGTCCTTATCAAAAGAAGCTAAATCAGCTGGTGTTGTATATTCTATGGCTTATGGAGACCAGCCTGCTCTTACAGCTGAAATTGTTGACTGGGCTAGGTCTAGTGGCTTTTATGTAACTGCTGCTGGCAAAGGTACTAAATATCTTCCTGAATATCATAAATCAACCCCAGAAACAGTTTGGAATTATTATGGATTTACAGAAAAAGATGCAATTGAAGCTGGAATGAACCCTAAAATGTTTAACTCATTTCTTGATGGAACAAAATCAAGCCTTGAAATGGCAGCTATTGCTAACGCTTGCAACCTAAGAGTACCTTCTAATGGATTACTTTTTCCTCCTTGTGGAATGGATGATCTAGCAGAGGTTCTTAAACCAAAAAACAATGGTGGTGTTTTAGAACATGATGGACAAGTTGAGGTAGTATCATCTCTTGATAGAGATGGTAAAGATGTATTTAAAGATTTAAGATGGGGAGTTTACGCCGTGCTTAAGGCACCAAATGATTATGCAGCCTCATGTTTTAAACAATATGGCATGAACACTGATACCACTGGACAATTTTCTGCTATGTACAAACCATTTCATTTAATTGGTATGGAACTTAATATTTCAATCTTTAGTGCAGCTTTATTAAATCAATCCACTGGGCAAACACAAAATTTTTCAGGTGATGTAGTTGCCACATCAAAAAGATCACTCAAAAAAGGTGAAATTTTAGATGGAGAGGGTGGAGCTACTGTATGGGGCAAATTGATACCAGCAAGAGATTCTCTTTTAAATGAAACTCTGCCAATAGGTCTTGCTCATGGGATAAAACTTAATAAAGATATAAAAGAAGATCACTTTATAACTTGGAAAGATGTAGATTATAATCCAGATGATCCTACTATTTCATATAGAAGATCAATGGAAAAAAACTTTAGATCTTCACTGGGCTAGTCGGTCCTTTATCTAATCTCCAAACAAAACCTGATGTTCCTTCTTTGGGAAAAAAGTTTTTAACTAAAGGATCATGTCCTGGGATTACCATATCATTATTGGTTGCTAGACTTTTAATTAACTTAAAGCCATTAAGCATGTCTTCCAAATCAACAACAATAGGGAATGGTTTACCCATAAGAAAGTTTTCATAGAAATGTGTGGCATCTGATGCCAAACATAAATAACCATTTTCTGTTTTTACTCTAACAGACTGCAAGCCTCTAGAATGACCTCCTATTAAATGAACAGTAACTCCAGCTTTGATTGATCCAAAACCATTATAAAAGACAACCCTGCCAGAGTATAAATTTTTAACCATCTCACATATATGTTCGCCCGTAAAAGGCATTTTAATAGTTTCATGACACATACAGGGACCAGTCGCGTATGCCATCTCAGTTTCTTGAAGATGAAATTTTGCATTCGGAAAATCGTTTAATCCTCCTGCATGATCATAATGAAGATGAGTTATAATTACATCAGTAACATCACTGGCTTCAACGTTAATAGCTTTTAAAGCTTCAGACGGAGCTCTTTGTATAGGCCTATCTCTTCTTTTAGCTTCGTCGTAATCATATCCTGTGTCTACAACAATAATATCTTTATCTGATTTCAATACCCAAATAAAATAATCAATGGTGTGAGCTTGATTAGAATGATCGTCAAAAATGAAGCTGTCACCACGAGTTCTATCTGCTCTTTCTGCATATTTTAAAGCATAAACTTGCCAATTTTTTTCTATTGCAGTATCCAAGAGATTTCCTTATTTAATTGTCACTGACTTCTTCTAATCTATCAGTTGCAGGAGCAGGAGTAGGACTGATATTAGATATTAATTTGTAAGTTTCATTATCTAATGAAATATTAACTGAATCTATAGAAGGTTTTAATTGTTTTAGATTTCTAGCACTTATTATTGGGGCAGTTACTGCATCATTATTTAAAACCCAAGCAACTGCTAAAGAAATAGGATCATAATTTAACTCCTTAGCTAAATTTTTTAAAGAATGTGCTGCTTTATACATCCATTCTTGTCCATATCTAATTTTATATTTTTCATTTTCATGCAGTCTTCCAGAAGTATTTTTACTTGATGTAATTGATGAATTATATTTGCCAGTAAGAAGCCCTCCTCCTAAAGGACTATAACTGATAACACCAATATCTTCTGCTTTTGCCATAGGAAGAATTTCTACTTCGGCTTGTCTTTTTACAATATTATACATAGGTTGTAGGATATCTACTGATGGAAAATTGTGTTTTTGAGCAGTCAATTTAGCTTTCATAACCTGCCAAGCCGCAAAATTAGAAACACCTAATTGAAAAAACTTTTTTTCTTCTTTAAGTTTTTGAAGTGTTTCAAATGTTTCTTCTAAGGGCACATTATCGTCCCAATGATGTAAGAAAAAAATATCTACATAATCCTGATTTAATCTTTTAAGACTCTGCTCTAACTGTGATCTGATATTATCACCACTTGATCCTCCAACTGAGCCTGCTTTCGTAATTAGTATAATTTTTTCACGTTCTTCTCTAATTAAATTTCCAAGAATTATTTCAGATTTGCCTCCAGTATAAACAAATGCAGTATCAAAAAAATTAATTCCATTTTCACGACATGCCTCATACATTTCCTGGCTGTCACGTTCATCTGCTCCATCTCCAAACTGCATTGTTCCAAAACACAATGATGAGTTTTCTATTTTATTCGGGCCATATTGTCTGATTATTTTCATCAAAAAAAATCCTCTAAATATTTTTATTTAAAATTATCCATCCAGGCAATTCCTTCATCAGTCGTGGTTCTTGGCCTATATTCAGCTCCAACCATGCCCTTATAACCTAATTTATATATTTCTGGAATAATGTAAGAAAAATCTAATTCGCCCTTATCAGGTTCACATCTACCTTTTACTGAGGCTATCTGAACATGACCAATGTAAGGTAAATTATCTGCAAATCTATTAATGACATCACCTTGATTGATTTGAACGTGATAAAAATCAAACATAATTTTTATACTATCAGAGCCTACAAGCTCACAAATCTCCTTTGCCTGCTCAACTCTCGTCAAAAAATATCCTGGATTATCATTTAAATTTAATGGTTCAATGATCAAGCCAATGTTACTATCTTTTACTAATTCTTTTGCAAACTTTAAATTATCTATAAACGTCACGAGAGATTTTGTTGATAAATCTGTGACACCTGCCATTGCATGAATGTTTTTGGATTTAATTACCTTTGCATACTCGAATGCTTGTAGTAATGCATCTCTGGCTTCAGACACCCTTGAAGGGACAGCTAATAAACCATTATCACCTTTATCAACATCCCCTTTAATTGTATTAATACCTATAACAGGCAAATTAACTTCATCAAGAGCTTTTTTTATTTCTTTACAATCATATTGATAAGGAAACTGAAACTCTACTGCATCAAAACCATTTTCTTTTGCTTTATGAATAGCATCAATTTGAGACATTTCTGTCCATAAAAGACCTAAATTAGCTGAAAACTTATACATTACATTAGTCCCATTCTATATTAAATTTAGTTACAATCTTTTCTATTTGTGAGGCTTTTAGCTCTATTGCATCTGTACCTCTTAAAATTAGAGCTAGTTTAGCAGTGGCCTCTAATTCTTCAACAGCATTTACAGCAGATTCTAAATCTTTAGCTGAAACAACAGGACCGTGATTAGCAAGGAGGACAGCAGATCTCTTACCAGCCAGCCCTTTAATTGCATCACCCATAGCTGGGTCTCCTGGCACAAAAAAAGGAAGTAATTTTACCTTTCCTAATAACCTAACGGAGTAAGGAGTATATGAGGGCAACACATTATCTTCATTTATTTCAGGTATCATTGATAATGCTACTGAATAAGTTGAATGAAGATGCACAACTGCACCAGATTTCATACCTCTTGTTTCATAAAAAGCTTGGTGTAGTGGTAACTCTTTTGTTGGAGTAGTCGAACCAATAATTTCACCAGATTTAGTAACCTTGACTATTTGGTTTGGGTCAAGTCTACCAAAAGAAGATCCAGAAGGGGTAACCAAAATGTTATTATCATCCAAACGTACTGAAATATTTCCGGTTGAACCATGTGTTAAGCCTCTATCAAAAATAGAAGTAGCTAAAACACATATTTGCTCTCTTAATTTATTTTCATTCATTTTTTATACTCAATACGTATATTTTAATTTAGTAACCAAATATCTGATAAAACCCACCGATAGGTGCACCTATAGCAATATGACTTCCAACTGCTAAAGAACAAGCCATAAGTGGTGACGGTGTCTTTGTTCCTAATAAACCTTTACCTAAAGCTGGCATAAAAAAAAACCAAGGAACAATTACACTTATCAAACCAAAAATAATGCCATTCATAAGAGATGCACTACATATTTCATATTCTAATAAAATAAAAAAAAATACTGAATAAATAATTGCAACGGAATAATGAACCATCCAGCCAATTATTAATTCATTTTTAATTGGATCTTCTTCATCGATAGTAGGATTATAAATTTTTCCTCTAAACATTACTAATAAAAACCATCTTCCAACCACACCCCAATCAGAAGGATTTATGTCATATAATAATTTAAGTAGCCTCTGCCACATATCCATTGCAAGACAAGATACAATTCCAATAATGACTATGTGAAATATTTCCATCAAACTTCCTCTATTTTAAAAATTTTTCTAGCATTGGATAGTTGAACGATATAAAACACTATAAGTGTTTATATGAAATATATCTATTGTTAATATATTCTTATAATTCAACCAAATCAAATACAGGGGGTGTTTATGGCTAATTTTAATGGACAAACTGCAGTTATTACTGGTGGAGCTCAAGGGATTGGACTAGCAACTGCAAAAAGATTTATTAATGATGGCTGTGAAGTTATGATTTGGGATATTGATAAAAAGTTGGGTATGGACGCTGCAAAAGAACTTAATTGCCATTTTTTAGAAGTTGATCAAACTGATAATAAAGTTGTAGAACAAGCTACGGCTGAAACTATTAACCAGCTAAAAAAAATTGACATATTAGTTTGTAGTGCAGGTATAGCAGGTCCGACCTTTTCAACATGGGATTATCCAGTTGAAGAGTGGTCAAAAGTTTTCAACGTAAATGTAAATGGTGTGTTTTATTGCAACAAATATGTTGTTAAGACTATGCGAGAAAACGGATATGGTAGAATTATTAATATAGCATCTATTGCCGGAAAAGAAGGTAACCCTAATGCTCCTGCTTACTCAGCATCAAAGGCTGCTGTTATTGGATTAACTAAATCTCTTGGAAAAGAAACGGCTGATCAAGATATTGCAGTTAATTGTATTACTCCCGCAACGGCAAAAACAAGAATACTTGATCAAGTATCACAAGAATTTATTGATTATATGCTGTCTAAAATACCAAGAAAAAGATTCGTAACCGTTGATGAGATTGCTTCTTTAATTACTTACTTAGGAAGTAGCGAGAATAGTTTTACTACAGCTGGTGTTTTTGATATTTCAGGAGGTAGAGCTACATATTAATGGTGAGGATTTTAAGGAGATCCTCTGCACCTATTAAACTAATCACTAGGGAGGAATGTATTAGTTTTGAGTACAATTAAACGGGGGAGTTTAATCAACACTTTGATTATGTGTCGAATCGTAGAATTAGTCATTATATGTTTCATTAATCAAAAAACAAAGAATATATTTGCCAAAAATTTGAGCATAAAAAATTAGCCAAATTAGTAGGTGATTAATATTTGATCATTTTATATCTCTGAATTTAATTCCATTAAAGCGGAAAGGACAACAACTGCGAACAAAGCCAGGCCCATTCCTCTATTTACCCAAATTTGTTTATTAACACCTAATGACCATTTCTTTAAACTTATTCCTAACCAAAGCCATAATAAATGTATTGGTATCCAAATAGAATTAACAATAATAAATTTTACAATAATTTCAGTATTAAATGATGCCAGTCCAAGAGACAAAACTACAAACAAATGACCTTGCACAACATAAGCTTTAGGATTAACAAATTGTAAAAAAATACCTTCATACAATCTAGGTGCTTTCAAATTCTGCTTAAAGCCAGTTTTGTTGTCAGACGTAGCTATTCGCCAAGATAGAAAAGATAAATAAGATAAAGAAAGAAGCAAGAAAGTAATTTCAACACCATCAATATCAAATAAAAATTGTTTGAAGCCTAAAACTACTAATAGTGCAACTCCATTAGTTCCAAAAAATAAACCAATGAGATACATCATACCAACTTTCCAACCAAAGCCTGCACCAACACCAGCTAATGATAATACACCTGGGCCAGGAGTAACCATCATTAAAAAACTAATAATTATATATGTAATCATCTGAACTTGTAGAAGATTCTCTACACCTTGAACTTAATGAAAAATAACCTGTTAACCATACTATGAATTATGTTAATGCAATATTATAGGAAAAGTTTTCCTGGGTTCATTATTTTAAGAGGATCAAAAGCTTCTTTTACACTTTTCATAACATTTACAGCATTACCTAACTCTTTAAGCATATATTTTCTTTTACCTTGGCCAACCCCATGTTCACCTGTGCATGTGCCATCCATTCTTATAGCTCTCTCAGATATTCTTACTAAAAATTCATCTAACTTATCTAACTCAGTTTTGTTATTTTTATCAATTAAGAGTGCAACGTGAAAATTTCCATCTCCTGCGTGACTTACTATTGGACCTATTAATTCATTTTGTTCCATATCCTCAATAGTTTCTGTAATACATTCCGATAATTTTGAAATAGGCACGCAGACATCCGTAGAATAAAGTTCTGCCTCTGGCCTTACAGCTCTACATGACCAATACGCATCATGCCTTGCTTTCCATAATTTATTTCTGTCCTCATTGTTAGAAGTCCATTCAAAATCTTTACCTCCAAAATCAGATGATATCTCTCCAAATAATTCCGACTGTTCATCTACAGATGATTGACTTCCATGAAATTCTACCAATAATAATGGAGCTTCAGGAAGATTTGTTTTGGAATAATTATTAACAGCCTTTACCTGTGCTGTATCCATAAATTCTATTCTAGCAACCGGGATACCAGCTTGAATAGTCATTATAACCGCGTCAGTTGCATTTTTTACTGTTGGGAAACTTACTCTTCCGCCAGCTACAACTTCTGGAATACCATAGAGTTTGAGAGTAATTTCTGTCGTTATGCCCAAAGTCCCTTCAGAACCAACCATTAGCCTTGTTAAGTCATATCCAGCGGAACTTTTCCTTGCCTTATTTGCTGTTTTAATTATCTGACCGTCTGGAGTAACAACTTCCAAAGCTATGACATTGTCTTTCATTGTACCATAACGAACCGCATTTGTTCCTGAGGCTCGTGTAGCAGTCATTCCACCTATTGAGGCATTTGCCCCAGGATCAATTGGAAAAAATAAACCTGTGTCTCTCAGGTATGTATTAAGCTGCTCTCTCGTTACACCTGGTTGAACAACAACTAGAAGGTCATCTTGATATACTTTCAATATTTTGTTCATATTATTCATATCAATTGATATTCCACCAAAAGGTGCATTGAGATGCCCTTCGAAGGAAGAACCAACACCAAATGGTATAATTGGGCACTTATATTCTTTACAAATATTTACAACTTTTTGAACATCCTCTTTTGTTTCAACAAATACAACACCATTTGGTAATTCAGATTCGTGTATTGTCATTGTATGAGTGTGTTGTTCTAAAATACTCTGACTATCTGAAAATTGCTGTCCAAATTCTTCTTTTAACTTTTTTACACATAACTTGATACTTACAGGATCATAATTATCTGAAGACCAAATTGAAGTATTACCATCCATATTTAATGCCTCTAAAATATTCGATTTTATTTCTACAAAATTTTTCCAGGATTCATAATACCTTTGGGGTCTAATTCTTCCTTAATTAATTTCATAAAATTTACCGCAGAACCTAACTCCTCAATTAAATACTGTTTTTTACCTTGCCCTACTCCATGTTCACCTGTACATGTGCCATCCATACTAATTGCTCTATGAGCTAATCTTTCTAAGAAACCGTTCGCAACATCAATTTCATTCTGGTCTTTGGGATCAATCATAAGTTGAACATGAAAATTGCCGTCTCCAACATGACCAACAATAGGACCAAATAATTTATTTTGCTCCATATCTTCAATGGTTTCTGTAATGCATTCCGAGAGTCTTGAAATAGGTACACACACGTCTGTTGCAATGTAATCAGCCTCTGGTCTACATGCTTTTACAGCATAATAAACATCATGCCTAGCTTTCCATAATTTATTTCTTTCTTTAATATTAGCGTTCCACTCAAAATTATTCCCTCCAAAATCTTTAGAAATCTCGTTAAATAATTCTGACTGCTCTTTAACAGAAGATTTGCTTCCATGAAACTCTAAAAGCAACAAAGGTGATTCTGGTAAACTCAATTTAGAATAATTATTAACTGCTTTAACTTGTGCAATGTCTAATAGTTCAATTCTAGCTACTGGTATACCAGCTTGTATCGTCATGATAACTGCATCAGTTGCATCTTTAACAGAAGGGAACGTGCACCTGCCAGCTCCAATTTCCTCAGGTATGCCATAAAGTTTAAGAGTAATTTCAGTAATTACACCCAAAGTTCCTTCAGAACCAACAATTAATCTTGTTAAATCATATCCAGCTGAACTTTTTCTTGCTCTACTGGCAGTTTTTATTATCTCACCATTTGGCATAACAACTTCAAGAGATAAAACATTGTCTTTCATTGTACCATAACGAACTGCATTTGTTCCAGAGGCTCTAGTAGACGTCATTCCACCAATTGAAGCATTCGCGCCAGGATCAATAGGAAAAAATAAACCTGTATCTCTTAGATATGTATTAAGTTGTTCTCTTGTTACACCAGGTTGTACTACAACAGTAGAATCTTCAGGGTGAACTTCTATAATATTATTGAGATTGTTCATATCTATTGAAATCCCACCAAAATTGGCATTTAGGTGCCCCTCCAGAGAAGAACCTGCACCAAAGGGGATAATTGGGCAACCATGTTCGTGACAAATTTTTACAGTTTTTTGAACATCTTCTTTACTATATGCAAAAACAACACCATCAGGCAATTCGGGTGTATGAACTGTAGTTGTGCTAGTATGTTGTTCACGAACTGATTTAGATATTGAAAATTGTTGACCAAATTCTTTTTTCAATGCCTCTATAGCTTTTTCAACATTATAATCAAATTTATTATAAAATGAGTTGTTCTTTATATCTAAGATTGTCACCAATAAACCTCATATTTTCTTAAGTTACTCTACAATATATATATTTTAAAATAAAGATTGAGTAAATTATTACATTTTAATAATTATAGTAACCATAAAATTTATATCTTAAGGATTCTTATGAAATGCAGAAAAAAGCTATTTTTTTAGGGGAATGCATGATTGAGCTAAACGGTGATATATCCTCTTTAGGAAATTCAAATTCACTGATGGAGGTTAATTTTGGAGGTGATACTTATAATTCTGCAGTTTATTTTTCACGATTAACAAATAAGGAAACCAATACTTTTTACTGCACAGCTCTTTCAAAAGATAGTTTTTCTAAGAAAATGATGGAGAGATTCAAAATTGAAAAACTTAATTGTGATCTTATTAGGACAGATGGAAAAAATCCGCCAGGATTATATTCTATTGAAATCAATGAAAAAGGAGAACGAAGCTTTTCCTATTGGAGAGATCAATCACCATCTAAAAATATTTTTTTAGGATTAAAAGGAAAGCATCTCTTAGATAATATAAGCAACTCAAATATTTTTTATTACTCCGGTATTTCTGCTGGCATACTTGATGAAAATCAAAAACAAAAACTAATTAAGGTTGGAGCTACAGCTGATGTTTGTGCTTTTGATTTTAATTTTAGACATCAACTACATTATGACAAAAATAGATCGCAATCACTATTTATAGAAATTAATAATTATGTAAATATTAATTTTGTCTCTTATGATGATGTTAAAGATCTATTTAAGATTAAAAAACCAAATGAAATCTTTAATATATTTAGTAATAATAAAAACCTGATTTTATTGAGATATAAAAATTCAATCATATTTAAAAACCTTGATCAAGATATAAAAACCATTACTGTTCCGCATGGTGAGGTTGTAGATACAACTGCTGCAGGAGACGCTTTCAACGGCTCATTCTTGGCATTGATGAACAATGGTAAAAATACTAGTATTGAAGAAATTATATTAAAATCTCATGCTGTCACCAGAGAAGTCATTAAATATAAAGGGGCGATTATCAAAAAAAATCAGATGCCTAAATTAAGTATATAAAGGGATATTTTGAATGAAAAAAAACTTACTAATAATGACCGAAATGCCAGAATATTTTGTTTCACTTGCTGATCAAAACTTTAACACACATAAGTTATGGAAACAAAAAGATGAAGATAATTATTTATTTGAAGTTAGAGAAGATATTGACGCAATAGCAGTCATGGGAGGTTATAAAATTACCCCTGATTTAATGAAAAGTATGACTAATCTAAAAATTATAGCGTGTTATGGTGTAGGGTATGATGCTATTGATGTTAATTTTGCTAAAAGTTTAGCAATAAAAGTCACCAATACACCAGAAGTTCTTAATGATGAAGTAGCTGATACAGCTATCGCATTAATGCTATGTGTTTACAAAAAAATCGTTGAAGCTGACAGTTTTGCAAGAAACAACAAATGGATTGAGGGTGATTTTCCACTAACTAAAAAGTTTACAGGAACCAAGCTAGGAATAGTTGGAATGGGAAGAATTGGTAAAGCTATAGCTAAAAGGGCAGAAGCGTTTAATTGTGAAATTTCGTATCATTCAAGAAATAAAAAAGATGTTAAGTATACATTCTACAGCGATTTGAACGAATTAGCAAAAGAAGTTGATACACTTTGCATAATTACACCTGGTGGAAAAGAAACAGAAAAGTTAATTAATAAAGATGTTCTAAATAATCTTGGAGAAAATGGCGTACTTATCAATGTAGCTAGGGGTTCGGTTATCGATCAAGATGAATTAATACATTGTCTAGAAAATAATTTGATATTGGCTGCCGGATTAGACGTTTATACAAACGAACCAAATATCCCTGAAAAATTAATGAAACTGAAAAATACAGTTTTGTTACCTCATATTGCGTCTGGCACAGTTGAGACAAGAAATGCAATGGGTCAGCTTGTATTTGATAACATTATAAATTACTTCGAAGGAAAATCTCTAATTTCAGAAGTAAATTAGGGAGGTGTTTAATACTTAGTTAATTCGATTCCTGCATTACGAGCATAAATTTTAGCTACAGCAGCATCATCTTCGTGCCCCAAACCAATACCAGCAGCTGCAAGAAATTGTTGCATTGCTGTTGCAGTTAAAGGTGCAGAAAAATTTGATTTTTTTGCTATATCCAGAACAATCCCTAAATCTTTTGGCCATATATTTATCGATGATTTTGGTGAATAATCATCATTTATAATATGTGGAGCTCTATTCTCAAGCATCCAGGATGTTCCGGCACATTCAGAGATAACCTCTAAAAATTTCTTAGGGTCTATGCCTTGAGTTATTCCAAATGTTATTGCTTCTGCCATTGCTGAAATATGAATACCTGCGAGCATTTGATTAACTGCCTTCATTGCAGACCCAGCTCCAACAGATTGGCCAAATTTAAAAACCTTTTCAGAGGTTGAATCCAAGAGTGGCTTGGCTTTTTGCAGAGCTTTTTGACTTCCAGAAATCATATAAGACAATTTGCCTTCTAATGATTTTTTTGATCCACCAGAGATAGGTGCATCTAGATATAAAAGTCCTTCTTTGGCACACTTGTTATCCATTTCTTTTGCAAAATCTGGAGAAACAGTAGTGCATACCATTATCAATGTGTTATTTTTTAATTTATTGGAAATTCCCTCCTTACCAAAAATAATCTCTCGAGTTTGCTTTTCATTTAAGACAACTATTACTACTGCTTCTAATTGGTCGTATGGAACCTTACCTTCAAAACCTCCATCTTGAAAAAATTTTTTTTGTTGGTCTGGGTTTTTATCTTGACCATAAACTTTATACCCTGCGCGCAAGAGCGATTTTGCTATCCCATAACCCATTGAGCCTAGACCAATTACTAGAATATTTTTATTTTGTGTCATTATTTTAATGATTATCCCTTGGTAATTTTTTTCTTACCTTCTGAAATTTGACAGCATTCTCTAGTACAGCTCCGTCAGAAAGTTCACCTACTAAATTTCTTTGAATTTCTTGCCAAGGAGTTTGACTTTCAGGATAAGGCGGAACACCATCTTTTTTCCTAAGCTTAATCTCTTCATCACTTACAAGCATGTTAGCTGTATAATTATTCAAATCAATTACGACAGTGTCACCTGTCCTCAACCAAGCTAATCCGCCTCCAGTCGCACTCTCAGGTGAAGCATTAAGTATTGATGGACTTCCTGAGGTTCCTGATTGTCTTCCATCACCTATGCATGGTAATTCTGTTATTCCTTGCTTAATTAATTCATCTGATGGTTGCATATTAACGACTTCAGCTGATCCAGGCCAGCCAACAGGTCCTGCTCCTCTAATAACTAATATAGAATTTTCATCCATATTTAAACTTTTGTCATTAAGCCTGTCATGATAATCTTCAGATCCTTCAAAGACAATAACTCTACCTTCTAGAACACCTTCTTTTCCTGGGCGTGATAAAAATTTATCTTTGAATTCTTTTGAAATAACTGAGGTTTTCATTATTGCAGAGTCAAATAGATTACCTTTAAGTACTATAAAGCCTGCTTTTTGTTTCATAGGTTTTTTAAAAGGGGTAATGACTTTTTCGTCCTTAATCTTGATTCCTTTCAAATTTTCAGACATTTTTTTTCCTGTGACCGTCATTACATCCCCATGAAGCTTTGAATTTTCAAGGAGCTCTGACATTATAGCAGCTGTCCCGCCTGCTCTGTGATAGCTTTCACATAGGTACTCGCCTGCCGGTTGTATATTAGCCATCAAAGGAATGTCATAACCAACATTTTGCCATGCAGCAGTTTCTAATTCTACACCAACATGCCTTGCTATTGCAGTAATATGCCATTGAGCGTTAGTTGATCCACCAATAGCAGAATTTACAATTATTGCATTCTCAAAAGACTCTCTAGTCATAATCATAGAAGGAGTTAAATCATCCTTAACCATATCTACAATTCTTAAACCTGTCTTATATGCCATTTGCCCTCTTTCTCTGTAAGGTGCTGGAATATTAGCATTTCCAGTTAAGCTCATTCCAAGAGCTTCAGCTAATGAATTCATTGTTGATGCAGTTCCCATAGTGTTACAATGACCGTCAGAAGGAGCTGAGCTAGTAACAATATCAATGAATTGTTCATAATCTATTCTGCCAGCTGCTAACTCAACTCTACTGTCCCAAACAGCTGTTCCCGAACCAGCAAGCTTTCCATTATGCCATCCATCCAACATTGGACCTCCGTTTAGTACAATAGCTGGCAGATCTACAGTAGCAGCTGCCATTAAACAAGCTGGGGTTGTTTTGTCACAACCAGTCATTAGGACAACACCATCAATAGGATAACCATGAAGAATTTCAACTAATCCTAAATATGCTAAATTTCTGTCAACAGCAGCGGTAGGTCTCTTTAATGTTTCTTGAATGGGATGAACAGGAAACTCAAAAGCAATACCACCTGCTGTTCTAATTCCTTCTCTTACTCTTTCTGCCAGTTTAAGATGAACCCTATTACATGGGGATATATCCGATCCAGTTTGTGCTATTCCAATAATTGGTTTTCCAGATCTTAATTCGTCTGGTGTCAGCCCAAAATTCATAGATCTCTCTAAATACAATGCCGTCATGCCAGGGTTAGTTGGATTATCAAACCACTGTTGACTTCTGTATTTTGGATTAAAATTTTTATCTGACATGATTTTCTCCCAAGTAAAATTTAAAAATAACAAATAGAGTTTATAAATTATTTTAAAAATAGTATGAATAGAACTTAATATATTTTAAGATCAATTTAACAATCATACTTGATTTAAAAAAAATCAAAAGATAATTTCAGTTTTTTTGCTTTTTATTAGTTGGGAGATAATAAAAATGAATAATGTTGAAAACTTAACAGTTAAACTTAATGAAAATGACAATGTTGCTACAGCATTAAGAGAAATAAATGCTGGTGAAATAACTCAAGATCTTGCGAGTAAAAACATTATTCCTAAAGGTCATAAAATAGCCTTAAGAAAAATAGTAAAAGGTGAGAAAATAATTAAGTATGACCAATTGATAGGTATTGCTAGCAAAGATATTTTACCAGGTGAACATGTACATGTTGAAAATACAAATTTTCAATCAACAGATCATGATTATGAGTTTTCAACATCTGTTAAATTACCCAACATGATTGAACCTGAAAAAAGAGCTACTTTCAAAGGATATAAAAGACAAAACGGAAAGGTTGGAACAAGAAATTATATTGGCATACTTACTTCTGTAAATTGTTCTGCAACAGCTGCAAAAAATATTGCAGAAGCGTTTAATGAAGAAAAATTATCTAAGTTCCCAAATGTTGACGGAGTAGTTTCATTTACTCATGGCACAGGGTGTGGAATGGCAGATTCAGGAGACGGTTTTGACGCTCTTCAAAGAGTCCTTTTAGGGTATATTCAACATCCAAATTTAGCTGGTATATTACTAATTGGATTAGGATGTGAGGCAAATCAAATCAAGTTTTTAATGGATGCTTTCAACTTAAACGAAAATCCATTTTTTAAAACTATGACCTTACAAGACATGGGAGGTCTTAGAAAAACAATTAAAGCTGGGATAAAATGCATTGATGATATGCTACCTGAAGTTAATTCCATTGAGCGATCTGATCAATCTGTAGAACATTTAAGTGTTGCTCTTCAATGTGGTGGATCCGATGCATGGTCTGGTATAACCTCAAACCCTTCACTTGGTCATGCTGCAGATTTAATTGTAAAAAATGGTGGCACTGCAATTTTGGCAGAAACACCAGAAATTTATGGTGCAGAACACATGCTAACAAGAAGAGCCATTTCTCCTGAAGTAGGCAAAAAACTTGTTGATAGAATTCTATGGTGGGAAGATTATGTAACAAGAAATAAGGGAAGTTTAAATAATAACCCTTCCCCAGGTAACAAAGCAGGTGGATTAACTACAATATTAGAAAAATCTCTAGGTGCTGCTGCTAAAGGTGGAACCACACCTTTAAATGATGTTCTCCTATATGCGCAGCAAGCAGAGAAAAAAGGTTTTTTATTTATGGATAGCCCTGGATATGATCCAGCATCAGTAACGGGTCAAATTGCTTGTGGTTGTAATGTCGTAACTTTTACTACCGGAAGAGGTTCATGTTTTGGATGTAAACCCTCACCTTCAATTAAAATAGCGACCAATACTGAAATGTATAATAATATGGTTGAGGATATGGATGTAAATGCTGGAAAAGTGATTACAGACAATAAAAGCATTGAAGATGTTGGACAAGAAATATTTGATTTGATTGTACGTGTGGCATCTGGTGAAAAATCTAAATCTGAAATTCAAGGTCTTGGTGACTTGGAGTTTGTTCCTTGGCAAATTGGAGCAACTATGTAAGGAGTTATTATGATTAATCTAAAAGATAAGACCGCACTTTTAACTGCTTCTGGCCAGGGCATTGGTAAAGCAACTGCTGAAGCTTTCGCAGAAGCAGGAGCATATGTAATTGCCACAGACATTAATCACGAAAGTTTGTCTTTGTTAAAGGATGTAGTTAACGAAACTTATATTCTTGATGTAACAGATTATAATGAAATAAAAAAATTAGTTAGCTCGATAAAAGCTCCAGATATTCTTTTTAACTGTGCAGGTATAGTTCATAATGGAACAATTTTAGAATCTACAGATGATGATTGGGATTCAGCGTTCAACCTAAATAGTAAATCTATGTATCATATGATAAAGGAGATACTTCCTGTTATGATTAATAAAGGTGGTGGATCAATAATTAATATTGCATCAGTATCATCTTCAACAAAAGGAATACCAAATAGATTTATATATTCAGCGTCTAAAGCTGCAGTATTGGGAATAACTAAATCGATAGCAGCTGATTATATCAACCATGGGATTAGATGTAATGCCATTTGTCCAGGAACAATTCAAAGTCCATCATTAGAGCAAAGACTTTTAGATATGGGAGATTATGAATTAGCCAAGAAACAATTTGTTGCAAGGCAACCAATGGGAAGATTTGGTGAGGCAGAAGAAGTCGCTAATCTTGCAGTTTATCTGGCTAGTGATGCATCAGCTTTTACTACAGGTCAATTCCATATAATTGATGGTGGAATATGTATGTAATAAATCAATAATAAAATTTTTAATTATTTTAATTAAAGAAAGGAAGTAAAATGAAATTATTACGCTACGGAGAAATTGGAAAAGAAAAGCCTGGTATTCTTAGCCAGGATGGTAAAATAAGAGATTTATCTAATCATATTACGGATATCAATGGTGACAATATTAGTGAAGAGGGCTTGAATAAAATTTCTATGATTGATGTTTCATCTTTACCAATTATTCCTGAAAATACAAGATTGGGAGCATGTGTTGGTAATATTGGAAAATTTCTTTGTATTGGATTAAATTATTCAGATCACGCTGCAGAAACTGGAATGCCTGTACCAAGTGAACCAATATTATTTTCAAAGGCAACATCTGCTGTAGTAGGTCCAAATGATAATGTTGAAATACCAAGAAATTCTAATGAAACTGACTGGGAAGTTGAACTTGGCATCATAATTGGAAAAAAAGCTAAATATATTAATGAAGAAGATGCAGAGGAACATATCGCTGGATATTGCGTAGTTAATGATGTTTCAGAAAGAGAATTTCAACTAAAAAAAGAAGGACAGTGGACTAAAGGGAAATCTTGTGACACTTTTGGGCCAACTGGACCATATTTAGTTACTAAAGATGAAGTGTCTGACGTTCAGAACCTAAAAATGTATCTAGATGTTAATGGTAAAAGAATGCAAGATGGTTCTACAAAAACCATGATATTCTCTGCAAAATACATTGTATATTATTTATCACAATTTATGAGTTTAAATCCTGGCGATATTATTGCTACGGGTACTCCACCTGGAGTTGGTGGTGGAATGAAACCACCTGTTTTTTTAAAGGCGGGCGATAAAATGAAGTTGGGTATAGAAGGTTTGGGTGAACAAAATCAAACATGTTTCCAAGGTTAATTGGATTTTAAGTTAGAACTTTTCGTATAAAACTTAATTAATTTTGAACCTTAACTATGCAGGGAGTTTCAGTTTTTTGATTAATGTCAAAAATTGACCTTCCTGTATGATTGAGGTGTTTTCCATATGTATGTATAGAAAGAGCTATCTCACGACCATTATTCCATACACTATGTATGTCTTCAGGCAAACAACAAGTAGCATCTCCTGCGTATATAGTCTCTTCATTTGTTTTTACTAAATCCGCAAAACCGTCTGTAGTTCCATCATCTATTCTTTTGTAAGTAGTTTCATGTTCTTGTCCTTGAATACCAGCAACAACAGCCCATGTTTTGTGATTATGTGGCGCAAGTCCCTCTCCAGGAGCCCACGCAATTGCAAAAACAGCTAAACTATGATCTTTTTCTTCGTGCAGTAAATGCAATCCAAATCCTTGTTCTTTATCTACATTAAAATATTCTGGCTTAACCCAACTTTTGTTTGCTGCTATTTTTTTTGATAATGGTTTTATTCTATCGATTATCTTTCCCTCGTCAGTCTCTTCTTTTACAACTAAACGAATATCAGTTACATAATCCTCAATTGAATATTCAGTCATTGCTTCCCCCAAGTTTTTAAAAAAACATAAAACTAATTCTTAAGCATAATGATAGACAAATCGAAATATTTTACAAAAAATTTATTTATTATTGATTAAGAACAAACAGGAAATTATTTTGACAAACTACTTGCTAATAAAGCTCTTTTAGTAATTTTTTTGTAATCTCTGCTTCCAGGTGGAATTATCCAACTACCGCCTACACATATTACATTCTTTTGACTAAGCCATTCATGAGCATTATTTTGGTTAATACCACCTGTTGGGCAAAACAAAATTTCAGGAAATGGCCCACTTAAAGATTTAAGATATTCAAGACCACCTGCGGCTTGTGCTGGAAAAAATTTGAAAAATTTATAATCTAAATTCATTAAATTCATAATATCACTAGAATTTGAAACTCCCGGCAGGAATGGAAATTTTTTTTCTAGGGCATGTGTTGCAAGGGAAATTGTAGAGCCAGGACTAACAGCAAATTTCGCTCCAGCATCTTTTACGGAATTTAAATCTTCATTGCTTAAAACTGTACCTGCTCCAATTTTCAAAGAAGGAAATTTTTTAGACACAATCTCTATTGCTTTTAGGGCACAATCCGTTCTTAAAGTGATTTCAACTACCTTAAGATTTCCGTTTATTAGAGCCTCAAATAAATATTCAACATTATCAATATTGTTGATTGTCAATACAGGCAGAACAGGAGACATTGAAAGAGTAGATTTAATATAATTATGCATCAATTTATCAAATATTTATTTTTTATTTTTGCTTTCTATTTTAATATGTTGTTATTCAAAATTCTTCAATCAATAAATTAATAAAGAGGGTTTTATGAAAATATTAATAATGGGTGGTGCTGGGATGATTGGGCAAAAACTGCTTAATCTCTTATTAAAAAAAGAAAAATTAAATAATCAAAAAATCAGTGAAATCACATTGTTTGATATCATAGAAGCCCCCTATCCTAATAATACTAATATTCCAATACAATCAAAGTCAGGTGATATTTCAGATATAGATGTCAGTAAAAATCTTATTTTATCTAAGCCAGATATAATTTTTCATTTGGCTGCTATAGTTTCAGGACAAGCTGAACAGGAATTTGATTTAGGTTGGGATATAAATGCAAAAGGAAGCTGGGGTTTATTTGAAGCAATAAGACATCAAGGAGAAAATTATTGCCCAAGATTAGTTTTTACAAGCTCAATAGCAGTTTTTGGCGCCCCATTCCCAGATAAGATACCCGATGATTTTTTTACAACTCCTCTAACATCTTATGGAGCCCAAAAAGCTATATCTGAGTTATTGTTAGCAGATTACTCAAGAAAGAAAATGATTGATGGTGTATCAATAAGATTACCAACTATTTGTGTAAGACCTGGCAAACCTAATCTTGCAGCTTCAGGTTTCTTTTCTGGAATTATACGTGAGCCTTTAAATGGTCAAGAAGCAATTCTCCCCGTTAATCCTAATGTTAGACATTGGCATGCAACACCAAGAGCTGCTGCAGGTTTTCTAGTTCATGCTACAGAAATTGATACATCAAAATTAAATGATAGAATAACATTAAACATGCCTGGTTTATCTGTAACCGTTCAAGAACAAATAGACGCATTAGAGAGAGTTGCTGGCAGTGATGTTGTAAAACTTATTAAACATCAACCTGACCCAACAATACAAAAAATAGTAAGTGGATGGGCAAGAAATTTTGATACAAAAAGATCCATTGAACTGGGTTTCAAAGCAGAAACAAATTTTGATGAAATTATCAAAACTTATATTGAAGACGATTTAAAAAAATAATCTTATTTATATAAATAATACTGGTAAATGAATATGTGGCAATTTTGGATAGATAGAGGTGGTACATTCACCGATATAGTAGCAAAAAAACCTGATGGACAAATAATAATTGATAAGCTTTTATCTGAGAACTCTGACGCTTACAAAGATGCTGCAGTTGAAGGTATAAGAAGAATTCTTGAGCTCAAAAAAGATGACAAAATTCCTACAGATATTATTTCTTCAGTAAAAATGGGTACAACCGTTGCAACTAATGCCCTACTTGAAAGAAAAGGTGACAGAACTCTTCTACTTATTACAAAAGGCTTTGGAGACTTATTAAGAATTGGTTATCAAAATAGACCTCTTTTGTTTGATCTAAATATTAAATTACCAGAATTGTTATACGAAAGAGTAGTAGAAGTATCAGAAAGATTAAATCAGAAAGGTGAAGTAGTTACTAAATTAAATGAGGAAGAAGTACGTAATTCACTAATCAAAGCAAAATCAGATGGTATAAATAGTGTAGCTATTGCTTTTATGCATTCATATATAAATCCCGATCATGAAAATAAAATTGAACAAATTGCAAAAGAAGAAAATTTTAATCAAATTTCAGTAAGTCATAAAGTATCTCCACTAATTAAATTAGTTGGTAGAGGTGATACCACCGTAGTTGATGCTTATTTATCTCCAATTCTGAGACGGTACGTAAATCAAGTTTCACAAGAACTTAAAGACACTAAATCTACTCAATTAATGTTTATGCAATCCAATGGAGGCCTCACAGACGCCAATCTTTTCCAAGGTAAAGATGCTTTATTATCTGGCCCAGCTGGAGGGGTTGTGAGTATGACACAAACCGGAAAGCAAGCGGGATTTAATAAATTAATTGGATTTGATATGGGCGGAACCTCCACAGATGTATGCCATTTTGCTGGTGAGTTTGAAAGATCGTTTGAAACTGAATTAGCAGGTGTAAGAATTAGAGCTCCTATGATGCAGATTAACACTGTGGCAGCAGGTGGTGGCTCAATTCTTTCTTATAAAGATGGTAGATTTCAAGTTGGTCCAGAGAGCGCTGGAGCAATTCCTGGTCCAGCATCATATGGTAGAGGTGGACCTTTAACTGTAACTGATTGCAATGTCTTATTAGGTAAATTAAATCCAGATTTTTTCCCAAAAGTTTTTGGGAAAACTGGTGATCAACCTTTAAATTTTGAAATTGTAAAGAAAAAGTTTTTGGAATTTTCAGATATAATTTCCAAAGAAAAAAATGAACCTATGATGGATATTTTTAAAATGGCTGAAGGTTTTTTAAAAATAGCTGTCGAAAATATGGCTAATGCAATTAAAAAAATATCAATTCAAAAAGGTTATGATGTAACAAATTATATGTTGAATTGCTTTGGAGGTGCAGGCGGGCAACATGCATGTAATGTTGCTGATTCTCTTGGCATTTCAAATGTTATGATACATCCATATGCTGGGGTTTTATCTGCTTACGGAATGGGCCTTGCTGAAATTAGAAGTATTAGGGAAGGTCATTTTGAAAAAAATATCACAAATATTTTAGACGCTGATAACTTAATTGAAATCTTATCTTTACAAGCAAAAAAAGATCTAAATGATCAAGATATCTCTGATGCTTCAATTATTCTCTTAAAAAATGCTTTTTTGCATTATAAAGGTTCACATCAAAATTTAGAAATCAAATTTGATACACCTGATAATATGAGAAAATCTTTTGAACAAGAACATAAAAAACGCTTTGGTTTTTTTGTTGAAGATAGAGAAATATTTATTGAAATGCTAACTGTTGAAGCAGTAGGTAAAAAAACAGAAAACTATGATTTTTTAAATCCTAACACATCAACTACAAAGGCAAATCCCATTGCATTCAAAAAAATGTATGTAAATGGCTCAGAAATTAATACACCAATCTATAAAAGGGATGAATTAATAATTGGCCAGAATATTTCAGGTCCAGCTATTATTGTAGAAGCAACAGGTACTAACATAATTGATGATGGTTGGTCTGGAACTTTAGACAAGCATTATAATTTGATTTTATCTAGAGTAGAAGAAAAGAAACTTCAAAAAGGAATAGGAACATCCGTAGATGTTGTAATGCTTGAAGTATTTAACAATCTTTTTATGAATATTGCAGAACAAATGGGTGCAACGTTAGCAAACACTGCTTATTCAGTGAATATAAAAGAAAGATTAGATTTTTCATGTGCTCTTTTTAATAATGAAGGATCTTTAGTTGCTAATGCCCCTCATGTTCCAGTTCATTTAGGATCTATGTCAGAGGCAATAAAAACAGTAGTTAGGTTAAACAAAGATAATATTTATCCAGAGGATGTTTTTGTACTCAACGCCCCATTTAATGGTGGAACACATCTTCCAGATGTAACGGTGATAACTCCAGTTTTTGATAAAAATGGAAAAGAAATTATATTTTTTGTTGCCTCTCGTGGTCATCATGCCGACATAGGAGGTAAAACACCAGGTTCTGGTCCACCAGACTCAAAGCATATTGAAGAAGAAGGTGTATTGATTGATAATTTTAAGTTGTTTGACAAAGGTATATTTCGTGAGCAAGAAATGAGAAAAATCTTATCATCAGGTAAGTATCCATGTCGAAATATTGAGCATAATATGGCAGATCTTGCAGCTCAAGTTGCAGCAAACAAAACAGGTATTCATGAAATTAATTCAATGATTGACCAATTTGGCATTGAAACTGTGCATGCCTACATGAACCATGTACAAGATAATGCAGAAGAAAGTATACGTAATGCCATAGTTAATTTAAAACCAGGTGAATATGAGTATGAGCTTGATAATGGTGAGTTCATAAGAGTTAATGTTAAAATTGATAAAAAAAATCGTGAGGCTATAATTGATTTTACAGGCACAGCTCCCAAAAATCCTTTCAATTATAATGCCCCAATGGCAGTATGTTATGCTGTAATTTTATATGTATTTAGAACATTAGTTGGAAATAATATTCCACTTAATGAAGGATGTTTTAAACCAATCAAAATCATTATACCAAATAATTCAATGATAAATGCAAAGTACCCATCTGCAGTGATAGCCGGCAATACAGAAGTAAGTCAATTGACATGCAACGCATTATTTGGAGCACTAGGAGTGATTGCTGGTAGTCAAGCAACCATGAATAATTTTATCTGGGGAAATGACACAATACAAAATTATGAAACCATTTGTGGAGGAACTGGTGCTGGTCCTAACTTTCATGGAACGTCAGCTATTCAAACTCATATGACTAATACTAGAAGCACTGATCCTGAGGTATTAGAAACTCGTTTTCCAGTAAGACTTGAAGAATTTTCAATAAGAAAAAATTCTGGTGGAAAAGGTAAATTTAATGGAGGAGATGGAGTAACCAGAAAACTTAGATTTTTAGAGCCAATGATAGTAACAACATTATGTTCACATAGGAGAGTGAAACCATTTGGTTTGAATGGAGGTAGTCCAGGGGATTGCGGTAAAGAATGGCTTGAAAGAACTGACGGTAGTATTTTAAAATTGAATGGTAACGATAGTTGTGAAGTTGAACCGAATGACTTATTTGTAATGCAAACACCTGGTGGTGGTGGTTTTGGTGAAAAATAATTTATAAATACTAAAAACTTTTATTCGCGTGAATAATACCATTTTGAATATGTTCTTCTAATACCATTTGTGCCTTTTTAAAATTTCTTTCAAGACTATAATCCAATAGTTTTTTATGTTCCTTAACCGAACCACTCCCTCTAAAAGTTAATACCAATAATTGATATCTCAAATATTTATCAAAAATTAATTTGTGAAGTTCAATTAAGTTCTTTGAATTACAATTTCTTACTAATGTTTGATGAAATTCACTATCATATCTTTTCCAATTGCTTCTTTCTTCAGTTTTGTTTTTTAATAATTTATTTTCATAAAGTTTTAATTTATGGTGTGCTGCAAGTAAAGATCCTTCCCAATCGGGATTTGAGTTTTCTAAGGAATATTTTAATGCGTGACTTTCAATTAAAATTCTTAGATTTGCTATTTCTTTTAAATCAGACTCAGAAACTGGTGAAACATAAAATCCCTTTTGTTCTTCATAAACAACAAAGCCATCACTAGACAATCTACTTAAAATTTCTAAAAATTATTATGATGATATTGAAGCAAGATTTGGTTTGGATTATGAATTTTGTAAAGAGCTTGAAGGGCTCAACATTTTATATGATGAAGATGATAGTGGATCTTTTCTACAAATTTATAGTCCAGTATTTAATGATAATTTTTTCTTTGAGTTTGTGCAGAGAATAAATGATTATAAAGGATATGGTGCAATTAACGCTTTATTTAGAATTGCAGCACAAAAATATGCAAATAATAATTAAATTTTTTTAATGAAACTTAATAACTTACTCTTAATAACCTCATCTTGAATATGGAATCTATCTACAGCTTGGTCCCAATCAGTTTTTTCAAACTCACTTTTTAAAACTTTATATTCTTTACTCATTTCTAAATCTTGTTTTAATTGCGACCTTGAATATAGTATTAAAGCAATAGATCTTGGGTCCATCACACTTATATCAAAACTTAATTCAACTACTTTATTATAATCCTCTGCAAAAAAATAACCAAGAACTAAGTCTTTTACTCTGTTATCAGATGACGACTGACCTTGAGGAATTGGGTCAAGCTCATATGCTTTATTAAGTAATTCTAAACCTTTATCAACCTTTCCTGTTCTTACTAAAACTTCACCATATCCAGATAGCACTCTTGGATCGTTTGGAACCATATTAAATGCTTTTTTTCCATGATCTTCCGCTAAAACATAATCATGATTACTTAAATAAACTGCAGATAACATTCTATGACATTCAAAATCATTCTCATTTAATTCTAGAGCTTTATCTATATTTTGTTTAGCTTCTGCAAAAATTTCTTCAGGATTCTGATCTGAAAAACCCCTAAACATTGCTTGGCCCAGAGTACAACATTTCCAAGCATATGCCTGAGCATTATTAGCATCTGCTTCAATGGCCTTGTCGAAGTTTTTTAATGCCTCCTGACATGCTTCTTTTGTAAATTTATGATGATTTTCTTTCCCTCTTAATAAATATTCATATGAACTTATATTCTCAGTAGGCTTTCTTTTTGATCTTTGCAACGAACTAATTTCAATCTCTCCTAGTAGAGCGATTGAAATTTTTCTAACTATTTCGTCCTGTAAATCAAAAATATCTTCAAGAACCCTGTCATATTTGTTACTCCAGATAATACTATCATCTTTCGCATCACTTAATTCGATAATTATTCTTACTCTTTTACCAGAAGCACGGATGCCTCCTGTCACAATAAAATCTAAATCGAATTTCTTTGAAAATTCTTTTATGTCTTGATTTTTATCTTTGAAATTAACGGTTGTTTGTCTTGAAAGGATTTCGAATTCACGCATCATAGAAAATTCTGTAATTAAATCCTCAACAATGCCATCTACCAAGAAACCACTATCCTCATCTTTACTGGTATTCACAAAAGGTAAAATTGCAAATTTTGGTTTTTTATTAAGATTTTTATTTGAGATATTTTTTATTTTATTTTTTCCATCACCAAGTAAAGAAAAAACTTCGAAATTATTTGAAATATTTTTCAACTCAATTTTACCTAGAGGATGAATAGTCTCTTCAATTTTATTATAAATTTGCTGCCTTACTACATCTGAAATTAAAATTTCTCCAACTGGTGATTGACTCTCAAGACGAGCAGCTATATTTACACCATTTCCATAAATGTTATCACCTTCAATTATGATATCGTCTAAATGGATCCCTACTCTCCAAGATAATTTAGGATTTTTATCCTCTTTTAAATTCCTATCTCTAATAGATTTTTGAAATTCAACACCTGCTTTTGTGGCTCCCACTGGACTATCAAATTCAGCTATTATTGAGTCACCAGCAGTATGGAAAATTCTACCAGAAAATTTATTTATTATTGGATCAATGATATCTCTACATTCTTTTAAACTGTTTAGTGTTTTTTCTTCTTGGGATTCCATATGCTTACTGAAATCAACACAGTCAGTTGCTAATATAGTTGCTAATCTTCTTTTAACTTCAGACATAAAACTCTACTAAATTATAATTTAATCTCATTTCGTGAATCATAATTAATATGACATTTAATTACTATGTTACGATTTTTTTTTAACAATTGAAGTAAAACATTATGAGTAATGATAATAAAATTTATAGTCCATTAATCTGCTTAAAAACTGGATCAAATGCAAAAATAATTAGTTTTTTTGATAAAGATGAAGTTCCTCATGTTAAAATAAGTATGGAAATAGAATTCGAAGACACGAAATTTCACGTACTAAAAACAATTCCAATAGACGATTTTGAAGATCAATTTAGTTATAATAACTAATACCTGTATTTAAAAAAACGCTTGAATACCGGTTTGCGCTCGACCAAGGATTAATGCGTGAACATCATGAGTACCTTCATAGGTGTTAACAGTTTCCAAATTCATCAAATGTCGCATTACCTGATATTCAGCATGAATACCGTTTCCACCGTGCATATCTCTTGAAAGTCTTGCAATTTCAAGAGCTTTTCCACAATTATTTCGCTTAATGAGTGAAATGGCTTCAGGTGCTAAATTACCTTGATCAAATAACCTACCAACTTGAAGTGCAGCACCTAAACCCAATGTAATTTCAGTTTGCATATCAGCTAGTTTTTTTTGAATTAACTGCGTGGCAGCCAATGGTTTACCAAATTGTTTTCTATCTAATGTGTATTGACGAGCTCTATGCCAACAGTCCTCAGCAGCTCCCATCACTCCCCAAGCTATACCATATCTTGCTCTATTTAAACAACCAAATGGTCCTTTTAAACCAGTTATATTTGGTAATAGATTTTCATCTGGAACAAAAACATTGTCCATAACTATCTCTCCAGTTATAGACGCTCTTAATGATAATTTCCCTTTTATTTTTGGTGCACTTAAGCCATTCATGCCTTTTTCAAGTATAAATCCTTTAATGGCATCACCATGTTCTTTAGACTTAGACCAAACAACAAAAACATCAGCTATTGGAGAATTAGAAATCCACATTTTTGAACCAGTTAAAGAATACCCACCCTTAACTTTTGTTGCTGTAGTTTTCATAGAGCTGGGATCTGATCCAGCATCAGGTTCAGTCAATCCAAAACAACCAATAAGATCACCTGAAGCCAAACCAGGTAAATACTTTTGTCTTTGTTCTTCGCTACCGTAAGAGTAAATTGGATGCATCACTAAAGAAGATTGAACAGACATCATTGATCTATAACCTGAGTCAACTCTTTCTACCTCTTTAGCTACTAATCCATAGGATACGTATGAAGCACCAGCACAACCATACTTTTCTGGAATAGTAATTCCCAACAAACCAAGTTCACCCATTTCCTTAAAGATTTTTTTATCAGTTTTTTCTTCTAAAAATGCTTCCTCTACTCTTGGTAAAAGTTTGGCTTGAGCGTATTCGTGAGCAGTTGATTTAATTAGAGCTTCTTCTTCAGAAATCAAAGAATCTAATAAAAGAGGATCTTCCCAATTGAAATTGGGTTTAACCTTTGACTTTAATTTTAGATCAACTACATTTTTTTGATCTATATCAATACTTGTATCCATGTCATATCCTTAATTTTTTTGCATATTACTCAAATAATTTTTTAAAAACAATACTTATTAGTTCAATTTAGACTTAATAAATGTCTTTCAACAAAATCTAACCTATCTTGTCCCCAATAAATTTGATCATTTATAATATATGTTGGAGCTCCGAAAACATTTTTTTTAATCGCTAGTTGAGTATATTCTTCAAAAATTTTTTTACATTCTTCACTTTTAGCAAACGAAATAATTTTTTTTGAATTTAAATTCATAAGGTTTAATATGTTTATAAGCACATCTTCATTGTCTACATCTTGATTTCTTACCCACAAACTATTCATAATATTATCGGCAAGCTCAAAATAATTTTCTACTTTTTGAATTTTTCCAGCTATAATTATTAATGACGGAAGAACAGATTTTGATGGGAAAAATTTTGGTTTTGGATTTAATTTTATATTTAAAAATTTAGACCATCTATTCAATTCTTGTAATCTCAAATTTTGTCTTTGAGGTGGTCTTTTTGAAACAGGAAGACCTCCTGAAATTGGGAAAATCTCACCATAGTTTACTGGATACATATTTAAATTAACATTGAATTTTTTTATTAATTCCCCTAAACGACCATGTCCAAGAAATGTCCAAGGACTTCCATGACTCATAAAATAATCAATTGAAATCATTATGAACCGAATCCAGAACCAGCAGATTTGTAATTTTCTCTAGGAGGGCTAAAAACATCAAGGATTTTTGCTCCTCCTGGACCAGCTATAATACCATGTTCAACCCCGCCAGGCGTCTGCCAAAAGTCACCCTTTTTAATTTCTATTTCTTCGCCACCTTGAATTCTAATTCCAGAACCTTCAATCAAAAATCCCCATTGCTCTTCTGGATGTGAGTGAATTTTACCTTTAGCATTTGGCTCAATGTCAACCAGAGATAGCATAGCTTGTTCACCACAAAAAATTCTTGTAGAAACTCCTTCTGCAAGTTTTCTTTTTACTCCTGAATCTAAGTCATTTATGTTATTAAAATATTTTTTTTGCGACATCTTTTTCTCCACTTTTTTTTCTTATGACGGTTTGTCTCCTGCAAAAGTAATTCTGTGCATTAATCGTCTTTGTCCATGGTAATCATTTATAGGATTATGCATTGTACATCTATTATCCCAAATTGCTACAGACCCTGGTTTCCATTGAAATCTACAAGTAAATTCTGATTTGATTTGATGCTTGTATAAGTACTCTAATATTGGTATACTTTCTTCCTCCGTCATGCCAACAAAATTGGTCGTATGAGCTTCATTAACATATAATGATTTTCTTTTAGTTTCTGGGTGTGTTCTTACTACTGGATGAATAGCTTTTAATTCATCTCCTTTTAGACCAACTGATGCATGTTTCATAATATCCGATCTGGTTTTAGCAACACGTGATTTGCCTGAAATATTTACTGCTTCAAGAGTATCTAAAAAATTTTTCATACCCTCAGATAAACTTTCATAAGCCATATATTGATTGGACCACTCTGTATCTCCGCCATAATCAGGTGTTTCAATACCATACAGCATTGTTCCCATAGGAGGTTCTTCTTGATAGGTAGTATCACTATGCCAAATTCCACCAAAATTGTTTGTGTCAGTTTCCTTTTTCAAAATTGGTGTTATCTCAGGAAAATTTTCTAAACTTTTTACAAAAGGATAAACTATTGGCTTTCCAATTCTTTCTGCGAATGCTTTTTGAGTGTCTGGACTGAACTTTTGGTCTCTAAAAAATATCACTTGATAAGCTAACAGTGCATCATAAATTTCAGATATAATTTCATCAGGCAGATTTTCAGATAAATCAATATTATCTATCTGAGCTCCAAGCGCACCTGCAATAGGATTTACTTTAATTGTCTTAAAATTAATATTCTGATTATTATTAATTTTCATAATTTATTTAGGCTCCTTAAGGTAGAACTAGGAAAACATTCAAATTTTATTTGCACTTATTAAGTTAGTGTTAAATAATTTAAATTATAAATAAAAAATAAATTATTTTCAATTTCTACAGAGAAATTTAGATGAAAAAAATCAAATCACCTCACCTTGATGTGAGACCAAACTGGTTAAATAAATTAAAAGAACAACCTTTACTTCCTGATCTGAATATTATTGATCCACATCATCATCTTTGGGATGTTGGATTTGGAAAATATTATGTAGAAGAATTGTTGGAGGACATTGAGACTTCAGGTCATAATATAAAGGCAACTGTTTATATTATGAGTTCATCTAACACAAAGATATATTTACAAGATGGACTTGAAGAATTCAGAACTCTCAGTGAAATTGAATTTGCTACAAATGAAGGCAAAAGAGCTGATCTAATACCGGATAATAAAGTTAAGGTAAATGCATCTATAGTTGGATCTCTTGATCTAACTTTTGGAAATAAATTGAAACCAGTTATACAAAAAGGTTTAGAAATTAGTGAAGGTCGACTAAAAGGCATAAGAATGCTTTTAGCAGCACATCCAGACCCTAGAATTAAATCTGGTGCTGTAAATTCTGATTTATCCCTAATGTCACATCCAAAATTTGTTGAAGGTGCAAGATGCTTGCAAGACACAGGACTTTCACTTGATTTTTGGATATATCACACACAACTAAGTGAAATGGAAAAAATAGCCAGGACACTACCAGAACTTAACATTATTCTTAATCATATTGGAGGACCTATTCATCTTGGTGAATATGAGGGAAAGCAAGCCTTAACTCATAGAGAGTGGCGTACGGCTATGATGAGATTATCAAGATTACCAAACATCAAAGTAAAATTAGGTGGATTAGGTATGGAAGTTAATGGTGCAAAATTCCATTTAAATCAAAATCCACCAAACTCTTCTCAATTAGCTGATATATGGAAGTCATGGATTTATGAAACAATTGATATGTTTGGCGTTGAAAGGTGTATGTTTGAAAGTAACTTTCCAGTTGATAAAGGCTCTTGCAGTTATGGTTCGTTATGGAATGCGTTCAAAATAATTTCAGTAAACATGTCAGATAATGAAAAAAATAAATTGTTTTATGAAAATGCTGCAAAAACATATAAGATAAAATTATGATAATTAATTTTAGGCAAATTTTATGAAAGTTTCAATTCTTGAACAATCGGTTTCAGTTGAAGGAAAGCCACAGTCAGTAACAATAAAAGATAGCATAAATTTAGCAAAAAAAGCCGAAAAACTTGGTTACAAAAGATTTTGGGTTTCAGAACACCATAACCATCCTACAATTATTGGGACTGCACCTGAAATATTGATGGCAGCCATAGCATGTAACACATCTTCAATAAGGATTGGAAGCGCAGGCATAATGTTACCTCATTATTCACCACTTAAAGTTGCAGAACAATTTAGAGTTTTAGAAGCAATAGCCCCTAACAGAATTGATTTAGGTTTGGGAAGAGCACCAGGTTCTGATGGAAGAACTGCATTAGCATTAAATCCAAACAGCAGGAGTGATAGTGAACATTTTCCAAGTCATGTAAGGGATCTAATAGCATGGGTTTCAAACGAAAAGTTAATCGAAGGTCATCCATTTAGACATTTAATCGCTCAGCCTATTTCAGATACTATTCCAGAAATTTGGATGCTTGGAACATCTAATTACGGTGCTCAGTTAGCAGCTTACTTGGGTATTCCATATTGTTTTGCACATTTCATTACAGATGGACAAGGACTGAAAGAAGCTTTGGAAATTTATAGATCTGAATTTCGTCCGTCAAAAAAATTCTCTAACCCTTTAATTAATGTATGTATGTGGGCCTTAACTGCAAATACAAATGAAGAGGCAAAATATTTATTTGCATCTAGAGCTGCATGGAAGATTGGAAGAAATTATGGTCAACTTGGATCTATTACTGATCCTGATAATGCCTTGAGTATTATCAATGATAATGGTTGGACTGAACAATATCAAAATATGTATCAAAACTCATTGGTGGGTGACGCAAATATAACAAAGGATAAAATTTCTAAACTAGTAGAAGAAAATAATATTGATGAGATTGCTATTTTAACTTGGTGTCACAACGAAAATCATCGTATTAAATCTTACGAAATTTTTGCAAATGCTTTTGAATTATCTGAAAAAAAAGAGTCTGAAAAATCTGTCGTATAAATTGAATTTAGAAAAAAAACTCTTATATAAATAACAAAATCGTGGAGTAAAAATTGTTTTCTATTAGTGAACCTGTATACAAATTAAAAGTTTTTTTTATATTTATATTTATATTATTCCTAAGTGCTTGTAGTAAAATTGATATGAAACAATTTGAAAATAATACTCCTAAACTAGATTTATTTTCTTTTTTTGAAGGTAAAACTATAGCTTATGGCATTTTTGAAGATAGATTTGGGAATTTAAAAAGACAGTTTAGAGTTAACATTACTGGGAAGATAGAGAATAATACCTTAACTCTTGACGAAGATTTTTTATATGATGATGGTGAACAAGCAAATCGTATTTGGAAAATTAAAAAAATCACTGATAAAAATAAAGTCATATATCAAGGACAAGCTGATGATATTGAAGGTGAAGCCTCTGGATCTATTTCGGGTAATACACTTAATTGGTCTTATGATATTTATCTAAATATCAAAGGTTCAAATATTAAAGTTCACTTTAACGATTGGATCTATAAACAAAGTGAAGATTTAGCAATTAATAGAGCTTACGTAAGTAAATTGGGTATTAATATTGGATCAGTTACATTAGTTTTTTTAAGAGGTAAAACTGCAACTCAAATAGGACCCTTAAATCTCAAAAACTGGTAATATTTGATGTTTAATAAATTTTGTTTAATTTTCACACTAATTATTCTTTCATATTCTAACTTAGTATACTCAAATCCCAAAAACACAATTGGGGAAGATCAAAAAACTATAAATATATTGAATAATTATTTTTCAAAACAAACTATTGTAGGAAAAGCTAATTTTCAATTTCTTTTTTGGAATATGTATGATGCAAAACTTGTAAGTGAAAGTGGCAGCTATCCCTCAGATAAGTTTGCTTTAATTTTAAAATATAATAAAAATTTTTCCAAAAAAAGTGTTGTTGACGAAACCATCAATCAACTAAAAAAGCAAAAAACATTCAATGAAAAAGAATTAAAAGAAATTAATGCTTTATTAAATAAAGCATTCAGAGAGATAAAGAAAAATAATAAATTCATAGGTATCAAAAATAACGATGAAGCAATATTTTATTTCCAAAATGAAAAAGTATTAGAAACTGACAACTCTGAGTTTATAAAGATTTTTTTTGATATTTGGTTAAGAGAAAATAGTCAAAACCCAAAATTCACTCAAGAATTGTTGGGAAAAACTAGAGGATAGTTACGTGCGATTAAGTGCATTTTTTTTTGAAATTGTACCTTTATCAGGTTTTTTTTTAGGAGCGCAATATTACACTTTAATTGTTGCTGCTATCATATCACTAATTCTTGGTCTTATGGTTATGCTAGTGTTCTATGTCATAGAAAAACGCATATCCAAATTTCAAATATTTGGAATTTGCATGTCTGCTCTTTTTACTTTTTTTGCATATTCTTTTAATGACGATGAGTTTGTAAAAATTCAACCAACAATTTTTAATGGCTTTTTTAGTGCTGTTTTACTTTTTGGCATATTTTATAAGAAGGCAATGATGAAACAATTTTTTGGATCTCAATTTTCTCTTAATGATGAAACCTGGTATAAACTTAGTTTGAGATGGGGTTTGTTTTTTTTATTTCTTACAATTATAAATGAAATATCTTGGAGGTTTCTTGAAACTGAGGATTGGGTTTTTATCAAAGTTTTTGTATTATCGCCTTTAGTTGGAATTTTTATGTTGTGCCAGTTGCCAATTACATTAAAAGGAAGAATTAAAACCAAATAAAGCAAATTAAAAACAAGTATCATGGAGGCATTAAATGAAAATAAAGATAATTGATGTTAAAGTCCATGTTATTAAATCATCATTAGAAATACCTTTTGCATTTTCTCAAGGATGGGTAAATGTAAGGTCTGCGACACTTGTAGAAATACAAACAAACTCTGGTTTAGTTGGCTGGGGGGAAGCATTTTGTCAAGGATTAGAACCACCCGAAATCTCAGCAGCTGTAATTGAAAATGCTCTAAAGCCTATTTTATTAGATCAGTCCCCATTAAATATAGAAGTCCTGTGGCACAAAATGTACAATTCTACAAGAGATTATGGAAGAAAAGGATCTGTAGTATCTGGCATAAGTGCAGTGGATATAGCATTATGGGATATTGCAGGCAAATATTACGACCAACCCGTATATCAATTATTAGGAGGTGCATTTAGAAAAAAAATTAAACCTTATGCAACTGGTTTTTACAGAATAAAAGGTAAAGGTGAAGCAAGCAGATTAGCAGAAGAAGCTTTATCTCACTACGAAAATGGTTTTGATCATATGAAGGTTAAACTTGGTTTTGGAATAGACGACGACCTGAAGTGTATGGAAAGCATCGGTCATGCTCTGAAAAATAAAAATGTTACTCTTATGATTGATACTAATCACGCTTATGGAAGATCTGAGGCACTGACATTAGGAAAAAACTTACAGAGTTATAAATTACGCTGGTATGAAGAACCAGTTGTTCCTGAGGATATTAAAGGTTATGCAGAATTGAGATCTAAGTTAGACATTCCTATTGCAGGAGGTGAGAATGAGCATACTCTATTTGGATTTAAATCACTTTTCGAAAATAATGCAATTGACATTGCACAACCTGATATTGGGTCATGTGGCGGTATTACAGGAGCAAAACATATTATTAATTTAGCACATAGTTTTGGTGTAGAGGTTAATCCTCATGTATGGGGTTCAGCAATTGCTCAAGCTGCATCTATTCAAGTTATTGCCTCAATTCCAGCAACCCATTTCTCAATTTTTGCTAGAGAGCCTATTTTAGAATATGATCAATCAAGTCATCCCTTTAGAAGAGAATTACTTTCAGAACCCTTTGAGCTTGTGAGTGGCATGATAAATATTCCAGATAATAAAGGTTTAGGAATTGAGGTTAATCTAGAAACTATTAAAAAATTCAAAACTAATTGAAACAAATCATGATTGAACTTTTAGACCCAATAATCAAATCACATAATGTAGAAATCTCAAATGGTCTCAATGTTCATTATTTAGAGGCAAATTCAAACAAATCTCAAAAACCAACGGCTCTTCTTCTGCATGGGTTTCCCGAATTAAGTTTTAGTTGGAGAAAAATTATACCTTTTTTAGCTGCTGAAGGTTTTAGGGTTATTGCACCTGATATGAGGGGATATGGCCAAACCTTAGGTGGGGGAAAAGAATTTCATGCCGACATATCTGAATATCGATTATTAAACTTAAGCACAGATATAATAAGTCTTATGAGTTCTTTAAATCTTGATAAAATTGATTTATTGGTTGGACATGATGCAGGTTCATCAGTTGCTGCAGTGTCAGCTATAATCAGACCAGACATCTTTAAATCTTTAGTTATGATGAGTGCTCCATACGCTGGAACTCCAAATATAAATAGTAGTTTGACATATGAAGATCCTATTCACAAAGAATTAAAAAAATTAGACCCTCCTAGAAAACACTACCAATGGTATTATTCTACAATTGAAGCCAACAAAGATATGCACTTAGAAAAAAAAGAACTACATAAATTTTTAAGAGCTTACTATCATATGAAAAGTGCAAACTGGAAAAAGAACATTCCTTACAATTTGAATTCTTGGAATGCGGAAAACTTAGCTAAAATGCCAGAGTATTACATTATGCACCTTAACGATGATATGGTCCAAAGTGTAATGCCGCACTATCCACAGTCAAATTGTTATGAAAATTGGTTAAATGATCAAGAATTAGAAGTTTACACCAACAGCTTTTTAAAAAATAGTTTTCAACCTGCATTAAACTGGTATAGGTGCATGACCTCAAATGTTCTTAATAGTGATTTAAGAATTTTTTCTGGCAAAAAGATTGAAGTTCCATCTTGTTTTATTGCAGGTGAAAAAGATTGGGGTATTTACCAAAAACCTGGAGCATTAGAAATAATGGAAAATAATTTGTGTTTGCATTATAAGGGCAGACATATTATCCAGAATGCTGGACATTGGGTTCAACAAGAAAATCATGTCGATGTAGCAAAAACTTTAATAGATTTTTTTAAAAATAATAATTTATTTTAGGAACTATTTTGAACTTCTCTTTATCTGGAAATCTTTTTAAGGGAATTGGAATAGCCACTATTGGTGCATTAGTTTTATCTCCAGACACCTTGTTTATGAGATGGTCTGGAATGGACGCATGGTCAATGCTGACGTGGCGAGGCTTTGAAATGGGATTAATGCTTATCTTATTTTCTAGCTGTTTTGGAATTTATAGAAAAAATTTTAAAAAAGTTTTTTCAAGAGTTGGTATCTGGATAATGTTATCTCAGATATTAAGCTCTATATTTTTCACGTATGGTGTTGCTGAAACTTCAGTATCTTTAATTTTATTTTGTCTAGCAACCTCTCCAATATTTGCCTCTATATTTTCAATTTTTATTCTTAAAGAAAAAACAACATCTTCGACATGGATAACTGCATTTTTTGCATTGATCGGAGTTGGGATTTCTGTGGCAAATGGTGAAAATGTATTAAACGCTCCTCAAGGTAGTGTTTTAATTGGTACAATATGTGGCATTAGTGCTTCAGCTACATTAGGCTTGAGTTTAGTTTTTTTAAGAAGCAAACCAGAGATACCAGCTATGACAGTTACTGGAATAAGTTCATTTGGTTATGGTATTATTGGATTATTTATTGTTTCGCCAGATCTTCTTTTTAAAGGTGATATAATTGCAATTTCTTTATCTGGATTAATAATCCTTCCAATATCTTTTGCATGCTTAACTTTTGCAACTAGGTACACTCAAGCTTCAAATATCGGACTTTTAATGCTTTTAGAAACTTCTCTGGGTCCATTTTGGGTATGGCTTGGCACAAATGAAACTCCAAATATCTATATGATAGTTGGTGGAGTCATAGTTATTTTTAGTCTTGCTTGGTATATTTTAGTAGATCAAATAAAAATTTCTTTTTCAAAATAAATTGATTTATATAAAATTTGGAAAAATTATTTTGAAAATTGGAGTATTAACTTATATCTATTTGATTTAGATTTTTCATCAAGTTTGTTTTTAAAATTGTATCCCCAAACAGGACCAGGCCAAGCTGGGTCACTTTTTTTTCTTAAAACCAAATGTAAATGAAGCTGAGATACTACATTTCCTAACATACCAATATTTGTCTTATAGTATCTTCCTTTAGATTTAAGATAGTCACCTAGTTCTATTGCAAAATTTAATAAATAATTTCTATCTTTTATCTCTAATTCATATAACTCTGTTAAGTTTGATTTTTTTGGAATTAGGATCACCCAAAAAACTTCACTTATGTCCATTAATCTTATTTGAAAATCATTATTTTCCTTAACTAGAAAACTATCCTGTTCTATTCTATTGTCTAATTTAAACATTTCTATTTCCTAATAAATTGATTAATTTTTATATTATTACGATTTATTAAGTTAATAAAGATTTCAAATTAAGGGAAAATCCAATGGTTAAAGAAACAAATATTTCAATTAATGAGAATAGGTTATGGGATAGTTTGATGGAAATGGCAAAAATTGGTCCCGGCATAGCAGGAGGAAATAATAGACAAACTGTTACTTTCGAAGATGGTGAAGCTAGAAAACTTTTACAGAAATGGACTTTGGAAGCAGGAATGTCAATGAAAGTTGATGAACTTGGTTCAATGTTTTTTAAAAGAGACGGAACAGATAAAAATGCTCTTCCTGTAGTAATAGGCAGCCACTTAGACACTCAACCAACAGGTGGAAAGTATGATGGTGTTCTAGGTGTTTTAGCTGGCCTAGAAGTTATCAGAACACTTAATGATTTAAATATACAAACAAAAAGACCTATTTTAGTCGTTAATTGGACTAATGAAGAAGGATCACGTTTTCCTCCTGCGATGATGGCTTCAGCTGGATATGCAGGTATTTATGATGTTAAGACTTTACTTGCAGCAACTGATTATGAAGGAAATATTTTTGGAGAAGAACTTGAAAAAATTGGATGGAAAGGATCTGAACCAGTTGGTAAAGAAAAATTTCATTGTTATTATGAACTTCACATTGAACAGGGTCCAATACTTGAAAGTGAAAATATTGATATTGGGGTAGTTACTCATGGTCAAGGATTAAAATGGTTAGAAGTAAAACTTACCGGAGTTGAACAACATACTGGCACAACTCCAATGAACATAAGGAAAGATACGGCATTAGCATTATCAGAAATTGTTTTGAACGTTAATAAAGTAGCAAATAAAAACCAACCTAATGCACTTGGTAGTGTAGGGCACATTGAAGTCTCACCTAATTCAAGAAACGTGATTGCTGGTCAAACAATATTTACAATAGACATAAGATCTCCTGAAATAAAAAAACTTAATGATATGGAAAAAGAAATAAAGTCATCTGCAAAGAAAATTTGTAAAAAATATAAAGTAAATCTTCAAATGGAACAAATTGGTGGGTTTGATCCCGTAGCCTTTGACAAACTTTGTCTTGAAAACATTAGAGATAGTGCCAAAAAATTTGGATATTCTTACAAAGATATTGTTTCAGGTGCCGGCCATGATGCATGTTGGATTAATACTGTCGTACCGTCAGCTATGATAATGTGTCCCTGCATAGATGGCTTAAGTCATAATGAAGCTGAGGAGATAAAACCTGAATGGGCATACTCAAGTACAAACGTTTTACTTCATTCTGCTATTGCATCTGCTTCGTAAAATTCAAAATCAATCATTAATTAAATTTAAGCCTGCCCCATTTTCTGCTCCAGTAGCATTAGTTCTTAACAAAGAAAAGAGATTTCTACCAAAATTTAAATGTGTATTCTTTTCTGAAGTTATCATTTGTCTTTTTGAAATATCTTCGTTAACATTAATTTTTCCATTACTTGCATCAATTTCTATTTCATCTCCATCTTGAATTTTAGCTATTATACCACCATCTATTGCTTCAGGTGTAATATGGATTGCAGACGGAACTTTTCCTGAAGCACCAGACATTCTGCCATCAGTAATCAGAGCCACTTTAAAACCCATATCTTGTATATTAGAAAGAATAGGTGTTAGTGCGTGTAATTCAGGCATACCGTTAGCTTTTGGTCCTTGAAATTTTACTACAACTATTACATCCCGGTTTAGAATACCTTTATTATAGGCTATTTTAACGTCTTCTTGATTATCAAATACCATAGCAGGTGCAGTAATATTATGATGCTCAGGTTTTACAGCAGATATTTTAATAACTCCTTTACCTAGATTACCTTTCAATATTTTTAATCCACCATTTTTTTGATGTGGATCTTTAACAGTTTTCAAAATGTTATCATCATATGATTTTGATTTTTCTTTATTCCAAACTAATTTAGCACCTTTTAAAGTTGCCTCTGAAATATAATCAAATAAACTTTCGCCCCAAATTGTTTTAGCAGATCCATCCAATAAACCTTCATCTAATAGCTCTCCAATTATGAAACTCATACCTCCAGCTGCATGAAATTGATTTATATCTGCACTACCATTTGGATATACCTTTGCCAATAAGGGGGTAATTTCTGATAAATCTTCAAAATCTTCCCACAACAACTTTATTCCTGCAGCTGCGGCCATAGCTGGAAGATGCAACGTATGATTAGTTGATCCGCCAGTTGCAAGCAAACCAATTATAGCATTTACAAAGCTTCTCTCATCTATAATTTTTCCAATGGGTCTTATATCTTGGCCCTTTCTTGAAATAAGAATTGCTTGTTGTGTTGCAGCAACATTGTATGCGTTTCTTAAATCACTATGAGGATGAATAAAAGCAGCACCAGGTAAATGCAAACCCATGATTTCCATTAACATCTGATTGGAGTTAGCTGTCCCATAAAAAGTACAAGTGCCCTCTCCATGATATGCTGAAGTTTCTGCTTTTAGTAATTCTGCTCTAGATACCTCACCTTTAGCAAAAGCTTTTCTAACTTTAGCTTTTTCTTCATTAGTTATTCCAGATGACATTGGTCCAGCTGGAATGAAAATAATTGGCAAATGTCCAAAAGAAAGAGCTCCAATAAAAAGTCCAGGTACAATTTTATCACAAACACCTAAACATAATGCTGCATCATAAACCCCATGACTTAGTGAAACTGCTGTTGACATTGCAATTACGTCTCTCGACATAAGAGATAGTTCCATCGCAGGTCTTCCCTGGGTAATTCCATCACACATTGCAGGAACTCCACCTGCCATTTGGGCTGTTGCACCTAATTGATTTGCAGCAGCTTTAATTATTTTTGGAAAATTTTCTAACGGTTTATGAGCAGAAAGCATATCATTATAAGCTGATACAATGCCAATATTTGGTTTAGTATTTAGTAAAATAGTGTCTTTTTCTGTTGAAGGTGAGCCAGCTACCACATGCGCCATGTTAGAACATGCAATTGAACCCCTATCGTTATCATTATCATCTTCCATAGCAACGACATTATCCAAATATCGTTTTCTATAATATTTACTTCTATCTATTATTCTGTTGGTCACTTCAATGATTTTACTATTTAATTTAGTCATCTACTTTCTCTATAAAAAAATCTCTATTTCTATTTTTAATTAAATGATGAATTGGTAATTTCTTTTCTTTTTGAGCTTTCTCAAAAATATTTTGCTTAGCTTTTCCTTTAACTAATAAAATTATATTTAAACTTTCCATTATCAAAGATAAATTCATGGTAATTCTTGGTATAAAGGGATTACCTTGAGGTGGTGTTATTAAAATTTTTGGACTTGCATTTAGATCAAAAGCTTCATTTTGGTTTATCATATCAGGAAACAAAGAAGCAAAATGTCCATCTTCACCCATACCAAGTAGAGTTACATCAAAAGGTTTTTTGAATTTTGTATTTGATAAAAAGTTTTCTGTAAGAGGAAAGAAATTAATATTTTTAGCTTTATTTTTTATGAAATGATTATGTAATAATTTTTGGTTACTGTCTCTATGATCAGGGTCAACTAATCTATCATCTACTAATGTTAGAAAAACTTTCGACCAGGATATATCAATATTTGATAATTCTTCATAAATACTAATTGGGCTAGTACCACCACATACGACCAAACTGCCAGAACCCATATTCTTTATAGAAGAATTTAATCTATCAGAAATTAATTTAACAATACTCATCATTATTCATCTTTTGGATCAAGCCATTGATGCCCTTCCAAAACCAAAATTTTATCCTCTGGTCCCATAGTACCAGTTCTATAGAGTTGAGTTTCTTGATTTTTTGCTATTTCTACAATTGGATCAATAAAATCCCAAGCAGCCAGCACTTCATCAGATCTCATAAAAAGTGTTTGATTACCTCTAACAACATCCATTAAAAGCCTCTCGTAAGCATCGGGTAGTCTATCAGCAAAAGTGTCACCAAAGGACAAATTGAGTTCTGAAGGGAAAAAGCGCATGCCACCTGGGCCAGGTGCTTTTGAAGTTAATTTTAGTTTAAGGCCTTCTTCGGGCTGTACTCTTATTATAAGTCTATTGGGTTCGTCATGAGCATCTGTTGTAAATTTAGAAAAAATATCATGTGGTTTATTTTTAAAGGTAATAATTATTTCACTTGCTCTAGTAGATAATTTTTTACCAGTTCTGATGTAAAATGGAACTCCAGCCCATCTCCAATTATTTATTACAACTTTTAAAGATACAAAAGTTTCTGTATTTGAGTTTTCTCCTAATTCATCTGAAAAACTTCTATATTGGCCTGTCTGAATTTCTTCTTCTGTAATTGGTTTGAGAGCTTTTAAAACTCTTAATTTCTCGTCTCTAAGTTGGTCTGCTTCATAAAATGAAGGCGGTTCCATAGCTATCAAACATACAAGTTGTAAGAGATGATTTTGTAACATATCTCTTATTGCACCATATTCATTATAATAAGAAATTCTATCTTCAACACCAACTGTCTCAGAAACTGTAATTTGAACATTGTCTACATTTTTATTGTTCCATTGATTTTCGAAAAATGTATTAGCAAACCTTAAAGCCATCAAATTTTGAACTGTTTCTTTACCTAAATAATGATCTATTCTATAGATTTGACTTTCTTTAAAAACACTTGATATTTCATTGTTAATTTGTATGGCTGTTGATTTATTTTTGCCAATTGGTTTTTCAATTACAAGCCTACTTTGAGGAACATTTAAACCAGAGTCCCTAATGAACCTACAACTATTACCAAATAAGCTAGACGCTATTGCTAAGTAAAATATTATGGGTCTATTTGGGTCAAATTTTTCTTTTAAAATTTTAACTAATTCAAGATGACCATTACCAGAAACAACATCTAGCTCAACAAATTTTATAATATTTAGAAAATAATCCCAGATTTTTTCATTATCAATAACTTTTTTTATAGCTTCATCACATTTAAATTTTAATCCCGAAAAAAAATCATCCTTGGATTTTATTTCTTTATCGCACAAAATTATATTTGAGTTTTCATCAATCTGCTTATCTAAAAATCTCCAAAATAAAGCTGGTAATATTTTATTTTTAGAGAGATTTCCTGTCCCACCAACGATTATGAATTCACTTGGAACGATGTTAGATTTATCTGATGCCATAATACAACTTTTATTTACTCTAAAATAATTAATAAATACCTTAAATATTATAAATAATTGTAAATTAATATTATTTAAGTTTAATGTTGATTAAATAATTAGCAATAAGTTAGGGAGAAGTATTTTATGAGTGAACCGATAGCGTTTATTGGTCTTGGCGCAATGGGAGGACCAATGGCTCTAAATATTATAAAAAAGGGAACGAATTTATCTGTTTATGACATAGAAAAAGAAAAGATGCAGCCCCACATCAAGTCAGGAGCTGTTCCAGGAAATAGTATTAAAGATACTGTTGAGGATGCAGAAATTATTGTAACAATGTTGCCATCTACAGAAAATGTTAAATCCGTAATAACCGACCCTGATGGTGTTTTATCATACATAAAGCCTGGATCGATTATATTAGATATGAGTACAATTGCACCAACAGGTACAGATGAAATATATGAAATATGCAAACAAAAAGATATTGATTTTATAGATGCTCCAGTTGGCAGGTTAGTAAGTCACGCAATCTCTGGTGATTCTCTTTTTATGGTAGGATGTGATAACGAGGGAGCTTTTAAAAAAATTGAACCATTACTTAATGCAATGGGAACCACTATTATAAGATGTGGGAAAGTTGGGTCAGGAATAAGAGCAAAAGTTGTAAATAATTTTCAAATACTAAGTATTGCTCAAATAACTGCTGAAGCCCTTACACTTGCTCAAAAAATTGGTTTAGATTTAAATACATTTAAAGAAGTGAATGCTGGAACAACTGCTAATAATGGACAGTTCCATATTAATTTTTTATCAAAAGTACTTAAAAATGATATTGAACCAGGGTTTACAATTGATCTTGCTCACAAAGACATGGGGTTAGCAATTGAGACGGCAAATAGTTTTAGAGTTGGTTTACCAGTTGGTTCATCTGTACAAGCAGTTTATGGTCAAGCAAGATCTGGTAAATTTGCTAAAAAAGATTTTAGCGCGTTACTAGATTATGCTTGTGAACTTGCTGAAGTTAATCCACCAAGAATTAAAAAAAGTTAATTGTCTGTCTTTTAAATCTATACTACAGGACACAAACCACCATCTAAATTTATAGCAGTTCCTGTAATATATGAACTTCTTTTAGAAGATAGAAATGCAACTAGGTTGGCGTAGTCAATTTCCTCACCAACCATACCCATAGGAACTTTTTTTGATAGTTCATTATAAAAGTCCTCAATACTTCCTGATCCAGCTCTACGTTCCCATTGAGCACTTTTAATTAGTCCAATACATATTGTGTTAACTCTTATTTGATCTTTTGCATATTGATTAGCAAGAGATTTTGTCAAGTTTATACCAGCAGCTCTAGTTACAGTTGTTGGTAAAGACCCTGCGTTAGGGGCTTTACCTCCACCAATTGTAGCATTAATTATAATCCCTCCATTATTTGACTTCATATATGGGATTGTTAAACGACACATTCTTATAGTAGACATTAGTTTTAAATTTATATCATCTTCCCAGTTTTTATCAGTTACATCCTCAAAGAGTGTAGCTGCAGATGCTCCAGCATTATTAACTAATACGTCAATTTTCTTGTACCTAGCTATAGTTTCCTCAACTAGTTTTTTACAATCGTCTGCTATGCTTACGTCTGATTTAATTGGCAAAACCTCATTGCCTGTTTTTTCTGTAATTATTTTGGCTTTTTCGTGTAAATAATCCCCTCTTCTTCCACAAATAACGACTTGTGCTCCCTCAGATGATAATAATTCAGCTGATGCGTAACCTAAACCATCACTACCACCAGTGATCAAAATTACTTTATCCTTTAGACCTAAATCATACATGTATGTCTCCAAATTTTATGATTGTATTTTTATTATACTATTTAATTTAGCTGACTCAAGAATTGCAAGTGCCACCTTAAGTGTTCTTTTTGCATCTAAAGCATTTGTAATGGGGTCAACTTTTTTATTAATCACGTCAATGAAATGGTTAATCTGAGAGATATAGGGATCAACTTCTTCAAAACTATAATTAATACTTTCCAATTCGTTCTTCCAATTATCTCCTTCATTTTTGTAACTCCAGAGTTTAAGGTTTGGAAATTCTAATGAGCCTTTTGTGCCAACTATTCTAAGATTATTTTCTTTTAGATGAGGTAAATGTATATTTTCGCCAGTTCCAGTCTCCCAAGACCAAGGAGAGGTACCACTATCACTAATCAAAAAATTACCTATTAAGCCTCGTTCAAACTTAAAATTTGTACAAATAATATCTTCTTTTTCAAAATTATTTATATTATTTGACGAGAATGCTGAAACTTCCGTGATTTCTCCAAATATAAATCTTAGATAATCTATATCATGAATAAGATTAGTTATCACAGGACCAGCGCTAACTTTTTTTCTCCATCCTGGTAAAAAATAATCTTGATCTTTTCGAAGCGCCCAAATTCCAGAGAGTCCAATAACTTTTCCAATTTTTTTTTTTCTAATAATTTCTTTTGTTTTTAATATTATTGGATTAAATCGTCTTTGATGACCAACTAAAACTGAACAATTATTTAGTTGTGCAATATTCTCAATTTGCTCAGCTTCATGTGATGTGGCTGAAATAGGTTTTTCAATCAAAACATCTAATCCTAAATTCAGTGCTGATATTGCATTTTCATGGTGCATAATAGTAGGTGTAGAAATAATCACACCATCAACTTTAGTAGATTTTTTTAATTCATTAAGATCATCAAATAATGATATTTTATTATCATAACAAAATGATCTTGCTTCTTCAGTATAATCAACTATCCCACATAGGTTTAAATTTTCTATTGTATTGATAGCCATTAAATGGCGTTTACCAATATTTCCTATGCCCATAATGGCAAGATTAGTCATTTGATTATTTTGCATTATGATTTAAGAGTGCTCATAAATCTATTTATTGAAACCGATCCATCAAATGAATATGGGAAAACCAAAGGTGTTGCCTTTGCTTTACATTTTGCTACAACAAGTGAAGGACCTTCTTCTTCATAAATTGTTTTTATTATCCTATCGTAATCTTTTTCACTATTTATTGTATAAGAGTTAGCAATTCCAGATCCTTTAGCTACAATTTCAAGATCTGTTTTTCCAGCGGTTGCGGTAGGTTGACTTCCTGTTTCAACATAAGATTCATTATCCATAACCATAATAGTAAGGTTAGTAACTGGATGATTTGCTACTGTAGCAATTGAGCCAAGGCTCATTAACGCATCTCCATCTCCAGTGAACAAGAGAATTCGTAGATCCGGTTGAGACATAGCTAAACCTAGTGAAAAAGGTATTGCCTGCCCCATTGCTCCAATAAAACCAAAATTCGCTTTATCATCGCCACCAGACATTACATCCCATGTTGAAGTTCCAAGGCCACTTACAACTCTAAGGTTTGTTTGTCTGTTTTTTAAAATTTTTTGAACAAAAGGTCTTCTTTCAATCATAATATTTATCCATTTTTAAATTGTTTTGCACCAATCATTTTTTGAGACAACAAAACTGCTGCAGAACGATTGGTATTAAAAGCAAATCTTGCTGCAGCATCTACTGTTGAACCGACTTCTTCTTTATAATCAGCTCTAAAAACTTTAACGTCCATTGCTTCCAAAACTTTTGGGGTTCCTAAACCCATGGGAACTTGCCATGGAACAAATTCTCCCCATTCACCTCTCATAGAAACTAAAGTTAAGAACGGGATTCTACAAATATTTGGTAAAGCAAGAGCATTTATACAATTTCCTACACCACTTGACTGCATTAGTAATGCACTTTTTCTACCTCCAGCAAATGCACCACAAGATAAACCAACTCCATCTTGTTCAGTTGTAAGCGTTACAACATCAATTTCATTATCTTTTTCACAGAGATTAATGAGAGGTGTATGTCCAGCATCAGGAACATGGGAAACCATTGTAATATCTAATTCTTTGAAAACTTTGTAAATATCATTACGCCAGTCTTTAATCGCAACCTCCAAATTTTAATCCGTTTTTTTGTAATGAGAATAATGTTAAATTGTAATTAAAAAAATTCAAGTTTATACATTAATGTAGTAAGTAAAATAATGTAACTATTTTTTCGTAGAATTTTTAGAAATCGTTTTAAAAGATTTGCTTATATGGGAATAATTTTAAATGACAGTGAATAAAGGAAAAGTTGCTATAGTCACTGGAGCTGCCAAAAATATTGGAAGAGCAACTTGTGATAGTCTTTCGAAGTTAGGCTTTAATGTTTTAGTCCACGCAAACTCTGACAAAGAGGGTGCTATGGAAACACTAGAAATTGTTAAAAAAAATGGAGTAAGTGCTGATATTTTCATTGGTGACTTAACGAAAGAAGATACATCAGATCATCTTGTTGATGCTGGATCAAAATTAGGTAATATTTCAATTTTAGTAAATAATGCATCACAAAGGGAGTTTAATAAATTTGATGATATGTCATTTGATCAATGGAGATTTGTATTGTCTATTAATCTAGATACATTATTTCATACTTGTAAAGCAGTAATCCCAGAAATGAAAAAAAATAATTGGGGAAGAATTGTTAATCTTGGAGGATTGTCAGCACATATAAGTGCAATAGGAAGAGCTCATGTCATAACTTCAAAGTCAGCGGTAGTTGGTTTTTCTAGAGCTTTGGCAATGGAATATGCTGAGGCGGGTATTACTGTTAACACAGTTGTGCCAGGATTGATTGATACCATTAGAGGTGCTTCTGCAGGAAGAAGTCTTGTCCATCCATCTCATTTAAATCCTCCTATTGGAAGAAAAGGTTATCCTGTTGAAGTAGCTACTATGATTTCTAATTTATGTGGTCCTAATTCTGATTTTATAACTGGACAAACAATTCATGTTAATGGTGGAAGTTATTTTCAGTAAAATATTAAACAATGAATAATATAAAAAATAGACCAGTTGATTTTCTAGCTGCATCTTTTTTAATAATATTTTCAATTTTATTGGGCTTAAACCAAGTTATGGTTAAGTTAGTTAACGAAGGTATGCATCCAGTTTTTCAGGTAGCCTTAAGATCTACTTTTGCAATCTTTCCAATTTTAATTTATTGCTACATTTTAAAAAAGAAAATTATCATTAACAACGGGAGTTTAATTCCTGGAATTATTGCAGGGATATTATTTGCAATAGAGTTTATTTTTTTATTTACTGCCTTAGACTACTCAACAGTCACACGCGTATCATTAATTTTTTATACAATGCCTGTGTGGCTTACTTTAGCTGCACATTTTTTAATAGAAAATGACAAACTCAATTTAAATAAAATACTAGGTTTAATAATTGCATTACTAGGATTGTTTCTGGCTGTTTATGAGCCAAATACTGGTTATGATATATCACAATTCTATGGAGATGCATATTCATTATTGGCAAGTTTATGCTGGGCAACAATAGCGATAATGCTAAAAACCACGCGTCTTTCAAACGCAACACCTGAAACACAGCTATTATATCAACTAGTTGTTTCTGGAATTATTTTATTACCTTTATCAATGCAGTTAAATGATTACGTTAGAAATATCGATCTAGATTTAATATTAATTTTTTCTTTTCAAGTAATTGTAATTATGTGTATGGGGTTTATTGGATGGTTATGGATAATGTCAAGATACTCTGCAAGTAGCACTAGTTCGTTTGCATTTTTAACACCAATATTTGGCGTGTTATTTGGGTGGTTAATTATGGATGATCCAATAAATGAACAAATTTACTTATCTTTATTTTTTACTTGTCTTGGTATCTATCTAATAAATAAAAGGGGGTCAAAATCAATCTGACATTTTTGATTTTTTGTTTTTAACTCTAATTTTTTTTGATCTTTTATTATTTTTTTTATCCTTGCTTAGTTTAGAAGTATCATTCCCAGGCTTGGTTCTTTTTTCTATTTTTTTCCACCTATCAGATTTTCTTTTACCTTTGAAATCAATATTTTTAGGTTTATTCAATCCATCTTCGTCTTTATCTTTTAAAAATAATTTTGAACTTCTTCTTTTTTTATTTTGTGAAGGTTGAGATGTTACTCTATCAAGTTTTGGCGGATTTTTTATTAATTTTACCGTAATATGTCGTTCTATTGGCTTTTTATCATTAACAAACTTAAGCAATGAATTAGAGGTTTGTTCTGAAATTTCGACATAAGTAACTTTTGGTTGTATTTTAATAGAACCAATATCTCTTTTTGATATATTTCCAGCTTTACAAAGCATTGCCACTAGCCATCTTGGTTCTGCAGTATCATCACGTCCAACAGAAAGCTCAAACCATACACTGTTAACAAACGTAGTTTTATTTGAGTTTGCATCTCTTTTATCGGATGGGTTTTTTAGGTCTTCTGGAACAGATAAATCCTTGCTTACTAGTCTGTAATAGGCAACTGCTAGCTGAGTTATAGAGTTTTTTGAAACTAACTCATCTACAAAACCTTGTTCTTCTGCTTCTATTGGCTCCTCAAAAATTTTATTTTCTAAAATCCTTTTTTTATCTTCGATTAATATTTCTTCTCTTGATGGAGGCAAAGTCCAATGAGGCTTTATATTTGCTTGACCAAATAAACGTACAGCAGTTCTATTTCGATTTTGTGGTACAAGAATTACACAAACACCCTTTCTTCCAGCTCTTCCAGTTCTTCCACTTCTATGAAGTAATGTATCTGATGTTCTTGGTATATCCGCATGAATGACTAAATCAAGATTTGGTAAATCAAGTCCCCTAGCTGCAACATCTGTCGCAACGCATACCCTTGCTTTTGAAGATCTCATTGCTTGTAAAGCCATATTTCTTTCGTTTTGGCTAAATTCACCTGAAAGAGCTACTGCAGAAATACCTCTGTTTGTTAAACGACTGGTCATATGATTTACAGCTATTCTAGTAGCACAAAAAATTATAGAATTTGTAGCTTCATAATATCGTAGCGTATTAATAATAGCATTTTCTTGATCACTTGACACAATTTTGAATGCTTTATATTCAATATCAACATGTTGTGCATTAGATTTACCAACAGTAATTCTAACAGCTTCTTTTTGATAATCTTTTGCAAGTTTAGCAATGGTTTTTGGAACAGTTGCTGAAAACATTAAAGTCTGTTTTTCCTCAGGTGTGGTGTTCAAAATAGCTTCTAAATCTTCTTTGAAACCCATATCTAACATCTCATCAGCTTCGTCAAGGACAACAGTTTTAATATCCTTAAGATTTAATTTTTGACTTTCTATATGATCTCTTAATCTTCCAGGAGTGCCTACAACTATATTAGGTTTCATCTCTAAGTTTCTTTTTTCTGCACGTATATCCATTCCTCCAACACAAGAAATAATCTTTGCATCACAACTTTCCAAGAACCAAGTTAATTCATTTTTTACTTGCAAAGCTAATTCTCGAGTAGGAACAATGATAAGCGCTTGAGGTAATTTTGATTTTTTAAAATAATTATCTTTACCAAGTATATTTTCTACTATTGAAAAACCAAAGGCTATAGTTTTACCTGATCCAGTTTGTGCAGAAACTAATAAATCTAATCCTGAATAATTTTTTTTTATAACTTCCTCTTGAACAGGTGTTAATTTTTCGTAACCTCTTTGAATCATTGCCTCGGCTATTGCGTCAGGAATTCCAGTTTTTTTTAACATGATCAACTTTCAGATTTTAAGAGACGTTTTAGGAAATATTTTCATATTTTATTTAAATTAACTAGACTGTTCTTTTAGTCTTCAATATCAATAAAGTAAAGCATAAGAAAATTTATTTATGCTAGCGCATGAATATTAAAATAAAGAAATAATTGAATTATGAATAAAAAATTTGATGTTATTATTGTTGGAGCTGGTGCCGCTGGTTTAATGTGCGCTATTGAAGCAGGAAAAAGAAATAAAAACGTCCTTATTGTAGAGCATACTTCAAAGATTGGAGAAAAAATAAGAATTTCTGGAGGAGGAAGATGCAATTTTACAAATATAAATAGTAATAATGAAAATTTTTTATCTAATAACATGCATTTTTGTAAATCTGCTTTTTCAAAATATACGCAAAATGATTTCATAGATTTGGTTAAAAAACATAAAATTCAATTTCACGAAAAGAAATTGGGTCAGCTGTTTTGTAACAATTCTGCAAAAGATATTATTGAGATGTTAATTACTGAATGCGAAAATCAAAAAGTTGAAATTAAAATAGACACTGAAATCAAATCAATAGTCCATCAAGAAAATTTATATATATTAGAAACAAAAATAGAAAAAATTTTATGTTCATCTCTTGTTATTGCTACTGGTGGATTATCTATACCCAAAATAGGAGCTTCTGATTTTGGATATAAAATTGCTAATCAGTTTAACTTAAAAGTTACTAACCTTTATCCAGCTCTTGTTCCCTTAATTTTTCAAGATAACATATTAGATTTTTGCAAATCACTAGCGGGTGTTTCAATTGAAGCTTCAGTAAAAATCAATAAAACAATTTTTAATGAAGGTCTAATCTTCACTCATAGAGGTATTAGTGGACCATCAATTTTACAAATTTCTTCTTACTGGAAACCTGGAAATACTATTGAAATTAACTTATTACCGCAAAATTCTCTGGAAAAGATTTTAAGAGAAAGAAGATTAAAAACACCTAAACAAAACATATCAAATGTTTTATCAAATTTTCTTCCAAATAGATTAGCATTAGCAATTACCAATTTACTTAATGCAAACCAAAAAATAGGAGATTTATCCAATGAGACACTCAATAAAGTATCTAACTTTATAAATAAATTAACTGTTTTACCAACTGGTACTGAAGGTTACAAGACTGCAGAAGTTACATTAGGTGGAATTGATACAAATGAAATTGATTCATCAACTATGGAATGTAAAAATTATTCTGGGTTATATTTTATTGGTGAAGTTCTTGATGTTACTGGACATTTAGGTGGACATAATTTCCAATGGGCATGGTCAAGCGGTTATGTTGCAGGTCAAAATGTATAAGTTAAATAACAGTTCGCTTAGCTGCTTCTGAATTATGGTCACCAGCTTCATCCCAATATGGTACAGGCCCATAAATCTCTATTAAAAAATCTAGGAAAGCTCTTACCTTAGGAGATAAATGTTTGCCGCTTGGGTAGACGGCATAGATTGGAACATCTTCTTGGACATATTCATCTAAAATTGATACTAATGTGCCTGCTGCTATGTGTCGTCCAACAACAAATCTAGATAACATTGCTAACCCACCACCATTAATTGCTGACCTAAGAATTGCATCACCATGATTGAATTGCAACTTTCCTTTAGCGTGAATCAACTTGATTTTGCCATCCACTAAAAAATGCCATTCATTGTAAGGGCTTCCACTTCTAAATGAAATGATGTCATGATTTAATATTTCGTCCGGGTGGTTTGGTTTACCATTTTTTTTTATATATTCTGGAGAAGCAAATAAAGTTCTTGGATTTGGAGCAAGTTTCCTTGCAATGAGTGATGAGTCTTTCATAATTGCAATCCTAATACCCAAATCTATGTTGTTATCTACTAAATCAACGACCTCATCTGATATAATCATCTCTATTTCTACTTCTGGAAAACGTTCTCTAAATAAAGGAAGATGTGGAGCTATGTGCCTATAAGAGAACGTACCTGGTGCAGTAATCCTAAGATGCCCTCTTGGTGCATTAGTAGCACTGGAAACAGCTGCTTCAGCTTCATCTACATCTCCAATAATTCTTCTAGCTCTATCGAGATATGCTAAACCAACCTCAGTAAGTGATACAGATCTTGTTGTTCTGTAAAGTAATCTTGCCCCTAGTCTATCTTCTAATGCTGATATATGTTTTGAAACTACAGATGGAGACAAAGCTAACTCTCTTCCAGCTTTTGCAAGTGAACCATTGTCAGCTATAGAAACAAAAACTCTCATTCCAGATATTAGATCCATGCATTGCCCCTCAAAAAAATCTATACATAACATAAACAGTTTTATTTTCCACAATACATTAAAAAAACTTGAAATAATTTTCGTCATTTCGTATTACGAATAAGCATACGGCGTGAACTAGGACATTTAAGACATGTTACGAACCTGCGGAGGGGTGGCTGAGTGGCTGAAGGCGCCGGTTTGCTAAATCGTTAAAGGGAGCAATCCCTTTCGGGGGTTCGAATCCCCCTCCCTCCGCCATTAATATAAATTTAATCATTTAAAAACAATACGTTATATAATTTAAAATAATATGGCCCCACAAAAGGCCCCACAGCAAGCTGACAAAATTTTATTGTTTCCCCTAATATATATGGTGGGGGGGTAAAAAACTATGAGTAATTAAGTTGATAAGATACTGCACTCACATTTTTTTTTGAAAAGGTTAAAGAAATTTATGAGACTTATAAGAATCTTTTAATTTGTTCCCAGAATGTAATTGCAGATGCATTAAATAACTAGGAGGTTATCTCCGACAATTTTAATTCTGATAATCTTTATAATGTTTGTTGTGCTTAACTAACTCCATTTTAAGAGCCTCTATCGAATAGCAATATTCTTCTAAATCTAATTTTTTCATTTTATTTGATAAATTTTTAAAAATGTAAATTAAGCAAAATATCGAAAGTAATAAGAAAACAAGACTTATACTGAAAGAACCGTCTGTAAACCAAAATTTATTTTTTTCTATTTTTTGGTAAATTTCATCATAAATACCAATGTAAAATATAAAAAAAGTAAAAATTATTATAAGAAAACTAACGATTAAAAGAATAGTTCTCATATATTAATCTCATATTAATTATTGGTAAAAAAAGACAAAAAGTTAAAAGAAGAAATAATTCTAATAAATCTGTATTAAAGAAAATTTTAGTGGCAGGGTCTGACGAGCTAAATTCATCTATTATTCCAGCAACCATAAACACAAGAAAATAACATATTAAAAAAAAATTCAGTAGAAAAGATATTATGATTAACATATTTAGTAATACCTATTTTCATTTTTAATATTAATCTTTAACCTTAAGCGCAAGATTTCTGCAAACATAATAAGGGTTAGAATTGGCCAAATTACACAAAATATCCATACGTTAATTTCTTCATATGATATGCCTATAATATCGGCTACATCAAAGAGAAGCTTTACACAAACATCAAAGGTTTCATCAACCCACTTTATACCAGAATTAGCACTCATAAATTTAATTAGAGTAATTCAATAAGACTTTTTTTTGTTATATTTATGATTTTTTGGACAAAATTAATGTATTATTTCATGGCAATAATTTTAAAATTAATAATTATATTTTTTATCCAATCTTTCTTTCTTTTGCTTAAGATTTTTTATTTTATTTTCTCTTAAAATTTGTTTTTCTTTATAAATTTTTATTTCGTTAGCTAAAACTCTATATGGTTTTTTGTCGATCATTTCCATGATTTTTCTATTATACAACCAAAGATTGATAGTTTCATAGGTTTTGCTTGTATTAAGACCAAATTTTTTATTTTGTATATAATCTACAAACATAATTAAGTAGATGTTCTTATTAGCCTTAGATACAAAAAAATAAATCTTTGTTTTCCTATTCTTATTATTGTTTCGATAACCAAAACCAATCGCTTTTTCAATTGCAGTGTAAGCATCACCTAAATATTTTGAATTTTGAAACCTTTTTTCAATTTTACCTACAGTATTTTTTAAAAACTCTGAATGTGAAACTTTATTTCGATATCCATATTTAACTTTTAAGTGATAAAGTTTATTTTTGTAAAACTTATATTCCACATCGTCATTAAATATATAAGCATCACCTTTTAGACGAAATTTGTTAGCCATTCTATTTCTTTCAAACAATTCTATTTGGCCACAAAAATATATATCATCAGCCTTTTTAAAAATTTTATTTTCTCCAGCTAACTCTTTTGTAACGTAAGCTTTCTTTTTAAAAGTATTGTAATAAAAAATAGCGTTATTGCATTTCATGTCAGTTTTAGGGTTTGGCATATAACGTTCTGCTACGCTTTCTAGGTTAGATACATCATCTAAGCTCATACCTAATTTTACACCACGATATTGGAATGGATTTGTTTCTGCCAACAAATTGTATGGGCTGAAATATGATAAAATGAACAACAATATCAGTAATAGTTTATTCATCGCACAAAACTTTATATACATTTGCCTGTTTACTTGCTCTATTTAAATGTTTTTTTGCTTGTTCTATAAAAGTTTCTAATCGTGTGTTATCAGCTGTAACTTCAGCTGCAAAAAATTTAACGATTTCTGTTTCAATATTCTTTTTCAATCTGCTACATTCTTTAAATTTTTTATCATCAGAACAAGAAGATATAAAACTAACAAGTATTAGTACCATAGCTATGACTACAAGCTTCATAATTAACCTAAATTAAGTTACACTTATAAAATTAACTGAAAAAATCTTTGCTCACAATAATTTAGTATAGAATTAATATGAAAACTCTTATAACAATAACATTTTTTTTAATTCTTTTATCTCAATCTTTTGCAAACGATTTTCAACTCAAAGGTGAACAATATCAAATTTTTCAAAATGTTTTAAAAGGTAATATTAATAAACAAATTCATAAGAAATTTTGGTCTTTAGTTCCAAAAAAAGAGATGAATTCAATTTTAAACGATAGAAAAGCATTTGATAAATTTATGAATGAAAATGTCTTATTAGGTCATAAATATCAACAAGAATTTTGGAAAAGTATTTTGGTATCTTTTCGAGAAAGGCAGGTTTTCAAGACAGACCTTTATAATAAATATAAAGATATACTGCTTACTAAACCATACTCTAAACAGGCTATTAAAAATTCTGAAGGTATGTTGTTAGCTGCTTCTAAAAGAAGTGTTTATAATAGCTCAAGAGGCCTAATATATCCTGATGACAAAATGGCTGAACAAGTTTTAAATAATTTAGACCAAATTTTTAAAAGAATTAAAAAATTGATTAATCCACTGTGGGAATAAATGATTACATCTAAAAAAATTATTTTTATTATAGGGTTTTTAATATTTGTAATTTTAACAACAATGATTTCTTTTGTTGTAAACAGACCTATTAAATTTAATGACGAAGTTAAACCTTTTGGTATTAAAATTGGAGAACCTCTTAAGAAACAGATTAAAGAACAAAAATCTAAGTTTATACTTAAACCCACCTGGCCTTCAAAACCAATAAAAGATAATATTAGAGGTAATACTTCAAAAGTAATTCTAAATTTATCCTTTATTGAGTGGGAATATAAAAGAAGATTAATAGATTCTGATATTCAATTTTCAAATTGTAAAAAAGATGATTTAAACAAAATACTTTTTGAAAATATTGTGACTTCATTTTTTAAAGGTGGTTTCAAGGAACACACACCATTTTATTGTTTTAAATTAGAAAGATTACCAATTTCTTTAGGTGTTATTAGTTATGTTGGATATTACACTAACTATTCTAGCCAAATAGTAAGACCAACTTTTCCAGAACCTTGTGAAAATAAATATAATAGAATTAAAATGTTTAACTTGAATTTAGATAAGTACAAGAGATGGGAAAAAGAAAACTTTGCATATGACTATAAAAACTTAACGTATAAGTATGGAACTTATTTAAATCCATTTTCGGGTTATAAAGCTAATATAATCACTCCTTCAGGAAAACAAATTACTATTACACAAGACACACAAAGTGATTTTAAAAATTTAGAGTATAAGTGGAAATACGATGAAATTTTTTACAAGGATAAAGACAAAATTAATAATTACTTACAATGTGTAAATGAAAATTATATAGATTTAAGAAAAGATAAAAATCCTAAATTAAATAAATCCTATAAGCCAAGAGCTCCAAAAGTAGATACATCAAATCTTAAAATTCAAAAGCAGATAGAGAAATATTGAATAAATGAATTTTACAATACTAATATAATTTGTAGACTAAATTGTAGACTGAATAATTATTATTTTATAAAATCTAGGTAAATCAGATGATTAAAATGGAATAACGAGGAGGTTATCTCCGTCACGAATATTAAAAAACTTTAAATAAACCAGCTTATAAAAAATTAATTGAAGAAATAATTGCTGGTATTTAATAACACAATGATTTACCTGCACCAGTAGGCATAATAGCAAGGGTATGATTTCCAGAGATAACAGTTTCTATAATCTCTTTTTGCTTATATTTGTATGAGGAGTAGCCAAAAGTGTAACGTAATACGTCAAAAGCTTTAGTATTCAATTCATTGATTAAATCCACAATGTTGCCTTTTAAACTTGGCACCAAAAGGAGTTAGTGCATCAATTAAATCTTGTTTGGAATTACCAAAAACCAGCCATTCTTTAATGTCAACATGTTGCGTTACTTCTTCGGCTATAGGGCTTGACATATGGTTGTTCAAACGTTGCATTGCACCATCACTATCACTAAATGACTCTACTAATGTTGCTTCTGAATTATCATCAGACAAATGCCACTCATAACTTATAGTTTTTTCTTCTTTTAAATTAAAGACATATTTTGCAGCACGTTCCTTTGACCATGTTAGAAATTCATTAGGATCAGATTTGATACTACATTGAATGACAAATATTATTTTTTGTGATTTTGAATTTAGTTCTTTCATTATATTATCCTAATTTAATTCAATTTAATTATATAGGTAAATAATAAGTAATAACATATTTGAACATAAATTATTTATTTATATTTATATTTATATTTATATTTTATAATTAATAAATATGCTTAAAATCAGATATATTATGTGGAGAAAATTTCTATGCAAATTGGTTTAATTGGGGGTATTGGGCCTGCTGCAACGGATTTTTACTATCGGAGTTTGATAGAAAAGTTTGCATCCGAAGAAAAGAATTTGGATATGACAATTGTACACGCAGATGCCCCAACTTTAATTAAAAATTTGATGGAAGATAACAAAGATGGACAAGTAGCAATCTATAATGATTTAACGCTAAGACTAAAAAAAGCAGGAGCTAACTTTGTCGCTATTACTTCTATCGCTGGTCATTTCTGTATTGAAAAGTTCAAAGAAAAATCTGTGCTTCCAGTGGTAGACCTTTTGTCCTGTGTCCAAAAAGAAATTAAACACAGGGACTATAAAAGAATTGGCATCATTGGTACTAAACCAGTTATGGTTTCAAAATTTTATTCAATGATAACATCAGCCGAAGTATTTATACCAGAGGATAACCTCTTAGATAAAGTGCACGAAGCATATGCAGAAATGGCAACTTTGGGTTGTGCAAATAATGAACAAAAAGAAATATTTGAAAAAGCATGTAATCAATTTCTTAGTAAGAATAAGGTCGATGCAATAATGCTTGGAGGGACTGACCTAGCCTTGATTTATCGATCAGACAATGTTGATTTTAAATTAATTGATTGTGCAAAAATCCATGTAGAAGAATTATTCCGCTTGAATGTCAATTAAATATTTATATTATTAATTTTTATCTGAATTTTATTATTTTAAAATGAAAATAGAACCTTTTAATATATCTTATCCCAAGCAAAGAATATTGGAAATCAAAGAAAAAGTTGAAATGTTTCCATGGCATGAAATGCCTAAAGAAGGTGGCTGGTCTTTTGGAACAAATATAGATTACATGAAGCATTTAGCTGATTATTGGACTAAGAAATATGACTGGGAATCTCAAGAACTCAGATTAAATCAACAGCCTAATTATATAACAAAAGTAGATGATATTGATATTCATTTCATTTTTAAAAAATCTTCTTCCCCAAAGGCTATTCCGTTAATTTTAATTCATGGATGGCCCGGCTCTATAGTTGAATTTCTGGATATTATTGAACCACTTTGTGAACCAGAAAAATATGGAAATAAAGACGAAATTTGCTTTGATATTATTGCCCCCTCTATTCCTGGTTTTGCATTTTCAGGTAAACCAGCTAATCCAATTGGACCAAGAAAAATTGCTGAGATTTTTAATAAGCTTATGACGAAAAATCTTGGTTATGAAAGATATGTTGCTCAAGGAGGTGATTGGGGTAGTGCAATCTCTACATGGCTTGGTTTTGATCACTCAAAAAATTGTAAAGGTATTCATATTAACATGCTTCCAGCAAGACATATAGATGGACCAAAAACAGAGGAAGAAAAAAGTTGGGATAAGCAATTTAATATAGATTATGTCTCTCAAAGTGGATATTTTGCTATACAAAGCACAAAACCTCAAACACTTAGTTACGCTATGATGGAGAGCCCTGTAGGTGTGGCTGCTTGGATAGTAGAAAAATTTTACTATTGGTCTGATTTAAAAGATGGAAGTCTAGATTTGACATACCAAAAAGACGATTTATTAACCAATATTATGATCTATATTCTAACTAAATCATTTAATACGTCATCTTGGATTTATTATGGCAGAGTTAAAGAAGGAGGACGAATACTCTCTAAGGAAGGGAAAATGGTAGAAGTTCCAACTGGATGTGCTGTTTATCCAAAAGAGTTTTTAACATGGCCTCCTAAATCGTATGTAGAAAGGCTTTTTAATCTAGTACATTGGACTGAAATGAAGAAAGGTGGGCATTTTGCAGCTCTTGAGCAACCCTCTTCTCTAATAAAAGACATTCAAGATTTTTACAAAAAAGTCGCTATATAAAATTAATTTATCAATTGAATTTTTTTTATTCGTAAATAACATATTAGCTTAAATATATGATGTTGGAGATATAGATGTTTTGTATTGTGTGTAGTGTTAGATATTCAAATTCTAAATTAATGCACGTAGGTCATCAATATATGGCCGATAATTTTGACCCCAAAACATTAAATGGCCTTTTAGAATTTAAAACTTTTCATTTAACTCCTGATAAGGGATTAGGCATTTTTACTTTTGATAACCAAGAAAACTTGAAAAAGCATTTATCTGACATAAAAAACTTCAACAAAGATTACGAAGATAGATTTTCTTGTAAAGTCACTGTAGACACAGGAATTATTAATCCTGATTTATACTATATAGCCTAGAATAACATTCAAATTATTATCTAGTTAACTCATAATGCCAATAAATATAGCAATTATTTCTATTTTTAAATTAGAGATTTGCAGACTTCTTTATAATAAGATGTAATTATTAATTTTTAGAGGATATATAATATGGAAATATTTTTTATAGCAAAATTTACTTGTTCTTATAACGAGTGGAAGTCAGTTTATGATGGTGATTTAGAATTAAGAAAACAATTTATGAAAGATGATTTGGTCGGAAAAGTCAATGAAAATACAGCTATGATTAAAGCAACAATTACTGATCCTGAAAAAATGGAAAAAGTAATGTCAGAAAGAATTCCAGAAATTGCTCCAAAACTTGGGCTAGAACACGAAATTTATACCCTCACAAAAATGAATAATGAATAATCATGAAAGCTAAATAATATGTTAAGTAAAAACGTAAAGCTTATTAAACCAGGTAAGACTTATGTTGGTTTACAAGGTGTTTCATATAATGCTGGTGTTTCAAGAAATACAGCTGGTTCAGAAAAAGTGTGTATGAACATCCTTCCAATGCCACCAGGTGTTCATTCAATACCACATATTCATAAAGAAATCGAAACTATTGCGTATATGCTTGAAGGAGAATGCACACTATTTCATGGTGAAAAATTAGAAAAACAAACTTTAGTAAAACAAGGGGAACAAATATTTATTCCTGAGAATGTACCACATGCTCCTTTTAATCAAAGTGATAAAGAGTGCATATGGGTAGTTGTTCATTCATCGGGAGATGATCAAGATGAATTAATCTCAATGCCAGATTTAGTTAAAGAACTTGATAAATTTAAATAATTCATAGGAAAAATAAAATGAATAGCAATTCAGTATATATGATTGGGGATGTGGATATACATGATTTAGAAGAATACAAAAAATACATGGAAAAAGTAAAACCAATGATTGAAAGTTACGGAGGAGATTACCTTATTCGTGGTGGAGAAATAGAGGCTTTGGAAACTAAGCTTTGGACACCCACAAGAATAGTCTTGGTGAAATTTCCAAACAAAAAGGCTGCTATGGATTGGTATAATAGTGAGGAATACAAGCCTTATAAAAAAATAAGATTTAATACTTCTACGTCGAATATACTTATGGTTGAAGGTATTAAGTAAAAATTAAAAAATGTTAGTAATCATACATAAATTTTTAATAAACAATTTGTAGAATAAATTGTAGACCGAATAAATATCATTCTATAATATCTAATTAAAACAGATGGTTAAAATGGAATAGTGAGTAGGTTCTCTCCTCCAAATTATTTAACTTTAAATAACATAACGGCAAATAAGTTTTCTTTATCTGTCCATGTCGAAATTTTCTCAAAACCAGAAGAGGCAGCCAAATCTACAAATTCATGGATGTGATATTTATATGAATTTTCTGTATGAATTGTTTCACCAGCTGTAAAAAAAAATCTTTCTTTACCAATATTAACTACTTGATCAACACAACTTTCAAGATGCATTTCTACTCTTCCTTTGAAAGTGTTAAAGCGAACAATATGACGAAACAAACTTTGATTAAAGTCAGCACCTAGTTCTTGATTAATTCTCGAGAGAAGATTTTTATTAAAAGCATCCGTAATACCTTTATTGTCATCATACGCTCTAAGCAGGCGTTCATGATCTTTTTTTAAATCAACACCTATTAATAATTTTCCGTTTATGCCAACAGTTTTGCAAATTGATTGTAAAAATGTTTTAGCACTAATTGGTTCAAAATTTCCAATAGTAGAACCTGGGAAAAATGCAATTTTTGACTTTGTCTGTCTTTTAGATTTTGGTATTTTCAATGGTGAAGTAAAATCAGTAGCAACTGTTAAAACTTCAAGCTTGGGGTAGCCCTCACGTATAATATGTGCTCCCTTTTGCAATTGTTCTTCCGAAATATCAATTGCACAAAGTGAAACTGGATCAATTAATGTATCTAGTAGTATACGTACCTTCTCAAGAGAACCAGAACCGTATTCAATTAGCGTTACATTCGAACCAAGATATTTTGCTATTTCAGTCGCATTATTTTTTAGAATACCTACTTCTGTTCTTGTTGGATAATAATCCTCAAGTTTACAAATTTTTTCGAATAGACGAGCACCTTCATTATTATAAAAATATTTTGATGGTATATGTTTAGGTAATGAACTTAATCCTAAAATAACATCATTCAAAAATTTGTCTTTATTACAATTATCATTAGCTTGAAGAATATAAATAGTAGCAGATCTGTCTTTGGCCAAACGTATTCCAGAAAATTGCCAGCGCGCACTCGGAGGAAAGAAATTTCGGTATGAAGCTCTGATGTGATCTGAAGAAGTGGCGCAAGAACCACCCCGTAAAACCATCTGGCCAGACATAAATTTTCCATTATATTCACCTACTGCACCATCTGCAATCTGATAGCCTGGATATGCAGCAAATGAGCTTTGGGTCCATTCCCACACATCTCCATAAATTTGTGTAACTCCATCTTTTGTTAAGGGTTGTGGGGCAAATGTATTAGTATCAGCAAAATTACCCTCAATATCAAATGATTTAGCAATAATTTCCCACTCAGATTCTCGAGGCAACCTGGCATTAGACCATCGAGCGAATGCATCAGCTTCATAATAACTAACATGACAAACTGGAGCGTTCAAATTTATTGGAATTATACCACCCATTGTATAATAAGACCAAGTACCATCACTATTTTTATACCAATACAATGGAGATTCCCAATTTTCCTTTTGGCACAAAGTCCATCCGTCAGATAACCAAAACTCTGCCTTTTTATAACCCCCATCCTCGATAAAATCTATATATTCACGATTTGATACTGGATTTTTTGCTAAACAAAATGGCTCTAGCCAAATTTTATGTCTTGGACCTTCAGCATCAAAAATAAACTTTTCTCCAGAATATCCAATTTCGACAAGCCCCCCTGGATGATCTAACCAGTTTGATTTACTTACACTTAATCCTTTTACTGGAATAGGATCTCTATATTTAGGATACAATGGATTTCTTGAAAAAGCATGTTTTATGTCTGTTATTAAAAGTTCTTGATGTTGTTGTTCGTGATGAATGCCAAGTTCTATCAATCGTAAAACATCAGATTTTGGTTTCATTTGAAAGTATTCTTTCATTTTATTATCAACATGATTTCTATATTCGTATACCTCTGCTGATGAAGGACGGGTTATCATACCTCTTTCAGGCCTAGCGTGACGATCCCCTATTTTATTATAATAAGAATTAAATAAGAAATTATAGTTAGGATGAAACTCTTGGTAATTTCTAACAAATTTTTTAAGGATAAACGTTTCAAAAAACCAAGTTGTATGAGCTAAATGCCATTTAGTTGGACTTGCATCAGGCATTGATTGGATGCACTGATCTGCTTCACTTAGTGGTTCTGATAAACTTTGTGTTTTATTACGAACTTTATTGTAAAGAGTTGCTATATTCTCATTTATATTTTTGTAATAGGTATATGAAGTTGATTTTAAAATGATAAATCTCTGTAATTCTTTCTAAATAATACTTATTATGAAATTGTTTGCAATTGATAATTTAAAATCTTTTTAACTAATTTATCATCCGCCAGGTTGAATAATATAATTATTGAAAATTACTTAATTATAAAAATATCAGGTTGTTTTTAGTTCATAGACTAAAGTGTAGACTAAAATATTATTATTATATAAAATCTAATTTAACCTGATGATAAAAATAAAATAATGAGGAGGTTCCCTCTAATAAATTAGAATTATTTTAAAACCAACAAAAATTTATCTTCAATTACTTTAGGTAAAAATATGCAAAAGATTATATACGATACTTGGAATATTGTTATGAGTCATAACAAAAATCCTCTTAAAAATATTCCAGATACCAATGTAAGACATATGATAATGCAGGTTTTAGCATGGATGTGGTGTATCGTATTCTCTATGTATTTTACAAGCATGTGGATTTTTGGAATTACAACAATTGTACATCTGATTTTATTAAGTGCAGTTGCAGTTACTGTAATAACTTTTGAAACAGCAAAAAGAAAACCCAAATTTTTTGGTAGTTACTATACACCTAGTAGAAGTCGAGCAATATACGTTGATGGAAAAAGAATAGAATTAGATCCTAATGATAAGGGTGGAGAGCACGAATAATTTAAAATTTTTATATTTGATGTCATTATATCTCCGCCAATAAAATAAATACTAATTATATTTATGATTTACTTGTAAATATTTATTAATCATATTTAACTTTGGTAATTTATTTAATTAGAGGGAAAGTTTATGTCAGATAAAATATTAAATCAGGGAGGTTGTGCATGTGGAAATGTTCGTTATAAAACAAACGGAAAACCAGAACATTCTGCAGTTTGTCACTGCAGATATTGTCAATTAAGAACTGGGTCGGCATTTGGAATATCAGTCTATTTTAAAAGTGTAAATGTAGATTTATTGTCTGGCGATTTAAAAAAATTTGAATATACAACGGAATCTGGAAATTTAGTAGCAACAAAGTTTTGTGTTGAATGTGGGACATCAGTTTTTTGGAATGCGGACATTTTCAAAGACATGACTGGTATTGGTGGAGGAACATTTGACCCACCTACATTTTGGTATGACATAAAGAGGGAAGTTTTTTGTAGATCAAAAGCATACTTTTCAAAAAATGAAGTAGATGCAAAATTTGAGACTTCACCTATATATAATAAAATTAAAGATGATCCCCCCAGAAAAAGTGGAGTTTAACCACTCTAAATTAAAGATAAAAAATATAATAGTTATAAATTATTTGGTCATTTTATTTAAAGAAAAATTCACCTGATATTTATAAAAATCAAGGTAAGTAAATCAGATGATTAAAATGGAATAACGAGGAGGTTCCCTCCGCCATTTAGATAACTTGCTTATGTCACCCTCCTATATACAGAAATCTATTAAACTTTATTATCTTTGTAATAAAACTGTAATAAATCTGTAATTAATTTACACGATTAAGATGGAAAAACGAAGAAATTGTTTCCATATGGATAAGGATAATTTATGAGATTATCTCATCAGTATAATTATCAACTACAACTGGATTTTCATAAAATTTTATATCAGGTGCTGAGAACCTATCTGTAATCCATTTAATTCTATTTTCATCAAACCAACTTTTTGCATTATCAATATTATTAAAGCAATAAACACCACCAGCTAAATTCTTTGAAGTATCACAGATATAGTTTTTTCTAATTAAACCTGGGGTGTCCTTGTATATGGGTGATGTTTCTAAGAACTTCTCTTTTAACACTGAAAAGGTTAATTCACCATCTATCTTAAAAGTAACAATTGCAATTATCATTATAAATATCCTTAAATACTAATTTAGACTAAGACTTAGCAAACTCTTCTGAACTAAATTCGTGTACTACTATACCACGACTTCCTACTACTTTAGTTATAAATGTTTTAACCATGGGAATATAATTCTTTTCTAACAAACTTTGGCATGCAGTAAACGCTTTTTCATCTCTATACTCAAACAATATTCCTACTCTATGAACACCTTCTTTATTCCACAATTTTGTTAAAACTCTTCTTAACATTCCAGCTTTAGTAAATTCTTCTACAACTTTTGGTGTAAAAATTTCATTTTGTTTAGCAATATATTGTTCAAGTTCATGGTCTGACATAAATTCTCTTGTAGTATAATTAATTAATTTTGAAGTCGTCATAAAATCCCCTAATTAAAAAGTTGAGTAATTTACTTTAGAGTATTTTAACTTCTAATAATTGTAAATACTCCGTATTAATGAATGGCTAAGGTTTGCAGTTGAAGTATTATTATAGTCTAAAACAAAATCTGAATTAGTATATATTTTCCATAGACTTTGAAGAAAAAATGAAGTTACATTAATCAATGTATGTAAGATTTGTAAAATTAACATTTATGAACGATTTCGCAAAAGAAGCGGCATCAAGTCTTTTGGTTGAATTAGGCAAAACAAAAGGATTTGCTGCTGGTGTGCTTTTTAGGATGTCTGTAGATATATCTGCTACCCAAAGATATTCGATGACTATATGGCCTAATAAAGCTTCTGAAGAAAAATCTTGGAAATTGTTTGGCAAAGAAGTTTTAAAAAAATTAAAAGAGACTGGAGCAAGAGTTGAAATCTCTAGAGGTGCAATAAATGAAATGCAGATTTCGAAAGATTTAGATTTTAGTAACTTTTATTTTAATTAGGTCCAGAAATAATAACAAAAAAATGAACAAAATACGCCCCATTCATTTGAGAGCTCCTCACAACAATACCTTCAGTTCTTTAACACAATTAATTTTTCTGAAAGTAGATTTTTTTACAACTACCACGACTACCAACTGGTCCTTCTAGAATTTCACCTGCACCCATCATTGATGATGAGTACAAATATTCTTTACGTTCATGATTAATAGATAAGGTAAGCATGTATCCACCATAGTAATCTTTATTGATATAATATGATACCAATATGATGCTTCCATTGGGTTTATTTCTTTTGCTAATTATCTTATAATTTCTTTTAAATCTTCCTGATACATAAATAATTTCTTTTGCATTTAATTTTATCTTAAAGTTTTCTTGAATTCCTTGATCTTTATAAGAGTAAATATTATCAAGCAAATCAAGGCCTAAACCAACTTTAGAAGAGCAATTAAATATATCATATTCTTTACCAAATAAAGGATTTGAAAAAATTATTAAAATAATCAAAAAGATTTTTTTCATATGTACTTCATTGTTTAATAAGACTTAATAGTTTAACTTTATCATATGTCACATAAACAAAAAAGAGTTCTGATTTGGTGTACTATATTGTGCTGGGGATTATTTATTCTTAAAGATTATATTTAGAATCAAAATTAGTTTATATAACCATTTACTACAAATTATTTTCTATAATGCTAATCTTTTTTTTTACTCTCCATCACTTTAAGTAATTGAAGTTCTTTTCCTTCTATTTCTCTTAATTTTAGTCCTTTTCCAAATGGATCCATATTTTCATACTTTGTAAGACACTCACGTGCAGTCATATTTTTCCATAATTCCTTTTTACCATTGGGATATAAAATCTCATAAACACGTTTAGTCTTATCCCATGATTTAGGAAGACTTTCTTTCATTTCATGTTCCATAATTCAACCTTTTTTTTAATACATCTAAACTAATCAAGTTTTTGATAATATTTCTTCTACTATTTTTTGCACTCTAAAAGCCTCATCAATTGTAGCTAAACTATTGTGTTTATTATTTAATTTAAGAACTAAATTATCAAGTTGTGCCTTTAAACTTACTGCTCTAGGGTCTTTAGGTTCTTTCCTAAGAGGAATAAATGGATCGCCTAAAGATATTGAGTCCTTATAAAATTCCGCGACTTTTCTACTTGCTTTGGATCCCTTAACTGTAAATTCTTGTCGATCTGGTTGCATGCCTCCAACACTTGCAAATATATTAACTGGTAAACCATCCTTATTTTCTAATTTTGCTAAAATAGCATTCTCACATAAAAATGGATCTTTTGGGTAAGTAGTTTTCGCCCAGATTACTTTAAGAGGGCCTAATACACGTTCGGTAAAAAATATAAAATGAGATATAACTTCTCTCGTCATACCACCCTCTTTTTTGAACCTAAGCCAATCTGCTTCTTTTTGCCACTGACGAGGCCAAGACGAATAAGTAACAATTATATCAACTCCTAACATTTCTCCCATTTCACCATTATTTTTACTTTCTAGTAAATCTGCTAATGCAATACCTGCAGCTAGAGTAAAATTTACCGCAATAGGAACATCATGATTTTTAAGTTTTTCAACGAATTTTTTACTATCATTAACATTTATGCCAAATGGTTTTTCGAGGAAAAGAGCTTTACCCATCTCTACTGTTTTCATAGCATACATTTCTCGTACAGTAGGAGGACATGCTAGGTAGACTAGATCAGCCTTTTCTATAGCATCATCAGCATTTTTCATGATTTTGGATTCATTATCTTGTTTTATAGCTTTTTCACAAGCAAATGAGCTTGGATCCCATAGATACTTAGGATTAAATTCTTGGTGTAATCTCATATGCTTTAACATACGAGTACCCATTATTCCTAGGCCAATGATTGCAACATTATATGTCATGTTAAACCTAACAAATTTAAATTTTTAATAAGACTGTTCCAGATAAAAATATATACTTAATAAAGATTAGTCTATTAAGATTTAAAATAGCACGATCTATTTATTAATAAATTATGATATTTAAAATTGAATTTAAACCAAAAAGAAAGGTCTTCTTAATGTCCACTTTATCACCACCTCAAAATCCCGAGGCTAATCCCAAAGTAAAATCTGTGTTTGATGATATCAGAGCAACACGTGGAAATAATTTTATAAATAACTTATGGCACTATCTTGCATTTGATCCTACCCTTCTCGAATCTACTTGGCATGACGTAAAAACAGTGATGGCAAAACCTAGTCATCTTGATCCAATGACTAAGGAGCTCATCTATGCTGCAGTTTCTATTGCTAATAGTTGTGAGTATTGTATACATTCTCATACTGCTGCAGCCAGATCAAAAGGAATGACGGACAAACAATATGCTGAATTTTTATCAATTGTATCCTTAGCTGGCAAAACTAATCATCTTCTAAATAGTATCAAAGTACCAATTGATAAGGAATTTGATCATGAATGCTGAAGTCATGTTTCATTTTAAATTTAAAATTGTTTGCTTAAAATAATTCATTAATTTTATATATTCATCTAAGAAAGGATTTTATAATGATTACTCGATTTACTAGTCCAAAAGTAAAAGAACCAGCACCTAAACTCTGGTCAAACTGTATAGTTTGTGATGGTATAGCGTACATTGCTGGATTAACGTCTAGAGATGAAGATGGAGTGACTATCAATGGAGAAGATGAATATGAGCAATCCAAAATAATATTCGAAAAACATAAAGCTTTGATTGAGGCTGCAGGTGGGAAGATGACAGACTATACCAAACTTACTATTTTTGTCACCCGCATCGAGAATAATAAGGAAGTCTGGAAGGCTAGAGCTGAATTTTTTGAAGGAAATTTTCCTGCTTGTTCTTTAGTAGAAGTGTCTAGACTAGCGGAACCTAATATTTATGTAGAAATCGAAGGTATTGCTCATATCGGAAAAGGACAAAGTTTATAATTTTTAATAACAAAAGGTGTAAAAGAACAAATTTGTTTTTTTTACAATTTTTCCATTGAAATAAATTTTCATATTTAATTATAGTAGTGATATTCAATGACAAAAATTGCATCAATTATAATTTACGGAATTTGTATTTATTTATTTTTCGTTCTTATTATGTTTTTTTTTCAAAGATCACTTTTATACCTACCTTCAAAAGAAAAACTTGATCCCTCTTTTTATTCCAATACAGGATTAAAAAAAGTTAAATTGATAACCTCAGACAAATTAGTTCTTAGTTCTTTGTTCATAAAACCATCTGCTAAAAATCAAAATACTGTAGTAGTATTTCACGGTAATGCTGGACACATAGGACATAGAGTAGATAAATTCAGGCCCTTTTTAGAGGAAGGCTACGGTTTATTATTAGTTGAATATAGGGGTTACGGTGAAAATTTAGGAAAACCAACAGAGAGTGGTTTTTATAAAGATGGGAAGGCAGCATTAAATTTTTTATCTAAACAAAAAATTCCTAAAGAAAAAACTATTTTGTACGGAGAGTCTCTGGGGTGTGGCTTAGCTGTAAAACTTTCTACACTACACAGATTCAATGCAACAATACTTGAAGCTCCATACACATCAATTTCTGACATTGCATCTCATCATTATTGGTATCTTCCTGCAAAATTACTAGTGTTAGATCGCTTTGATATAATTAGTAAAATAAAAAATATTAAATCACCATTACTAGTTCTTCATGGTGAAAATGACAATGTAATTAGTATCAAATTTGGTGAAAAAGTATTTAATTCAGCACGTGAACCAAAAACAGCTATCTTTATTAGCAAGGCAGGACACAACAATCTTTATGAATTTAATATTTATGATAAAATTCAGAAGTTTTTAAAAGAATTGAAAAAATAAAAAATTTCAAAAAGAGTATTGAAATTATTTTAATAAAATTAATATTATAAGAACTTCTAGTAAATCAGTTAATATGCTTGTTTTTAATTATTGATTTGCTATGTGATATATAGTTTCATTTTAACGAGAAAGTAATTTATAATGTTCATTAGATTTTGTATTAAATTTATTTGTTTTTTCTTCATTACAAAGTTTGGATATGCTGACATTGTCAATATAAATAATGCACAAATTAAAGAATTATCCAAAATAAATATTCCAATTGTGGATGTAAGAAGAAGTTCGGAATGGAAACAAACTGGAGTTGTTCCAAAGAGTATTTTGCTTACCTTTTTTGATAAAAACGGAAACTATAATTTCGATAGTTGGTATGAAAAATTACTTCTAAAGATTAATAAAGGTAAACCAATTATATTAATATGTAGAACTGGAAGAAGAACTAGAATAATAGCTGAAATGATGGATAAAAAATTGGATAATGTGATATATAATGCCAAGTATGGAATAACATCGTGGATTGAAGAAAATTTACCTGTAGTTAAACCATAAAATTAATTTTTAATTATGGTTAAAATTTTTTGTATAGTTTTTCTTAAAAGAAAATACCATTTACAAGTATGTTAATTCTTAACTTCTTAATGCTTTAATAGCGCTTGCAACATCCTCATCTTGAATATTTAAAGCTTTTCTTTTTACTCTTATTTCGTTAGCTTTTTCTAAAACGTTGGCATGAGAAAATCCAAATGGTGGGTCAAATTTATAACTAGCAAGTTCTATAAGTAATCCTAATGGTTCTCTAAAATAAAGTGAATCCATAAACCCTCTATCTTTTATACCAGTGTTTGCAAATCCATTTTCATTTAAGTTTTTTTCAGCTATTCTTATAGTACTTTGGCTTACCCAAAACGCAACATGGTGAACACCACCACATTCGTATTTAAGTTTTTTTTTGTTAGGTGTAAAATTTTCATTAGTAAAAACTGTTACAGTAGTTCCATCCCCACAATCAAAGTATAAATGATTTGTATTTAAGTCATCTAAATTCGGCTGTTCAAATATAAATTTCATACCAAGTATATTTTGCCAAAAATCTATTGAGGTTTTTTTATCAGCTCCATTTAAGGTAATATGATGTATGCCCTGAGCTTGAATTATACTATTCATTTTGTTCCTATAAGTTAATACTTTAAATTTGTAACAATTTATAAAATAATATCAAAAATCCCAAAAAAACATATAATCTAATTTGTGATTTTAAAAGAGTTATCAAAATTAGTTTAGATGAAATTTTCATGAATTACATTTAAGTAGATTAACTCACAAATACAACCTGGTAAAAATTTTAAATTTTCACGCCAATTGATTTCAAAGACTTTTCAAGTTGTATTTTTTCTTCATCATCAAGTAAAATTGATGACCTCATAGTATCACTTGGTATTTTTCCTAAAACCTTCAAACAATACTTGATACGAGCTGTTGCAAAACTTGGTGGATATTTACCATAAATATTTTTTGCTAAAATTAATAACTTCTTATCTAAGTCCTGGGCTAAATCAAAATTTTTACTTTGAATATTAGTAATTAATTCAACAATTTTTTCGGGAACTATTGCAGCCAAACTCACTTGTGATCCGTCACTGTCATATTTGAAACATGGGTAGATATGCTCATCACCAGATGCCATTACTAAAAAATTTTTATTAATACTTTTTAAAAAATTATAGTTTTCTATGTAACTGTTTGTATTCCAACTTCCTTCTTTAATCCCAATTATATTTTTTAAATTCATTAGTTCGCTTAGGGTTTCTTTTGTATATGAAAGATAGCCAGAATTTACGCTGGATTGATATATAAATATTGGACCCTGAACTGCTTTTGATATAATTTTATGATGTTCATAAATCATTTTAGTGCTTATTCCCTGTGACCAAGAAAAAGGAGGAAATATCAATATTGCGTTTGCTCCACTTTCTAGCATTTCTTTTGCAATACGAGCAGCTTTTTGTGGATCTTCAAAATTAACACCTGAAATTATGAACGCTTCTTTTTTTATGCTTTGTTTAATAATTTTTAATACTTGAATTTGTTCATTGGCACTTAGAGTAAAATTTTCACCAGCATGTCCATTTACTAACAAACCCGTTATACCTTTTACATTAGAAATTTCCCTGACATGTCTAGCTAAATTTTCTATATCTATAGATTTATCTTTTTTTAAAGGCACAATATTAGCAGCGTATATTCCTTTAATTTTACTATTCATTTACAAAAACCTTTTAATATCAAATAAACTCAAATCTATATTTTTACCTAAAATCTTTTTAGCTAGTAATTTGCCCATGTAAGGACCACTTGTGTATCCTGAATGAATTGAACCGATTACGTAAGCATTTTCATAGTTTGGTATTTCTCCAATAATAGGCATTGCATCATCAGTCTCAGCTTCTAAACCTAACCATACTCTTGCTACTCTAGAACTTTTTAATCTCGGGATTGCGTGACATGCTAACATCATGTTACCAATTAAATTTTCAGGTTTTGTTTCTGTATAATTATCTTCAATATTTCCAACCCCTGGCCAACCACCGCCAATTAATACCGTACCATTGTTGAATTGTTTAAGTGATAATTTTCCATTAGCAACAGTAATGACTGTATCCATAATTGTTGGCATTCTCTCACTTACTATTAATTGTTGTGGAAGGCATTTAATTTTAATATTTATTTGTAATAACTTAAGTGTTTTCTCTAAATTCACGCCTGTCGCCAGTATTAAACTTGACGCAATAAGTTTTTCACCATTTTTAAAAATAATTACATATTTATTTTTATCATAGTCAATTTCAGAAACATCATAATTTTCTAAAATTTTTACATTATTTTCTTTAAGAGCTTTTGAATAGGCACTCCCCGTTTGATTAGCACTAACATAACCATCCATTTCACAAAAAGCTGCACATTTAATACTTGAATTTATGTTAGGATCAATTCTTTGGGCTTCTTTTTTGGATATTATACTTATATCTGCTCCATATTCATTTCTTATCTTAGATCTTTCAATCAAAAGTTTTTCTTCATTTTCTGTGAAAGCTAAACAAAGTCCATTTTTCTTTTCAACGTCTATTTCCTTTGATAACCACTCACTTGTGTTCATCCAGAGCTCCCAACCTTTTTTAGCATAAGGTATTAATTGTGCTCTTGTCATATGCATCGTCAATGTTCCAGCGTTAACACCTGAAGCACCTCTGCAAATTAAATTTTTGTCTATAATTGACACATTTAGACCATTTTTAGCAAGTTCTAAACCTGTTGAACCACCATTAATACCACCACCTATTATTGCTACATCTGTTTGTTTCATTTTTATAAAGGAGCTGCCTCTACTTTTGTTATTTTTTCATAATCGAAATCACCTAATACTTTATCAAGTGGAACCGGCCTAATAGGAGATCTTCCAGTTAAATAACCTAAATTATCAATTTCACAATTTAGATATTCTGCAACTATTTTTGAAACAGCATATTGACAAGTCCTACCTTGGCAAGGTCCCATACCAAGTCTTGTCCAAGATTTAATTTGATTAATATCTCTTGCTCCTCGATCAACCGCTGTTAAAATTTCACTTTTTGTAACATCCTCACACCTACAAATAACTGTATTATTATCTATATTTTCAATTAATTTTTTAGGAGTAAAATTTAATTGAGAGATAGCTTTTGCAAATACTTCATATTTATCTAATTTCTTTAAAATTTTGTAAGTATTTTGATTAAAATCCTTTTGTGAAATAATTTTTTCGTCATATAACAGAGCCCAACTTGCTAGTAAACCCTTGTCACTTGCTGCCAGGGCTCCAGAAATTCCTGCACCATCACCAGCTAAATAAACACCATTTACTGAGGATCTTAAAAACCTATCAACTTTTGCTATCCAGCCACCCTTTTGCTCGTCATAAATATGTTCAGCCCTCAATAATCTAGTAATATCTGTACTTGGTATTAAGCCGTGGCCAATGGCAATTGTTTCTGAAATTATGTTCTTAGCCTTACCAGTCTTTAAATTTCTTATTTTTACATTTATTCCTTCGTCTACTTCAAAAGCTTTTTCAATTGTAGAATTTGAGTAAACAGGAATTCTATTGAGAAAAATTTTAAAAACCCATTTTATACCATCTCTAAAATTTTTTGGATTTGTCATTAGAGAAAAAGTAGATTTAATCCAATCTTTTTTACTGCTTGTATCTATTATTGCATCTATTTTACCACCAAATTTAATTACATAGTATGCAACCAACATCAATAGAGGTCCGTTACCAGCCAAAATAATTTTTTTACTTGGTATAAAATGGTGCGCTTTAAGAATAACGGTACAAGCTGCAAGTCCTATAACTCCTGGAATCGTCCATCCTTCAAACGGTATAATTTTTTCGTAGGTTCCAGTTGCTATTATTAACGATTTTGATTGCCATTGTATTGTGGAAGTTTCATTAAATGCATTTACTTTAAACCCAGGAGAAACTTGCCAGACTGTATGATTATATGCCGTTTCAATTTTAAATTTTTTGATCTCTTCAGAAAGCTTTTTTTGAATTTCGTTTTCTTCAAGTTTTTTTGAGATACTTTTGTATGTTTTTGGAGGCGCTCTATAAATCTGACCACCTGAGTTAGAATTTAAGTCAACTATTAAAACCTTAAGTCCTTTTTTTGCACAATTTACCGCTGAACTCACGCCACTAGGTCCAGCACCAATAACAATTACATCATATTTTTTATTATTTATCAAAATCACCAACTTTTATTTTCATTCCGTCTTTAATAAAAATATTACACGAAATAACTTTTTTATCATCGATAAGTACTACACATTCTTGACAAGAGCCCATTAAACAAAACATACCCCTGTTTTGCTTTTTTTTTGGCGACAATCTTAATTTTTTTATATTATTTACAAATAAAACTAAAGCGAGACATTCACCCTCATAAGCTTCAATTTTTTTATTATTTACATTAATATAAACCTTATTACTTCTATCAAAATAATTTGAAATTCTTAAATCCACTTTTTAACTTCTATCTTTTAATAAATAACTTTTAAAAAACTTTCATCTTGTAACACCATATAGGCGTAATCTTATAAATTGTCTGCAAATTGATTAGGCAGTAATACAAAATTTACCCAAATATAGGCAAATAATAATTTTATTGAATAAATTTGTATCATTTTATTATAATTTAAATAACAATATTAACATAATAACTGAAAAGGAGGCTATAATGTTTTTAAAATTATTTAAAACAATTGCAACTCTATTGGTTTTAATCTCAATTTCTGCTGTTACACAAGCCCGATCTTTAGATGAGATTTTAAAATCAGGAGTTCTTAAAGGCGGTGTTAACCCTGGCTTACCACCACTTGCTAAATATGATGATAAAAATAATTTAGTAGGTTTTGATGCTGACATAATGGCAAGATTAGCTGAAATGTTAGGTGTTAAATTGGAACTTGTTAAAGTCGGTTCCCCAGACAGAATACCATTTGTTGCAACTGGAAAAATTGATATAGTAATGGGTGCTCTTACAAGAAATTATAAGAGACAAAAAATAGTTGATTATACTGTTCCAGTTCACACAGAGGTTTTTGGAGCACTTACAACAAATAAAAAACCCTTTGCTGCTGTAATGGATATGAATAGAGAGGATGTTAAACTTGCTCAGGTTAGAGGTTCAATGCCAGCTGGATGGGCAAAGAAAAATTTAACCAAAGCAAAAATTACTTTATTCGATAATTATCCTGACGCAATGAGAGCTATTGCTCAAGGAAGAGCTGATGCTATTGTAGATGTTGTTGATTTCCTCGGTGAACACATGAATAAATATAAAGATGTTAAATGGCAAGTTGTAGATAAAGCCATTGATACATGGTATTGTGGTATTGGAGTTAAGAAAGGTAACGCATCCCTTCAACAATGGTTAAATGTTGCTCTATATACACTTCATAGAGCAGATTTTGTTGATGAGACTTGGGAAAAATGGTTTGGAATACGTCAAATTCACAGTGTACAACCACAACCTTATTTCTAATCTACTTTCAAAAATTATTTTACCCTCTATTGTAAAAAATAGTAGAGGGTAAAACATGGGTTATACATTAGTTTATACACAAGTTTTAGAGTTTCTTCCTTATCTTGTTAAAGGTGCTTGGATTAGTTTACAAATAGCTATTTTAGCTTTTTTTGGTGGAATGTTTTTTGGCTTAATATTAGCTACAATTAGAACCTTTGGTAATAAAATTTTAAATAAAATTGTAATCTGTTACGTTACTTTCTTTACTAATACTCCACAGCTCGTCCAAATATACTTTTTATTTTTCGCCTTACCTGAATTTGGAATTTTGTTATCTCCTTACATAGCAGTTCTGCTTGGAATGACTTTAAATGCTGCAGCATATTTATGTGAAATCCAAAGGGCTGGGTTCTTGTCTATTAGGCAAAATGAATTGGATGCAGCTAAAACTTTAAATTTTAGTCTAGTTCAACAAGTAAAATATGTTATTTTACCACATATAATGAGGGTTCTGTTTCCGCCTCTATCTAATCATTATATAATTATGACATTAGGAACGTCGATGGCAGCCATATTTGGTGTTGAAGAATTAACAGGAAGGGCATTCAATATCAATTCTGAAACATTTCGATCAGTGGAGATATTTTCTATAACAGCTCTTATATATATTGTCATCACTTTTATAGCTACATTTTTACTTGCAGTTATAGGAAGATATTTTTTCAAAGCAAAAATAAGGATTATTCAATAATGGAAAGATTAATTGAAGAAATACCTAATTTTTTTACAATTTGGAATGTAATTTTTTTAGCTAAAGCAATGGGTGTAACTTTTTTGCTAACTGCTATAGGTTGTTTATTTGGTTTTAGTGTTGGCGGATTATTAGCTATTTTTAGGAAAACAAAATCTATTTATTTACTCCCTCTGAGAATATTTATAATCATTTATACTGAAATTTTTAGAAGAGTACCTTTTTTAGTATCTTTATTATTATTTTTTTATGTTTTTCAGATAATAAAAATTTCAGATGATTTATTTCTCATAGCAACAATTACTGTCTGTATTATTGCGACAGCATATATAGGTGAAATAATTAGGAGTGGAATAGAGTCAATTAACCAAACGCAGTGGGATGCTGCAACAGCAATGAACTTCACGTATTATCAGACTTTAAGGGAAGTAATATTTCCACAGGCTTGGAAAGTAATCCTTCCTCCAGCATTTGGATTTTTTATAATGTTTATTAAAGATACTGCTCTTGCTTCTCAGATTGGAGTAATGGAGCTTACATTTGCAGCCAAAATACTCAATAATAAGGGGTTTTCTCCTTTATTATCATTTGGAACAATTTTAGTTTTATATTTTATTCTTTCATTTCCTTTGGATAGATTCGGAAAGTATATGGAGAAAAAACTTGCCTCAAATAGAAATTAAATCAATTAATGCTTTTTACGAAAAACTTCATGTGCTAAAAAACATTGAACTAAGTGTAAGTAAAGGTGAGATCGTTAGTTTAATCGGTCCATCTGGATCAGGCAAAAGCAGTCTTTTAAAAATGCTAGTTGGACTATTAATTCCAAAATCTGGTAACATATATTTGAATGGAAACCTAGTAAACTTCAATAATCAATCAGACCTAAGAATTATTCGAGAACAAATAGCTATTGTTTTTCAACAATATAATTTATTTCAAAATATGAATGTCTTAAAAAATGTTTGTATTGCACCTACTAAAATCCAAAAAAGAAATCCTAAAGAAGTAAATGAACAAGCCTTAAACCTATTAGAGAAAGTGGGATTGAAAGATAAATTAAAGTCTTATCCAGATGAACTTTCAGGAGGACAACAACAGAGAGTCGCTATTGCTAGAGCATTATGTTTGAACCCACAAATTTTACTTTTAGACGAAATTACTTCAGCATTAGACCCAGAGTTAGTAAAGGAGGTTTTAGATTCAATAAGATTACTTGCATCTGAAGGTATGACTATGTTAATTGTTTCTCATGAAATGAATTTTGTTAAAGAAGTTTCTAGTAGAGTGGTTTTCATGGATGAAGGATCAATTATAGAAATAAATAATCCAAAAAATATTTTTGAAAAGCCAAAAGAAAAAAGAACATTAGATTTTGTAAGTAAAATACTTAAAGAAAAATAATGTTATCATTTCTTGAAAATTCTGTAGACAACCACATTCATTGTTGCCCCCACATAAATAAGAGAAGTACCGATATATTTGAAGTTGTTGAACATGCAGAAAATAATAAAATGTATGCTATAGGACTTATGGACAATTTTTCGAATACATCAGGTTATGCATCACTAATAAAAAAACATTTTCCAGATTTAAATTTAAAAATTTTTGGTGGTCTCATTATGGAACCTCCCGCGGGAGGCGTTAGTTATGAGAATGCTAAAATTTCACTTGGCTATAGTTATTTTGAAAATGATGGTGCAAAGTTTATTTCTTTTCCAACTCACCATACAAGACATATTGCAATTCAAGAACAAAGAAATTTGAATTACATTCAAGATTGTTTTTATGTACCTAACGAAGGACCTACATACGAAACATCAAAAATTTTAGAGTTAATTGCAAAAAAAAATATTGTTTTAAATACTGGTCACTTATCACCCGAAGAAACTATAATTTTAGTAAAAGCTGCTAAAAGTCTAGGTGTAGAAAAAATTTTAGTACCTTCAAATAATTTTACTAAAACAACAATAGAAAAATTAAAAATTTTTAATGTTTACTTTGAATTTTCCTATTTCTTTGTTTCAAAAGCAACGGAGGTTCCACTTACACATGTTGACGATGAAAGACATAAAATTAGAGGAATCAAACTAAAAACTTTAAAAGATTTAATTAAAACCGCTGACCCAAAAAATGTTATTTTGTCTAGCGACTGTGGTGTTTCTATTCTACCCAAGCCGCATTTAGGCTTTTATGAATTTATAAAACAAGTACATGAATTAGGGTTCACAATGAAGGAAATTGATTATATGATTAAAACAAACTCAAAAAAGCTTTTTAGAATTTAATATGAAAAATAATATACAAAAAGAATTATTAGATTTATTGAAACAAATTATTGAGATAGATACATGTTATCCTCCCGGAAGCAGTAAAAATTTTGGAAAATTTGTAAGCTCCTATCTTAAAAACAGTGGATTACAAATAAGATCATATAGTGTTGATAAAGAAAGAATAAATATTTGTGCATCTAATTATCAAGGAACAAAGAAATCAATAGTTTTTAATTCTCATATTGATACTGTTAGACCAATATTAAGTGAATGGAAAAGCAACCCTTTTAATCTAAAAGTAGAAAAAAATTATTCATACGGGCTAGGAGCAGTTAATTGTAAAGGAAGTGCAGCAGTTCATTTATATTTAGCCAAAAATTTTAAAAGACTTTTTCCAAATATCAGAGAAAATATAGATTTTACATTTGTTACTGATGAAGAAAATTTAGGACCTGATGGCACGAAATATTTAAAAAAACTAAAAGTTATAAAACCTCATACCCTAATTTTAGGTGCCCCAACTAATAATAATTTCGTAATTGAAGAAAGAGGTGTCTTTTGGTTAGAGATAAATGTTTTTGGTAAAACTTCACATGCTGGTGAACCCCACAAGGGAATTAATTCTATTCAAAAATCTGCAAAAATAATTAATGAATTAAATTCAAATTTTAAAAAACATATAAAAAAATATAATATTGGAACTCATAAATCCACAATTAACGTTGGTATTGTATCTGGGGGAGAAAATGTGAACGTCGTCCCCTCAAAAACAAGAATAGTAGTTGATAGAAGAATTACTCATAAAGAAGATGTTAAAAAAGCCTTCAACGAAATTAAAAAATTTATACTTAAAGTTGATAAATCAGCAAAAGTGAAATTTCTTACTGGTACAAATCCATTTAAATCCAATAAATCAAATATTTATTTGAAGGAACTGTCAAAATCCAAAGAGCTGATTACTGGACAAAAATCTAAATTTTTATCCTCTATTGGAGTAAGTGATGGAAGATATTTTGCTGACGACAATGTTAATATTATAAATATTGGTCCAGGCACAGGCTCAGAGGGTCACAAATCTAACGAAAAATTGATTAACAAGGATTTAGTTGATTATTTTCTTTTGTTAGAAAACTTTTTGCTCAAGTTTTGAACTTATTAAATTTAATTTGTGGATGAATAAATATGAAAAAATACAACCATTTCGTTAACGGTAAGGAGATGTTGCCAAATAGTGGTGAATATTTTGAAACTGAAAACCCATACACATGTGAAAAATGGGCTGAAATGGCTAGAGGTAATGCTCATGATGTTGATACAGCCGTCAATGTTGCAAAAGACGTATTTGAAAATAATTGGTCCAAAACAAAACCTACGCAGAGAGGTAAATTACTAATTAAGCTGGCAGAGCTTGTGGAAAGAGATGCTCAGAAATTAGGCGAAATTGAAGTTAAAGATAATGGAAAACTTATCGCAGAAATGGGTGCCCAAACAAAATATCTTGCAGAATGGTACAGATATTTTGGAGGGCTGGCTGATAAAGTCGAAGGATCAGTACTACCCTCTGATAAACCTGGTATATTTAACTTTACTAAATATGAACCTTTTGGTGTTGTTGGAATGATAACAGCATGGAATTCACCCTTACTGCTTTTATCTTGGAAACTTGCGCCTGCTCTGGCAGCAGGAAATACTGCTGTAATTAAACCATCAGAATTCACTTCAGCTTCTACCTTAGAATTTATGAATTTAGTATCTGAGGCAGGTTTTCCTGACGGAGTTGTAAATTGTATTACAGGTATGGGTATTGATGTTGGGCAACCATTAGTTGAACATAAACACGTATCAAAAATTGCATTTACTGGATCAGACATTTCTGGGCAAAAGATCTATGAAACTGCAGCAAAAAAAATAATGCCTGTATCTCTAGAATTAGGTGGAAAATCCCCTAATATCGTTTTTGAGGATGCTGATTTTGAAGCTGCAATTATGGGTGTTATTTCAGGAATATTTGCCGCAACAGGTCAAACGTGTATTGCTGGCTCTCGTCTTTTAGTTCAAGATTCAATATATGAAAAGTTTGTTGAAAGGCTTGTAAAAGTTGCGAGTGAGGCAAAAATTGGAGACCCTATGTCTTTAGACACTCATGTTGGCCCCGTAACCACTCAACCACAATTTGAAAAAATAATGAGCTATATTGATATCGCAAAAGCAGAAGGAGCAAAGTGTCTTTTAGGAGGTCAAGCATATTCTGGAAAGGATGTTAAAGGTAATAGATTTGTAGAACCAACAATTTTCACTGACGTTAATAATGATATGAGAATAGCTCAAGAAGAAGTTTTTGGACCAGTATTATCTATAATTCGTTTTAAAGACGAAGAAGAAGCTATAAAAATTGGAAATGACGTAATATTCGGGTTAGCTGCCGGAGTGTGGACTAATGACATAGGAAGAGCTCTTAGAATGTCAGATGCCTTAAGAGCAGGCACAGTATGGGTAAATACTTATAGAGCTGTTAGTTTTATGTCTCCGTTTGGTGGTTATAAAAGATCAGGTAGAGGAAGAGAAAGTGGGCAAGAGTCCATAAAAGAATTTTTACAAACAAAATCTATATGGATTGCAGAAAAAACTTCAGTTTCAAATCCATTTATTATTAGATAAATTTAAAATTTTAAATAATTTGATAATTTAATATTTGCTCAACAGGGATAAATAATAATGGACTTTAGCGCTCAATCTAACATTTCATTCATTAAGCAGAAAATTGATGATTTAGAAAAAATAACTGATCAAGACAATCCATATACAAGAATTGTCTTTAGTAAAAAGTTTTATGAAGCAAGATCATGGTTAAAAAATGAATATCAGAAACTTGGATTGATAGTGTCTACAGATGACGCTGGAAACTTGATTGGACTTTTAAAATCAAAAATTAATACTGAGAAAGTGGTTATTATAGGATCACATATTGACACAGTACCCTCAGGGGGAAGATTTGATGGGATTGCTGGGGTTGTCGCTGCATTATGTGTAGTAAAACATATTAAGGAAAATGATATCAACCTACCTTTTAATCTTGCAGTATATGATTACCTTGGGGAAGAATTAAATGATTGGAGTATTTCATGTATTGGAACACGAGGTATGATAGGTGCTTTAAATAAAGATATCTTGTCCAGAAGCAATTCGTCGGGAGAAATTTTAAAAGACGAAATAGATAAGATTGGTGGAAAATCTAATTTACTTACAAAACCATTTTCAATTATTGAAAATATTGTTGCATGTTTAGAATTACACATTGAACAAGGTAAAGTTTTAGAGCAAAAAAACATAGATATAGGCATTGTAAGATCTATTCCCAGTATTTCTAGGTTTAGTGTAGAAGTAAATGGTCAAGCTGGTCATAGTGGAACCATTTTAATGGATCAAAGAGCTGATGCTCTTGTTACTTCTTCAGAAATAATAACATTTGTGAATAAGTTAGCTTCAAGGTTAGCAAAAGAAAGTAATCAACATTTTGTTTCAACCATTGGTAAAATTAATGTTCATCCAAATGCTGCAGCGATTATTCCAGGTAAAGTTGATATGACTATTGATCTACGGGCTTCCAGTAAAAGCTCAAGAGATCAATATATTAAGGAATTAGAAAAACAAATTGAAACAATGAACCAAAGCGGTCCTTGTAAAATTAAAATGAAAAATATTGCTTTTGCACCTTATGTGGAAATGGATAAAGAACTAGTAAAATTATTTAAAGTATCCTCTGATGAATATGGCTTCTCAAGTATTATTATGGATAGCGGCGCTGGCCATGATACAGCTCATTTATCAAGAGTTGCACCTGCCTCTATGATTTTTGTACCATGTATGGACGGTTTAAGTCATTGTCCCGAGGAATATGCAGAAATATCAGATATTTTAAAAGGTACCGCTGTATTATTTAAAATGGTTGAAAAAATAGCTAGTTCAAACAAAAATTAAATTATTTTGAAAAAATCTATAACATTTTCTTTGTTTTCTAGATCAAATATAAAATCTATCATTCCATTGACTTGATTTTTATCTATCTTCTTAGTTGAAGAAAAACAACAATTAGAAAATTTCTTTAAATATTCTTTCTCAGACAAAGGTGCTTTTGGGTGACCATAAACATAATCAAGGTTTATTTCGATTTTACTATCATTAACAAGTGTAATAACAAATTTTTGTGGTGTAAGGACTTTTTGATCTAATTTGTCATTCTTAATCATTGTAATTTTTTTGGCGAAATTTAATGTGTCTTTATTATTTAGATATTTTTTTTCTGTAAAAGTTTCAATATTCAAATGATCATTAATCATGAAACTAGCACCAACAAATTTAGCACATAACTTTGAATAATTCGTTGTAAGATTATCAATTATTGGTCTTGCCACTAATTTGTAAACTCCAGGTGGGACATGACATTCAATTGATTCAATGTCGTCTTTATTTAACCCATGTTTTAATTTTAAATCTTTTATTACATGTACCAATCCATGAGTTAATCTTCCACTTGGAAAGGGTTTATGAGCTAATTGATCAATCATCCAAACTTTGCCAATATTCTCTAGGAGATAAGTCATTTCATAATCATCATTTTCTATTAATTTGAAGTAACCATGTTCTCCATTAAAAACTCTTTTAGGACCAGGGAAACCAGCTTTTGTTAGATCTATAGAAGCTAAAGCTGCTTTTGCGTTAAAACCAACTTGAAGTCCTAGAATTGGTACACCTTCAACATGGGATTGCATATTTCCACATGTTTGTGAGTACATTATACCTAAAGCATTATGTATCTCTTCTATAGAAAATTTTTGTATTTTTGATAAAGCTGCCGCAGCTCCAAAACCACTTGCTGTTGCCGGTCTAAAAAATTTCAATTCCCCCCGAGCGCAAATACCTAGAAATGAGGCAATATCAACACCTAATGCTAGAGAGATTAAAAATTCTTTCCCATTTATGTTATACCCTAAATTATTTAGTTCTTCACAATGAGCGAGTAAAGAACTAAAAATAGCTGCCATGGGGTGAACAACTGCTCCTTCATGAATACAGTCAAATTCAAGACAGTGTATTTGATATGCATTAATAAGTGTTGTTGCATCCCTTGAATACCTATCCCACGTTCCAAGGACAGTACAATTTTTACCCTTAGACCATGTATGTGCAATTTTCTTAAGTTCGTTTAATTTTGAACCTGTGCTTCCAGCAATTCCAACACCAACGGTATCTAATAAAAAAACTTTTAATTGTTTTATTGTTTTTTCACTTAAATCTTCATATTTCGACGAAAAAATATGTTTAGAGAAAATTTCTGCAACCTCTTCACCCATTATTGATACGATCAATTAATTGTTTTGGGTTAAAGAGATAGTTTCAAACTCAGCAGGACTTGTTATTTCTATCAATTCAAGGTCATCAGAGTGCTTGATTTCTCTATGATGAATCTCTGGTGGCTGATAAACTACATCGCCCTCATTCAAAGTGAATGTTCCCTCACCTTTATATTCAAACTCTACACTGCCTTTTAAAATATAAACCATCTGAAATTTCAATTTATGATAATGCCATTCCCCATTAGCATGTTTACCCTCTATTGCTTTAATAACATTGGCTCCAAAATCACCAGAGGTTGCTTCTTCAATACCTAAATTCTTATATGAAAAAAAACCACGTAATCCAGATTCAAATTTGTTTTCTTTAGCCCTTGTAATTTTAAATTTCATTCTCACCTCTCTCAAAAAAATAATTCTTGTTAATCTTCTATTTATATAACATATCAAAAAATACCAATTTCTGTTTTAAAATCCATACCATGGCCAGGACGTAACGTCGGTGTTAATGTTCCATTTTTCGGAAGAAGTGGCTCTTTCCAAAGATGATCATACCAACCCATATACTCAAGCCATGAGGGGTTTTCAATAGAAGCAACAATATGAATTGAAAGTTCTGGAAACATATGCGGTGCAATTTTAATTCCAAATTTATTTGCTAATTTTGAGCTATAAATCAAATTTGTATAACCTCCTCGCATTATGTCAGGTTGAAGAATAGGTATTTTTTTTCCTTTCATAAAAGGTAATAAATCGTGATGAGTGAAATTATTTTCACCAGTTACTATTGGAATTGGTGTTGAATTACAAACTTTATCATAACCATCAAAATCGTCTGCCATAATTGGTTCCTCGAGCCACTCAGGTTCATAACTTTCAATTTTTGGGCATACTTTAATAGTTTCTTCTACTGACCAGCCTTGATTTACATCAATCATTATTCCAATATCTTTACCAAGTTCATTTCGCATATCACGAACATTAACAATATCTTCGTCATTACTAAAACAATGAGCGACCTGCATTTTTATAGACTTAAATCCTTGCCCAACATATTTTTTTGCTTTTTGTATCATACCATCATGACCTAGGCCTCTATAACAACCTGATCCATAAACGGGCAGAGCTTTTTGATTTCCTTTCCATATTTTCCAAAGAGGCATTTCTTTTGTTCTTCCATAACAATCCCATAGAGCAATATCTAATGCTGACATTGCCATTACAGTTATTCCCATCCTTCCTTGTATGAAAGTAGCATTCCACATTTTATTCCATAAGGCTTCAATATTATCTATACTTTCACCGATAATAAGTGGTTTTAACATCTCATTAATACACATTTCCAAAGTTTTTAAACCACCTGCTAAAGGATGAAGATGACCAGTTCCAATAACCCCATTTTTTGTTTCCACCTGAACAATTAAGAGATCTATTTTTTCAAGTTTTAAGAAACCTGTTTCAGGAGGATCAGAAAATGGTACTGAAATTATTTTTGTCTTTATAGAACTTACTATCAATGATTTTCTCTCACATAATTCTACCATAATGATAGCTCTATTAAAATTATAAACTCAAGGTAAAAATTACTAATATCAATGACACAGTAATATTTAGTTGATAGATTAAATCAGATAAATAGTTGCTTATGTAAGGTTGATTTCAATGGAAGCTTTAATTAACGGGATAAAAGTACCTAATTCCCTTTTAGGTAAATTAAAAGAAACTAATCTTAAAAATGCTACTGATGAAAAATTAAGACAATCACTAAATGACAATGGTTATCTCTTTTTGAAAAACGTCATTGAAAAAAATGATATCACTAAAGCTCGAAATGATATTTTTGAAAAATTAAAAAATGTAGATGAGCTTGAGGATCCATTTACTGAAGGCATTTGGTCAGGCAGATCAAGAAGAGATGAATTACATAAAGATAGAGGATTTTTTTGGGAAGACGTAAGTAATACAGAATCATTAAGAAAAATTACAAATGGCAATAATTTAGAAAGTGTTTTTTCTAGAATATTTGGAATTTCTTCAATAGGCTTTGATTTTATATTTTTAAGAGCAGTATCAGGAGGAAAATTCACTCATATGCATTGTGATGCAGGTTTTTTCACAAGAAAAACTCAAAAGGTACTCACATGTTGGCTTGTTTTTACAGATATAACTATCGATAAAGGTCCTTTATTTATAATTGAAGGGTCTCACAAATTTTCAGATATTAAAACCAAATATAAAGGATTTGACGTAGACATTCATAAACATATGAAAGCGACAATAGACACAAACCCTATAACTTTTGCTCAAGAAAGAAATACAAAAATTTTAACTACTCAATTTAATCCAGGAGACGCACTTATTTTTGGGATGTATACTGTTCATGGAACTTTTGAAAATTATGCTAATGACAAAAAAATACGCTTAACTTGTGACATTCGATTTCAACCTAATAATGAGTTGAAAGATCCTAGATATTTTGGACCAAAACCAACTGGAACTACTGGCGCTGGTTATGGTGAACTTAATAGCGCTAGACCACTTAATGAAGATTGGCATGTTAGATAACATATAAAGATAAAACAAAATTAAAAATTGGATAGCACTACAAATTGTCTAACGCAAAAATACATGAAAGTTGGAAAATTGAACTGAACGAGGAATTTACTGCTCCATATATGTCAGATCTTAGATCATTTCTTAAGCAACAAATTTCGTTAGGTAAAAAAATCTATCCACCTATGAATAAAATTTTCAACGCGTTCAATTTAACCCCTCTTAGTAAAGTTAAAGTTGTCATTGTTGGACAAGATCCTTATCACGGTGAAGGTCAAGCAAATGGGTTAAGCTTTTCAGTTGAAAAATTCAAAAAAATTCCACCCTCTCTTCAAAATATTTTTAAAGAATTATTTGATGACCTTCGTATAACTTCTCCACAAAATGGTGATTTGCAAAATTGGGCTCATCAGGGCGTTTTGATGCTTAACAATAGTTTGACAGTTGAAAAAGGCATGCCTGGCTCACACCAAGGTAAGGGATGGGAAAAATTTACAGATTCAGTTTTGAAAGTCATTAATAAAAAAAGAAATAATGTTGTATTTATCTTATGGGGAAAAAAAGCTCAGGAAAAGTGTAATTTTATTGATAAAAACAATCACTTACTTCTTGAAAGTGCTCACCCATCACCATTTTCCGCTCATAATGGTTTTTTTGGTTCTAAACCTTTTTCAAAAACAAATAATTATCTTAAACAAAAAAATATTGAACCAATAGATTGGCAGTTATAAACTTTTAAAATTGAAATGGTAACAATTTTATGAGTACTAACAATACTATTGGAATAATCTATATCATAGTTGCTATGGCAACATTTTCTGTTCATGATTCCATATTAAAATTTATCTTTCAAAAAGTCTCATTATATGAAATTTATTTTGGACGAACCTTCATTGCAGCAACATTATCTGCTGTGTTTCTACTTATTTATAAAAAAAAAATAATATTTATTACGTGCTACCCTGTTTTATCATTGATAAGAGTAATTCTTCATTTTTTAGCTTTTAGCATGTTCTTTATATCATTAACGTATTTGTCTCTGGCTGTGGCAACAGCCTTATATTTTTCAACTCCTTTTTTTATGTCAATTTTTGCTAGAACACTTTTAAATGAAACTATTGGTTACAGGAGATGGTTAGCAATTTTTTTTGGGTTTATAGGAGTTTATATTATCTTAAATCCAACTTTATCTAATTTTGATTTTAAAAATTTATTACCCTTGTTATGTGCATTTTTTTATGCTTTATCAATGACTATTACTAAAATTACATCAGATAAAGATGATACGCACACTCAATTATTTTACTTTTACATTATAACCCTTATTTTATGTTTATTTATGTATTTTTTCCTTGGTTCGGGTCAATTTGATAAATTTAGTGACCCTACAATAAAATTTATTTTTAGAGAATGGTTTAGTAATTTTGATTATACATGGCAGTATATTGTTTTAATGGGAATTTTAGCTTCAATTGCATTCACCTGTGTTTTTAGAGCATACAGCAATTATTCTACTTCGATAACATCTATATTTGAATATTCATTGATAATTTGGTCAATAATTATAGGTTACTTTTTATTTGATGATATACCAACTATTAGAACCATTATAGGTGTAATGATTGTTATGAGCGCTGGTGTTTATATTTTTTTAAGAGAAAAAAAAAAAGGATCAAGAGATTAATTTAGACACTCCACTTAGACGATAATTTTATATTTAGAATTAAATTTGCTAAATAGTAGTTAAAGGAAATAAAAAATGAAAAATGAACATCCAGGGGTTTCATGTCTTTATATATTTATTGACGCTTTTAATACAGCAGAAAAGAATAACATCATAACAAACTTACATTTCCCTCATTACGTCCACTCAAATGGAAATGAACCTGTAATTTATAAAAATGGCGAAGATTTCTGGAAATCATTAAAAGTACAACTTGATACAATGCGTAATGTTGAAAATTGGAGTTTTTCAACTTTAGACAAATGTAAAATTATAAATAAATCCGATAAAACAGTTCAATGTGAAGTAGAGTTTAATAGAAGATTAATCAATAAAAAAAGTTATGGTTCAGCTAAAGGAATTTGGGTATCTACCTTTAGAAATGGAACTTGGGCATTACAATTACGATCAATGATACCTGTTTCTGGGACTATAAGTTCATTGGCAGGAACAAACATGAACAATAGTTGAATATATGAAGATTTTAGAGGAAGTAAAATTCATAGGTAATAATCTAGTAAGACCAGAATGTGTGCTAGTTGACAAAAATGAAACCTTACACGTTGCAGATTGGAGAGGTGGTATAACCTTAATTACTAAAAATGGAGATCAAAAAACAATTCTAGCAAAAGGTAATTTTCAACCAAAACCAAATGGTATAGCAATTCATCCTAATGGAGGATGGCTTTTAACACATTTAGGTGAAGATACTGGTGGTGTATACAGACTTTACAATAATGGTGAACTTATTCCATTTTTATTAGAAATAGATAATGAACCTCTGCCACCTACAAATTATGTTCACATAGACCATACTGGAAGAATTTGGGTTACAGTAAGTACAAGGCTTATTCCACGGATTTTAGGATGTAAACCAAATTGGAAAGATGGATTTATAATACTCATTGACGAAAAAAAACCTAGGGTTGTAGCTGATAATTTAGGATTTACAAATGAATGTATTGTCCATCCTTTTTCAAACCAATTATACGTAAATGAGACCTTTTCACGTTGTATGTCAAAATTTGATATTACTTCTGACGGGAATTTAATTAATAAAGAAATAGTTGCTGAATTTGATGTAGGAGAGTTTCCTGACGGTTTTGCTTTTGATTTTGATGAAGGAATTTGGGTGACATGTATAGTTAGTAATAAATTAATTCATATTGATAAAAATGGAAAAAAGAAGATCATTTTAGAAGATAGTAACGAAAAGCACATATCATATGTAGAAAAAGCATATCAAAAAGGAATTTTAGAAAGAAAACACCTTGATAATATAGTAAGTACAAAGCTTAAAAATATTTCAAGCATTGCCTTTGGTGGTTCTGATCTTAAAAATATTTACCTTGGATGTTTGTTAGGTAAGCAAATAGCTACTTTCAAATCTAAAATTCGAGGATTAGAACCTTCTCATTGGAAAACAAAAACAATTTTAAATAAAGAACTTTTAAATGTTTAAAATATTTTTTTTAGTTTTATTAATTAATACATTAGCTTTTTCAAAAGTTTTAAATGCAAGCTCATCATTAAAAATAATTGATGGCGATACAATAATACTTAACTCTGAAAAAATTAGATTTTATGGTATTGATACGCCAGAAATAAAACAAACTTGTACTGACAATTATGGACATACATATTCATGTGGAATTAGAGCAAAGTTAGAACTTGAAAAAATAATTGGCTCAAGAAAAATATCATGTATTAAAAAAACAAAAGACAGATACAAAAGATCTATTTCGATATGTTATGTAGATGAAAATGATATTAACTCATTAATGGTAAAAAGGGGATGGGCACTAGCTTACCGAAAATATTCAAAAAAATATGTTAAGGACGAAGCAATCGCCAAATTAAACAATGCTGGTATGTGGTCAGGAAAATTTATATCACCTTGGAAATGGCGGAGAATGAAGAATAAAAAAGTTAGATAGATTTAATATTATTCTACATATCCTTTTGGTAACTTTTTCTTCTTAGGTTTTAATAATGTTTTTAAATGAGCGATTTCTTCATCGGCTTTTTTGAATTCAGCTTGTTCTTCTTCTCTAACTTCGTCGTTAATTCTTTTTTGTGCTCTTAATCTTCTCAACTCATACATTCTGTCTTCTTCTTCTTCGGTAAGACTGTCTTCGTCTCGTTCCTCAAGAAGCTCAAGTTCGGTTTTTTTAGTTTGATTAGTGTCAACATTTTCTTCTTTATTTTCAATTGGAGCCTCTTCTGCTGATGCAACTGCTTCTTCAACATTTACAGTTGGAGCCTCTTCTGCTGATGCAACTGCTTCTTCAACATTTACAGTTGGAGCCTCTTCTGCTGATGCAACTGCTTCTTCAACATTTATAGTTGGTGCTTCTTTACCATCAGATTTTGTTTGTTCCAAAGCATTATCAATTTTATTTGTTATCTCTTCAGTTAAGCCTAAGTTAATTTCATTCTTAGCTTCATTAGTCTTTTCTATTAAATCTAATGAAGATGTTGGATCCTTATTCTCATATAATTTTTCAGTTGTAGCTTCGGCTTTAGTTTCAACTTTATTTTCTTCAGAATTTACAGAAGGAGTTTGAGACACTTCATTTTGTGGTGGAACTGGTTTAGGCTGAACTTTCATGAAAGGAATAACATATTTTTCACGAGCAGCTTGAATATCAGATTTTAAAGTATTTATTCTTGTATCCCAATCTCGCATTGGCTTTTCCTAATATTGAAATTACCCTAAAATATTAATTAAATAATTTTAAAATACAAATTATTAAAAGAACTGTATTTATTTCAAAAAACATACCAATTGTAAGATTTTACATTTTTTTTTTTACTTATATAATTCTAAGTTGAGGAGAATATTGTAATGGATGACCAAAATTTAATTCAAAAAGACTTAATAAAAAAAATAGTTGGCGATGCCAGAGGTGCTGTGGGAATTCGCCTTTGTGCTATTGGTGTTGATTTAGGGATTTTCAAAGACCTTGCTCAAAACGGAGCAGCTACTAGCCAGGAATTAGCAGAAAGAACGAAACTTGATGAAAGATATCTTAGGGAATGGGGTCTAGGTATGTTTTCATTAGGCTACCTTGATTTTGACAAAGTAAGCAGAAAGATATCACTAAATAAAGAATTTATTCCTGTACTTGTTGAAGAAGGCGGAAAATTTTCGCAAAAAGGTCTTATTGAAATATTAAATAGCTCATTATTACCCTACCATGAACTTTTAAATTCTTTTAAAAACGGGGGTGGCATTAATTATGATAAAATTGACCAAGGTTTTTGGAACGGTATCGATCAAACAGGATGTACTAGATATAGGCATTTTTTAGTAACAGATTGGGTTGATAAAATGCCTGAGCTGAAATCAAGATTAGAATCAGGTTCAGTAACATTTGCTGACTTTGGTTGTGGTTCAGGAAGATCCACAATAGAGATGGCGAAGAAGTTTCCCAAAAGTAAGTTTTTTGGTTTTGATTTATTTGAACCTAATATTGAAAGAGCTCAAAAAATTGCTTTAGAAACTGGAGTTAAGGATAATTTAAAATTCATGCAGTGGGATGTATCTAATCCATTAACGGAAAAATTTGATTTTGTTGCTTGTTTTGATCTTATTCACGATATGATTGATCCATTAGAAGGGATGAAAACAATTAGAAAAGCAGTTAAAGATGATGGTATTTTTGTCCTCATGGATATTAAGTGTGAAGATGATCCTGCTGACAATGAAGGTCCTATGGTACCTTTTATGTACGCTATGAGTTTACATTTTTGTATGACAACTTCGCTTGCAAACAATGGTGCAGGTCTTGGAACTGTTGGTTTACCAGAGTCAAAAGTTAAAGAATATTGTGATTTAGTTGGTTTCAAAACAGTGAAGAGAATTGAAACTGATCACCCTCTCAATTCTGTTTTTGAAATTAGAACTTAATTCAGTTTTTAAGCCTTTCGTTAGAAGGAAATAGATGTTTACTTGCTTCTGCGTCTATTTCAACCTTAAAATTATGATTATTTGTTTTAGTAATGTTGAGTGCCTTTTTAGCAGCTTCTCTGCTATTTATCTCTGTCATTAATCTATTTAAATTTATTCTTTTTTCTAACTCACCTTCACCTATCACCTTAGGTAACATACGTGCCCAACCCCACACACACATATCAACTATGGTGTAGGTGTTACCTAACATATACTGGTTCTGAGATAAACGATCGTCTAATAAGTTATAATGTCTTTCAGCTTCAAAAAGATATCTATTAATCGCATAGTCTAATTTTTGTGGTGCCATGTGTTGGAAATGAACAGATTGACCTGAATAAGGTCCTATACCTGTAGCAACAAACATTAACCATGATAAAAGATCAGCTCTATTTTTAGGGTTATTTTCAGTTATAAATTTTCCATATTTTTCTGCTAAATATAGTAATATTGCATTGCTATCAAAAACAACATGTCCATCGTCTTCAATTGCAGGAGCTTTAGCATTTGGATTAATGGATAAATATGATGGCGAATGTTGGTCACCTTTTCTAGTATCTATTGGAATTGCTTCATATGACAAATCCATTTCTTCTAAACACAACGCTATTTTCATTGGATTAGGACTTGTGTTGTAATAAAATTTAATCATCTAATTCTCCATCTATTATGGCTATGTTTTTTTGTTAACTAAAATATATTTTTTTTATTTATAGAGCCTGTAAACACCACCATCATACTCATCATTTATAATTATTAAAGACCCATCTGATATTTCTTCTATATCACGAATTCTTCCAATCTTATTTTCTAAAAAAAATTTTTCATCAACTACTTTTTCATCTTTTAAGGATAAAATGTGTAATCTTTTATATTTTAAAGATCCTAAAATAATTTTATTTTTAAATTCTGGAAACATTTTTCCTCCGTAAATAATCATCCCAGATGGAGCAATTGACGGCACCCAAACATATTTAGGATCTTCATAACCTGGAATTGAAGTTCCAATTCCAATCTTTCTACCTGAACCATATTCTTTACCAAAAGTGACTTTAGGCCAACCATAGTTTTTTCCTTTTAAAACTATATTTAATTCATCTCCACCTTGCGGCCCATGTTCATGAGCCCACAAGATATTTTTGGACAAATCAAAGCTGAGTCCTTGTGGGTTTCGGTGTCCTAAAGAATAAATTTCAGGAAGTGAATTTGTAAATGCCTTATTATTATATTTATTTCCATTTTTTAATATTTTAATGATTGAACCAGAATGATTTTTACTATTTTGACTGTCCTCTCTAGTTCCCCTATCACCTAAAGTAGCAAAAATAAATTCATTTTTAATTGCAAGCCTGCACCCAAAATGTCTTCCACTTGATGATATTTTATTTGATATAAACATAACTTTTTCATTAGTTAATTGATCATTTTTTAAGTTATAACTATGTATAGCTGTTGATGATTTATTGCTAGCTATGATTTTGCTAAGACATAAATAAACTCTTTGAACTTTATTCTCTTTTTCAAAAGCTATATCAAGTAATCCACCTTGACCCGAATTATAGACTTTAGGCGCACCTTCAATTTTCGATATATTTTTATTAAATATATTTAACCTGTAAAGATTTCCAGAACGTTGAGTTACCAGAATTTCATCTTTATTTATGATAGCTATACCCCATAAATTTGAAATTTTAGGAGTAATTTTTTCTAATTTAATTTGAGAATGGACAATAAATGGAAATATACTAAATAGTAAAACATAAAAAATAAAATTCATCTAATTAAACCTTTTGATAATAAATAATAGTTTATAAAACTATTTTTACAGACTATTTTAAATTGTTGAATAATATATTTTGAGTATAGCATGAAATTATTAGTTGCAGATATAGGTGGAACAAATGCAAGGTTTGCTTACCAAATAAAAAATAATGGCGATCTTACTAATTTTGCTTATTTAAAATGTTCTGATTTTGAAAACATTTATGATGCTATAGAGCATTATCAACAAAAAAATAATTTAGACATCGAGAGTATGTCAATTGCAGTTGCTAGCACCACAAAGAGAAATGATATAAAATTTACAAATAACCACTGGAATTTTAGGCAATCCGAATTCTTAAAATATTTTAATTTAAATAAACTAATTTTTGTTAATGATTTTGTTGCTCAATGTCTAAGTCTGGCATCTTTTTATAAAGACATATCTGAAAACAAAATCTTAAACGATAAATTACTAAATGATTATGATCTAAAAACTATTAAAAATGGAACCCCAATTAAAAACGCTCCACTTCTTGTTACAGGCCCTGGTACTGGATTGGGTGTTTGTACTCTTTTAAATATCAATAATTATCCTTTAGCTATAGAAGGTGAAGGAGGGCATTCTTCTTTTGCCCCAAATTCTGATCTTGAGATAGAACTGCTTCAGTATCTAAGAAAAAAATATAATCATGTCTCTAATGAGCGAATAGTAAGTGGTTCTGGTATTGAAGAAATATATGAATTTATTTGTTTTAAACATAAAAGTCCTTTTGAGAATTTAAAAGCTCCAATTATTGGAGAAAATGCTAAGGAGGGCGAACCGAAAGCATACGAGACTGTAAAATTATTTTTTAGTATTTTTGGCACAATCATTTCCAGTGTTATTTTAATCAATGGTGCACAAAGTGGAGTTGTAATAGCTGGTGGAATAACTCCAAAATTACAGTCTATTCTTAATAAAAGTGATTTTGAATTAAATCTTTTAAATAAAGGTAGAAGATATGATTATGTTAAGTCTGTACCTATATGGCTAACAGAAAATAATAACAATGGACTAATAGGAGCATCAAAGGCCATAGTAAATCCACATTATATGTCGAAAATTTTATCGAATTAATAAATTTTTCTTTTAAACTTTTTTTTCTAAAGTTTATATTATTAATGGGAGCGAAATTTATGTTAAATAATAAGTTAATAAATTTTTTAAAGAAGTTTGATACACCAACGATCTCAAATGCACTTGATATATATAGAGGATCTAGATCTGCAGATGGTTATACAAAATATCCCTTTATTTCAGCCAATAATAAATTAGAACCTATTGTTGGAATAGCAAGAACAGCTAAAATAAGGGCTTCTAATCCTCCTATATTATCACCTGATGAAACCACTTCGATTCGATTAAAATATTACGAATATATAAGTAAAAAATTTGCAGAATATCCTGATGCTTCACCAGTCTGTGTAATCGAAGATCTTGATTGGCCAAATCCTACAGGATCATTTTGGGGTGAAGTTAATGTAGCATTACATAAAGGCTTGGGACTAGCAGGAACAATAACGAGTGGATTACTTAGAGATCTGGACGCAATAGATAAAAAATATCAGGTTTTAGCTAATGGAATTGGACCCAGTCATGCCTATGTTCACGTTGTTGAATTTGAATCATCGGTCAATATCCACGGTCTTAATGTGAATGATGGTGAAATAATTCATGCAGATCAGCATGGAGCGGTTATAATACCAAACAAAGCACTTTCAATAATAGAAAAAGCTATTAATCACATGACTAAAAAAGAGAAACACCTAATCGAAGCGGCAAAAGGAGATAACTTCAATATTGAAAAACTTAAAGAAGCATGGTCAAAAGCTTCGAATGAAATATGGGAGGGATGAGTTTTGTTTCAAATTGATCAGAAAGCTAGAAGACTTTCAGATAAAGAAAAAGAACAATATATAAAAGAAGGTTACGTAACAGGTCTTCCAGTGTTCTCAGAAAATGCAGTTAATGACTTACATAATTGGTATGATGAAATAAGTTCTAAATTACCTCCAGATATTGATATTAATAAGACTAACATGTGGCACAAAGCTAGTAAAAAATTTTACGATCTATGCAGAGCACCAACTATTTTAGATTATGTTGAAGATTTATTAGGTCCTAATTTTGTTCAATGGGGAGGTCAATTTTTTAGTAAAGAGCCTAAAGATGGATCAGTTGTACCATGGCACCAAGATGCTCAATATTGGCCATTAAATCCATCTAATGCCGTCACTGTATGGCTTGCAGTTTTTGATACAGATGAAGAAAATGGTGCGATGAAAGTAGTTTCTGGAAGTCATAAAATGGGACGATTTATTCACAAAAAAAATCCTGCCAAAAATTTAGTTCTTGACCAAGAAGTATCATTTGATCAATTAGATGAAACAAAGATAGTGTCACTTAATTTGAAAGCTGGACAAATATCACTCCACAATGATGCTCTTTTACACGGATCCGGTGCTAATAACTCAAATAGAAGAAGGTGTGGAGTAACTATGAGGTTTTCACCAACTAATGTTAAAGGAGATTTAAAAATTTGGCCCTTTTTTGAAACTCAACTTGCCAGAGGTATTGATGAATTTAAATTAAATCCCATTGCCAAAATTCCTAGAGGAGAAGCTACTCCTCTAAAAATGTTTTCTTTTTCCCACGAATTTGAAAACGAATGGTAGCCTCAAACACACTCTAACATTTCAATATCTTGACCACTCTTCAATCTTTTTAATCCAATTGATTTGACCTTGATTTCATTCCTTGCTGTCATCCAGGCATCACTGGAAATCAAAATCTGATTTGATTCAGACATGTCACATATGTTGAATGCTACGTTTACTGTTTTTCCTAAAATATCAAACTGAACTGTTTTAATTCCAACAGTACCAGCTACTAATGAGCCTGAGTGTATACCAAGATGAAGATCCCAAGGCATTGAAGATGAGTTTGCAATCTCTCTTAATTTGTAAGAACAATCTACACAAGACTTAACTGGGGAAATAGCATGTGAAGACAAACCTGCAACTGCCACAATGGCGTCTCCTACCGTTTTAATTTTTTCCAAGCCAAAATCTTCAAATGCTTTTTCAAAATTCTCTACAAGACCCTGTAAGGTTTCGACCACTAATTCAGGATCGTTTTTTTCACAAAAAGAAGTAAAACCAACTAGGTCACAAATTAGAATTGCAACATCATCATATCTTCTAGATCTAACTTTACCAGATGACTGTAATTCATTAGCAACCGAAGTAGGCATAACGGTTTTCAATATTTGTTGAGATCGTTTTTTATCAGTTTCAACTCTGTCTAGATAATTTTCTTCTGTGTCTCGTAATCTTTTTTTCTCTAAACTTGCACCAACTCTGGCTTTAAGCAAAGTACCGTTAAATGGTTTAGTAATAAAATCGTCTGCACCATTAATTATACATTCAGCAGCAGTTTCAACTTCATCAGATGCAGTAACCATAATTACTGGTATTGATCTTTGAAGGGGATCCCCTTTTAGATGTTTAAGAACCTCTAGGCCACTCATATCTGGCATCATTAAGTCTAAAAGAATTAAATCAAATTTATTTTCTGTAGCCATTTCAAGGGCTGTTTTACCCCCCTCTGCTAAAAAAATATTTGTATAACCATCTCTCTTTAATCTTCTTTCAAGTGTATATCTATTATCTTCAATATCATCAACAATCAGAATATTAGCATCCTCTTTATTAATCATTTTTAGTGCCTAGCTGAGCTGAAATTTTTGATAAAAGTCTCTCAATATCTACTGGTTTAGTATCGTAATCATTACATCCACTATCAATAGCTCTTTGTTTATGTTCTTCCATAGCATGAGCTGATAGAGCAATAATTGGAATAGATTTCAAATCATTATTACTTTTAATATGCTTTGTAGCAGTCCATCCGTCCATTTTAGGTAAACTTAAATCCATTAAAATAAGATCAGGCTTTTCTGTTGATGCCATCTCTACACCCTGTTCACCGTCTACAGCAATCACAATTTCAAAACCTTTTCGTTTAAGACGTCTTGATAACATATAAACATTATCTTCATTATCTTCTACATACAAAATCTTAGTCACTTTTTTTCTCCTTTAGTTGAAGAAGCTTTTATTACTTGACCAACTTCATTTACAATAATTGAGAGAGTATCATCACTTTTTTGAAGAATTTTATGTGTCTCACCTGATAAAAATTTCTTTTCTTCTTCACTTAGGTCAGCTCCAGTTAAAACTAATATTGGTATATTGCTTAATTCTGTTTCTCTTATTACTTTCAAGAACTCAAAACCATTCATTACTGGCATCATTAAATCCAATAAAATTAAATCCGGTTTAATTTCCTCATTTTTCAAGACCGATATACCAACTTTACCATTTTCAGCTTCAATAATTTTTACATTTTGCTTTTCTAATATTTCTCTAATTGTAAATCTAAGGCTGTTATCATCTTCTATAAGGCAAATTTTTAAGTTGTCTTTATCACCGATTAAATTTCTAATAGCCTTCATAAGGTAATCTTTTTGAACGGGCTTTGATAAAAAATCAGCTGCACCTAGAGAAAAACCTTTGTTTTTTTCATCTAAAATGGACGCCATTATTACTGGAATATCTGATACTTTTGGATCAGCCTTAAGAGTTCGAAGAACTGACCAACCATCCATTTCAGGCATAAGTATATCTAATGTAATGACATCTGGAGAAATTTCTCTTGCTAATTTAACCCCATCTTTGCCATTAGGCGCAACTACAACATTGTAGTTTTCTTTTAGAAGGTGACGCTTCATTAGTTCACTTACAGTAGGATCATCATCAATAATAAGAACTGTTTTTCCATTTTTATTTAAATTTTGATTTTCTATTGAAACTACATTTTCAATTAAGGGTCCTTCTTTAATTTTATTATTTTTGACATTATCCGTGGCACTTAAATAATCCGCTAAAAATGAAGCTGTAAACGTTGTTCCTTTTCCAAGTTCACTTCTAACAACCACATCTCCACCCATTAGTATTGCTAATTGTTTAGAAATAGTTAAGCCAAGACCAGTTCCTCCATACTTTCTAGTTGTTGAACTATCTGCTTGAACAAAGGAGTTAAATAAACGACTCATTTGTTCATCCGTCATACCAATACCTGTGTCAGAAACGTTAACAATAACTAAATCTCCTGAAGAAATTTTTTTTCCATTTCTAAAATAAGTTCTATTTTTCCTTTTAACGTCTAAAGTTACTTTACCATTTTCTGTAAACTTGCATGCATTAGAAATTAAATTCAATATAACTTGCTTTATTCTTGTTTGGTCAGCAGTAACTAAATCTATTTTATCATCAAAATTTAAAATTAATTCGTTATTATTTTTTGAAGCAAGAGGTTTAGAAGTCATAATAACCTCATCCATTATTGGCTTAAGTTCAAATGTTTCATTGAACAATTCAATTCGTCCAGCTTCAATTTTTGATAAATCTAATACATCATTTATAAGAGTTAAAAGATGTTTCCCCGCATTAAAAACTCTGTCTAGTGGTTCTT